>JAFYGE010000084.1 GCA_017543335.1 Ruminococcus sp.
AACTGCTACGGTGCTAACGACGTAAGAGAAGGCGTTGCTATCATGTGGAAGGAAAACGTTGACGTTTCTATCACAGGTAACTCTACAAACCCAACTCGTTTCCAGCACCCGGTTGCAGGTACATACAAGAAGGAGCGTACAGACGCTGGTAAGAAGTACTTCTCAGTTGCTTCAGGCGGCGGTACAGGACGTACACTCCACCCAGATAATATGGCTGCTGGTCCTGCTTCATACGGTATGACTGATACAATGGGACGTATGCACTCTGATGCTCAGTTTGCTGGTTCTTCTTCAGTTCCTGCTCACGTTGAGATGATGGGACTTATCGGTATGGGCAACAACCCGATGGTTGGTGCTACAGTTGCTTGTGCAGTTGCAGTAGAAGAGGCTATGAAGTAATATATCATACGCTGATACTTATAGAGCAGTTCAGAAATGGACTGCTCTTTGTTTGCACGCAGATATTTTGTTATTGTATGTTTACAAGAATTGATTTTTGATGCTAAACAGTGTATAATTATTATAGAAATTATGCTGATTTTTTAGCGTCAGAATTAAAAAAGTGTTTATCAGTATTGATCCTATAGCGAATATATGTTAAAAATATTATCAGATACAAAAATAATTAAGATTATTTTAAGGTTTGGGTAATATAATGTTCAATCATATTTAATGAAACAATGTTTTTGATACAGAACAGGGGACTTTTGCAAAAATTAGGCGAATTTTGCAAGCCTACTTTTTGTTTCCGTAAATATGATCGAATGGAAAACATGCATATATAACAAAACAAGGCTGCTGATAAATATATAGCAGCCTTGTTTTGCTGTATATGCAGCAATATTTTTAAAATAATATAAATAGACGGAAAAGAGGTGCATGAAATGCTTGAACTGAAAAATATAGAGTTCAGTGCAGTTGATGATGGAAATAATATTGGTATAATAAAAAATATCAGCCTTGAATTGGGCGATAATAAATTTATTGCCATAACAGGACCTAATGGCGGAGGTAAATCAAGCCTCGCTAAGATCATTGCAGGCATATATAAAAATACAAGTGGTCAGATAATATTCGACGGTGTTGATATTACTGATAAGTCGATTACAGACAGAGCTCGTATGGGCATAGGATTTGTGTTTCAGCAGCCTGTTCGCTTTAAGGGCATGACAGTTGTAGATCTTCTTAGAATCGCAGCAGGCAAGAATCTGAGCGTTTCTGAGGCTTGTGAGTATCTTTCAGAAGTAGGTCTTTGTGCAAAAGACTATATCGATCGTGAGGTTAATGCTTCACTCTCAGGCGGTGAGCTCAAAAGAATCGAGATCGCTACTATTCTTGCCCGTGATGTAAAGCTCGCAATATTCGACGAGCCGGAAGCCGGCATCGACCTCTGGAGCTTCAACAACCTTATTCGTATCTTTGAGAAAATGCGTGATGCTGATAAAAACAGGACTATTATCGTAATATCTCATCAGGAACGTATCCTTAATATTGCCGATGAGATAGTTGTTATCGCAGACGGAAATGTTGTAAAGCATGAAGAGGGTGCGAAGATACTGCCGGAGCTCATGGGCGGAGATTATATGAAAAATATCTGCAAGAAGCTTGACTAAGGAGGTGTATTATGGCTGATCTTGATGCAGTACAGAAAAGATTATTGGCAGAGGTCGCAGACCTTCATGATATACCTGAGGGAGCTTATAACCTTCGTGCCAATGGACAGTCTGTAGGAAGAAGTACTACAGCAAATATAGATATTCAGACTAAAACTGAAAAAAGCGGTATAGATATCCGTGTAAAGTCTGGTACAAAAAATGAAAGCATCCATATTCCGGTAGTCCTCAGCGAAAGCGGACTTAAAGAAACTGTTTACAACGATTTCTTTATCGGTGAGGACTGTGACGTTCTTATCGTTGCCGGATGCGGAATTGATAACTGCGGCTCTCAGGATTCTCAGCATGACGGTATCCACCGTTTCTATGTAGGCAAGAATTCTAAGATACGCTATGTTGAAAAGCACTATGGCTCCGGAGATGGAAGCGGTCAGCGTATCCTCAATCCTGTTACTGAGGTGTACATGGAAGAGGGCAGTACCGTTGAAATGGAAATGGTACAGATAAAAGGTGTTGACTCTACAAACAGAACAACTATCGCAGAACTTAAAAAGGATGCTAAGCTTGTGGTGCGTGAACGTCTTATGACTCACGGAAAACAGCAGGCTTACAGTATATATAAAGTCGAGCTAAATGAGGACGGTTCAAGTGCGGATGTAGTTTCACGTTCTGTTGCAAGAGATGATTCATACCAGAAGTTTGACGCTTGTATAGTCGGCAGTGCTGCCTGCACAGGTCATACCGAGTGTGATTCTATCATTATGGACAACGGCAGAATACTCGCTGTTCCTTCACTTGAAGCAAATCATATCGATGCCGCTCTTGTACATGAAGCTGCAATTGGTAAGATAGCCGGTGAACAGCTCATAAAGCTTATGACTCTTGGTCTTACTGAGTCTGAAGCTGAGGAGCAGATAATCAACGGATTCTTAAAGTAAAAACAATAGCCTGAAAGAAGTAACTCTTTCAGGCTGATTTTATTTTGTGGACCATTCAAGACCGCCAGCTGCGATGCTCTTGAAATTTTTTGCATATCAGTAGTTGTTTATATAATAATTTTCATTTACCGGAGCATCTTCTCTTGACAGTTTATTGATCTTGCGTGAGGCATAAATGACAGCTCCGACATAGAAAACAAAGAATATTACTATAAATTCCCAAGAGCCTACAGCGAGGCAGAAATCATAAAAACCATGCATCAATACCGGCATGATATATGCTTTTGCAAGCTGGGAGCTCTCTTTGGAATAATCCCCACGGGCAGCGGCTTTTCTGGCGAGTCCGTAGTGATAACCCATAAAAACGGAGAACACAGCGTGACCCGGTACAGCAGTCAGAGCACGCATCAATGCGATCTCCAGACCGCCCTGAAGAACGTAGAGTATATTTTCAGCTGCGGCAAATCCAAGTGATGTTGCGACTGCGTAAACTATCGCATCGTATGTATAATTGAACTCCGGAGACCTCCAAGTGCAATGTTTCATTGCGAAATATTTTCCGGCTTCCTCTGAACCGGCGACAACAATGAAATATTCAACAATGAGATACGGCATGGTATCCTCATCAAGAGCATTTTTAATAAGACTTAGTCCGATAGTCTCCATTATCATTGCTGTAATGACCGTAATACCGCCGTAAATGAAGAGCTTTATTACAAGTCCAACTGGTTCACTTTCGATCTTGTCTTTCTTTCTTACGTACATGAGCAGGAATATTGCCGGAAGAACAGCAGCAGAGATCAATTCTTTCATGTAGACCACCCCTTTATAATATATGTATAATTAATATTAACAGAAAGTACAGCTGATGTCAAGTGAGTGAGCAGCGTAAAAAACGTGGCTCGTATTTTATTTTTTCAGTATTTTTTTAACAGTCACTGTAAGCGGGACAAAGTTGAACACACATACTGCCGCAGCGAGCATTACAAGCCATAACATATACAATACAGGCTGGAATATCATAAATGCACACATCGCCAGCAGAAGTGAAGTGTTCACAGTAATGCGGACTGGTGAGAATCCAAAATGTACATAGTATCTTGCATCTATCATTCTGATGCAGTAGCAGAGCAGATAGCTTATGAAAGTAGCAAGAGCAGCTCCCTGAATACCCCAGCAAGGGATAAGAAAGTAGTTAAGGATGATATTGACTATGCATACTGCAAATATAGTCCAGAAGGCATTTTTGGTGTGTTTTGTGGCTGTATATATACTTGCGAGGAAGAGGTCGAAGCAGGTGAATACTGCGGCGGCAATTAGCAGTGGGGTATAGAGATAAGCGTCACTGTATTCCGGAAAGCTGTTGTAGTTTATGAGTATAGCAGATATAGGTTTCAGCAGTATGATAAGTCCGGCAGAACCTATGAAAAGGATTGCTTCATAAGCGGAGTATACTTTTTCATAGAATAAATCCCTGTCCTTTGAATCGTTCTCCATTATAGCGGACATATTCCAAGCCTGAAAGAAGATAGTCGAGAGCATTGAAATAAGATTGGGCACTTTAGTTGCTGCGGCGTAGACTCCGGCGGCATTTTCACCGAGAAAAACTCCGTCGCTGTGCATATTTCCGATAAAGAGCTGGTCCGAGAAACCTGTGAAAGTCCACATAACTGTCGTAGGCACCAGCGGCAGAGTGAAGCGGAGCATACTTTTGCCGAGCTTTTTGCTGAAAGAGTTTATAGAGAAATAGTTTTTCAGTCCTGCAACTGTAAAGAGGAAAACTGCTGAAAGAGCATCTGAGAGTATTGTCGAAAGCATGAAGCCTTTTACTCCGAGTCCCATTCCGGAAATAAATATAAGGTTGAAAATAAGCAGGGTGAAAGTAGTGAGGATGCCGTCGAAAGAGAAGAGTTTTACCATGTCCCTTGACCTTACAAACTGCGAACATAAAGCTCTTAAAGCCGAGGTGAAGATATATATTATGAGCAGTATCATATAGCCTCTGATAGGTCTTAGCAGCGGGATGAATTGCAGCATAGGAGCAATAAATATCATTGCTGTAAGTCCGGATAAAGTAAGAACAGAGGCTGTAGTGAAGACCTGCTTATTGTCATAGCGTTTGTCAAGTCCATAGCGGACTATAGCTTCTGTCAGTGAAAAGGTAAAAACAGGAAGCATGAAAAGAGCAATGGTTTCAAGCAGGGTCTTGCTGTAGAATCCTGACGGACTTATATGTTTAGTATAAAGATTATTTAAAAGAAGCGAAAATATTTTAGAACTAAAATTACCTATCGCAAAAATAACTGTATTGAATGCCAGTTTTCTGTATTTATTCATCATGTCACACTCCGGATATAATATGCTAATATTATATCACATTAATGTAGTTTTGTCATTAATAATGTTGCTTAATGACAAAAATTGCCGATATTTGACAAAGTTAATAATTTATGTTATAATATAGTGATTTTTAGTTAGTGAATAAATTTTAGGGTCTGTCAGTACTTTTTTTGATGCGGACAGGTCCTTATCAAAAAGGAACTGGGTTGATAAAATATGAAAAGTACTCCTGAATTGATAGTTATGCTTACTCATAACGACAGGACAGTTGATAATGCATACGAGATATTTGAGCAATGCCGTGATTCTGAAGCTCAGATGTGGGGCTTCAAAGAGGAAACGCTTCCGCTTGAAAAAATGAAAGAGCTTTATTCTTATATGAAACGCTGCGGAAAAACTACAGTACTCGAAGTTGTTGCCTATACTGAGATAAAGTGCATACAGGGAGCGGAAATGGCTGTTGAGTGCGGTTGTGATGTTCTCATGGGAACAATGTACTATGATTCTGTAAATGAGATATGCCGCAGCAATGGTATAAAATATATGCCTTTCGTCGGACGTATCACAGGACGTCCCTCTATTCTTGACGGCGAAATTGACGATATGATAGCAGAAGCAAAAAGTTATATTGCAAAAGGTGTTTACGGTATAGACCTGCTTGGTTATAGATATACCGGTGATGCTGTAGAGCTTAACCGCCGTTTGGTTGCTGAGATAAACGCTCCGATATGTATTGCAGGAAGCGTGAACAGCTACCAGAAACTTGACGAGCTTAAAGCTGCTGCTCCATATTCGTTCACTATCGGCGGTGCCTTCTTTGAAAATAAGTTCGACGGAAGCTTCAAGGAACAGATAGACAAGGTTTGCAGGTATATGAGGGGAGAAGAATGAGAACTCTCATATCAAAGTATTTTCCGGATGAATATGCGGAAAGCGTATTCCGGATAGATTATAAGAAGCTATATAACCAAGGGATAAGAGGTGTCATTTTTGATATCGATAACACCCTTGTTCATCACGGCGATGACTCTACTCCGGAGATAGATGAGCTGTTCAGAAAAATTCATTCTATCGGACTTAAAACAGTCCTGCTCACAAATAATGACGAGGAGAGAGTCCGGAGATTTATTAAGAATATCGATACATTCTATGTGTGCGACGCTGAAAAACCTGAGACCGGCGGCTACAAGGATGCTCTGCGTAAACTGAGCGTAGAGCGTAAAGAAGCCGTTGTCATAGGAGATCAGATGTTCACGGATATTCTCGGAGCTAACAGATGCGGTATATCAAGTATACTTGTGCATTATATAAAGCTTCCGGAGGAAAAGAAAATAGGCAAAAAAAGATATATTGAAAAGTTACTGCTGTTTTTATGGAAACACAGCAGCAGATGTCACCGCAGGTTCGGCGGCATAGATGTAAAATAGAAGGGACAGTTTTTATCATGCTTTGGAAAAAAGATGTGCTTTTTTGCGATATTAATCCTACCTGTTATGCGATCTCTGCTCAGAAAGAGATCTGCAAGCGTCACGTAAAGGATATGCTCAGCAAGGATAAGATAGCTAAGAGCCACTCGAAACATAAGCTCCCGAATGTTATCTCGGAGCAGAGCTCTCATCTTATCAAGCGTGGAAAGGGTATCGATATTACTCTACAGGAAAATAAAGCAGTGAATATCCGCCTCGCCTGTGCTAAGATAAATGGTATAATTATTCATCCCGGAGAAACTTTCTCTTTCTGGAAGACTGTAGGTAAAACTACAAAGCGTAAGGGATATAAGGACGGTCGTGTTATCGAGGGCAATGTCCTTAAACCGGGTATTGGCGGAGGACTTTGCAATCTCAGCAATACTATTCACCGAATGGTACTTCATAGTCCGCTTAAAGTTACCGAGTTTCACAGCCACTCAGATGCACTTGCTCCCGACGAGGGAAAACGTGTGCCTTTCAGCTCAGGTACATCCGTTAGCTATAATTACATAGATTATCGCTTCAAGAACAATTCTGATCAGGATATACAGCTCCTGCTCTGGTGTGATGACGAGGAGCTCCACGGCGAGCTCAGAAGCGAACGTCCTTTTATATATCGTTTTGAACTCTCTGAAGAAGATCATCACTTCCACAAGGAAGGCGATAAGTACTACAGAATATCTAAGATTTATAAGAATGTCATTGACCGTTCTGACGGAAAGATAGTGGCTCGTCAGCTTGTTCTCGATAACCACTCTGAGGTAATGTTCGATTATAGCCTTATTCCTCAGGATCAGATAAGATGAGTGATCTCATATCTGAAATATAACTAAAGCACCTCTGCTCGCTATGAACAGAGGTGCTTTTTACGATTTGGTTAAAAGGATGTATTACTTTGTGTTTATCATCCGAGCTTAGTACCGTTTGAAAGGGTACCGCCGATATAAACGACCTGCTTGCCGTCAGTCGAGCTTACCTCAGTACCGCCGCTTACAGTACCGCCGGTGTAGAAAGCTGAACCGCTCTTTGCGTTAGCTCCGCCTGCATAGAAGTTAGAAACGCTCTTTCCAAGGACGAATGAAACTATAACTTTGCCGTCGCTGCCTACAAGGCTTACTCTTGAATTAGCTGATGTACTCTTTCCTGTTGCTGAAACTGAGGCTGAATTTCTAAGGCAGTCGCCCATAACGCTGTTATAGTTATTTACCCATGTTGAGCCATTTACTGATACACTGTTTCCGCTGTCACCGCAGTCGAAAGGCTCACTGCCGTTGCTTATCTGATAGCCGCCGTTCATTTTTATATCACCGTTGGAGTCAAAACCGTCATGGTCGCCGTCAGAAATATTTACGAGAGCTAAACCGCCGTTGAATGTCATGAGATAAGAGCCGCCGGAAGTGCTCATGCCGCCCTGTCCCCACTGGAATCCTCCGGGACCTCCCGGATTTCCGCTGCCTGAGCCGTCAGCACCGCCTGCTGCATTGAATCCGTCATCAGTGCTTGTAACGAGAACTGTACCGCTGTTCTGAGTGATATTCTGACCCTCTATGCCTTCGTATGCCTTTGTAACAGTTATCATTACATCGTCATATGTATTTGCACTGCCCTTGCCGATAGTGAGGTTGTGATCTGAATGAGCACCGTCATCTGCTGATGCAAGTGTGTACGTACCACCGTAAAGGAACATATCTCCGCCGCAGTGGATAGCATCATCGGAAGAATCTATATTGAGAGTACCGCCATTGATAGTGATATTGCCTTTGCTCTGCCATGTAGTACCTGCCTCATCGTAAAGACCTACAGCTTTTATGCCCTTTGCAGATATGTCGACTTTATTGGAATTTCCGTCCTGCATTCCGCCGCCGCCGGGTCTGCCGCCGAATCCTCCCCAGCCGCCTGTGCTGCCGGAAGATGAGCCTGTACCTGTATAGGTGCTGCCTTGATATGTATATATGCTGACATCGCCGCCGTTCATAATGAATTCCTGTTCTGCCTGTATGCCGTCAGCATAGGAATGTATATCGACTGTTCCGCCGTTTATAGTAACTGATCCGTATGACTTATCTGAAGCTGTATCTGTAGCAGTTGACTTGATGCCGTCACCGCTTGTCTTGGTATTTACCGTGAGTTTTAGATTGCTGTAATCTACAGCTGAACCGTCAGACTTTGCATCGTTGCCGATAGTAACACTGTCTTTGCCACGTATACCGTCATCAACAGCATTTACTGTTATATTACCATTATATATCTTTATGTCATTCTTACAAACTATGGCATCGTCCTGATTACCGTTTACTGTGAGAGTACCTGTTCCCTTGAACTTAATATCGTCACGGGCAAAGATAGCTCCCTCGACTGTATTTGTATTGCCGTCGCTGTCAGTATATGTCTGAGAATGAGTTGTACCGTCAGAAATGGTATTTACGGTATCTTTTTTTGCAACTATCTGTACTTCGTCGCCTATGGACTCAACATAAATAGGTGCAGTACTTGTATTTGTAAGACTCATACCTGCGAGGTCAAGCTCAACAACTGAATTTGGGTACGCAGTTTTGTCGACATTTACAATTATCTGTGAACCTGTGCCCTCTCCGGTAACTGTGAATACTCCTTCTTTGCTGATAGTGAGGACATTATTATTTATTGACGCAACATCAGCAGGTGCATTTGTATTTATAGATGCTCCGCTGAGAGTGATTGTGTAACCGTCAGTTACAGTAGGAGTTGTTGTCTGAGAAACAGCACCGGAAGGGTCAACGCTTTCAAATGCTGTTACAGAGTCTGTAACATTGAATGTATTTGCAGTACCGTTGCTGTGAGTTACAGCAGTACCTGTTGAAGCATTGGTAAGAGTATATGTCTGTCCTGCCTTAATGGACGGATCACTCAAAAGTACGTATTTATACTTCTTGTTCCACTTTGAAACGGATACATCTCCTGCTGTTATTGCATTTGCCTTTTTCCACATAAGATCGGTATTCTCAGCACAGTCTATGCAGTTAAGGAGCATTACAGCCTGATTTGCTGCACTTACAGATGCGGACTGATTATCAGTAGCTGTTGCGATAACAGTACCGCCTGTAATATTTATTGCTGTACCTTCGGTAACAGTACCGCCTGTAAGACCTCTGTCACCGCCTGCGATAACAGTACCGCCTGAAATATCGATAGTAGTACTCGACTGTATAGCGTCGTTTCCTGCCTTGATGCTGATTGTACCGCCGGTTATTGCAACATTACCCTTAGAGGACTTGATACCGTCGCCCTCTGCATCGACTGTAAGGCTTCCGGACTTGACGGTGAGTGATGTTTTGCCGTTGATACCATTGGTCTTATCAGTTGAATTGAGAGTAGTTACAGTTATGTTTCCGCCGTTTATCTTTATATCGTTATTGCATACGATACCGTCCTGAGTGTTAGCAGTTACGTTAAGAGAACCTGTGCCGAGTTCGCCGCCCTTGATAGTGAGGTCGTCTTTAGCTTCTATGACAGCAGCTCCGAGATTATCTCCGGAATAAGCAGTATCTCCGTCAGAAATAGTATTCTCGGTACCGTCAACAAGGTTTATAGAAGTATTCTCAGCATTTGATATAAGTATTGCCGGAGCACTCTTGCCTGTGATATTTACTCCGTTAAGGAATATCTTGACTGTTTCAGGGTCAACTGTTTCGTCCGGTATTGCAACTGCTATCTGACCGTCATCAAGAGTACCGTCAATGTAGAATGTACCGGAATGAGAGATAGTTACTGTTGTACCGTTTACCTCAGCATACTTGCCTTCAACTGTGATAGAAGTATTTTTCAGGTGTATGAAAGTACCTGTGGATACAGGGTCGGTGTAGCCCTCTTTAAATGATTCCGGAAGTGTTATCTTACCTATAAGATACTTCTGGATAGAGAGTGCATCCATAGTTGTTATGCCGCTTCCTCTTTCGTATACGTCAGCGAGGTCGGCACCTTTTTCTGTAAGGTGATTAGTGTCTGTACCGTTAATACCGTATACATCGCCGTTTGCGATAGACTGCATTATGAGAACTGCGTCATTCATCTTTACTTCCCCGTTACAGTTAGCATCGCCATATACTTTGTCTGAAACGGTATCTGCTGCTGAAGCCTCAGGTACTATAAACGGAATAGCCGATGCTGCTACACAAAATGCTGACAGACCGGTTATCAAATTTTTAAATTTCCTGTTTTTCATTCTGATCAAACTCCTTTATTTTTAGAGGTTTTCGTTTACTATGCTTTGATTATAGTTCTTCAAGCTTAAAAAAATCTTAAAGTAATCTTAAATTAAAATTAATATTTCTGTATATTGTGCACAAAATACATATTAAATATATAAAGTACAGATTATTCAGTATAACAATTTGTTTTGAAAAGCAATGTGCATTGTTCATATTTTTTCTATTGACTTGATATTGTTTTTGGTGTATAATATAAGATATAAAGCTGCATATCGGCAGTAATTTTATACGATAGGAGTTATGGCATATGAAAAATATATTATTCGCAGCATCAGAATGCGTTCCATTCATCAAGACCGGCGGTCTGGCAGATGTTGTAGGTGCTCTGCCTAAGTATATAAATAAAAATGAATTCGATGTAAGAGTCATTATGCCTTATTATACCTGTATTCCGGAAAAATACAGAAGCAATTTCAAGTATGTGACCCATTTCTATATGGACTACGGTATGCGTACCGACGGCGTTCATGTCGGTATAATGGAGTACGAGTACAACGGTATCAAGTTCTATTTCGTTGATAATGAGTACTATTTCAAGTGCGATAGTCCATATTCGTCAGATATGAAATGGGATATCGAACGCTTTACTTTCTTCTCAAAAGCTGTTCTGGCTATACTTCCTGTCATTGGCTTCAGACCGGATATCATACATTGTCATGACTGGCAGGCTTCCCTCATACCTGTTTTCCTGCATACAGCTTTTGCAACAAATCCGTTCTTCAGCTCAACAAAGACTATCATGACTATCCATAACCTTAAATTCCAGGGAGTATGGGATATAGATACTTTCAAGTACAATACCGCTCTTCCGGACTATATGTTTACTCCGGACAAGCTTGAATTCCATAAAAATGCGAATATGCTCAAAGGCGGTCTTGTTTATGCCGACTATATTACTACCGTTTCTGAGACTTATGCCGAGGAGATAAAATATCCGTTCTTCGGTGAACAGCTCGACGGTCTCCTCAGAGCAAGATCAGCTTCACTGAGAGGTATCGTTAACGGTATCGACTATAAAGTCTTTGATCCTTCCAATGATAAGAAGATCTATGCTGAGTATACATCTGACAATGCTAAGGAGCAGAAGGCTGTAAACAAGGAAAAATTACAGGAACAGCTCGGACTCCCTGTTGACAGAAATAAATATATGATAGCTATTATCTCCCGTCTTACCGACCAGAAGGGACTCGACCTCGTTAACTACGCTATCGAGCGTATATGCGACGAGTTCACTCAGTTCGTTATCATTGGTACTGGAGATCCGAAATATGAGAATATGTTCAAGCACTATCAGTGGAAATATCCTGAGAGAGTTTCTGCTAATATACTCTACTCAGATGAGCTTGCTCATAAACTCTATGCTGCTGCTGACGCTATGCTCATGCCTTCACTCTTTGAGCCATGCGGACTTACTCAGCTCATATCACTCAGATATGGTACTGTTCCGATAGTTCGTGAGACTGGCGGTCTGAAAGATACTGTTCAGCCTTACAATGAATTTGACGGAACAGGAACTGGCTTCTCATTTGCTAACTATAACGGTGATGAAATGCTCGGCGTTATAAATTACTCCAAGCATATCTACTACAATCACCGTGACCAGTGGGATAAAATGGTCAAGAGAGATATGGAAGCCGATTTCTCATGGAACAGCTCTGCTGTACAGTACGAGGGAATGTACGACTGGATGATAAACTGGTAATTGACGTTTTCCATAAATCATACGAACAATGGGCGGATGCCACTATCCGCCCATTGTTTTGCTGATATTTAACAACATGAAATAACTAAAAAACTCTGTACCTTCAAAGGACTTTAGATATGAATAATAATTTTTTACTTCGTGGTGCTATTTTTGATATGGACGGTGTCCTGATAGATACTGAAAAACTCTATCTTCGCTTCTGGAAGGAAGCTGCTGCTGAATTTGGCTACGATATGCGTGATGAGTACGTTTATGCTGTCCGCAGCATGGCACGTAAATACTCGATACCAAAATTAAAAAGTATGCTCGGTGAAGACTTCCCGACTGAAGAGGTGCGTTCACGCAGAAGTGAACTGATGAATGCTTACATAGAGCGTGTAGGTATCGAAACTAAACCGGGTCTCTTTAAATTGCTTAATCATCTCAGAGATAAAGGCTATCGTATCGCAGTCGCTACTGCAACTCCGAGAGAGAGGACACTGAGCTATCTCAGCCGTATTGGTGCACTTGAATTCTTCGATGCTGTTGTCTGTGGAGATATGGTAAAAACAGGCAAACCTGCACCGGATATATACCTGACTGCTGCCAACGAGCTCGGACTTGCTCCTGAACAATGTGCGGCATTTGAAGATTCACCTAACGGGCTTAAAGCCGCAAATTCAGCCGGATGTATGACTATCATGGTACCGGATATGACTCAGCCTGATGACGAAGTTGCTCCGTATATACATAGAGTGTTTAATGACCTTGAAGAAGCTGTTGAGCTTTTCGGGGAGGTGGAATAATGAGCGTATCAGAAATATTTGAGATACCTAAATTCTTCTATTTTGAAAGCGGAAACGACTTTTCCGGAAGTCTTAAAGATTTTTCGTATAAGATAAGTAATGGAGAAAATCTCCATATTATGACATGGCACGGAAGGCTGTGCTCGATGAAAGCAAAGATAGAAAACGAAGCCGATTTTGAGAAAAATGAGGAAGGCTTTGCTGAGATGATAAAATGGCTTGAAGAAAGGTATAAAGAGGGAATTGACCAGAATTAATGCATAAAAAAAGAGCTGCGGTTGCAGCTCTTTTATTTTTATATTACCACGTTTCAACGCCGGCATCATTTGTTGGAGTCTCAACAGGAGTGTCAACCGGAGCATCTGTTACTATCGGCTGAGGTGCTTCAGTAACCTGCTGAGGTGCCTGAGTTACAGGCTGTGGAGCTTCAGTAACCTGCTGAGGAGCTTGTGTTGCAGGCTCCTGATACTGAGTAGTTGCCTGAGCAGCTGTGGTGGTTTCAGTCCACTGACTCTGAGTTGTCTGTTGACCTTCGGAAGAATCCGGAATATAGTATATAGTAAGCTTTTTGCCTTCCTTATTGCTGAAACTGTCTCCAGGAGATACCTTTTTGCCGTCGACCTGAAGTTCGATAACAGTATTAGGAGTACCATAAGCCCACTTTGAAGGAAGGAACTGACAATTAAAGTCGGAGATGCCTGCACCTTCAAGTCTGTTTTTGTACTGTGATACTGAACATCCGCTGAAATCAGGGATAGTTGCGGACTCTTTACCCTTACTTACCTTAACTTTTATAACAGTTCCGACAGCTACCATTTTATTTGGTTCTATATCCTGTTCAAAGATCATATCGCTGTCGTAATCGTCGTTGTATTCATAAGTAGGATCAAGAACGAAGTAATCGGCCCATTTATCCTTGATATTTTCGTAGAACTTGCCTCTAAAATCCGGAACTTTAGTATCTTCCGGAAGGGTAGTAGCAGCTGAAGGATCAACAGTACCGGATATAACGTTATCGGTTGTTGATGAGTTTTTGGATTTTTTGCTTGCACTCTCATCGCTTCCTCCGCCTAAACCGAGGATATTGATAAATACAACAGCAATTATCATGAGTATGGCAAGAAGCAGGATAGCAATTATTATCGGAACCTTTATTCTGTCGACGTTGTTTACACGCTCGTACTGATAATCGTCGTAATCATCGTTGCTCCTCTGAGGATAATTCATCGGAGGCGGTTGAGGCGGTGCGTACATCGGCTGCTGAGGAGGCTGCTGATAAACAGGCGGTTCACTGAAACCGTCAGCTCTTCTTGTTGGCTGTTCCTGATAATTTTTTACTGCCGCAGTGATGCCGGTAGCACTTTTTATAGGAGTCGGCTGTTCAAAAAGTCTTGTAACGAGCTCAGTTATTGTCTGGATTCTGTCTCTTCCGCTAAGGTTCATACCGTCCATGAGAACTCTTGAAACGTGAGCTGGTATATGCTGATTGAGCATAGCAGGCTCATGAAGATCATCATGTTTAAGACGGTCTGTGGAGTCATCAGGCATACATCCTGTAAGAGCACGATAGATCAAAGCACAAATACCGTAGACATCGGTCCATGAGCCCTGACGGCTGCTGCTGTTAGCAGAATACTGTTCAGGAGCGGCATATCCTTTGAAAAGCTCATATTCAAGACCGGCATTTGCTGTTCTTACAGCAGATACGCAGAAGCCTGAAAGTCTGAGTTCGCCTTTAGCTGTGATATACACGGTATCAGGACTTATCGCTCTATGGATTATACCTGCATTATGCAGGCGGCCTATTGTAGTGAAAAGGGGAGGGAATAGCTTTGCGACCTGTTCCCAGCTGAGTTCTCCGGCATTTTCTTTAAGAAAATCAAGGAGCTTTACACCTTCGATATACTCAAAAACGGTGTAAGTGGTATTATTTTCCGCAAACATATCAAGAACGGGATTGATATTGGAATCGTTTCTCATTCTTGCAAGTGACTTGTTGAGTTCTGTGTACTCAGCCATAAAAGCTTTATACTTAGCAAGATCATTGTAGTTTACGCTTATTGTAGCCTTATTTCTGACACGGGTACAGAGGTTTATAGGCATATATTCTCTGAGCATGACCTTACAGCCAGTAGATATATCATGTCCGATGTAGGTTGCACCCTCGCCGTTATATTCAAGCAGAACCCCGACAAGGTATCTGTCATGGAGTATTGTACCTGGGGTAATATACATTGGATTATGAGATCTTGAATTATCATATCCGCAATGCGGACAGATATTGTGGTCGGAATCATATTTTTCCATGCATTTGTAACAGAATTTACTATCGCCCAAAGCAGCTCCTCCTTAATTTTAGTATATTAATGCATAAAATACGCATCATATCTATAATATCAGAAATTGCGGTAAAAGTCAACTGTTTGATCTCTCTTTATACGATTTCGTAGGAATTTGTATTTTTTCTGTAATATTTTATTTATAAATCACAGTTAGTAAAGGTATTCAGCATTGATTCGTTCGCAGTATAGCGGGAGCGGATATGCTTTTTAGATGAATAATGTCCTCTCACTTTATCAATAAAAAGCCATAGTACCTCTGCTAAAATATCAGAAGTACTATGGCTTGGATTTTTATACGATCAGCGAACTGAAAGTCCGCCTTATATTACTTAAAGTAAGCAACTCCGCTTTCAAAGATCTTCTGATCCTTATTACCCGGAACGTTCTTGCCTATGAAGCTGCCGATACGCTCGGAGTGACCCATTTTACCGAGAACACGTCCGTCAGGAGAAGTAATACCCTCGATAGCCTCGACGGAAGTATTCGGATTGTATCTGATGTCCATAGAAGGATTTCCGTCCGGATCAACATACTGTGTAGCGATCTGACCGTTCTTAGCCATTTGCTGGATAAGGCTTGCAGGAGCTGTAAAGCGTCCCTCACCATGTGAGATCGGGATAGTGTGGATGTCGCCTACCTCGCAGCCATAGAGCCATGGACTCTTATTTGAAGCGATACGAGTATTTACCATCATGCTCTGGTGTCTTGCAATGGTATTGAATGTAAGTGTAGGAGACTGGTCTGTCATTTCAACTATCTCACCGTAAGGTACGAGTCCGAGCTTGATAAGAGCCTGGAAACCGTTACAGATACCGAGCATAAGTCCGTCACGGTTCTTGAGAAGATCGTGAACAGCTTCATTTATCTTAGGATTGCGGAAGAATGCAGTAATGAACTTACCGCTTCCCTCAGGCTCGTCACCGCCGGAGAATCCACCGGGGATCATTATTATCTGAGAATGACGTATAGCTCTCTCGAAGTAGCTTACGCTGTCTTCAATATCAGCAGCTGAGAGATTGCGGATAACAACAGTTTCAGTCTTAGCACCGGCTCTCTGGAATGCTCTTTCTGTATCGTACTCGCAGTTTGTACCTGGGAATACCGGAATGAGCACTCTTGGCTGAGCTGCCTTGATAGATGCTGCGAGCTGGAGTCTGTCAGTGTTAGAGTAAGTCTCCGGAGTAGCATCGGTAGTTTTAATACGGCATGGGAATACAGGTTCAAGCTTGCCCTCCCAAGCTCTCTGGAGGTTATCAAGGCTGATAGTATAATCCATTGCGATGATCTTGTAATCCTCTATAGTCTTACCGATAAGGAGTTCGTCGCTCTGAGCGTCGCCCTTGAGCTCGATAACGAATCCGCCGTAGCATGGCTTATAGAGCTGCTTGCTTGTGAGCTTAGCTGTGAACTCGAAGCCTATCTTGTTACCGAAGCACATCTTTGCGATACCCTCAGCAGCACCGCCGTAACCGAGAGTCCAGATAGCATTTACACGGTCGTTCTTTATCATATCCTCGACCTTATCGAAGCATGATCTTATGCTGTCCCATACAGGGAGACCGTTTTCGTCGTACTCAGGTGTAATGAGTATTACCTGTGAGCCGGCACTCTTGAATTCTGTAGATACGACCTTGTCAGCCATTGCAGTTGAAACTGCGAATGAAACGAGTGTAGGAGGTACATCGATATTCTCGAATGTACCGGACATAGAGTCCTTACCGCCGATAGAACCGCAGCCCATTTCGAGCTGAGCTTTAAATGCACCGAGGAGTGCTGCCATAGGCTTACCCCAGCGGCGTGAATCGTTCTGAGTTCTCTCGAAGTACTCCTGGAATGTGAGCCAGCACTTCTTATATGTACCGCCGGCTGCAACTACCTTAGCAATTGACTCAACAACTGCGAGCATTGCACCGTGGTAAGGTGATTTTTCAGATATATCAGGATTATAGCCCCAGCCCATAAGTGAGCAGGTATTTGTCTCGCCAGTGAGTACAGGGATTTTTGCAGCCATAGCCTGTGAAGGAGTAAGCTGATAAGCTCCGCCGAAAGGCATGAGGACTGTTCCTGCACCGATAGTTGAGTCGAACTTTTCGATAAGTCCCTTCTGTGAGCATACATTGAGGTTTGTGAGAAGCTCTGTCCATGTATCAGCAGAATCTGTGATATCATCTTCGTTGTTCTCAGCAGGAGCTTCCACTTCTATATCAGTGAACTTCGGAGCACCGTTTGAATTAAGGAACTCACGGGAAAGGTCAACTATAGTATTTCCGTTCCAGTTCATTTTAAGTCTTGGTTCTTCAACAACATCAGCAACGAGAGTAGCTTCGAGGTTCTCTCTGTGAGCTTCCTCCATGAACTTCTCAACATCCTCAGGAGCAATAACAACAGCCATTCTCTCCTGTGACTCGGAAATAGCTATTTCAGTACCGTCAAGACCGTCATACTTCTTAGGAACAGCATTGAGGTCGATAACGAGACCGTCAGTAAGCTCGCCGATAGCAACTGATACACCGCCTGCACCGAAGTCGTTGCAGCGTTTGATGAGCTTTGTAACTTCAGGATTGCGGAAAAGTCTCTGGAGCTTTCTCTCCTCAGGAGGATTACCCTTCTGTACCTCTGCACCGCAGGATTCAAGAGATTCAAGAGTGTGTGACTTTGAAGAACCTGTTGCACCGCCGCAGCCGTCACGACCGGTCTTTCCGCCGAGGAGTATGACAACATCGCCCGGAACAGGTCTTTCTCTTCTTATATTTTCAGCAGGAGCTGCACCGAGTACTGCACCTATTTCCATTCTCTTTGCAACGTAACCCGGATGATAAACCTCAGCAACGTGACCTGTTGCAAGTCCTATCTGGTTACCGTATGAGCTGTATCCGTTTGCAGCACCTACAGTTATCTTTCTCTGTGGGAGCTTACCTGTGATAGTATCTTCTACAGGAACGAGCGGATTAGCTGCACCTGTTACACGCATAGCCTGATATACATAAGAACGTCCTGAAAGCGGATCTCTGATAGCACCGCCGAGACAAGTTGCAGCACCGCCGAAAGGCTCTATTTCGGTCGGGTGGTTATGAGTCTCGTTCTTGAACATGAGTATCCAGTCTTCGAGTTCGCCGTCTATATCTACTTTAATCTTTACAGAACAAGCATTGATCTCCTCGGACTCATCAAGGTCAGGGAGAAGTCCGTCAGCCTTGAGTTTTTTAGCGGCAAGAGTACCAATGTCCATAAGAGTGATCGGACGGTCTGATCTGCCGAGCTCCTCACGTACATTGAGGTACATATCATATGTATCCTTGATGTAAGGAGTTTTTATGTCGACCTTTTCAACATTTGTAAGGAATGTTGTGTGGCGGCAGTGGTCTGACCAATATGTATCTATCATACGGATCTCAGTTATAGTAGGATCACGATGTTCTTCGTTGCGGAAATAATCCTGACAGAACTTGATATCATCGTAGTCCATAGCGAGTCCGAACTTATCGACGAAAGCGTGAAGTCCGATAGCATTGAGCTTTGTGAATCCTTCAAGTACTTCTACTGTGGTTGGAATATCGTAATTTGTATCAAGAGTCTTGAAAGTATCGAGTGTAGCTTCACGGCTCTCAACAGGGTTGATTATGTATGCTTTAAGTTTGTCGAACTCAGCATCTGTCAGAGTACCGGAAACGATATATACTCTTGCATTTCTTACACGGCAGCGTTCTCCCTGACGGAGTATCTGTATACACTGCTCGCAGCTGTCAGCTCTCTGGTCGAACTGACCCGGAAGGTACTCAACAGCGAAAACACGGTCGCTCTCAGCTATTCTTGGCATTTCCTCATAAACAAGGTCAACAGCTGGTTCGGAGAAAACAGTACTTATTGCAGCATTGAAGTCTTCCTCACTGAGCTTGTCTGCATCGTAGCGGTTGAGTATACGCAGACCTGTGAGATTAAGTCTGAGAGCTGTGCGGACATCGCTGAGCACCGACTGAGCCTCAACTGCAAACTCCGGCTTCTTTTCAACATAAATTCTGAATACGGACATAAATTCAAGTCTCCTATCTCCCGTTAGGGACAAATTATGAATTGAGAATGTATAATTGATAATTGAGAAATATACTGACCGGAAACAGTTTCCGGAAATGGTCTCAATTAAAAATCATAACTAAAGTCCTCTGACGGTCTGCCTAAGCATCCGTCACGACTATACTCTTCTATTATAACACTAATTATCCGATTACGCAAACTTTTTTCGGAATTTTTTCGGGAAATTTTTATCAATGTGTGGTCAGGAGCGTGTCCTTGATGAAAAATAGGGGAATTTTCCCTCTCAAACAGTACAGGTACAGTTTTTCCGACAAGACTTTTCAGGTACTGCTCACGCATTTCGTCAGCAGCTTCAGTGAGCTCTTTCCATCTCAGTGACTTGATATTTTCCGGCACCTGACCACTCATACGGTCAGCGACAGTGCCTTTTCTTCTTGAATACCTGAATACGTGGACTTTAGCGAATCCGGCTCTGCGGATAAAATCGACTGATTCCTTGTGAGCTTTCTCAGTTTCCTGTGGAAAACCAGCCATAATGTCGGTTGTGAAAGAGCAATCAGGAAAGAATGAGCGTATCCTGTCCATAAGTTCAAGGTACTCAGCGGAGGTATAATGGCGATTCATAGCCTTTAGCGTCTCATCACTTCCGCTCTGGAGCGACAAGTGGAACTGCGGACAAAGCTCCGGAAGAGCAGCTAATCTGCGTAAAAGGTCATCGGTCATCATTTCAGGCTCAAGAGAACCAAGCCTTACACGCTCAATGCCTTTAGTGCCTGCACAGACTTCTGCTGCATCAGCAAGGGAAAGTCCCCATTCCTGACCGTAAAAAGCCAGATTTATGCCGGAAAGGACTATTTCTTTTATACCGCCTGCTGCTATTGCAGCTGCTTCATCTCTGAGTACGTCCAAGGGCTTAGAGCGGCATCTGCCTCTTGCAAAAGGTATCATGCAGTAGGAGCAGAAACGGTCGCAGCCGTCCTGTATTTTTACGAAAGCACGGGTATTATCCTCAAACTCCGAGCATTTCAGAGGCTCGAATGCATCTCCCTTTGAGTATGGACTTACTTCCATTATTCTGCGATGTTCTTTCATACAGTCCTCGACCATATCCGGAATGTGCGAGCGGTCTTTTGTACCGCAAATTATATCGGCTTCGCTCAGCTTCGAGGCTTCCTCGATGTTTGCCTGAGGGTAGCATCCGGTAAGTGCTATTACAGCGTCCGGAAGCTCCTTTCTTGCCTTTTTTAAGGCAGATATAACTCTGCTGTCGCCTGAGGATGTTACGGTACATGAATTTATGACTACAGCGTCAGAGCCATTTATATCGTGGGATATCTCCCAGCCTCTTTCCTTAAAAAGCGACTTCATGCACTCTGTTTCATAATGGTTCACTTTACATCCAAATGTAATAAAATTTACTTTATACATATTTCACCTTATTATCACAAAAAGTCCGCAGAATTATCATGTTAAATATACACAATTAGAACTACTTATTTTTGTGCACTCTCAATAATTATCTGCTATTAATAAAAACTCCCACGTTTAGGACGACTCAATTATACTAAATTGACGAATTTATAACAAATCGCTTGACAATGGGATTTTTTAATGCTATTATATAGTTGCGGTAAGGATACCGTAAGAAAAAAGGAATAAATAAGAAAAAACACTCGCACACCCACAATTTGTTAAGGAGGTACTTAGTATGACAAAAACAACTGTTTTCCTTCAGGCTATCAACGACGTAAAGGAGTTCGTTAATATCGTTATGCGTTATGACTTTGATATCGACCTCGTCTCCGGAAGATACGCTGTAGATGCAAAATCTATCATGGGTATTTTCAGCCTTGACCTCTCTAAGCCGATTCAGCTCAATGCACACACTGATGATGCTGATAAATTCCTCAAGGAAATCGACAAGTTCATCGTAAAGTAAGCAACGGAGCTGTTACGGCAACAGCCTCGCCTATTAATTAAAATTTAGCATATACTAAAAATCAAAAGACTGCTGCTTTATGCGGCAGTCTTTTTGCATTATATGCTGTCCATTTCACCTTTTTTTGCGGATGCAGCTCCGTCAGCAGGGGAGTCGTTGTTTTCGGATTTTGCAAGCAGATCGTTTCTCATGTCGAATCTGCTGACATAGCCTGTCTCGGACTGTTTTTTCTGTTCATCATAACGCTCATTAAAATGTGGAAAACCGGGCTGTTCCTCCAACCACTTATACAGCTTGTTGGCATATATAGTTAAAGCCATCAGAATTATAGTAATGAAAAAAACTAATAAATTTGTAAATGGTCCGCTTGACAAAAGGAACATATCAAGGTAATTGCCGTTATTTGAAAATATGACTCCTATTCCGCTGTTAAAAGCGGCAATTATAGGAGCTGCCGCAGCATATTTGCTATCACGCTTATAAGTCCCCATATAGCCGCAGTAGAGTATAGCTCCCTTAAATACAAGACCGTCAAAGAACAGAAACAGAGAATCTCCGCTCACAGAAAGTATCATTAAGTAAGTTGCTGCAAAAATGTATAATACACACATTGTAATGTATGTAATGCTTACACGATTATAGATTTTCTGACATCGTTTAAGCTTGCAGAGGTTGGTGGAGTATTCATTCATGATATTTCAGCACGGAACTGAGTATTAGTCCCAATCCTTTCTGTTGAAATTGTGGAGAATCTTCTTTATCGGATTGTTGACTTCGAGCTTCTGGAAGTGATGATATAAAGCGTCCTGATTGCATTTTGCGTCAGGAAGGCTTGAATAGAGCTTTTCAAGACCTTCTATATCGATACCTACATTAGCATCGTTTTTAAGATTACTGTCAGTGAAAACTACAGCACCATAGACAGGAGTTTTCTCGAAACCGCCCTTTTTAAGGTGGTGAGTAACATTGTCGATATGGGTTTTGTTCTGGAGCTCAGGATTGTAGAGCTTATGAACTTTAGTTCCTATCTTATGAGTGAGCTTTTTTCCGCTTCCGGAGATAGAGCCGGAGATGCCTTTTGTCTCAATAACAAGAACACCGAATCTGCCGAAAACGAGATGATCTATCTCGACAGTTTTGCGGTATAAAGGCAGAAAAGCGTTATTTATTATACGAACATTGTCTTTTTTACCAATCTTTTTTATAGTTCCGGCAACTTTCCTTTCAGCAGCTCTGCCTTTACGCTTGCCTTTGCTGAAATATGACATTATTCCCCAGATGATGAAAACTACAGCAAGAACTGCAAGAATGATCAAAAAAATTTTTAAATTCTTTTCCATAATTTACTCCCGTCTGACTGAATAATAACATTCAATCCTGACATAATAGTTTCAGACGCTCAACAGCGTCAATCCCGAATAAAGAGGTGTTCTCAATATGTGGGACAGATTAGCTCTTATTCTTCTGATAATCGGAGGAATAAACTGGGGATTAGTTGGTATTTTTGAGCTTGACATGGTAGCATGGCTCTTCGGCGGCTCTGAAAGCCTTATCAGCAGAACTATCTATATACTCATAGCTATTTCTGCTGTATGGTCTATTTCACTTCTCTTCCGCAGAGATGAGGAGCTTGCCTATAACAGTACCTCAAACGACCGGTAATCCCTTTTAAAGAACCGCTCCTCAGATGCCGTGGAGACGGTTTTACATATAATACAAAAAAGGGAGACATAAGTCTCCCTTGGTTATTTATTAGTCGCTTACATAAGGGAGAAGTGCAATATGTCTTGCTCTCTTGATAGCTACTGTCAGCTCACGCTGATGATATGCACAAGTACCTGTTACTCGTCTTGGAAGGATCTTAGCTCTCTCTGTCATGCACTTTCTGAGCTTTGCGAGATCCTTATAATCGATCTTTTCGATCCTGTCAGCACAGAAGAGACAAACCTTCTTGCGTGGCTTCTTGGATGGACGGGCATTTCTTTCCTTTTCCATGACTTTTCCTCCTATCGTTATAAAGTTAATGTTTTTCAGCAAGATACTCGTTTAGAACGGAACATCTCCGTCGCTGAGTATCTCTTCAAAGTCGCTGAGATTACCGTATGACATACTGTCATTGGCTGCGGGCTGCTGTGGAGCTGCCTGCTGGGGAGGAGCTGAATAATTGTTATTGTAATTATTCTGAGGAGCACCGTAACCGCCGTTACCGCCCTGATAGCCGCCGTTTCCGCCGGATTCCTTTTTAGAGCCTGTAAACTCGACATTATCTACATAAACGTCAGTAGTATAATGTGTTACATCACTGTGATTTCTGTCCTGATAACTTCCTGTTCTGAGGCTTCCCTCGACACAGATCATACTTCCTTTATTGAAGTATCTTGTTACGAACTCAGCAGTTTGTCTCCAAGCGATGCAGGTGATAAAATCAGCCTGTCTTTCGCCGCTCTGCTTGTCAACAAAATTTCTGTTGACAGCGACAGTGAACCTACAAGAGGAAACACCGCTCTGAGTTTGTCTGAGCTCAGGATCAGCAGTAAGTCTGCCCATTAAAATAACTTTATTCATCATTGCACCTCCTTAAAAATGAAGCCTGAAATTATTCTGCTACTGTTACGAGTGAGCGAAGAATTCCATCGGTAATGTTGAGACGTCTTGAAAGCTCTGCTGGGTAATCTGGCTGTGATGTAAATGTATAGATCACATAATAACCCTCTGTCTCGTCTTCGATAGGATATGCAAGCTTACGCTTACCCCAATCCTCGTTAACTTCAACAGCTTCGGCATGACGCTCGATTCTCTCCTTGAACTTCTGGATGAGAGCCTTCATTGGCTCCTCGCCGTTCTTAAGGCTGAAAACAACCATTACTTCATACTTTGCGGATACCTTTGCCATGATGTACACCTCCTTCTGGATTCTGCCGGACAACCTCCTGCCGGCAAGGATATTCTGTACGTGTTTCCACACGATACTTGAATATTATATCACTTCTCAGGCAGCTTGTCAAGTGATTTCGCAATTTTTTCTTCTAAGATATAATTTCACTTGACATAACACGAATATGATGCTATAATTTATGTGAGAATTAGGTGAATATATGAGAAGGAAGGAGGTTGCAGCCGTCGGTGAATTTTTTAGCGGGTCTTTGCTTTTAGCATCAGATTTTAAATTGTATTTTAGAGAAAACTAAAACACTAAAATGGTGAGGGACTGATAACACATATTCGTTATACAGCGGTTTCATCTTAAACAATAGGATCCGCCGCACAGGAGAGGTGCGGCATTTGTATTTTTGGAGAATATTTCTCTGTTCGCAGTAATATCAATGCTTAAAACGTGAATGGCGATCTTATTTTTAATTGTGGGACTGGTCCTGATTCATTGGGGATTGCTCGGATCATACTTTATTTTCAGTAAAAAATCCAGAAATTGATCATTAATTAAAATCTGTCGGGAGATGTAAAAAATGAAAGACTACAGCAGAATTAGAGTGCTTCGTGAAGACGCAGCACTCACACAGAAACAGGTCGCATTAAATCTAAGTATGCACCTTACACAGTATCGCAGATACGAGTGCGGAGAGAGTGAAGTTCCGCTTCACATCGCAATCAGACTTGCAAGACTATATAATGTTTCGCTTGATTATATAGCAGGTATCTCTGATGACAAGAGAGGTCTCACTCGTTCTGCATTAACTGACGGAGAAACAAGATTGGTAAAAAGCTATCGCAATCTTGACAGGATCGATCAGGGACGTCTGCTTGAAAGAGCAGCCGCTCTTGAAGAAACACATTACAAAGCTTAAAATCCATAATATGAGTGACATAATTTAAGTGATGTGAAGCCGCTTTTGATAACAGCATCAAAGGCGGCTTTTCGTATGATAGACTTTATCGGGTATTTTTTGTCTTATAGACCCATAATTTTTATAAAGGCTGAATTTGGCTGTAAATAGGCAATGCAACGGGTGTTAACGCAATTGTTAATGTGCGTTGACAGATTGTCTGCGTCAGTTGGTAGACTTCTCAGAGCTAAAATGTTACTATGTATTTATCAAAGGACCGTATCACGAAAATCGGTTCTATTGAAAAATGTGTAAAGGCAGGAATTAAAAATGGAGTTCAATAACAAATTGTATGACCTTCGTAAACAAAAAGGTTTTTCACAGGAGGAGCTTGCTAATCGCTTGAATGTTTCGAGACAGACTGTTTCAAAATGGGAAGTAGGGGACTCTACACCCGATTTGGAAAAGCTTGTCGCTATAAGTGACCTTTTTGAAATATCTCTGGACGAGTTAGTATTGGACAAAGCTGCGGTCAGCTCTGAGGAAACTTCTTCAAAGTCAGAAGTGTTAAGCGAACTTAAAGAAAAACTATTAACTGACGAAAATAAAAAGCGTGCTAAAAAAGGATTCAAGATAGCCGGTATAATATTGGGAGTACTTGTTTTAGCGGATGTGATCTCTATGGTGATCTACTTCAGCATAAACGGATTCCCGAACTAAGTCTATGACGTATAGGTATATACAAAAGCTCCGGAGAACTTTTCATTCTCCGGAGCTTATTTTTATTATTCAGAAAGCATTTTTTCTGCACTTGCAAGCTTGACACATATAACGAAAAGTTCCAAAGCCTTTGCAAGATCCTCTATCGGAGGATATGTAGGTGCGATACGGATGTTCTTGTCATCAGGATCGATTCCGTATGGGAATGTTGCACCTGCACCTGTAAGTGTAACTCCAGCCTCGCTGCAAAGCTGTACTATTCTCTTTGCACAGCCGTTCATTGCATCGAAAGAGATGAAGTAACCGCCCTCAGGCTCGGTCCATGAACCAATGCCCAGCGGAGCTATCTCCTTTTTGAGGACATCACATACAAGCTTGAATTTAGGAGCTATTATATTCATGTGCTTTTTCATATGCTCGCACATATTTGCAAATGTTCCGAAATATTTTACATGGCGGAACTGGTTCATCTTATCATAGCTGATAATGCTTATTCCAAGAGCTTTTTTAAGGTCATCGATATTTCTCTTGCTTGCTCCCATAACTGCAACTCCGGCACCTGGGAATGTTATTTTTGAAGTAGAGCCGAATATATAAACTATGTCCTCGTTGCCGACCTTCTTTGCCTCGTCAAGGATGTTGAGTATAGGCTTAGGGGATTCTGTGAGGTGGTGGATACAGTAAGCGTTATCCCAGAATATTCTGAAATCCTTAGCAGCAGGTTTGAGTGCAGCAAAACGCTTTACAGTTTCGTCGCTGTAGGATATGCCCTGCGGATTTGAATACTGAGGAACACACCAGATGCCCTTTATTGAATCGTCCTCGGCAACAAGCTTTTCGATCATATCCATATCAGGACCTGTTGGAGTCATAGGAATATTTATCATTTCAAAGCCGAAGAATTCAGTTACTTTAAAATGTCTGTCGTAACCCGGTACAGGACAAAGGAACTTGAGCTTTCCGCTCTGTGACCACGGTGTTCCTCCGAGAACGCCCTTATTATATGCTAACTGTACTGCGAAGTACATTGCGTTAAGGCTTGAGTTACCGAAAATGATTATCTCGTCATTATTAACACCGATCATATCAGAGAAGAACTCTTTAGCCTCCGGAATACCGTCGAGAAGACCGTAGTTACGAACATCATTGCCGCTTTCACTCATAAACTTTCCGTCGTCAAACACATTGAGCATATCCAGACTGAGATCAAGCTGTTCTTTACACGGATTACCTCTGGACATATTCAAACAAAGACCCTGTGCTTTAAAGTCGTTATAAAGAGCCTCGGTCTCGTTTTTAAAGCTTATAAGCTGCTCCTTTGACATTTCTGATAAATTCATTTCAGGAACCTCACCTTTCAAGATTTTGATAATTTTTTGCCAAATAAAGTATAGCATAGCGTTCAAATTTTTTCAAGTGACAATATAACAAATATTGGACTAACAAAAGCAGTTTTTTTAGTGTTTTCGGCTTAAATGAGTATAAAATAAAAGATTTGTATGTTGAAATTGCTATATATGGCTTGCATTAATTGTGCTTATGCAACAAAAATAAACACAAATCATTGACAAAAGAAAGCGAATTTGATATAATACTTGTAGGTATATAAATTATAGATACAAATATATGAGGGAATTAGGGAATAATTTACTTCAAACGGAGGTATTCATTATGAAAAAATTATTCTCATCATTCATTTCTGTTGTTACGTCAACACTTATTTCTGCCGGCTCAGTTATACCTGTTATGTCTATGGCAGAATATCAGTCAAGCGAGGAAAACTATGTTGAATCCGGATACATTTTCGGCGATTCAAATGTAAGCTTCCTCTCGAATTTTAAGGATGGATCATACAACTACGGTGAATTTCTTGACGCAAACAACTCAGCAGTCTATACTGAAATGGTAAAGTTACTCACTCCATCTATCGATACGGTTACGATAAAATTACCGGAACCTATCACAATATCCCTTTCTACAGGCAGTTTTTCATCTATGACTGATGCAGACAGAGAGATATACGAGGATGCCTTGATGAGTGCCTGCCGCTCCGGTATTGACTCTGCACTTTTTGATCTCCCTGAATTGTTCTGGCTTGACCTTGCCGAGACTTCTGTTGGTTCAATTAACTCCAGCAAAAGAAACTGGCGTACAGGAAAGTATGATGTCACGTTAACAAGCATTTCCTTTACACCAATGTACTATGAGAATTTCGGTTCTATGGAATCGGTCATTGAGTATAAGGAAAAGCTTTCTGATGCTGTAGAGAATTTCCCCGTTGAGGGAGAAACTCGTTACGAGCAATTAAAAAGTATACATGATTATATATGTAAATTTACATATTACGATGTTAATTCTCCGTTCTACAGCTCACCTATAGGTTCTCTTGTAGAACCGGGATCAGTCTGCGAGGGCTATGCGGAAGCATTTAAGCTCATGTGCGACAAACTCAATATACCATGTGTTGAGATAATCGGTAACTTCAATGAAGATAATACTGAGGCTCATATGTGGAACTATGTCCAGATGGATGACGGAAAATGGTACGGAGTCGATGTTACTTGGGACGATACCGATAATCTGTACGGTCAGGAGCTTAAATATACCTATTTCCTCAAAGGCTCAAAAACTCTTTCTGTAAATCATACTCCGGCTGATGTGTACTTCTATACTAATATGATATATCCTGAACTCTCAGCCGATGACTACGATCCTTCTTCTTCTGTTGTGTCGACTACTACATCTGCAACAACTTCAAAAACTACTACCACTACTACAACTTCTAAAACAACCAAATCAACAACTTCAACTTCAAAAACTACCAAGACTCAGACAACTACCTCAACTGCTTCTTCAACTACCACTAAAAAGACTACTACTTCTACACAAACAGAGGTTATTCCTACAACTACAGTAACAGAGCCTATCACTCCGCCTTTGCCGTTAGATGTTAAAGGCGATGTAAACAAGGACGGTGAACTCAATATTGCTGATCTTGTTTACTGTTCAAGAGCCGTTCTTTGTAAAGTTGAACTGACCGCTTCCTGCGATGTCGATGAAGACGGACGCATTGATTCGTTCGACGTTGCTTTGCTAAGACGTCTTATTATAAAACTTACAGTAAAAAAGTAAATATTCTCTGATTATTAAAGCTTCCTGTCCGCTAAGGTCAGGGAGCTTTTTGACTTATTTAAACGTAAAAATAATGTAATTGATGTATTAAGTAAATAGTTGACAAACACAATTTAAGGTGATATAATTACAATTATGTAAGCATAGGCTATCGTTTACTAAATGTATAAATTACGATGCAAAATTTGCCTGTAAATCTACAGAAAGGAGTAGGCTTACTATGAGTAATAATTTGAATCCTGAGTTTAAGATAAGAGAGGTCGCTGAGCGAATAAAAGCCACGAGAGAATCAGTAGGTCTGACTCCGGAAGAAATGGCTGCTAAGATCGGTGTGTCTGTCTTTGAGTACAACGCTTATGAGGGCGGAGCTAAAGATTTCAGCTTTTCATTTATTTATAAATTTGCAAATGCCTGTGGTATCGAGATCACTGACCTTATGGAAGGTGAATCTCCGCATATCAACAGCTTCGATATAACAAGAAAAGGTGAGGGACTTCCTATCGCTCGCCGCAAAGGTCTGAGCTATCTCCGTCTTGCACCTAAATTCAGAAACAAGATCGCTGAACCATTCCTTGTTACTATTCCTTATGTTGATGAGGAATACCGTGTTCCGCATCCTCATACTCACGAGGGTCAGGAAATGGATATAGTTATAAGCGGTCAGCTCAAAGTTCAGGTCGGTGATAACATCGAGATACTTAATGAGGGAGATTCTATTTACTACGATAGTTCTGAGCCTCATGATGAGTGGGCTGTCGGAGGCAAAGAATGTAAATTCTATGCTATCGTATGCGGTACAGCTCAGCCTCAGAAGATATTCAACCACCTTGAGCCAGTCCTCATTCCCGGTGTTACTAACTTCGACCTCGCTAATATCAAGGACCCTATTTCCGATAAATTTGTATCTGTTGAAACTGATAAGGACGGTGCTCTTACCGGTATCTCCTTCAAAAACGAGGATACTTTCAACTTCGGTTTCGATATTGTAGACGGCCTTGCCGCAAAGTGTCCTGATAAGACTGCTATGATATATGTTGCAGAAGACCTTACAGACAGAAAGTTCACTTTTGCTGAGATAAAGAAATATTCAAATATGACCGCTAATTATTTCCTTTCTAAGGGAATCAAAAAAGGCGATAAGGTCATGCTCGTACTTAAAAGACATTACCAGTTCTGGTTCTCTATAATCGCACTTCATAAGATCGGTGCAATCGTTATACCTGCTACAAATCAGCTTGTTCAGCACGACTTTACCTACCGTTTCAAGGCTGCTGACGTAAAGGCTATCGTTTGTACAGGCGACGGTGATGTTGCTCATCAGGTCGACCTTGCTGTTGAGGAAAGCGGTATGGATATTACCAGAATGATAGTTCACGGTGAACGTGAAGGCTGGGCTGACTTTGACAAGGAAATGGCTGGATTCAGCGATGTATTCGAGCGTCCTACCGATCCTGAAAAGCTCTCATGCGGTCACGATCCTAACCTCATGTTCTTTACATCAGGTACAACAGGCTATCCTAAGATAGCTACTCACTGCCACCTCTATGCTCTTGGTCACTTCATAACTGCTCGTTATTGGCACAATGTTGACCCTAACGGAATCCACTTCACTATTTCCGATACAGGCTGGGGTAAAGCTCTCTGGGGAAAACTCTACGGACAGTGGCTCAGTGAGACCTGTATCTTCGTTTACGACTTCGATCGTTTTGACGCTAATAAGATACTCCCGATGTTCAAGAAATATAATATCACAACTTTCTGTGCTCCTCCTACTATGTACCGTTTCTTTATCAAGGAAGATCTTTCAAAGTTCGACCTCAGTTCTATAAAGTACGCTACAGTCGCAGGTGAAGCTCTCAACCCTGAGGTATACAACCAGTTCCTGAAAGCTACCGGTGTTAAGCTCATGGAAGGCTTTGGTCAGACAGAAACCACACTCTCTATCGGTAACTTTGTTGGTATGACCTGTCGTCCTGGATCTATGGGTAAGCCAAGTGTACTCTATGACGTTGATATTGTTGATCCGGACGGAAATCCTGTTAAACCGGGTGAAACCGGAGAGATCATCATTCGTACTGACAAGAAAGTTCCTTGCGGACTTTTCCTCGGTTACTACAATGACGAAGAAAAGACTAAGGATGTTTGGCATGACGGCTGCTATCATACAGGTGATACTGCTTGGAAGGATGAAGACGGTTACTTCTGGTATGTTGGCCGTGTTGACGATGTTATCAAGTCATCCGGTTATCGTATCGGACCTTTCGAGATCGAAAGTGTTATCATGGAGCTCCCTTACGTACTCGAATGTGGCGTAAGTGCTGCACCTGATCCGGTAAGAGGTCAGGTCGTAAAGGCTTCGATAGTACTCACAAAGGGTACAGTCGGCACAGAAGAACTCAAAAAGGAGATACAGAATTACGTTAAGAAGCACACAGCTCCTTACAAGTATCCAAGAATAGTTGAGTTCCGTGACGAACTCCCTAAGACAATCAGCGGTAAGATACGCCGTGTAGCTCTTAAAGGATAATTAATTATGAAACGCAAAGCACCTCTGATACCTGATCGGAGGTGCTTTTTGTGCATATAAAAACTCTCCGAGAGTTTTCCCTCGGAGAGTAATTTTTTATTCTTCTGAATTAACTGCTGATATTACCTCTGTAAGAAGATTTGCCGGGAGCTGCTCATAACGAACGAACTCGAATGTAAAGCTTCCGAGACCTCTTGTGGTCTGACGCAGATACATAGCAAAATCATGCATCTCACGAACAGGTACTTCTGCCTGTATCAGAGTAACTCCATGACTTACCGGCTCCATACCAAGCACTCTGCCACGTCTCTTGTTAAGCTCGCCCATGATATCACCGGTATTGTCGTCCGGTGCAGTTACCTTGAGCTCACCTATAGGTTCGAGCATTACAGGGTCAGCCTGTTTAAGACCTTCCTTATATGCGATAGATGCAGCAGTTTTGAATGCCATTTCTGATGAGTCGACAGGGTGATATGAACCGTCAACGAGTATAGCCTTCAAGCCGACTACTGGACAGCCTGCAAGTACGCCCTTCTTCACAGAATCTTCAAGTCCCTTCTGTACAGCAGGGAAGTAGTTCTTAGGAACAGCTCCGCCGAATACTCTTTCCTCAAAGATGAGCGTATCACTTACACATGGTTCAAACTCGATCCATACGTGACCGTACTGACCGTGTCCGCCGGACTGCTTCTTATGCTTACCTTCAACTTTGACCTTCTTTCGGATAGTCTCTTTGTAAGCTATCTTTGGAACTGTAAGTTTAACTTCAACTCCGAATTTGCTCTTTAATTTAGCAGCAGCGACTTCGATATGCTGTTCGCCGAGTCCGCTGAGTATCTGCTCTTTTGTATTGTCGTCCTGAACATATGTCAGGGTAGGATCTTCTTCGATAAGACGCTGCATGGATGATGAGATCTTAGCTTCATCGCCCTGAGCTTTTGCCTTGACAGCCATTGAATAGCAAGGCTTCGGGAAGTCCATTTCTACGAACTGTATTATACGTGCGGAATCGCAAAGCGTATCGCCTGTATTTGCACCTATCTTTGATGCAACAACTATATCACCGGCATATGCACAGCTTACCTCGGTCTGCTTCTTTCCGCAGAGAGTGTAAAGCTTGCCTATCTTTTCAGTATTTCCTGTAGCAGCATTGATAACGTCAGTATTTGAAGTCAGCTTGCCGGACATTACCTTTATCATGGACATCTTGCCAACAAACGGATCAGCAATTGTCTTGAATACGTAAGCTGAAAGCGGAGCATCAACATCACACGGAACTTCTGTTACATCCTTTGCAGGTGTATAAGCCTCTGAAGCGTACACCTCATTTGGTGCAGGGAGCAGCAGCTCAATCTCTTTAAGGAGCATATCAATACCTGAAAGATCAGCAGCAGATGTGCATACTACAGGTGTGATGATACCCTTGTTCATACCGGCATGGATACCGTCGATAAGCTCTTTCTGAGTAAATGCCTCACCCTCGAAGAATTTTTCCATAAGTTCGTCAGAAGTTTCAGCTACAGCCTCTGAAACAGCTGCAACGAGTCCGTCTATACGGTACTCAAATTTTTCGGAAATTTCAGCTGTAGGCATATCTGTTTCAACAGGATTGCCCTTGCCGTCGTATTTGTAAGCTTTCATCTCGATGAGATTTACGTACTCAACTATCTGACCGTTGCTGATTACAGGTACAACTACAGGGCATACTGTAGGACCGAAAACGGTTTTAAGTTCAGTGAGCACATTAAAGAAGTTAGCGTCCTTATCATCGATCTTCGTAACAACGAACATCTTTGATTTTCCTTGTTTTACAGCCTCGTCATAAGCTTTTCTTGCTCCGACCTTTACTCCTGATTTAGCAGAAACTGTTATCATAACTGTATCTGCTGCACGAATACCTTCTATCATTTCAGCAGCAAAGTCAAAGAGTCCGGGGGTATCAAGAATATTTATTTTGTAATCGTTATATTCAAAGGATGCGAGAGAAGTTCCTATTGAAATTTTTCTCTTAATTTCCTCAGGATCGTAATCACAAATTGTAGTTCCATCCGCAGTTTTACCAAGACGATCTGAAGCTCCTGCTTTGAAAAGTAATGCTTCCGCAAGAGAAGTTTTACCGGAACCATTATGTCCGGCAAAAGCTATGTTTTTTACTTTGTTGACATCATATTCTTTCATGGTAGGTTTTCTCCTCTGAGTTAAATTGTATGCAGATTATGCACTGCATACAAATATTATAAACTATTTTTAAAACAATTTCAATAGTAACTTAATATTTTCTACATTTTATATTACTGCCGGTATTAATAATTGTCAGATATGCACAACAGCTTTCTTATTTACTGTGCGATTTATCTTTATTTTTCCTAAAAGCATCATAATTGTGTAATATTCTGCACCCCATATAATTACCTCTGTTACCATAAAAACAGGGGATTTGTTATCTATGTGCATCAAAAAAAATATGAGTTCTGATGCTGACAGCGTCATGAATGAATATACTACAGGTACTAAAATGCTTCTTATAAAGTTTATTTTCATGCCTGTAGTTCTTGTAAGAAAGATGAAGCGGCTGATATTTCCGATGATATTGCTTGCATAGTAGGAGAAAACTACGCCGTAAAAACCTATTCTCGGAACAATGATAAGTACCGAGGATATTCTTATTATGTACTCTGCAAGATAATTCAGTGACGAGAAAGCTTGCTGACCTGTTCCTTTTATGATAGCTTCGAGCACTATCTCTAAGTAAATGAACAGGATAACAGGTGCAGTAAGGGAGATTATCTCGCCTGCAAGTTCACCTCCGCCGATAAGTTCGCCTATTGTTCTGCCGAAGCGGATAAGAACTGCCGATGCAAATACCGCATACATTATTGTAGAGTCCTTTATCCTGCCGGAAAGAGTCTGAATTCTTTCTCTGTTTCCGGCTGCGGAAGCCCTTGCGGTTTCGCTGACTATTATTCCGGACATTGAACACAATACCACTGACGGAAAAAATAATGTTGGTATGACTATAGCCTCAAAAATACCGAATCTGCTGAGTGCTTCTGTAGCCGAGTCGCCGTTTTGTCGGAGGCAATATGGTATAAGAGCGTCATTTGTACTGCTCAAAAAAGTAGTAAGTACACCGCCGCCCATTATGGGTAACGCATATTTCATGTACTGCTTAAAGTTAAGTGTGCTATTTTTTCTTAGCGGACCATGTCCCCTCATGTATGCGACCGTGAAAAATATCATTGAACTGACATTTCCTGCTGCTATTCCGCTGACCATTATCACGCAAACGCTGTTATTAGCAGAATTTCCGGAAACTAATGTAACTCCGACTATAAAAAGCGACTTCACAAGGAATTCGATTATATCACCTGCTGCTGTTACAGCAGACTTCCGGCAGGCATTGAAATATCCCTTTAAGCAGGACGATATTGCTCCGCATATGAGTGCAGCAGGTATGAGCTTTATGGGACCGGATATGTCTGCTCCCTCAAAAAACATTCTCCCGACTCTGTCAGCTTGCATTACTACTGCCGCCGATACTATCACGCTCATTATCATGCACAGTTTTATGCCGTGAAATAGTACTTTGTCCGGCGAACCGTTTTTGTGTCCTATTTCTTCTGAGATAAGTCTGCTCGTACACAAAAAAGCGTTTCCGTTTGATAAAATACTTGCCATAGCAAGAAAAGCTCCGGTAAGGGAAAGCACTCCCATTGCCGAACTTCCAAGGCGGTCATTTATAAATACATTTAGCAGCAATGCAGCCGAGTCCAGAAACAGCTGCATCACTGTAAGCAGTACAGTATCTCTTATCATTTTATTTTTAATAAACATATGCCCCTCCCGTACACAGATAATTAATTCTATGTACAGAAGGGGCATAAAATGACAATGCAGGACGTGATTGTCCTGCATTCAGTCTGTTGAAAAACTATAAAATAAAAGGAGCGTCATAATTAATAATGGGATTCCAAAGGGTTTTTCAACCCTTTGGTCAGGTCAAGGGCTGACAGCCCTTGTGGGGTGTGGGGCAAAGCCCAACATATAGCCGCAAAACGCTCCGCAAGGGGTGAATTCAAAAACAGTCCGGTGGACTGTTTTTGAAGAGGTGGACGCCCTGCATGAGAGGGCGTCCCCTAAAGAATTAATAATTTTTCAACAAGCAGAATGCAGGACGTGATTGTCCTGCATTTTAGTCTATTTATTGAGCAGTCTGCTAAGCATTACCTTTCGGCATTCTTTTTCAAGCTTATCATCAAGCGGCTGGAGCTTTATTTCCTCGCCGGTGTTTCTGCTTAAACAGTACTTTATCATGTGGTCGGTTACTTCCGGATTCTTTGCAAGACAAGGACCGTGAAGATATGTTGCGATAACATTTTTTTCGGTATATCCCTCTGCACTGCTCTTTGAGCAGTTTCCGTTTCCGTAAAGCACCTCTCCAAACGGAGTTTTAACATCTTGTGTCTGACCGCCGTGATTCTCGAATCCGACAACATTGACTTTCTGTCCGTCAATTTCAGCTTTTATGACTATATTGCCTATACAGCGTTTTTTTCTGCTTGAAGGAGCTACTGTATAGTAGCTGAAAAGTCCGAGACCGGGTATCTCGTTTCCGTCGGCATCACGGTAATACTTGCCCATGAGCTGGTAGCCTCCGCATATAAGGAACATGAAAACTCCCTTTTTATAAGCTTCGATTATACCGTCCCTGCATTTCAGAAGGTCTTCAGAGATATGCTGCTGTTCAAGGTCAGCACCTCCGCCTATATAGATCAGGTCATAGCTGGAAAAATCAGGCATTTCTGAATCCACAGAATACTTGTCTATCTGACACTCTATCCCACGCATTTTACAGCGGTATCCGAGTATCTCCATGTTACCGCTGTCACCGTAAAGGTCGAGCATATCAGCATACATATGAAGTACTTTTATCTTTTTCATTCTGTTTTACCTCCATGCTTAGCGATATATCTTTTCAGAGCACTCCGTGTAGGCTGGACTGCTGTATAATTTGCTATAACAAATTTGCGTCCCTCAGTACTTGCGAGCTCCTCCACAGCTTTGTCAAGGTCAGGCTGGACTACGATATTTGACTGGTCATATCCAGAGCACTTTATTCTTACGGCAATATCGTAAGCTCTTGTACCTGATGTTACAACTCTTGTTACACGTTCAAATATGCTGAAATTTATGTCCCATATCCACGAAACATCAAGACCGTCCGCAACGTTGTCATTCAGAACAAATAGCAGTTCCTTTTCGCCCTGCATCTCGTTCATAACTCTGAGGGTCATATTAGCTCCAACAGGATTTTTGGCGAGATTGAGGGTCGTTTTTCTGTCTTTCAGCATAAAGTTTTCCATACGTCCGTTCTTGACCGTGTAGCCGGAAATAACTCTGTCAACTATTTTCTGGTCTATATTGTACAACTTTGCAGCAGCAGCTACAGCGGTCATATTATAGACGTTGTAAATGCTGTTGAGTTTTGGAGAATATTCATGTCCGTCAGCAGTAAATACAGGCTTTTCAAGGTCAATATTGCTTGCAGTGATGTAAGGTTCATACTCGCCGAACTTACATTTCGGACAGTGGAATTTACCGATATGAGAGTACTGATAGTACTCGTACTCTAAAGGCTCTCCGCAGAACGGACAGAATCTACCCTCTGATGCTTCGAATATCTTATCGGTCGCAAACGCATAACGTTCGGCATGGAAGTACTTTACGTTCTTATTATTTGGATTTGCACGTCCGAGACGGGCTGTATTAGGGTCATCACCGTTGAGTATCAGGTTGCCGTTGAATTTCTTGCAGAAACCGTTTATCTTCTGGATAAGAGTTTCCATTTCACCGTTTCTGTCGAGCTGGTCCCTGAAGAAATCGAGTACTATGAGCGTATCGAGTTTCAGCTGAGAATATACTACAGGTACATGGGATTCGTCGGTTTCGAGTATGAGATAATCCGCATCAACTTTTCCCTTCATATCGCAGTGCCTTAAAAGCAGCGAGCATATACCGGTATCGAGGTTATTTCCCTCACGGTTGATTATGATTTTTTTGCCGCTTTTCTCAAAAAGCTGAGCTATACAGTTTGTGACCGATGTTTTGCCGTTTGTACCGGTTATCGCTATTATCGGGCAGTCCACTTTGAACATCGACACAGCTTTGTGTCCGGATATATGCCAGAGTATTATTCCCGGAAGATTACCGGCATTCCGCTTCATCAGGCGGAGCATTTTTACTATGATCTTACCTATCAATATCTGAAGTCGTTTCAATTTTTGCCTCCGAATTAATCATCATCTTTTATTTTTCAACATAACTTATTTTGCCGTCATCGCCAAAGCTTATGTATCCCTTGCTTTTAGCCTGACGTATACCAAGTGCAAGTGCAGTTTCAAGTGCAGGAGTAACTCTTGTGAATCCAAAGAAATGAGCTGTTTCTCTGAGGAGATCGTCCCTCTGCATAGCTATTTGTCTGGTCATTATGAGCTTTATGCCCTGAGCGTACTCCTCAGGCGGAATGTCCGCAGCGTCTCTCCGCTGAGGATCGTCACAGATAGTTCTGCATTTCTCATACTGCTCCGGTTCCTGAGTATTCAGCCATACGAATTCAGTCTCGCCGGAAGCGATTATTTTTGCGTCGGCACGTTCAAGAGCAAAGTCGAAAGTCTTTTTCATATTAGCTCCCGGACGATTTATTCCCCAGCCTGCAAACACCTTTTTAGCAAGCATATTTTTCGAGATCGGGGCTTCGACCTTTAAAATGTCGTTGATGCACTTTGTTATCCTTGCGGAATTATCATCATTGAATGTCTCGGAAGTACCTATTTCTCTGACGGTATAAGTCTCGTACTTATCACACATCTCGCTGACAGGAACTTCTTCTTCCTTTTCAAAAGCTATTTCCTGCTTAGGCTTAGGAGCGGCAGTTTCTATCGTTTTAGGAGTTCTGTAATTGTCCAGAGCTTTTTCAAGCTCCTTTTTTATCTTATCCAGAACACGTTCCTTATTATCGAGCCAGTCAAGGATATAGACGTTCATGACGTTCCAGCCGAGTCCACGGAGAACAGCAGGCTGTGACAATGTACGGTCATTAGCAGTACCGTTCTGATAGTGCGACAAGCTTCCGCAATTTATGCCCATGATATAAGTATCAGGTTTATCGGGATTGCATACAGCGACGTCTATCTTATAGTCTGAGCAGCCGACATTAGTCTTTGATGTATAGCCTAACTTATTCAGTTCAGAAGCGAGTATCTGTTCAAATCCGTTATCAGAATTACTGTTTCCGCCTCTTACAGCAAGAGCACTTCTGCCTTTTGCGGCAAATTCAAGGAAGCCTTTAAGTCCCTCAACGCCGTCAGAGCGAGTCCTTGAAAGGTCTATCTGTTCCGGAGTTATTACTGAGAATACTATCATTTTCACCTTTGAACGTGAAATTGCAACGTTAAGTCTTCTCCAGCCGCCGTCCCTGTTGAGAGGACCGAAATTCATCGAAACCTTGCCTTCCTTATCAGGACCGTAACCAATGGAGAACATGATAACATCACGCTCATCACCCTGTACATTTTCAAGGTTCTTTATAAGTATGGGCTCATACATTTCGTCAGCCCATTCTTCAAGCTGAGGATTCTGCCTGTAAGCATCCATGAGCATATCGTCTATGAGGTTCTGCTGAGGCATACTGAAAGTAACTACACCTATACTGAGTTTACGCAGTTCAGGGTCAGCAAGTCGTCTGCAAATTTCCTCAACTATAGCCTGAGCTTCTGCCTTGTTCTGTTTAGTTGAGCCTTTATCGTAGTAACCTTCAACGTGTACCCAGCTAACCTCTGATACCTGATCGTCAGGTGAGGGGAATGTAAAGAGCTTGTTTTCATAGTATTTAGCATTGCTGTATGCTATGAGACTTTCATGACGTGAACGATAGTGCCACAGCAAATGCTTCTGAGGCATCGACAATGCAAGACAGTCATCGAGTACGCTTTCGAGGTCTTCCTTTTCGTAGTTTTCTTCATCGACCTGATTTGACGTGAAGAAGCTTGTAGGCGGAAGCTGTTTAGGGTCTCCGACAACTATCACGTTTTCACCTCTTGCGATAGCACCAACAGCCTCGCAGGTAGGGAGCTGTGAAGCCTCATCGAATATTACAAGGTCAAATTTCGGATAAGACGGGTCTATATACTGAGCAACCGAGATAGGGCTCATCAGCATTACCGGACACATTCTTCTAAGCAGATTAGGTATGCTGTCAAAGAGCTTTCTTATGGACATCATTCTTCCGTTGCTCTTTATTGCTTTCTGGAGTATGCCTATCTCGGAGCTGCCTGCTGCTGCACCGGCTGCCGGTATTTTAGAAGAAAGCTCTGCAACAAGCTCCTGCATGGAGAGCTTTGTGAAGTTATCCTGAGCTTCTCCAAGACGGCGGATAGTATCCTCAAAGAGAGTACCCTGAAAACCTGAGAGCAGCTTGCTGCCGGATATAACAGATGTGACCATAGTCCGGCATATATCAGCTTCAAATGCTGCACCAAGTTGATTATTGCTGACATTTCCGTCAAGGTATACATCAGCAACATTTTCTATACCGTAATTTTTCAGCTTTGAGCATATGCTTACGATGCCGGTCCATTCTTTAAGCTGAGGCAGAGCTCTTATCACAGCATCAGCCTTATCTGCCGCATATCCGCACCAGTTATCGCTGCAAAGCAATTTATCAGTCTTCACTGCAAATTCACTTTCAAGCGTAGTTTTTACAGAATCCAGAGCATTATAGTCAGAAATTATCTTTTCTGAAACTACATGGTTTGCCGATCTCAGCGAAGGGTCACCGAATTTTTCAGCAAGTGACTGAGCTATGCGGAGTTTCTGTTCGCCGCTGAGCGGTGATGAAAGGATCTGTTCACGGAGATTTTTTGAAAGCTCTATCGAGCTGCTGAGTATCTCCCAGTCAGTCTCTTCATCCTGCCATATACTGCCGAAAAGAGCTTTTATATCCGGAGAAGTTTCCTTGACGCTGCGGCTTAGCTCACCGAGTCTGTTCAGCTTGCCATAATATTCAACGATATTCTTTTTGTCGACTGTACCGGCAGACTTTGCATGAGCTGCAAGTTCATTCACGAGCTTTTTGCTCTTGAAGAATTTAGGGATAAACCACTTACTCTGTGCAGTTTTCCAGTTTACAAGAGCTCCGCTGCTGTCGAAAGCGAGTACGGAATTTTCAAATTTATCAAGTATCTCGGTTTTGAGTTCTTTCAGCTCTTTACCGGTAACAGCGATATTTTCAGCTTTTTCTCTATGGATGTCCCAGCTGCCGTCGGTAATTATATCAGGCAGAATATGTCCCTCACCGGACGATGCTCTCACCATTTCCGCTGCCGCTTTGTACTGAGGATATTCAAGCTGAGCTCCGCCGCACATTTCGGACAGCTGGATGTTATCTGCTTCAGTTTCGATAAGGCATTTTTTCAGCTCGTTGAGCTTATCCTCGAAAACGTTTCTTGTTTCGGGAGTACAGCTTTCCAGACGGCAGATGTTGAGCGGAGTCGTTGTGACGTCACCGAACTCATTTCCTGCTGCTGAAAGACTTTCCAGAGTTTCTTTCCACATTGTGAATGAGGAATCGCTCATGGACTCTATCTGCTGCTGAGTAAACGCAAACTTTCCGCCGTATTCCTTATTGCGTTCGCAGCGGACGGCAGCTTCGTACAGTGAGAAGCCAAAATTGCGTTTTTTATGTATCTCCTCCATAGTCTGGTCGAGTTCCTGACGCAGAGCGTAGATCTTTTCCGCCTGAGCTTTATACTCCTGCGGATGTTTGATTTTTCCGACGTTAAGAGTATCTTCAAGCTGTTTCAGCACGGCTCTTTTCTGAGCTTTATTTGAATGGAGTTCAAGGCAGAATGGACCAAGTCCGACTTTATCAAGTCGTTTTTCAACTACTGACAGAGCTGCCATTTTCTCAGCTACAAAAAGTACTGATTTTCCCTGATACAATGCACTTGCTATCATATTTGTGATAGTCTGAGACTTACCGCTTCCCGGAGGTCCGTGGAGCACGAAGCTCTTTCCCTGAGATGCCGCATAAACTGCCGCAAGCTGGGAAGAATCGGCACTCAGAGGCACAGTAAGGTCAGAAGGCTTAACCTTTTCATCAAGTTCAAGCGGAGACATATAAATATCTTCTTCTGCCCACTCAGTTTTGCCGGATATAAGGCTTGCAACTACTTTGTTTTTTGCCAGTTCATCAGCACGATTGCGAATATCGTTCCACATTATGAATCTTGTGAACGAAAACTGACCTATAAATGCGTATTCCTCAATATCCCAGCGGTCTTTGGACATTATTCCGTGACGTATAGTGTTGAATATCAGTTTTAGGTCAACACCGTTTTCGTCCTCAGGAACAGGGTCGAGACCTTTTATATCGATGCCGAAAAACTGTCTCATCATTTCAAGCATCGTTATATTTACCTGAGTATCTTCATCTCTGATTCGGATAGTGTACGCTTTTTCCTGCACCTTTCTGACTATATCTACCGGCACAAGTACGAGCGGAGCATATCTTGGCTTGTCACTCTTGTCCGTTTCAAACCAGCGTAAGAAACCGAGTGCAAGGTATATGGTGTTAGCACCATTTTCCTCCATGCTGACTTTTGCCTGTCTGTGCAGTTTTTTCATCAGCTTTTCAAGTTCTGAATCTTTCAGGAAGGTACGCAGTCTTTTGCTCTTGAATTCAGATTCAGAAATCGCAGCGATGAGGTCTTTCTGATTTTCTATTTCGTATATCTTACTGTCGGAGATGTCGAGCGTCATATCATTCGGCATAGGCATTACCTTGAATTCCTCGCCTTTTGACATTTCGTCCTCAAGCACACCGAGGTCATCTATCATGAGCTGGACGCTCATAGAAGTCGGACGGAAATTCAGCAGACTGTTTCTCAGGCTGAGGTCGAGGAGCTTTCTCTCCCAGATGACCTGTTTTGTCACTTCTTTGCTCTCATTCTGCTGAGCTATATCTCCTATTATTTCAAGCTCGCTCGGAGCTGAAGTGATCTCTGATTTTTTACGTTCACCGTAATCGACAGCTTTGATAGTTCCGTTCTCAACTATTCTTGAAGGGATCGGTCTTATTCCGCTTGAACGTGTACGTTCAACATCTATAGCAAAATAGAAATCAGAAGGTTCGTCCAGATTAGCTGAGGCGTGTTTTTCTGACAAATTAAAATCGACATTTTTTCCGGCAACGAAGTCTGTACATTCAACAATACTTATAGCATCGATGCCTCGTGCGATCCTTTTAGTTATAGCGGTCTGATCGAATTGGAGGCAGTCCGGAAAAGTTTCGTTTTCAAGCCAGCATCCTGCAAAAGCGTGACCTTTTATAAGTATCAGCAGGGGAGACAGTCCAACTGCTTCAAGACAGGTACAATAAAGTATAGAAAGATCGAGACAGGTTCCGGACTTACCTTCAAGCACTGCGTCAGGCATTCTTACACGCTGAGCTTCCTCATAGCTTGCCGGCGGCATTGTATAGGCGATATTCTGCTCCTGTAAAGCGGCGTATATAGCACCCATCTGCTGTTTTACTATATTCGGATTCCTTGTCTGGTATCCTGTAAATGACGGGGAGCCTGTCCATTTTTGCAGGTACAGACTTGCTGAGGATATGACTTCCTGTATCTTAGGGTGATTCGGAGTTATAAAAGCTGCTGCCATTTCCGGCATAAACAGTACACCGGTCCACTGATCGTAGGCAAGAAGCTCTATATTCATTGATTCTGACTCTATTACTTCTTCTCCCTGAACAGCTTCAACAGTCACACTCCCGACCATTTTTTCTGTAAGTCCGAACAGGTACTCAGAATTCATAACAACATTTATCGGAGAAAATTCCACAGGTTGTCCGGATAAAAGGTCAACATACGAACTTTCATAGTTCTTGGCAAACTCCGGCTCGAAGTGCAGACGTATTTTAACGTTTCTGATATCATTCTCTGTATTATTTGTGAGCACTATCTTTCTGAAAACAGGCACATAATTCTGCTGCATCGCAAAGTTGATACGAGCGGTCATAGTACCGTTTATTGAGATTTTCTTATCCATATCGTCCTCCTGTCTGCCATGCGGCTGAGCATAATTATACATATTATATAATAACATATTTTATCACATATTACAACATTTTTTTGCAAAAAAAAAACGGACATAAGTGTGCATACAAAGTCTTTTTCTTGACAATATAGTACGGAACGAGTATAATATATTATGTATATCTATATACAAACCAAAATGGAGGATAACTATTATGATAAAAAAATTCTTGATAGGAGCATTTGCAGCAGCTGCTGCCGGTGTGGGTATTCTTGCCGGCGGAATGACCGCAAGTGCAACTACTGTTGAGGACGTAATTGCTGAAGCAAGATACTGGGGGTATCCGGAAAGTGCTATTCAGGACGGATATAACTACTATCTTCAGAGCCCTGACAGCTATGATGAAACTGATTTTGACCTTGCGATAAGTTATATAAGACAAGCCGGAAAAAATCTGATAACTACAGGTCCTCAGAAAACTGCCAAAAATCCAACAACAACGACTACTACCGTTACAACAGTTCCTGTTCCTTCAACGGATAAAGCCGGAAATAAGGTGACAGGCAAGGTAAATGACCCGGATGCAAATCAAAATAATGAAACAACTCCGAAACCGGCTTCAGATAATGATGAGATAACTCTCACAATGCCGGACGGTTCAACTTTTACAAGAATAAGTAAGAAAGCTTTCATAAAACTTTCTTATAATGAGAAAATGGCGTATATCAGCACTTTTACTCCAGAACAACAGCAGTTTATTATTGACAATCTGGCTCCTGAAGAATACCGCAGTCTTCTTAAACAGCTTCCGGCAGACCAGAAACTTGAAGTAGTTGATGAACTTGCCGGTGCTGTAGAGGCAATGGGAATGAATCTAACTGTTGAAGATATCTCTGACGACTCGCTGTCTGTAGCAATGAGGTCGGACGACGGCGAGATAATAAGCGTTTCAAATGCAGGAAATCTTGTAGAGGATACCGGATATGACCGCAGAAATATCTATGCTGCTGCCGGAGCTTTGTTCTTTGCATCAGTTATTTCAGCCTTTCTTCTTGTACGCCACTCTTTCACTAAAAAATCACAGGAGAAATAAATGAGCAATAAAAATACTAAAACAAATATACTGCTTCATGTTGCAACACCTTTTATAATTATCGCAATGTGTATTGGTATCATCATGATAGCAATGATAAAGCCTTCTGATAAATTAAAGGTGTACAGAGGCATAATCTTTATGGATGATCTGAAAATTGATCCGGAAAGCGGCAATTCAGGTCTGAAGATAAAAAATAATGAAATAATCGAAGTATATAACGGTGCTACATCAGATAAAGGCGAGTTCATACGTCCGGTTTTCGGTGAGATGTACGCTGTTATGAAGTCCGATAAATTTGACCTTAGCGTCCCTGTATACTGGGGAAGTGACGTAGAATTATTTGAACTTGGTGCTTGTCAGGCGAGCGGTTCGGTAATAATCGGAGATGAGGGAAATACTGTTATCAGTGCTCACGAAGATACTTTCTTTGCAGAACTTAGCGATCTTGAAGTAGGAGATAAAATAACACTCTCTACTAATTACGGCGAGTTCACTTATACAGTAAGAGAGCTTATCTCATTTAAAAAGAATAATAATAAGTACGTGAACCCGACAGACGATTCAAGACTTACTCTTTATACCTGCAAAAAAGATGTGCTTGGTTCTCCGGACGAGAGGATCGGTGTGATTTGTGATATAACAGAGAAAAAATTCTATATTCAGTCAAAGGAGGAAAAGAAAAATTGAATAAAATAAGTTCATATGTGTCTTCACTGATTTTTTCGATCCTTCTTGTACTGTCGCTTACTGCAAGTATAGGTATGCTTATTGTGGATATAAACGTTACACCGGAAAAAGCGGTCGATCTTTCAAGAAAAGAGGACCTTGCTTCAAAATGTTTGACTCAGATAGAGAAATACTTCCGTGAGCAGTCAAATGCTACCGGCGTTCCTGCTGAGGTCTATACAGAACCGCTTACAATAGGCTATATAAATAAGGTTATAGAGGAAACATATATAAAAAATGTTTTCGACAATATAAAAAAAGAAGAAAAAGTTGACCCGTTTCCGCCTGTAAATCCTGATCTTGACGACTCTATCGATAAATTTTTCAACGACTATGCTGATAAGATAGGCTACGAAAAAGATGATGCATTTTATGAGAAACTTGAGTCTGCAAAAAGTAATGCTTATAAGGTGATAGGCAATAATTGTGACGTATACAAAGCTAAATCACTGAGCAAACACGGAGTAGTCTCAAAAGTTTCAAAGCTCTATAAACTGCGTCCTGTACTGACCTTTGCAAGTATTGCTGCAACAGTTATAATGCTCTTCTTCATTATTGCAGTGAACTGGAAAAATAAAAAATTATCCTTGTACTGGATAGGTATTTCTTCAATTATTTCAGGAATTATTGGTACTGTACCAAGTGTTTACCTTATTGTTACTAAATATTTCGATTCTTTTTCTATAAAGCAGCCGCAGGTATTTAAAGCTTATACCGGTGCTATGTATAAGCTTACAGCAGCTTTTATGGCAGTGTCTATAGCCATTGCCGTAGTTGGTATTGCTTTGGTAGTTCTGTATGCAGTATTTTGCAGTAAAGATAAGCACTCGGATGAAACTGCTCCTGTACTTCCGGCTGATGAGAAATGATAAGAAAGTGATTTGTTAAAAAATCGTTGACTTATTTAAATAATAGTGATATAATTATTATATCTGGAAATACCGGAAAAATATATTTTAGGAGGTTAAAAATGGAAAAAGCAACACTCAAAAAGTATGTGGCTGAGGCTATCGGTACTTTTGTACTCGTATTCATCGGCTGCGGTACTGCAATGACAGTTGGCTGCGGTTCTGGTTACCTTACAGTTGCCTTTGCTTTCGGTCTTGTTATCGTTGGTATGGCTTACTGCATCGGAAATATCTCCGGCTGCCACATCAACCCTGCCGTTTCACTTGCTGTTTATATGACAGGTGGTCTTACAAAGAAGGACTTCATCGGTTATATGATCTCACAGTGTGCAGGTTCATTCGTTGGTACTCTTCTTCTCAGAATCATTTTCGCTCTTGCTGATCGTACTGATGCTACAAAAGGCGATAACGACTGGGGTATGGGTGCTAACTCACTTGCTGGTCTTGACGACAACATCATTGCTGGTCTTCTCGTTGAGATCATCCTTACATTCATCTTTGTAATGGTAATTCTTGGTGTTACTTCAAAGAAGGCAAACCACGGTTCTTTCGGAGGACTTATCATTGGTCTTTCACTTACTATGGTACACGTCCTTGGCATTGGCCTTACAGGTACTTCTGTTAACCCTGCAAGAAGCTTGTTCCCAGCTATATTTGCTATGAACGAGCCTTTAGCTCAGCTTTGGGTATTCATAGTTGCTCCTTTTGCTGGTGCAGCACTCGCTGCTATCACTTATAAGTGGTTTGAGGCAGAAAAGTAATATTTTAAAATGCACTTCCCGTTGGAGGTGCATTTTTATATAACAAAAACGGTCCGGTATAGACATTGTAATGTCTTCCGGACCGTTTTTGTTATTGTATTAAAAATAATGGCAGACACTTTTAATGTCTGCCATTATTAATTTATTTATATATGATCTTTAAGTATCATATATTATGCTGCTTTTGTTGTAGTCTTAGCTGTAGTCTTTACAGTAGTAGCAGCCTTAGTTGTGGACTTAGCAGTAGTTTTAGCTGTAGTCTTTACAGTAGTAGCAGCCTTAGATGTGGACTTAGCTGTAGTCTTAGCAGTAGTCTTTACAGTGGTAGCAGCCTTAGATGTGGACTTTGCAGTAGTTTTAGCAGTAGTCTTTACAGTAGTAGCAGCCTTAGATGTGGACTTAGCAGTAGTTTTAGCAGTAGTCTTTACAGTAGTAGCAGCCTTAGATG
>JAFYGE010000085.1 GCA_017543335.1 Ruminococcus sp.
AATTGAACCCATGATTCCGCCGTGAAAGGGCGATGTCTTAACCTCTTGACCAACGGGCCATATGGTAGCGGCAGTAGGATTTGAACCAACGACCAATCGGGTATGAACCGAGTACTCTAGCCAACTGAGCTATGCCGCCATTATTAAATACCGCAACACTTGCGACTGTATTATTATACACTGAAAAGGAATGAAAGTCAAGAAGAAAATGCTGAAAAAATAAAGTTTGTTGAAAGTGTGCTGATATCTTTTGGGCGGGAGGCTTGTTTTGTATAATATTACAAAGAGGCTCTTTGCTGCTGGATGATCGGGTGGATGTGAAGAAACGCAGGAAAATACTGTTCGTACACTTATATGCAGCTTAACTTTGCGTAATCGGCGCAAAAAACAATTATACCCTCTGCAAATGTTAGGGGATTTTGCATTTTTGCCAAATTGTGGGTTAAAATAAAAAATCTGTTAATAGGCGCTTGACATTTAATTTGTATTGTAATATAATGTAACTTAGAGAGAACATCCTTAAAAGGGTATATAAGGTATGACGTTTTTTCAGGAGGGGTGGATATGAAAAAAAGGCGTATCAAGGGCTTTACTATGATCGAATTGATCGTAGTTATCGCAATAATCGGAGTATTGGCTGCTATCCTTATTCCGATGATGAGCGGATATATCAAGAAGTCTTATAAAAAATCGGATCTTTCAGCGGGAAGCAGTATCGGCAAGGCGGCTTTTTCTATTGTAGAGGAAGAAGGGTCAGCTCATGATTCATTCTATGCTGATGATTCAAGTAAATATTCTGTAACTGCAACCAGTTCCGGAAAGACTGAGACTTACGATCTTGTAGTTGTCTGCAAGAGTAATTCTGCCTGCAGTGAGTGGGTGCCCGAGACCGGTAATTTGCAGGGATTCAGCGACACTATGAATTCTACTGATTACATAGGCAAGCTGAGCAGAGTTAAATATGCCGGAGATAAGCATGTCAAAACCTGGGTGATAGGATATCGTGCTGATGATATTTCACAGATAGAGGTCTGGACGGCAGCCAGCGGCTCTAAACCTGTATATCGTGTATGGCCGTCACCGGACGGGGAATATGCATAATAAATCGTACTGCGCTGCGGCTTGCGGCGCAGTTTTTGTATGGAGTTGAAAATATGCCGAGATTTTTTACGAATGAACTGGATGAAAATAATATCGTCCTGACAGGCAGCGATGCTCATCATATAGGCTTTTCTCTCAGGATGAAGCCGGGAGAGCCTGTTACGGTCTGCTGCAACGGAACGGACTATAACTGCACCATTAATAGTATAAGCGGAGACGCTGTGTACCTTGATCTGGTCGAAAAACATCCTTGTGCGGCTGAGCCAAGCGTTCAGGTTACTCTCTTTCAGGCTGTGCCTAAGCTGGATAAGCTTGAATTTATTATACAGAAAAGTGTGGAGCTGGGCGTTTCAAGGATAGTCCCGGTGCTCACCAGGAGATGCATCTCCCGTCCGGACAATAAGGACTTCACAAAAAAGCTGGCAAGACTGAATAAGATCGCTGCTGAGGCTGCCAAACAGTCCGGAAGGGGAATGATACCGGAGGTCGCTCCCATGGTTTCCTACAAGGAGGCTCTTGCGATGATGGGAGAACTGGACAGAAATATTATCCTCTATGAAGAGGAGGGCGGATGTGCCTTCGATAAGGCTGGCTTGACACATTCCGGAAGCGTTGGACTGCTCATTGGCAGCGAGGGCGGCTTTGATAAGGAGGAGGCTCAGGCGGCTGTAAACAGCGGTGCAGTTCAGGTCTGGCTGGGCAAGAGAATCCTGCGTTGTGAAACTGCACCAATAACTGCCCTGTCAATTTTGATGTTTTTAACAAATAATATGTAAGTGGTTGAAATTCATAGAAGAGTGTGGTATAATAATAACAGTTTATCGTGATCCGGTCGCAAGGGGCTCGGTAATGTAAATTATTCTTGCGGAGAAAAGAGGAATTTGAAATGAATAAGTTTTTAGTTGCAGTATTAGCTGCAGGTGCAGCAGCCGCTGGTGGATATGTTGCTTCTAAGATCCTTAAGGGCAACAACGACGACAATGATTACGACGACGATATTTACGATGATTACGAGGTTGGCGGAGACGACAACATCGATTTTGAGATCAACGATGATACTGTTAAGGACGCTGCTGAAGATGTTGCTGAGGCTGCTGAGGACGTTAAGGAAGCTGTTGAGGATGCTGCTGATGACGTTAAGGATGCAGTTGAGGACGCTGTCGACGACCTTAAGGACTGATTATTGCTGTTACGGGGGAGCGAAAGCTCCCTCTTTTCTTTTTTGATATAATATACATAAACCTGTGCAAAGAACGTCGTGAAATGTACAAAACGACAAAAATACGGTTTTATGCTTGACAATGGAATTTGATTCTGGTATAATATAAAAGCTGTCCGACAAGGACTACCGGAATAGTTAGTCCGAGGCGTAGCTCAGTTTGGTAGAGTGCTTGGTTTGGGACCAAGATGCCGCAGGTTCGAGTCCTGTCGCCTCGACCACATTTTTTAAAAAAAGTTTGAAAAAGTACTTGACAAACTGAAAAAAGTATGGTATAATAATCAAGCATTAAGCGCTGGTGTAGCTCAGTTGGTAGAGCAGCTGATTTGTAATCAGCAGGTCGGGGGTTCGAGTCCGTCCACCAGCTCCATTATTTTGCATTCTTGTTATGCAGAATCTATAATTGGGAGAGTTCCCGAGTGGCCAAAGGGGGCAGACTGTAAATCTGTTGCTTTTCAGCTTCGATGGTCCGAATCCATCCTCTCCCACCAGAAACGCCCCGATAAATTTCGGGGCGATTTCTTTTGACAGAACATCCGCTTTCATAACCCTTGCAAACCCTGCAAGGACTTTTTTATGCCCGAAAAAAAAGAGGTTTTGCACGGAAATACAGGCTTCGTGTTTACAAATATATAAAGATTGTGGAGAATCTATATGATAAAAATCGCAATAAATGCAGATCTGAAGCATTACTCGTTCCTGATAAAAGAAACAGCGCCCTATAAAAATATCAAAAAATGTATCCTTATATTCGGTTTGCTCTTCCTCATATCTTTGATCTTTACTGTTGTGAACGGTGCTCAGAATAACAGGATCGACACAATGCTGGCTATGCTGACTGCTGTGCTCTTAGGAGCTTTTATCGGTTTTGCTTTGCGCCTGAAAAAAATGGACCCAATTAAGCTCCATGAGAAATTCAAGAGCTCTAATCCGGACCTGTTAGGCGAGAATGTCTTCAACAGTGAGGGCGTTGTTATCGATGCTCATACTGATTTCGGGGATAAGCATTCTGTATACACATATGATAAATTCTGCAGCGCTGTGGAAAAGGACGGATTTTTCCTTGTCTCTATCCCGGTGGGAGGATATATCGTTTTCAACAACAGCGATTTCATTGAGGGCTCTCCCGATGAACTGAGAGCTCTGTTCCGTGAAAAGCTTGGCGCAAAATATAAGGTCTAATAATGTGAAAACCGGCGAATGCCGTTACATATAAAGATAAAGCTGATTTTAATCTGGAGGAAAGAAAATATGATTAGAGAAGATCTGAGAAACATCGCTATCATCGCCCACGTTGACCACGGTAAAACTACCCTCGTTGACGAGATGCTCAAGCAGGGCGG
>JAFYGE010000086.1 GCA_017543335.1 Ruminococcus sp.
CCGAACAGGAAATATCCGCCTTTGTTGACAAGTTCCTCGAAGCAATTCCTGATGCTTTAAAAATCAAGTTAATGGCTGCTTAATTTTGTTACTTTTGTGGCATTATCTATTGATTTTTCATGATGCACAGTTTTTTTGATGCGCGAAGTTTGAGTAATGTATAATAAAGTAAAGATGTGTAATCATAAAAGAATATCGGCTTTATTTACTTGGCATAAAAAGAGGAATAACGCAGTCAATAAGTACATATCAATAAATATAAGAGCAGCATATGCAGATATAGTATAGCGGCTATTACTTCAGTTTCCCAAACTGAGGAGGCGGGTTCGACCCCCGTTATCTGCTCCAATACAAAAGCTCACGCAATGCGTGGGCTTAATTTTAATACAGTGAAATCCAACAACGATTGGAGAAAAAACATGAAACAAGATCCCAAACCCATTACACTTCTTAAAAGAAGAAAAAAAGGACTTTTCAAACTTATATTCAGCAGACTTTTTATATTTATAATTCTCATAGTTTTTCAGCTTATTTTATTTTTAGGACTATACGGCATATTCTATGAGTACATCCCGCATTTCACAGTAATTCAGAGCATCTTTTCTCTTTTTATGGTACTTTACCTGTTTCTCTGTGAGATGGACTCGTCAGCTAAGCTCACATGGCTTGCAATAATTGCCCTCTTCCCTGTCCCGGGAGCTATACTGCTATGGTTCACAAAAGTAAGTCTCGGGCAGAGAGCAAATAAGCTAAGAATAATCACCCTAATAAATGAAACTAAAACAAAGCTCATTCAAAACACAAATGTCATAAATTCTCCTGAGCTGATAAACTCCGGAATGGACGACCTTTGTCATTACCTCAACAAAACAGGGTGTTTCCCTATCTACCAGAATACTTCTGTAAGATATTTTTCACAGGGAGAAGACAAGTTCACAGCCATGCTCGAAGAACTAAAAAATGCAAAAAAATTCATTTTCATGGAATACTTTATCTTGGATGAAGGATATATGTGGGGAACTGTTCTTGCGATACTTGCAGATAAGGTCAGACACGGAGTAGATGTCCGTGTAATGTACGACGGAATGTGTGAAATATCGACACTAAGCTTCGACTACACTTCAAGAATACAGAAACTCGGCATAAAGTGCAAAGCATTTTCGCCAATACAGCCATTTCTATCGACCCACTACAACTACCGTGACCACCGAAAAATACTCGTAATAGACGGAAAAACCGCATTTAACGGCGGCATAAATCTTGCTGACGAATATATAAATAAGGTAAATCGCTTTGGGCACTGGAAAGATACAGCTGTAATGCTTAAAGGTGACGCTGTTCAGAGTTTTACACTTATGTTTCTGCAAATGTGGAATATCACGGAGCGTATACCTAAATGGGACAGATATCTCGGACTCCCCACAAAACGTGAGAGGACGGACGGTTTTGTCATGCCATTTGCAGATTGTCCGCTTGACGATTACAAAGTCGGAGAAAACGTCTATATGGACATACTCAACCGTTCCACAAAATACGTCCACATAATGACGCCATATCTCATACTTGACGGTGAAATGGAGTCTGCAATAAAATTCGCCGCACAGCGTGGGATAGATGTAAAAATCATACTCCCCGGTATTCCGGACAAGAAAACTGCATTTGCACTTGCTAAAACTCACTATAAAGCCCTTGTTAATGCCGGAGTTAAAATATACGAATACACTCCCGGATTCGTACACGCAAAAGTATGTGAAAGTGACGGAGAAAGAGCGGTTGTCGGCACTATAAACTTTGATTATCGGAGTCTTTATCATCACTATGAATGTGCCACATATATGTACAAAACAAGCTGTATAAAAGATATAGAAAATGATTTTCAGAACACATTAAAAAAATGCCGTAAGGTAACTCCGGAAACTATAAAAAAAGAAAAACTCTATTATAAAGTGGTCGGCAGCGTAATGAAAGTTATCGCACCGCTTATGTAGTACAAAAGAAACGAGGTGAAACTGCATGAAAAAAAGAATAGGAGAACTCGACTTTATAAAAGGTATAGCAATAATACTCGTCGTACTCGGACACATTGTAAGTCAGGTATGGTCACAGGATCCGGCAGTTTATGAGAAGTCTCCCCTATTCCTGTTCTGTTATTCTTTTCATATGCCGCTTTTTGTATTCATAAGCGGTTATGTATGCAGTGTCACCATAAAAGACGACATCAACTGGCTTGCAAAGCGGCTAAAAAGAATAGGACTCCCCTATTTTCTCGCACTCATATTATGGTACATTATATTAAGGAGAGAATCGATATCAACATTTTTCTCACCTATGGCATATTGGTATCTACCTTTTGTCATGATCGCTGACACAGCATTTTTCTTCGACAGAAAAACTCCTAAAGGCTGCGTTTTTTCCGCTATATTAATTATATCAGCTCTTATATGTAAATTTGAACCATTCCACATCGACATCGCACACCACCTTGTAAGATTTATTCCGTTCTATTTTATGGGAACAGTCAGTCCGTCTTTAATGCAGAAATACAAATCGAAACTAATTTACATATACTCAGTATTGACCCTGATTTTCATTGTAACAGTCCCCTTCTACCGTCAGGGACTTGACGCTCAATTAAACAGTTTACCATGGCTAACAAACGGTGATTCAGTAAATACGCTCGTCAAAGTCGTCATATTATTTATAAACAAATTCATCGTACCTATAGCAGGCATCGGTGCAGTAATGCTGCTGACAAGACTTATGTACTCCACAAAATGTACATTTATAGTAAGAAATGCAGTCGAATTTATCGGAAAGCAGACCTTGTTCATTTATCTGCTGCATGACCTCTTCTTTGTTCATTTTTTCAACAGAAATATCATAAATTGTGTCATTTCATTATTCACCGCAACTCTCATACCGATATTACTATCAGTTCTGTTCACTCGGATAAACACCATTTTATCACAAAAGAGGAAGTAATGCTCATAAACTTATGTCGTTTGTATCAATAATTATAGTAAAAACATAAAAATTAATACTCTTGGCAAAAAAACACTTTTCAAATCTATTGAAATGTGGTATAATATAGTATATTTGTTTAGGAGGTATTATAATGTCAGAAATGGAACTTTATAACCTTTGGTGTGATAACGCAAAGGAGGATCCCGATCTTCAGACTGAACTTGTCGGCATCAAGGACGATAATGATGCCATAAATGATAGATTTTACCGTGATCTGGAATTCGGTACAGGCGGTCTCAGAGGTGTGATCGGTGCCGGAACAAATCGTATGAATATTTATACTGTAAGGCGTGCTACTCAGGGCTTTGCAGATTATCTTAATCAGGAATACAAAAACCCAAGCGTCGCTATCTCTTTCGACAGCCGTATAAAGTCAGATGTATTTTCAAAGGCTGCTGCTGAGGTGCTCGCTGCAAACGGAATAAAAGTACACATATATACAGAGCTCATGCCTACACCTTGCCTTTCTTTCGCTGTACGTGCTCTTAAATGCCAGGGCGGTATTATGGTTACTGCAAGCCACAACCCTGCTAAGTACAACGGCTATAAGGTTTACGGCGAGGACGGCTGCCAGATCACTCTCAGAGGTGCTGAGATAATACTCGAAAAGATCAATTCTCTCGATATGTTCAATGACGTTAAGACTTCATCTTTCGATGAGGAATTAGCAAAGGGCAATATCAAGTATATCGGCGAAGAAGTTATCGAGGACTTCTACAAGAACGTTCTCGCTGAAGGCATCAACACTGACCTCTGTGCTTCAAGTGGTCTTAAAGTTGTTTATACTCCTCTTAACGGTACAGGTAACAAGCCTGTTCGTGAGATACTCAAGAGACTTGGTATATCAGACGTAACTGTCGTTAAGGAGCAGGAGAACCCGGACGGAAACTTCACTACCTGCCCTTATCCGAACCCTGAGATACGTGAAGCTCTCGAAATAGGTCTTAAATACTGCAACGAAGTAAAGCCAGACCTTCTTCTTGCTACCGATCCTGACTGCGACCGTGTTGGTATCGCTGTTCCTGACGGTGACGGATATGCCCTTTTCTCAGGTAACGAAGTCGGAGCTCTTCTCCTCGAATACATCTGCCAGCAGCGTATAAAGAAAGGCACAATGCCTAAGAATCCTATCGCTGTCAAGACTATCGTTACTACAGATATCGTAAACTTTATCGCAAAGGAATACGGTGTTGAGGTAATCAACGTTCTTACAGGTTTCAAGTTCATCGGTGAGCAGATAGGTCTTCTTGAAGCTAAAGGCGAAGAAAACCGCTATATATTCGGATTTGAAGAGAGCTACGGCTATCTCTCAGGTTCTTATGTAAGAGATAAGGACGCAGTAAACGCTTCAATGCTTATCTGCGAAATGGCTGCATATTACCGCACTCAGGGCATCACTCTTCTTCAGGCTCGTGAGAATATGTACAAGAAGTACGGTATGTTCCTCCAGACTCTCCACAGCTTCACTTTTGAAGGCGAGAGCGGTATGAACAAGATGTCTGAGATAATGACAAAGCTCAGAAATGATCCTCCAGCTGTTATAGGCGGTCTTAAAGTTGTTAAATTCGAGGACTACCAGACAAGTGTTGCTAAGGACATTGTTACAGGTGCCGAAACTGCTATCACACTCCCTAAGTCAAACGTTCTTGCTTTCTACCTTGAAGGCGGTTCAAAAGCTATAGTTCGTCCATCTGGTACAGAGCCTAAGATAAAGACTTACTTCACTGCTAAACAGCCAACTAAGGCTGAGGCAGAAGCTCTCGAAGCTAAGCTTTGCAGTGATTTCACTAAGGTTTTCAACTAAAATATACATAGGGGCAGACTACGGTTTGCCCCATTTTTATAAGATCGGAGTGTTACAATGAAGGATTGGAATCCAGAACAGTATTCAAAATTCATAAAAGAACGCACACAGCCTGCGATCGACCTCGCTAATAAAATAAATATAAAAAGTCCGCAGAAAATTTTAGATCTCGGATGCGGTACAGGAAACAGCTCTCAGGTACTCAAAGACCGATTCCCTTTTGCCGAGATCGTTGGTGTCGACAACTCCCAGACCATGATCGAACAAGCTGAAAAAGAACACAGCGGCATAAAATTTATGCTCGCTGACATTTCCGGCGACATTTCATCGCTTGGCTCTGACTACGATATTGTATTCTCAAATGCCTGTATTCAGTGGATACCCGACCATAAGTCACTCATTCCAAAGCTTATGGGACTGCTCAAAACCGGCGGTGTGCTCGCTGTTCAAGCTCCAATGCAGAGCGAACACCCTGTACAGCAGCTCATTCATAAGCTCGCTTTCAGTGACAAATGGTCAAGAAAAATAAAGAACCCACGTCCTATAAATACCCTCACCCAAGACAGGTATTTCGATATTCTCTCGGAACTTACTTCTGATTTTTCCATATGGAAAACAGTCTATGGTCACCGTATGCCGTCACATCAGAGCATTGTTGAATGGTACAAAGGAACAGGACTTCGTCCATATCTTGCTCAGCTCGAAGAAGAGGATGCTGCAAACTTCGAGGCTGAACTGCTTGAAATGGTCTGTCAGACTTATTCCGTTCACTCAAACGGCGAGATACTCTTTAAATTCCCAAGAATATTCTTCACAGCGGTCAAAGAATAATTAAATAAAAAAAATATATCTTTAACTATTGACACATCTTGTAATGTATGATATAATTTATAACTGTAATGTATAACGGCACTACTGTCTAAGGGAACTGATGGGCTGCACGGATACACATATTCTGTGAAAGAGGTGACTATCGTGAAAGAGGGAATCCATCCTAATTTTGTGAAGACTACAATTACTTGCCACTGCGGTAACGTAATCGAGACAATGTCCACAAAGGAAAACATCAAGGTTGAAATCTGCTCAAAGTGCCATCCATTCTATACAGGCAAGCAGAAGCTTGTTGATACAGGCGGACGTGTTGACAGATTCAAGAAGCGTTTCAATATGGACAAGTAAGTCATACAGCCGGTCTATTGACCGGCTTTTTGCGTTATTTATTAAAGGTCTGATTTATGAATTATTTTACTGTTTCCAAGCCGGCTCAGGACTCTTTCATTGAAAAGCGTTCCGAGTTTATCGGCTATATATCCCCTGTCTCCACCAATGACGAGGCCGTTGAGTTCATCAACTCCATAAAAGCTCAGCACCGCAAGGCTAAGCACAACGTCTATGCCTATATCCTGAGGAACGACAATATTTCCCGATATTCCGATGACGGCGAGCCTCAGGGGACTGCCGGTATGCCGGTGCTTGAAGTGCTGAAAAAACGTGGACTTACCGATGTATGTGTGGTAGTCACAAGATATTTCGGAGGCATACTCCTCGGCGGCGGAGGTCTCGTAAGAGCTTACTCACACGCTGCTTCACTCGCCTGTGATGCGGCTGATATAATGCATATGTGCCTTTGTCACAAGCTCAGCATAACTACCGATTATGGTATGTACGGGAAAATTTCCTATTTGCTGCCAAATTTTGATACAATTACAGTTTCATCGGATTTCGGCAGTGATGTTACTTTAGAAATACTCGTTCTGTCAGAAAAACTCAAACCGCTTATCGATGAACTCACAGAAGTCACTAACGGTTCCGTTGAGCTGACCGACTGCGGCGAATTTTACGAGGATTTCTCCTCAATAAAAAAAATTTCTGATTTTTAAAAGGATTTTCACCACTTTTCGAGTATATGTATTATAGAGAACTTTTGCGGAGGTGTATCAGGTATGACTGTACGTGAACAAATCGAGACTACTGAGGCTGCTATCCTCAGTAACTATGCCTGCGTCAGCACTGACAGCAGCATGACCAGACGTGAACAGTCCGAGGAAAAATGTCCTTACAGGACCGAATTTCAGCGTGACCGTGACCGTATCCTTCACTGCAATTCATTCCGAAGGCTCAAACGTAAGACTCAGGTCTTTCTTTCACCTGTCGGCGACCACTACCGTACTCGACTTACACATACCCTCGAAGTTGCTCAGATAGCCCGAACTATCGCTCGTGGTATGAGAATGAACGAAGACCTCACAGAAGCTATAGCTCTTGGTCACGACCTCGGACACTCCCCTTTCGGACACTGCGGCGAAGCTGTTCTCAACGAGATATGTCCGCATGGGTTCAAGCATTATGAACAGAGCGTCCGTGTTGTTGAGGAGCTCGAAAAAAAAGGCAAGGGTCTGAATCTCACCTACGCTGTAAGAAACGGCATACTCTGTCATACAAATATGACCGCCGACACAAAAGAGGGCAATATAGTCCGTTTAGCTGACACTATCGCTTACATAAACCACGATATCGAGGACTCGATCCGTGCTGGGATCCTACATTCAGGCGAACTTCCAAGAGATTGTGTCAAAGTTCTCGGCAATACTAAAACAAAAAGAATCACAACTCTCATAGCATCAGTTATTGAGCATGGTGCTTATGAGATCGATTTTGCTCCGGATATTCGCAAAGCTCACGATGATCTAAAAAAATTCATGTTCGAGCGTGTTTATACAAATCCTGCCGCTAAACAGGAAGAATCAAAAGCTGAACTTCTCGTTAAAAAGCTCTACGCTTATTTTATCGAGAATACTGACAAGCTTCCGGAGGAATATCGCAATATAATAAAAAAATCCGACGACCACCGTGCCGTCTGTGACTATATATCCGGAATGAGCGACGCATATGCTGTCGATCTCTATACCGAACTGTTTGTGCCGAAATTCTGGAAATAACGGAGGAAACAATGCAAATAAACGACGAATTCCTCTATAGACTCAGAGAGGCAAATCCCATAGATACCGTTTTCGGCAGCTATGTTAACATCATACGGCGTGGCAGAAATTACGTCTGCAACTGCCCTTTTCATTCGGAAAAGACACCGTCCTGCACCATTTTTATGGAAACTCAGAGTTTCTACTGCTTCGGATGCGGTGCCGGAGGTGATGTTATAACCTTCATAATGAAGATCGAAAATCTTTCCTTTCCCGAAGCAGTAACTTTACTCGCACAGCGTTCAGGTCTGGAAGTTCCACAGAACGATCCCCGTGACGCCATGCGTGCAAAGCTGAAAACCCGCATTTACGAAATGAACCGCCTTGCGGCTAATTTTTACTATACTAACCTGATAAAAGGCAATAATAAAGCCGGTCTGCAATATTTCGCACAGCGAAAGCTCACTCCTCAGACTGTCAAGAAGTACGGTCTAGGATTTGCTCCGGATTCGTGGGACTTGCTTTGCAAATATCTCACCTCAAAAGGCTATTCTGAGGACGAAATAATCGCTGCTTGGCTAGGCGGACGCAATAGAAACGGCAAACTCTTTGATATGTTCCGCAACAGAGTTATGTTCCCTATCATCGATACCCGTGGAAATGTTCTCGGATTCGGCGGCAGAGTTATGGATGACAGCAAGCCTAAATACCTGAATACAGCCGATACTCCAGTATTCTATAAGGGAAGCAATCTGTTCTCTATGAACTTCGCTAAAAATTCCAACACCAAAAGGCTCATACTATGTGAGGGCTATATGGACGTTATTGCTGTGAATCAGGCTGGTTTTGAAAATGTCGTTGCAACTCTCGGAACTGCTATCACTCCGGATCAGGCAAGACTGATAAGTCATTATGCTGAGGAGGTCATAATCGCCTACGACAGCGACGGTGCAGGTCAGAAAGCTACACGAAAGGCGATAAATCACTTTGCTGATGTAGGTCTGCGTACCAAAATTATACATATGGAAGGTGCAAAAGACCCTGATGAGTATATAAAAAAATTTGGTGCGAACCGTTTCAGGATGCTCCTTGACGGCTCGGACGATGCAAACGCTTTTATGCTCGACAAGTGCGAGGACGGTCTCGACCTCTCCTCCGATATGGGAAAAGTCGAGCTTCTTAAAAGATCAGCCGCTGTACTCGCTGGTATAGAGTCACCGCTCGAAAGAGAGATATATATTTCCAGAACAGCGAAAAAATGCGATATACCTGTACAAGTGCTGAAAACTCACATAGAAGATATTCTGCGTTCAAACCGCAGAAATGCAAGGAAAAAAGAATGGCACAATATCACTTCTCAGGTTACTTATAAACGTGATGAAATAAATCCCGAAGCTGTCGAGCTCAGAAAAGAGGCTAAAGCTGAGGAAACTATCATATACTATATCCTGAGATTTCCCGAAGAAGCTGATTCTGTAAGCAAGGAAGCTCCGCCGGAGATATTCCTTACTTCATTCAATAAAAGAGTCTATACCGCTCTGCTTAACAGAATTGCAGCATCGGATAGATTCACATTGTCCCTGCTGGCTGATGAGTTCACCGCTGAGGAAATGGGACGAATAAGCGGTATCTCGGCTAATAACAGGGATTTTACAATAGACAGAAATGTTGTTACCGACTGCATTGCTGTACTGAAAAATCATAAAAATAACAGGTCCGGCGATCTCTCAGATCAGGATCTGACAGATCTTTTTAAATCAAAGATCAGTAAATAGGAGGATTTTATATGGAGAACAAGAAAAACACAATCGAATCCCTCATCGAACAGGGTAAAAACAACGGAAAACTCACAACAAAAGAGATAACAGATGCTCTGGAGGAGTTGGATTTTGATGTTGACCAGATCAATACCTTCTATGACAACTGTGAAAATCTAAACATCGAGATCGTCGAGGATATGAATATCGATGCGGACCTTAAAATCGGTCTTGATTCCAACCTCACTGATGATCTTGAAATGGCTCTCTCTACTGAGGGTATCGCTATAGACGACCCGGTCAAAATTTACCTCAAAGAGATCGGACGTGTTCCGCTTCTCTCTACAGAAGAAGAAATAGAGCTCGCTCAGCGTATGGCTAAGGGTGACCCTTATGCCAAAAAGAGACTCTCTGAAGCAAACCTCCGTCTCGTTGTAAGTATTGCTAAGAAATATGTCGGAAGAGGTATGCAGTTCCTTGATCTTATACAGGAAGGTAACCTCGGTCTAATAAAGGCTGTTGAAAAATTTGATTACACTAAGGGATTCAAATTCTCAACTTACGCTACATGGTGGATCCGTCAGGCTATAACTCGTGCTATAGCTGATCAGGCAAGAACCATTCGTATACCGGTACACATGGTTGAGACTATCACAAAAGTAAAGAAAGTTTCATCCCAGCTTCTCCACGAAAATGGTCACGATCCAAGTCCGGAGGAGATCGCTGATAAGCTCAATATGCCGGTAGATAAGGTAAGAGAAATAATGCGTGTGGCTCAGGACCCTGTTTCACTCGAAACTCCTATCGGTGAGGAGGAGGACAGCCACCTCGGCGACTTCATCCCTGATGATGACGCTCCTGCTCCGGCTGAGGCTGCTTCACATACTCTTCTTAAAGAACAGCTCAATGAAGTACTCTCTACGCTCACAGACCGTGAAGCTAAGGTACTCAAACTCAGATTCGGTCTTGAGGACGGTAAATCACGTACTCTTGAAGAAGTTGGTCAGCGTTTCGACGTTACCCGTGAGCGTATCCGTCAGATAGAAGCTAAGGCTCTGAGAAAACTCCGTCACCCAAGCAGAAGCAAAAAGGTCAAGGACTTCCTCGACTGATATTGCAGTCTTTTTCCGCCCATAAATATGGGCGGTTTTTTTATGAAAAATGACTGAACATTCTTCTGTTTTTATTGACTTTGCTTAATGAATGTTGTATAATTATAGTGTATATAATCGTTATTACGGTATACTGCAACCGTTAAATGCAGTGCCGCTTTTATAGGCTTCCTCTGCTTATATATATTATGCGGTCCATGGAGTAATTATGAGCATTTTTAACCTTGAAAAACATCCCCCGGAACTAAGCCGGGATTGGCAGGTGTTCCAGCAATTCGTTGGAAATATCGGTGCGTTTACTTATATTGCCAAGGAAAAAACTGCTTTCCTTGACCCTGCTGCCTGCCGTATGCTCGGATGCAGCAGCGAAAAACTTAATGAATTTGAATTCTTTAATCTGCTCGAAACTATATCTAAAAGCCCTGTCGAGGGTCAGAAGCATATTTATAAATTTACAGATAACGATACAACACGATACATAAAAATGAATATTTACGAGAGCAGCGATGAGTGGCTCGGTTTCGTTCAGGACTTCACACGACAAATTTCAAATATCGGTAAACAGGACGGCTTTATGGAGTACGACCCGGTTACTCGTCTAACTTCATATCCTTCTTTCTCACAGAAGATCAAGAAGATACTTCCGGAAGTTCAGCACTGCTGCCTCGCTACCCTCTATATAAACGGTATAGATAAGCTTGGCTCATACCTGACTGTCGATAACACAAACAGCTGCATAACCTCCGTTGCTGAGGCTCTTAAAAGCTTTGCCGGTGACAATATAATCATAGGCTCTAAGTCAAATTACGAGATTTGTGCTTTCTTCCGTGACTGCGACAGGATGACTATATACAACATTCTCAATAGCATGGATGATGCTGTACAGAACTGCATACTCACCGACGACTTCGGTGAAATAATCGATATTTCCGATAAAAGCCGACTTAGTCTCTCTATCGGATGTTCCTCTTACCCTGAGGAAGCTTCAGACTTCAATATGCTTGTGAATTATTCGGAATTCGCTCTGTATGAAGCAAGAACCGATAAGCGAAACGTTATCAACTGGTTCTCTGAAGAAAACTATATCCGTGAAAAAGACGCTTACAAAAATGCTCTTCTGTTTTCACGGATAATTCAGGATAACCTCCTGACATATTACTTGCAGCCTATCGTTGAAACTCAGACCGGTGAAATAGTAGCTTATGAGGCTCTTATGCGTACTACAGGCGATATTCGCATGACTCCGAGTCAGATACTGAAAATAGCTGAAAGTCACAATAATCTGTACGCAATTGAAAAGCTCACTTTCTTCAATACAATGAAGCTCCTAAGCGATAATCAGCAAATTTTTGAGGACAAAAAACTCTTTATAAACTGCCTTCCTAACGCTCTGCTCACCGATGAGGACTTCAATGAACTCTACCTCACTTACGGTGAACTTATCGAAAAAACAGTCATAGAAATAGTTGAGGAAGGTGCTGTTACCGCCGAGGGTATTGAAAAGCTGAAAAAACGCTGCGGATTTGCTCACGCTCAGCTTGCTATAGACGACTACGGCACAGGTTACTCAAACAGCTCGAATCTTCTCCACTATGCTCCGGACTATATAAAAATCGACCGTTCACTTATAAGTGATATACAGAATGACCTGAAAAAACAGCAGCTCGTTACCTCCGTTATCGAGTTCTGCCACGATAATCAGTTACAGTCACTTGCTGAGGGGGTTGAAACCGTTCAGGAGATGAAAACTGTTATCAGACTCGGTGTTGATATGATACAGGGATACTACACTTCAAAACCTAAGCCGCTATTCCTCAACAGCATCGCCTCTGATATCAAGGACGAGATCATCAAAACTAATCTTGAAATACGTCCGGACGGTGTTAAGAAGATATATGCTGCAAGAAATGATTCGGAACTTGATCTTCTTAAACTCGCTCTTGAAAAATACACCGATATCCACGTTTATCAGAGTAAACTCACTATTGTTGGTGATCCGGATAAGCCTGTGAAGATGAATATTTCTATCATGGATAACCACAGCTGCGATCTGACACTGAAAAATGTAAACATTACCAGCGGTAACAGCCGTCCAACTATCACTGTCGGTGAATATGCTCGACTTTGCCTTAATGTTTCTAAGAACAATAAGATCGGTTATTCCGGTATCTACGTGCCAATGGGTTCTCAGTTTGAACTCACCGGCAAAGGCAACCTCACTATCGACTGCTATGCTTCCGAAGGAATCGGCATCGGTAACGACTACGATCATGGCTATGGTGATATAACCATTAACACTACCGGTACACTTGAAATGATCTCTAACAGTGTCGAGTCTATATGTATCGGCGGCGGCTATAATGACGATGACTCTGAGATTAATCTTATCTCCGGAAACGTAAAAATAAAGATGTACTCTCATAACGGTCTCGCCATCGGAAGCTTCAACGGCGATGCAATTGTGGATATTTCAGAAAATTGTCAGCTCGATATAAATATATCCGGTATAAAAATAACCGGTATAGGAAGCTATAAGGGTGTTGCTTCGGTAACTTCATCTGCTGATATCCAGTTGAGCTGTACAGGTGCTCAGTCCGTCGGAATAGGTGTTCTTGACGACGGTGAGGGCAGCGTTATCATAAAACATGGTAAGATAAATATGAAAATGCGTTCCGCTAAACACTCGTGTATCGGTGCAATCGGTGGTTCTGTGAATACTAAGATAAAGAACGCTGAAATAATCATCGACTCTGAAGGCGATGAAGTCACCGGTATCGGCGATTCTTCCGGTTCAGGAAATGTTGCTGTCATCGACTCGGCTATCACAATGAAAATGTTTGCCGGAAATCCTAAGGATATTGGCTCTGCATCCGGAGATATCCAAGTGCAGAACTCAACTATAAATTCCCTTGTAAATAACAAGAGAATATCTCATAATAATGACTGATCTTCCGTCCCCGCCTTTTATCAGGCGGGGAATGGTATGAATATAAGAAATGAAAGGATATGTTAAACAATATGAAGCTTGGTATGGTTGGACTGCCTAATGTGGGCAAAAGTACTCTCTTCAACGCACTCACAAATGCAGGAGCTGAATCTGCTAATTACCCCTTCTGCACTATCGAAAAAAATGTAGGTATCGTTTCTGTTCCTGATGAGCGTCTCGATAAACTCGCTGAAATGTATGAGCCGGATAAATTTACTCCTGCTACACTCGAATTTGTAGATATCGCAGGTCTTGTAAAGGGAGCTTCTAAGGGTGAAGGACTCGGAAATAAGTTCCTCGCTGATATCCGTGAAGTTGACGCTATCGTTCACGTTGTAAGATGCTTTGAAGACCCTAATATCATCCACGTTGACGGCAGTATCAATCCTCTCCGTGACATCGAAACTATCAATCTCGAACTTATCTTCTCGGATATCGAAATGATAGACAGACGTATAGATCGTGCTAAAAAAGCTGTAAAGGGCGATAAGAAGTACCTCGCAGAGATAGATTTCCTCGAAAGACTTAAAACTCACCTTGAAAACGGAAAATCTGCAAGAGGTTTTGATTTCACCGATGATGAACGTGAACTTATAAAGTCCACTCCACTTCTTTCAGCTAAGCCTGTAATTTACGCTGCTAACCTCAGTGAAAACGATTTCACTAACAATATCGATACTAACGAAAATTACAAGGCTGTATGTGCTCTTGCTGCTGAGGAGCACTCCGCTGTACTTCCTATCTGTGCTCAGATAGAAGCTGAGATCTCTGATATGGGTGACGAGGACAAAGCTATGTTCCTCAGCGAACTTGGACTTGAAGTTTCCGGTCTTAACCGTATAATCAAGGAGGGCTATTCACTCCTCGGACTTATCTCTTACCTCACTGCCGGTAAACAGGAGGTTCGTGCGTGGACTATCACTAAGGGAACAAAAGCTCCTCAGGCTGCCGGAAAAATCCATACAGACTTTGAAAAAGGCTTTATCCGTGCTGAGGTCATCTCTTTCGAAGACCTTATGGAGTGCGGTTCTATGGCAGCTGCTAAAGAAAAAGGTCTTGTACGCCTTGAAGGTAAGGAGTATGTTATGCAGGACGGCGATATAGTTCTATTCCGTTTCAATGTATAATTTTATTCGTTAACAATTTAGTCCGGAAGCAATTTTTTCTTGCTTCCGGACTTTTTTATTCCAGTTCAATTTTATAAGTTTTCAGCCAGTGATCCAACTGAATGAAAAATGCTATGGTCTGAGGAAGATTCATGAGCTGACCATACCACTGGACGCTATCTTCATGCCGCACAAGCTTTTCAAGCTCCTCACGCTTTACAAGCTCTGTAAGGACACTATTCTTTTCTTTGAGCACCTCACGCAGTCTGTCAGTTACCGCTTCTAAAAATGCCGGATTATGCGTCTTAGGATACGGACTTTTCTTTCGCCACAGTACCTTATCCGGAAGCCAGTCTTTCATTGCCTCACGCAGCAAGCCCTTTTCCCTGCCCTGCCAGTCTTTGTACTCCCATTTCACGTTATACAGGTACTCCGCTATCCTATGGTCACAAAACGGCACTCTCACTTCAAGACCGCTGTACATTGACATTCTGTCTTTTCTGTCGAGCAATGTCTGCATGAACCAAGAAAAATTAAGCTGAGTCATCTCACGCATCCGGTATTCAAGCGGACTATCAGTGTCAAGTTTTTCTGCACTGTCAGCAGTGTGACGGTATGCACTGTAAACGTACTCACCTGCATCAAGTTTTCTTGCATATTCCTCACACATAAACCGGCATCGGTACGCAGTACTCTGTGCCCATGGGAAACCGTCGGTCATACGTATATCCTTGTCTCTGTACCACGGATATCCGCCGAAGATCTCATCGGCACACTCTCCCGAAAGTGCAACTGTTCCATAATTTTTTATCTCACGGCAGAATATCAGCAGCGATGCATCTACATCAGCCATTCCGGGAAGTCCCCTCGCTTCCGTAGCTTCATAAAGTGCTTCAACAAGTTCCGGAGTATCTACTACTGTCCAATGATGTTCAGTACCGAGATACTCAGCCATACAACGGATATATTCAGGGTCACTGTCCGGCTGAAAATGACTTTTCTGAAAATATTTATCATTATCCCTGTAGTCTATGGAAAATGTATTTAGAACTCTCCCCTGCTTCTTCATTTCCGCTGCTGCGACCGCTGAAATAAGGCTTGAATCCAGTCCTCCGGATAAAAATGTGCATATCGGAACATCAGATACAAGCTGACGTCTTATCGAGTCAATGACCAACTCTCTGACGTGTTCAATAGTCTGTTCAAAGCTCTCATCCAACTCGTAAGCTTTCAGCCGCCAGTACTCCCATACATCAAGTCCGCTTTCGGTGTAATATCCGCAATATCCCGGTTTTATCTCCTTAATTCCCTTTATAACTCCGTTACCCGGAGTGCGTCCGGGTGCCATAAGCAGTAATTCAGCCGCACCGTTTACGTCTATTTTTCTCGGAACATCAGGATGTTCAAGCAAAGCAGGTATTTCGGAAGCAAATATAAATTTGTCCCCTGTTTCATAATAAAACAGCGGCTTGACCCCGATCCGGTCCCTTGCAATAAAGGCACACTCTCTTTTTTCATCATATACTGCAAAAGCGTATATCCCATTGAACTTTTCAACGCACTTTTCCTGCCATTTTATGTAGCTTTTCAGTACTACCTCTGTATCAGAATGTGTTGTAAAATCGAAATCACCTTCAAGTTCTTTTCTTACATCTGCTGTGTTGTACAGTTCACCGTTATAGACTATAGTGTACTTGCTCCCATTATAAACATACTCCATAGGCTGTCTGCCGCCTGATATATCGATCACAGCAAGTCTGGTGTGGATCATTACGGCATTTTCTGTAAGTACTATCCCTCTCTGATCGGGTCCCCTTCTTAAAAGAGCTCTCTGCATATTTTCATATACCTTCATATACTCTCGCATATCCTCTTTAAAGCTTATTGCACCTGCGATACCACACATATAATGTTCCCTCCTGCCGCTTTATGGCATACGGCACGCCAACAAATCATTTTCTTAGTATTTTTATGTTGTATCTATACCATTTATTATATGAAAGTTAAATAATATTGTTACAAATATATATAATAATATTAAAAAAGTACTTGTATTTTTTTAGCATTTATGGTATAATTAACACATAGTAAAGGAGGATTGAGAACTGTGAGTGAATATATTTATCTTATTTTAGCACAAACAGGAACTGGTCCAGCTAAATTTTTCAGATTCTTTACTAAAAAGCCATTTAACCATGTATCACTTTCGGGCGATATTAATTTATCTGAAATGTATAGCTTCTGCCGTACTTATCGAAGATTACCGCTTCCGGCTACTTTCAATAAGGAGATCGTTGGTAAAGGCACTCTTGGACAATTTGGATATATCCCGTGTGAGATCTATCGTATTCCGGTAACATCTGGTCAAAAAGCAGAGTATGACCGCATTATACGTCATTTCAATAACAACCGTAAAATATATTCATATAATATTCTTGGACTTATCGCAGTTTATCTAAATATAGAATGGAACAGACAGAAAAATTTCTTATGTTCTCAGTTTGTTGCCTATACAATGGACAAGATCGGTATTCCTCTGGAAAAACCTTTCTGCCTCTACACTCCGGATGATTTCCGGAATTTTCCGGGAGCAGCTTTGATATACTCAGGCGAACTGAACAGTTTCTATTATGATATGCAGTCAGATATCCCGACAGGCAAACAAATAGCACGCTGAACGCATTTCATCCGGTGCAAAAAGGTACGCCCCACAGCATAAACTGCTTTCAGGGCTCAAAAATGAAAAATCGAACATCATCTTTTGCTCCAGCAAGCTTACTTCTGCGGTCGTACCGCTGAGGTCAACGCTTGCTGGAGCAATTTTATCATCCGAAAACCGATTATAAGAATTGCTGCAACAGTTCAGAAACATCCATATACCGCAGCTTATAAGTATATACATAAACACCGCTTTAAATACTATATGCTTCTTTTTCTTCTTCATTATTCTTCCTCTTTCATACTGTTCAGAAGTCCGGCTAAAGATTTACCGAATAGCTGTCCGGAGTACTGCACCTGTTCAAGTGTATTTCCGTGTGAACCTACTTCTATCAGCAGACTTCCCGTTGTAAGGTCCTGATTATAGTGTCTGTAATCAAACAGTATCGGTCGTGTAAGACCTTTGTTATCGCTCTCCACTTTTTCCTGCAAACGGCAGGCAAAGTGAAAATTCTTCATATAATTAGGCATATCCAGAGTGCCGTCGTCACAACCGGATATTATCATTATCTGAGCTGCTTCTTTACCTCCGATCTCTATATACGGCTGATATGCACTTGTCTCACTTGCTATTGCATCACGATGTATGTCAAGTACTACTTTTATACTTGGATATTGCTCCAATATAGGTAATATAGATTCACGACTCCTGCCGTATGCTCCATTATATGATGGATAATCATGTATAGTTCTTACGTGTATCACCCCTATTCCAGCAGATTCAAGCTCGGCTTCTATCGCATCGCCCACCATTACTACATTTTTGGTTTCGTCAGTTGTACGGTAATTGAAGCTTGCATCATAGTGTTCCCTTACATAAGGCTCAAAGCTCTCTGTAGTGTGAGTGTGATATATCAGGACCTGCGGCTCGGATGTATTACTAAGCTTAAAATCTGCAAAACAGGCACTCTCACGCCTCAGATCATCATTAGATATGCTCGTCTTATTGTTTACCTGTCCGCCGCCTTCAAGGTCAAAAAATGAATTCCCTTTGTATGGACCATAGGTAGTCCGTACAATATCTCCGCCTGCATTCCATTCGCCCTCAGTCGGATAAGGCTTTGGTCCGGCGTTATCTGCGATCATTTCAAGCGGACTTTTCAATTTGACTACATCTGCTGTCTCAGTTTCGGCATTAAATCCATATCCCTCCGAAAGAATCATCTCATTGCTAAGGATATCCTCAACTTCTGCTGACCGCTCTTTACTGTATGTGCTTTCTTTTGACAACTCGGCTCTGCCCTTTGCTGACGGAGTTTTTCCTGCAATAATACTGCTTTCGCCGGACATCTTCTCCCTCATTACTGCTGTCCCCTTAGCACCTGCACATACTCCGAACGGCAGAACAAGAAGTATACAGCATTTTAATAATCCTGTTATCTTACGGCGTTTACGTCGTGTCATATCCTCACCTCATTAGTATAACCTTTCTTTTGATTATATTCACGGCACGGCAAGATTATTTCTGTTTTGGTATATCTGACATTTTTCGCCAGAAATCTCCATATATTTTATTGAGGTGAAAATATATGTATGCTTGCTGTAATTTCAGACGTTTCCTTAAACTGCTTGCGATAGATTTTGCGGTCATTATATTTATCGGAGCAGTTTTTCTTATATTTAAAGCTTTATCAGGCTCGTCTGCAAATGTATCCGACGATAGCGAAATATCCCTGCCTGTAATAATGTACCATAGTGTATACGGCAATACTCCGTCTGAGTATGTTGTGACTCCGCAACAGCTTGAAAGCGACCTTGAATGGCTTGGTTCAAACGGATTTACCGCAGTATCTCCGCAAGAACTCGTCAGATTTACTCAGGGACTTGATGATCTGCCCGATAAGCCGGTACTCATTACTTTTGACGACGGTCACTATAACAATCTATCAGAGGCACTGCCATTGCTCGAAAAGTATGATATGCAGGCAGTGGTATCTGTAGTAGGCAGTTACACTGACCTTATTGCTCCAAAAGATCCTCACGAATCCGCATATTCATATCTTACATGGAATGATATTTCCCAGCTTATAGCCTCCGGAAGATTCACGCTTGGTAATCACACCTATGATATGCATTCTAACAAGGGAACTCGCAAAGGGTGCTCGAAAAATGAGGATGAATCCGAGGAAGAATACCGCAAAACTTTTCAAGAAGATATTTCAACGCTTCAATCAGAATTTAATGCAGAAACCGGATATACTCCGTTTGTTTTTGCCTATCCTTTCGGATATATAAGCAAAGAGAGTACTCCTGTACTGCGTGAAGAAGGGTTTCTCATAACGCTCACCTGCTATGAGAGAATGAACCATATAAACCGTGACCCCGACTGCCTTTACGGTCTCGACCGCTATAACCGCAGTGGACTTTACTCCACCGAGGAGTTCATGAACAAACTTCTTACAGGTGTATAAACAAAATTATCCCCACAGAATGTTTTAAATTCCGTGGGGATGAGTTTATTGATTTTACTGCCGGACCTTAGTCGTAAACAATATCATCTTCTATTTCTTCAGCATTTGACTTTGATTTGGATTTCGTTGTTTTTTCATTATTCTTTTTGGAATTGTTTCTTTTTTCCTCTTTCTCTTCCTGTTCTTCAATTTCACTTCTCATAAAAGCATCAAAGAAATCATCGAAATCATAATATTCACTGGCTCGCCATACCCAGTTATACTTAGAAGAACGGTATTTGTCATAATGTGCAGGCGGTTTGCCAGTTTCCTTATATTCATCTATGATCGCATCACGATTATTATCGTAATAAATAACTTCTTTTGCTATCTTTACAACGATCACAACATAAAAAGAAAAAATAACTGCCGATATGCATGATACTACTATCGCAATGATAGACATTGCTTTTCCGCCTCTGTGCTTGGACAGTGAGACAATAGCAAATATTAAAGAAAGCGGCACCGCAATAAAACTAAGAACGCTTGCGAAAAGGAAAAAGTTCACAAGAGATATTGTCAAAGCTGCCAAAGCAAATCCTATCTTTGCAGACTCCGGTACCGGCTGTCTCCCGTATGGATAACCATAATTACCATAATATCCTCCATTTGGCGGAGGATAACCTCCGTTCTGAGGAAAGCCGTTATTGAACGGATAATCTCCATTTTGCGGATATTCATAGTTTTGACCGTAACCATTATACTGGTAATCATTATTCTCAGGAGCATCTGATAAATGTTCCTGATTTTCATTCTCATTATAATTACGATATTCGTCCATTTATTTACTCCCGGATCACAAATTGGTTTCCCAATTCCAGTTTCTGACTTCAAGCTCGTCCAGATTATAGGGTGTACGCTGATATACGCAGTAATTCAGCCAGTTCGTAAACAGAAGATTAGCTGTTCCTCTCCATGAAAACAGCGGAACATTATTCGGATCATCATCCGGAAAATAGTTATAAGGTATCTGAATATCAATTCCTTTGTCCACATCACGTTTGTACTCATTAGCAAGGGTCTCACGATCGTACTCCGAGTGACCTGTAATAAAGTACTGTCTGCCGTTCTTATTTGCTATGATATGAACACCGGAAAGCTCAGAAGAAGTAAGTATTTCAAGCTGAGGTATACGCTCGATATCCTCACGCTTCACTTCTGTATTTCTTGAATGTGGGACATAGAATATATCGTCAAATCCTCTTAGGAGCTGGCAGTTGCTAACTTCTGCTCTGTGTGGGAATATACCGAACATCTTATGCTCCAAAGGATATTTCGGAACTCCGAAGTGATAATACAGACCTGCCTGTGCAGCCCAGCATATATACAATGTTGAATACACATGAGTCTTTGACCACTCCATTATTTCCGTGATCTCGTCCCAGTAGTCCACGGCTTCATATTCGAGCAGCTCAACAGGTGCACCGGTGATTATCATTCCGTCATATCTATTGTCTTTAACTTCATCAAAAGTCTTGTAAAATGCTTCAAGATGATGACTTGATGTATGTTTCGACACATGAGATGCCATCTGAAGCAGATCAACATCGACCTGCAATGGAGTATTACTGAGCAGCCTGAGCAGCTGACACTCAGTCTCTATCTTTTTAGGCATTATGTTGACTATAGCTACTTTAAGAGGTCTTATATCCTGATGTTCAGCCCTGTCGCAGGACATTACAAATATATTTTCTTCTCCAAGCGTTTTGTATGCCGGAAGCTCTGAAGGTATTCTGATCGGCAATGCAAATCGCTCCTTTCATTATTTATTATTATGCTTGCAGTTTTCACAGCCGTTCATAAAATTATCGATATTTTCGGCTGTTTTACTGTCATTCGGTATGAATTTCAGTTTACGAAGTCTTTCCAGCTTATCTTCATCATCTATCTGAAATACAGCTTTATCAATTGCTTTAAGGCAGCTTTTGAAGAGTACTGAGCGGACAAGTCCGTCGCAGAGTACGATATCTCCTCCGTCATCAAGGTCATATATATCAGTGTGATCGCCCTCGTAGGAATATGCAATAAAGCCGATAACATCATTTCCGTCAAGAGCTTCTGTTATATGGAGTTTCACTACATTACTATGTGCAGAAACAAGCTCCTCATATCCCTCTGTGCTGAATTTTTCCTGTATCTCCAGCATATTATTTCTCCTTGCCTATCGCACTTCTCAATGCTCTAAGCTCATCAGCAGTAAGTTCACGCCAGCGTCCGGGTTTAAGCATTCCAAGTTTAAGAGGTCCGATGCTTATACGGCGAAGTCTTGCAACTTCAAGTCCAACAGCCTCGCACATCTTTCTGATCTGACGATTTCTGCCTTCACGGATAGTAATGAGCATAACAACTCTGCCGGGCTCTTTTTCCTTTACGACTACATTTGCCGGCAGAGTCTTTTTGCCGTCGATAACAACTCCGTCAGAGAGTGCTACGAGCTGGTCGTCGTTTATATCCGGACGAACAGTTACACGGTAAGTCTTTGCCACATGGCGGCTTGGATGCATGATACTGTTTGCAAATTCTCCGTCATTTGTAAAAAGGAGAAGTCCCTCGGAGTTTCTGTCGAGTCTGCCGACAGGATACACTCTCTCCTCGACATCTTCAAGGAGGTCCATAACGCAGCGTCTTTCCAGCTCATCGGACACTGTAGTAACATATCCTCTTGGCTTATTGAGCATTATATAGACAAAATTCTTCTTTCTCGGAAGAGCTATCCTCTCACCGTCTATAGTAATGAGGTCTTTAAATCCGCACTTGTCACCAAGCTTTACCGGACGTCCGTTCAGCTTTATCCTGCCCTGAGATATAAGCTGTTCAGCTTTTCTTCGTGAGCATACACCGCTGTCGGCTATCATTTTTTGAATTCTAATCTTTTCCACTTTATTCTTCCTTTTCTCAGGGGAGAATCCCCTTTAGCTTTGATATTATCTTCTTTATTAAACCGGTATCGTCCTGCGATACGGTATCAGACTTTTTCGCCGGAACATCCTCTGCCGCATAGAGCTTTATGCTTTTCACTTCTCTCCCGTTGTACAATACCTTTAGCTGAGCTGTTTCGTCTCCGGACTTCACAGGTGCATATACAAAAGGCGGAGCAATGAGCTTCAGCTCATAGTTCTCCATATTATCATCAGCAGAAGTTAATTCAATATCAGTATCACCTGCGGTAACAGACAGTGTACCGCCTTCCGCAAGTTCGAGCTCAAACTTATCAGGTATCTCAGGACTTACGGTATGTACGGTATTGAAGCCATAGTCATACAATGCGATATGGTCATTCCAGTCATTTTTGTCATTAAGAGTGACGCATATCAGTGACTTTCCGTCCCTTTCGCAGGCAGAGACCAAGCACCTGCCGGCTTCATCTGTAAAACCGGTCTTTACACCGTACACACCTTCATACATGGTAAGCAGCTTATTTGTATTTTTAAGCCACCTGTCATACGGCGGTACTCCGAATTTAAGCTTAATACTGGACTTTGAGCATATGCTCCTGAAAACATCATTACGGAGTGCCTCTCTTGCGAGCAGAGCCATATCTGCTGCTGAAGAACCGTGTCCATCGCCTTCCAGTCCGGAAGGAGTCACGAAGTATGTCTTTGAGAGACCAAGTTTACGTGCCCGCTCGTTCATAAGCTCAGCAAACTTTTCGATGCTCCCGGCTATTCTGACTGCCGCAGCATTTGCAGCATCATTTCCGGAAGGGAGAAGCATTCCGCAGCAAAGGTCATATTTTGTTACAATGTCCCCTTCCTGCAATCCCATTGACGAGCCCTCCACCTTTATGGCTTCGCTGTCGACCTGAAAAGGTACATCAAGTCCACCGCTTTCGATACATAAAAGTGTGGTCATTATCTTTGTCGTGCTCGCCATTGGCAGCTTCTGACCTGAATTATGCTCCCATACTATTTCGCCTGTATCCGCAGAAATCAACACAGCAGCCTTGGCTGAAACCTCCGGCTGCTCTGCTGAAAAAACATATACGATTTTATGCGGAATAACTGACACAAACAGCAGCATTCCAAAAAATAATCCGAACGCTCTTTTCATACAAACTCCTCCGTTTTTTAAAAGGATATGTATGAAAAAGCCTTATTATACCGGATATTACTCTAAAAGATCGCTATTTGCAGTTTCTACAGCTTTATCAGCTTTTTCATCTTTTTTCTTATTGATAAATCCGGATATCATATCTATTACTCCCGGAGCCTTATCGATAGCAATGCTAAGCGGATCTGTAGCAGCCTGTATCTGTACCATTCTTGGTACTCCTGTAGCTGAAATAACGAGGAATCCCTCTGGCTTTATGGAAACACCTGCACCTGCACCGCCTCCGAAAAGATTCTTATCATACTTTGAAGGAAGGTCTGAACCGCCGGATGCAAAGCCATAAGACACTTTTGATATAGGAATGATAGTAGTTCCGTCATCGAGCTTTATTGGCTCACCGATAATAGAATTAACATCAGCCATTTCCTTTATCTTTTCCATTGAAATTCCTAAAAGCTCATTTACCTGTGTTTTATTTTCACTCATGATATTAACCTCACTTCTGTATTATTCCTGCACTTGGGCAGCTTTTTTTGCTTTTCTTGCTTTAAGTTTTTTGGGTATGAATATTCTGAATATATATGTTACCAGGAACCATACTCCTGCTATAACCATTGTTCCCACTCTGAAATGCAGTTTCAACGCTGCATCCCAGCGGCTTTTTTTATCGCCGAATCCCGGCTGTATGTCGACTGTCTTCAAACGGACTGTGAAAAGATCACTGAATACCCTTAATGCATTATAAATTATGGTGCTGTATTTAGCGTAATTCATAGCACATTTATAAGCATCTTCATCAGCAATGACAAAGTCAATATAAACGTCACTGAACTTGAATCCTTTTAATATACTTCTCAGCGGACGCTTAGCACTGTGCCAGATGCCGGTAACGAGTTCGAGTATCTCTCCGATAGATTTTTTCTTTTCTTTTTCGTCCTCTTCTTCATCCTCGTCGTCATCGAATTCATAATAAGTTTCCTTGGATTTTTTCTTCTTTTTAGACTTTTTCTTTTCCTTTGACTTACCTGTATCCTGTACTTCGTCAGCTTTTTTCTCCTCTCTTACCTCAGCAGACTGGGTTTCTGTTTGCTCAGTCAGTCCGGTATCGTCGGAAATAGTGGTCAGAGCAGTATCTTCATCTTTCTGAACAACATCCGGTACCAAAGTATCCTCTTTGCCTTTTTTCTTCTTTTTAGCTTTTACAGTTTTTGGCTTCTTCGGCTTTTTGGGTTTAGCGTTCTTTTTACGCTTTTTGAGCCATCCGAGAACTCCGCCGCCGTCTGAATCCATTATATTCAGCAGCCAGAGCTTCACCTTATAACTCACTTTTCCGTCAATATAGCTGACTTCTCCGCCCACTGGCAGGATACATACAACGATTATTAAGCCGATAACGGCAAGAAGTATCCACAGCAGTATTTTTAGTACGATCAATCCCCTGCCGCTCCTTTCAATATTAATTTTCGTCTGATACTATATCAGTTTCATCATTTTCTTCTGTGATAACAGGCTGATTCGGCAGCGGAGGAAGATCAGCAGTTGAGCTAAGTCCGAAGCTTCTCAGGAAAACTGAAGTAGTTCTGTAGACTATTGGTTTTCCGGGAACATCAAGTCTTCCGGCTTCCTCCACAAGACCTTTCTCCACAAGATTATTGATAACAGATGAACTGTCTATACCTCTTACGTTCTCAACAAATCCCTTGGATACAGGCTGATTATAGGCAATTATTGTAAGAGCCTCCATAGCCGCATTTGAAAGAGGCGTTGCTCTTTTAGTTTCGAGTGCAGTTCTTATCTGAGGTGAAAACTCCTCACGGGTACACATCTGATAGCTGCTGTCAAATTTTTTTATACATATACCGCTTCCGTAATCTTCATATCTTTCGTTCAGCAGTCTTATCATAGAGGGAAGCACCCCTGCATCGACCTGACTTGCTTCCGAAAGGCGATATATCTCTATCGGCTCGCCGCTGGCAAAGAGTATAGCCTCTATTGCTCCGAGCTTTTCTTTGATCTCCAAGTTTTCTTCACTCCGTCCTTTCTTCCTTTGAAGAATATCATCATATTATCATCGCTTATCGTTATTCTCCCGTGACGGGTAAGTTCAAGGACAGCGAGGAAAGTGGCGACTCTTTCTGAACGGTCGGTAACTCCGTCATAGAGCTTGTCCATGTATGCTTCTCCGCTGGTATAAAGCTCTCTGAGGATATGCACGACCTTTGAAAGCACCGACACTATCCTTCGCTTTACAACGGAATTTATCTTATTTTCAACTTTAAGTTTAGCAGTTTCATTCTTTATGCTCTTCTGAGAGATATTACTGTAAGCTATCGCAAGTCTTTCCGGTTCATGTACAAGGCAGTAAGTCATATCAGCCTTGATCTTTGTCGGTTTGCGGACGAATATATCTCCGCCGCAGAATCTGTCTGCAAGCTTAGCAGCTGCTATCTTACACAAAGAGTACTCTATAAGAGCACCTTCAAGCTCCTTTTTCATCTGTTCAGCCTCTTCCGGCTGAGGAAGAAGTGAAGCTGTCTTTATATATATGAGCCTTGCAGCCATTTCGAGAAATTCGCCGGCGAGTTCAAGGTCATGTTCACGAGCCTGATCAAGATACAGAAGATACTGTTCAAGGAGCTTTGATATCTCAATATCACAGATGTCGAGTTTATGTTTGGAAATAAGACTTAAAAGAAGATCGAGCGGACCTTCAAATACTTCCAGTTTAAAAGAGATAGTCTCCATTATCAGCTCCACCTATGTTCAGGTATCTTCATTACTAAATTCCAGATCAAGTCAAATACTTTGTTATCTATAATATAAAGGAGATTGTATCTTGCAGGTATGATATTAAAATTAAGTATAATGAGGAATGCAAAGAATCCCATTTGAATTTCCTGATAGTGCTCATAGAACCACTTATCTACCTTTGGACCTGTAAAATAACGCATTACGTTGAATCCGTCCAGAGGAGGTATAGGTATCATATTGAATACTGCAAGTCCTACATTTACAGACATAATGAATTCTGTAAGCAAAAGGACACAGTATGCCATAGTCACCTTGCCATTTACTATATACTCAAATGCAGCTGTTCTTCCGCTTTCAGTACATTTTACACCTGCGTTTATAAGTCCGGCAGCAAAAGCTGCAAGAATATTTGACACAGGACCCGCAAGTGCTGTAAAAGCCATACCTGATCTTGGTTTTTTCATTCTTGAAGGATTTACCGGAACAGGTTTTGCCCATCCAAAACCTGTAAGAATTATCAGTATCGAACCGACCACGTCGAGGTGTGCAAACGGATGTATAGTAAGTCTTCCCTGATGCTTAGCTGTATCGTCTCCCATTCGATGAGCTACGTATGCATGAGCAGCTTCGTGCAGCGGAAGTACAAGAAGAAGTGTCAGAACTCTTGCAAATAGTTTAAAAAAATTATTTATGTCCATACTTATCCTTTCATTTTTCCATTCATATAATTACTCAAATAATATTATACTACATTATTTCATTTTTTTCAAGTAATATGTGAAATTTTTCATGTCAGAAGATAAAAAATATCGCTCAAAAAAATTTTTTCTGTTTTTTTTAAAAAAACACTTGCTTTTTCTGAAATTATATGTTATACTATTCATGTTGTATTTTTACAAGCTTTTTAAGGAGGTGCAGCCTGATGGCAAAATGTGATATCTGCGGAAAGGGTGTTACTTTTGGTATTAAAGTTTCTCACTCACACAGACGCACAAACAGAACATGGAAGCCTAATGTAAAGCGTGTTAAGGCTATCGTCAAGGGTACTCCTTGTCATATCTACGCTTGCTCAAGATGCCTGCGTTCAGGTAAAGTTGAGAGAGCTAACTAATTGCATTAGAAACAAGAAAGCACTCGTAATGAGTGCTTTTTTACTATCCGGATATACCTATATTTCATCGAAAGAAGGGATTTTATGAAAAAATCTATAAAAGTACTGCTCATAAGCTCGTTCATCTGCGTTTTAGCTTCTGCATCAGTCAGCTGCGGACAAACATCTGATAGCAGCTCAAAAGAAGGTTCAGAAATTGTTATGGAAAACACATCGTCGAAAAAAGAAGATGAAAGTCCGGAAACAGCCACTCCAAGTGCAGATGAAGAACAAACTCCTGAAGAAGCAACTAAATCAGAAAATAATTCTGCGTCCACTGAAGAAAAAGAGCTCCCGACCTACTCTGATATAGAAACATTCAAAGAAAACGGCATCTTTCCAAGCGGAAATTACGTCCTCGGAGAAGAAATGCCTGAGGGTGTATACCTCTTCAAGGCTGACCAGACCGGTCACGGAGTTGAAGGCGTTTACGCAGATCCGGATGAACAAAAGCAGATCTCCGCAGCTTACGTCCACTTCGACGGATCAAGGATCGCTGAACTTAAAGGAAACGGTTACGTTCATTTCTCGTGGTGCACCGCCTATGACCTTTCTAAGCATCCGGAAATAGTTAATGATCCTTTCACAAGCTCCGGTATGTTCATGGTTGGCAGAGATATCGAACCCGGTGAATATCATATAGTTCCTGACGAAGGCGAATACGGCGACTACGCTGAATGGCATATCTATTCAAGTATCAACTGCATCGCTCCGGTCGAGCGTGCCTCAGGATACGGAGTTGAAGGTGATGACATCGAGGGAGCTACTATTACATTAAATGAAGGTGAATTCCTCGAAACTCAATTTTGCAAAGTCGCTAAATAATATTACAGCCTCCGGCAATCTTAACTGCCGGAGGCTGAATTTTTTATTTTACAAATGATGAAAGTCCTGAGATATTTGCCTTCTTCACTTCATTAGCAATAAGCTGAGCGATAACATTTGCTCCGCCCTCGTTGAAATGAGTCTTATCTGTTGAACCTGCAACAGCACCAGCCATATGATATGAAAAAGCTTTATCATATCCGACTGAATTATAATGATTTACCATTGCTCCATTTACATCTATAAATGGCACTTTATACTTGGATGCGAGCTTCTTGCAGGCATCGGTATAATTTGTATAAGAAGCAACAAATTTACCGTTTGAATAAGAAGCCACACTCAGTGTGCATGACATAAGTATCGGTGTAGCTCCCTTTGCCAGAGTATCCTTTATAAAGGAAGTCATGTACCACTCATAGGAGCCTGATGAAGGATTGTCCACATTACCGCAGGTAGGAGCATATCTGTCAGCATTTGTTTTTCCTGCATCATTTATAGCAAACTGTATCATTACAAAGTCGCCTGCTTTAAGATTTTTTACAATTTCAGCAAATCTGCCCTCATCGTAGAATTTTTTGGAGCTTCTTCCTGCCATTGCGTGGTTATACACATTCACGCCATCTGTGAAATAGTTGCCGAAATAGTATCCCCAGCCCTGTATAGGACCGCCTTGTGCACTCTGCTTGCTTGCACCGTAGTACATACAAGTTGAGTCACCTGCAAGGTAGATAGCCGGTTTATTATTATCAGTCACCTGCTGCTGAGCGTTAGGGTCATACAGATCAGCTATCGGCTCGTCTGTAGGAGTCAGAGTAATATAATCGAGGTTTGGTCCGCCCTGACCAGCTACGTGTGAAAGCATATTGATAGTATTCTTTCCAGCTTTAAGCGGAAGTACTATGCCATATTCTTCCCATGTTGTCCACGCACCTGTTCCCGGGAATGACTGGAGCCACATCATGTCTTTTCCGCCGTTTACAGTTATAAGCATACTTCTGTCTGATGTAGAACCGTTTGCAAAGCGGATATGAGTCATATAATTTCCGCTTTTCTCAACATCAACGGTAAATGTTATATTACTTGAGTCATTATTATCAAGGTTGATATAGCCGACTTTATCAGATGAACCTACTCCAGCAATCTTAGTAAAGCCGCCGTTTGTCTCTTCAATATAGCCCTCTGACCATGTCTGGTCTACTGCAAAATAATAACCTGCATACGGGTCCGGAGAAGTTGTAGTAACTGTAGTAGTTGTTGTTGGCTCCGGATCAGGGTCATAGTACTCCTTAGGAGGAAGTGTTGCTTTACCTATAAGATACTTCTGGATAAATGTAGCGTCGAGGTTAGTTACACCGTCATCACCAACTACATCTGCGTTTATATAGCCCTGCTCTGTAATATGTGAAGGGTCATCACCTTCAGTACCAAATGCATCCGGATTTGCGATACTCTGCATTATAAGCACCACATCTGTCATTGTTACTCCGCCGAGGCAGTTTGCATTTCCCGGATCTTTTTTCAGTCTCGGAGCTGTAGAAGTTGTAGTAACTGTAGTTGTAGCAGTTGTGGTAACTGTTGTAGTAGTGGTAGTAACTGCCTGATACTCAACCTTTTCCATTATCCACTTCTGACAATTATGATTGTTTACTTCCCACTGCTGAATATTAGCTCCGCTGTTTGTAAGAGCACTTCCTACCTCTACAGCACAAGCGTCACGGGATGATCTTGTAAGTATAGTTACAGTACCGTCACCGTTGTCAAGGAATTTGAAGAACTGATCGCTGTATCCGTTTTTTGTTGAAACAACGATATTTCCGCCATTCTCCTTGCTTCCGTTATCAACGTAAAGGCAATATGTATCGGAGTCACCTAAATTGGAGTAAATATAGTAGTAATCTCCTGTTGCCTGCTTTACCTTCCATGTGTTGTGAGCCGCAGGTGAAGAGATCCCCCACTGCTGGACATTAGCTCCGGCTTCAGCTTTAGCTCCTTCGACTTCCATATATAGTCCGCTGTTCACATTTTTGAATGTATAGCTTGCTCCTTCCTCCGGAGCTATAGCTTCTTTTGCACCTATTTTTGTAAGATCAAACATAAGTGCTGCAAGCTTCTCTGCACCTTTCTTGCTCTGATGAAGGTCATCAGCACTTCCATTTGCCTGTGTTGCGTAATAAGAGAGCATTCCGTCATAGCCTACAGAAAGTCCGAAATCCTGCCATGCAGTGAACAGGTCGACTACCTTGACACTCTGTTCGCTTCCTATCTTATCAAGTTCTCCGCCGAACCAGCGTCCGCCAAGCTTAGGATTTCTTGTAAGATCGCCTCGTCTTCCCTGCTGTTTTACGAGAATTACTTCCATTCCCTTAGCTTTAGCCTTTTTTACCATATCTGTAACGGTATTATAATACTCTGTAGAATTAGAGTAATTAGTATCATTGATACCGATAGAAATTATGTAATAGTCTCCGGATTTACCGTAAGTCTGTATAGGAGCAAACTGTCCGGCATCAACAAATCCTTTTGCGTACTGTCCGCTTGCAGCCATATTTCTTACGATATATCCACTGTTTTTCACATATCCGCCAAAGAACTGTCCCCAGCCGTGCTGTGAAGCATCTCCGACATTGTAATAATTCGCAACTGTAGAATCGCCGCATATCCAAACTGTCGGGTTAGTCACGCCTGTAGTATTGAGCTGAGTTATCTCGATAGCACTGATAGAAAATGCGGTATTTTTCTTTCCTTCAGTCGCCTGAATATTGAGCTGACCGTCCGTTACAGGGATCTGGAATGTTTCAACAGCATTATTTCCTGTTAAATTAATTAGCTGGAGCATTCCCTCAGCCTTTATGCTGGTTCTTGTAGTGTTACCGGTAACTACCTTGATCTCGTACAGACCCTTTGGAAGGTCCACATTGAAAGTATTTCCGGCAGCTGTGCTCTTGAACTGTACCGCATCGTTATAAGCTCCAGAACCTGACGCACCTACATTCGCCACATTTCCGGTCTGAGCAAATCCATATCCCCTTGATGCGTTATAGCCGTCTCCGGCAGATACACCTGTGTATCCGCTGGCAGCCCCGTTTCCGCCGAAGTCGAATTTCCAGTTTGCCTGAGCAGCATGAGACTTTACCTCCGGCACTGCATTTCCTAAGCCTGCAAAAGCAGTAAGTGACAGTGCAAGGGAAGTAAGTCCGCTTATCACCCTTTTAAATCTCATATTCTGTTCCTCCAATTTTAAAATGTACAAACCAAATACTTTTTAGCTGATTTAATTATATCACAGTAATTTCGCAAAGTCAATATTTAAAGCCTGTACTTTTTAATCATTTTTGTTGCATTTTCTATCATAAGGCAATTTTGTATGCACTATAATCCACTAAATCCTCAAATACACAATACAATTATATATATTTGTTTTAAAATCACATTTTATTACTTTATACTATGGTTTATTTTGGAAATTTGTGCTATAATAATGTAAATATATCTTGGAGATAACATCATGAAATATTTACACCAGAATCACAGAAAACGTATGAGAGAACGATTTATCGCAACTGACGGTGCAGGCTTTGTAGACCACGAATTGTTGGAGCTTCTGCTGTTCAGTGCTATCCCACGCATCAACACAAATCCAATAGCTCATAACCTGCTCTCTGATAACGGAAGTATCAGCGAAGTTCTGTCCGCCGATATTGATACGCTAAAAGAGACAAAAGGTATCGGAAACAGCAGTGCCAGACTAATTTCACTTATGTCCGAGGCCTGCAAAAGATACAGAAAATCATCCGGAAACAAAGTCAGATTCTCTTCACATGAGGAACTGACAGACTATATCTGTACAATGCTGTCCGGCTGTACAGAATCATTGTGTATGATAATCTCGCTCAACAGCAATATGGAGCTCGTTCATTCAGAAACAATCCCTCTGACCGACCTGCTCTACAGTAAGGATTCCACTAAAAAGCTCTATACTATCTTCTTAAAGGATACCGATAATAGGTTCATATCGGTTATTTGCCGTCCGGACAGACTTCCGCTGCCGTCATCGGGAGATCACAAGATCACTAAAGAGATATGTGAGATCGCAAACGCACTGAAGATCGAGTATCTTGATTCTATGATATACGGTCGCAGCAAAATATTCTCCATGAGGAGTGAGGGAGCTTTCGGCTTCCCTAAAATAGGTTCAAATGAATAATCAAATACATAACAGCGAAAATCTGATCCCTGCGGACAAATTAACAGATAAAGAACTCCTTACTGAATTGCTTTCATATACCTCCTGCAAAGATCCGGAAAAATTATCACAGATACTTTTTGAACGTTTTACGTCTATCGGAGCTATAGCAGCCTCTGATAAGCACCTTCTGCAATCTATACCGGAACTCACAGAAGATGCTCTGATAATGATTAAACTCATCCCTGTCTTTTCTGCAAGAACAAATACTATCCGCAGAAACGGAGTTAAGCTGAATACTGCCGAAAAAGCTAAAGACTTTTTCCGCTCTGTACTCGAAAATCAGCTCACCGAAAACTTCACAGCTGTTGCCGTTAACGATAAATTTGCTGTAAAATCAATTATGAACTGCGTTTCCGGTACTGCTGCCGGAGTTGTATCAAGCTGCCGTGAGATAGTCAGCTTTGCACTCAACTGCGGTACAGAAAAGCTTTTCATCGCTCACAGTCATACCATAAACAGTCTTAAACCGTCGGCAGAAGATATAGTTGCTACCCGTTCGCTTATGACCGCTCTTCATCCGCTGAATATAGTCCTCATAGACCATATCATCACAAACGATTCCGGTGCTGTATCAATGCGTGAGATGTCAGATATAGACCTGTTTGACAAAGAACCGGACTGCGGCTACATTTATGAGCCTGTTGCAAAATATTTGCAAAAAATTCCTGATACCCTTTGACATATTACCATACTGCTGATAAAATATATATGAGCCGCAAATCACTGGCTTAATTTTCTTACAGAGGTAATTATTTATGATAAATATACTCATTATCGAAGATGATGTGAACATCGCAAAAATGATAAAAGCTACCCTTTCTATAGTCAATTATAACGGTCATTGCTGTTATGACGGAAAAAGCGGTGCTGCCGAAGCTATCAAGGGGACTTACGACCTCATTCTCCTCGACATAATGCTTCCGGAAATGAACGGCTTTCAGGTAATGGAAATAATAAAAAACTGCGGTACTCCCGTAATATTCCTCACTGCTATGCAGGATGTCGCTGACAAGGTAAAGGGACTAAGACTCGGTGCAGAAGACTATATCGTTAAACCATTTGAAGCTCTTGAACTTCTTGCACGTATAGACGTAGTGCTCCGCCGCTCCAACAAAACCCAGAACATCATCACATATGGTTCTCTCTCTGTAGATATTTCCAGTCACATAATCACTGATAACGGCGTTCCGGTACAGCTCACTCCAAAGGAATTCGATGTTATAGTCTACTTCTTGCAGCATCAGGATATCGCTGTATCCCGTGAAAGACTGCTCTCTAATATCTGGGGTTATGAATTCGAGGGCGAGAGCCGTACTGTCGATATTCACGTCCAGCAGGTACGCAGAAAGCTCGGACTTAAAGACAGACTCATTACTATCCCTAAACTCGGCTACAGACTTGAAAGTCAGGACAAATAATGAAACTATGGCAAAAAATATTCCTGAGTTCACTTTGCCTTATTATCGTTGCAATAAATATCATTTCAATAGTACTCCTCAACAATACTCATAAGCTCATAATCGAGCGTGAACAGTCACACGCAATAAGCGAATATGAGTACTTTGCTGCTTCATTTTCTAATAACGCTATTTACGAGCGTATGAGGTCGGAAAAAATTATCCTAAGTACTGATGATATTAAAAAAATAGGCACAGAACTCGTTAACGGAAGACTGAAAAATCAACCTGCTGCTATTTACGACAGCAAAAGGCAGCTCTTGTGTTCAAGCAATCCGCCGGAGTTCTTTCAAACAAATGACGTAATCAGATTTGTCTCCGGCATAAGTATAAACAGCGACAGCTACAGCACAAAGGTCTTTAATTTTTCAAATGTCAGATATATGGTAGTATGCTCCGCTATAACCGTTGAGGAGCAGACTTTTTTTATACTCACCGCCTCTGATGTCTCCGAAATTTATACTCTGAGAGACAAACAGACTAACTTCGTGCGTCAGGTAGGTCTTATCTCGGCGGCTATAATCTCACTTATACTCCTCATCACTGTTATCATACTCCTGCGTCCGCTCAGCAGACTGAACACCTATACAAAAGCTATTGCCGACGGTAATTATAAAATAAGAATAAGAAAACGTGGAAGCCGTGAATTCCGTGAACTCGCTGATAATATGAATATCATGGCTGACTCAATTCAGATAAATGCTGCAAGACTTGAAAAAATAGCCGAAGACAGACAGGTATTCATAGCTAACTTAGCTCACGAAATGAAAACTCCGCTGACTTCTATCCTCGGTTTCGCTGACCTTATGCAGATAAAGAAAAATGTCAGCGACAAAGAACGCTCCGAATACGCAGGTATAATCGTTGAGGAGACAAAACGACTCCGTTCTCTTTCAGGAAAACTAATGGAACTTATCGCACTCGGCGGTACAGAAACAGAAAAAGCACCTGTAAGTCTGCCTGCAATGATAAAAGAAACAGAAGCTTCTCTCACTCCCATACTCACCAAAAACTCGGTTACTCTTTCATGCTCATGCGAGGATATCACTATATCTGCGGATGAAGAACTTTTCAAATCACTGCTGTATAATATAATTGAAAATGCTGTAAAGGCTTCCGCTATCGGTCAGCAGATCGAGTTAAGAGCCGGTATGTCTGACGGCAATGTGGTCATAGCTGTGACCGATCACGGCATCGGAATGACAGAAGAAGATGCTAAAAAAGTTTTTGAACCGTTCTACATGGTCGATAAATCCAGAAGCCGTAAAGCCGGCGGTGCAGGTCTTGGACTCGCACTTTGCGTTAAGATCGCTGAACTGCATCACGCTGTGCTCACATTAAAAAGTAAACTCGGTGAGGGAACTACAGTATATATCATAATCTCCGGGGAGGAATGTCTGTGAAGCATACACACTCCATTTCCTTTATATTGCTTCTTGCCGCAATAATGTCTATAGGATATTACAGTGTTGATCTTGCTAAATTCATCTCAGATAAAAAAAATATCGAAACAGCTTCTATTTCACGTACTTATGATGACGACAACAACCCTATCTATCTTTCTGAAACCGAAAACAGATTCGATCCTATGAAGATAATTGACGATACAACAGATGATACCATAGATACATCTATAAAACAGCTCTGCTCCGCAAGAATAGCGGCTATAAGCAAATACTATCCGAGTGCTTCTTTTACTGTACCTGTTGATAACAAGCTCGTCCAGAATCTACTCTACAGCACAAATGGCTATATCTATGTATTCGGATATGAATATTTCAACGAAAAAGGCGAAAAAAGACTGCTCGACTGCATTTTTGATAATATTGAATACTGTATAGTTTACATTAGATTCTATTCTCCTGACGAGCATGAGCCTACTCCGGAAGAGATCAGCAGTGCAATGAATAATCTGAAAAACTATTCAAAGGATTTTTACGATAACAGCGAGGATCTCCTGTCTTTTGTCTATAATAATGTTGAGAATATCATAATAGACTATGACGAAAACGATTGGCAGGAAGAACCAATTCAGGATTATAATGAATATTATGAAAAAATCTTCAATATCGCTGAACCCTACATCTTTCATCCCAATAATCCGGTCATAAACTTCTGGTTTCACAGCCTTATCATCGATACTGTGTATATCCCGGACTACCTTCAATTCTTCTCTGCCGGATATCTTGTAGAAGCTATATCAACAGCTTCAAAATATCCTGAATCAGAATATTCAGTATACAAAAATTGTATTTATCAGAAATTTAATATCAGCAATTACAATATCACTGTTATATACAATATAAATACAAATCAGGTCGAAGGATTCTTCGCTCCACTCACACGTTAAGGAGGTCAGAAAAAGTTGAAACATAACATCATCTTCTCTGTCCATATAATAATAGTGATATTCATAGGTCTTTTAGGCTCTTACGCAACTCAGACTTTCTTAAAAGATAATTCATATGAAGAAACGACTTTCCCTAAAAGCAGTAATTCGTCAGATGCTGTATATCTCTCTGCTCAGGAAGAAAATCCTTTTGACATTATGAGCTTTGTTGATACTGACACTTTAGCTCCGCTAAACACCTATAATGACATATATATAGGAGAAGTAAGGCTAACAGAACTTGTTGAGATTTTTTTCAAATACCTGAGCCGATATTCCGAGGAAACTGCTTTTTCAGCTCCGGCTGACAAAAAAATCTCTGAATCTATATTCATTGACGACAAAAGAAATATTTTGATAAAGGAATTCAAATATTACAATCCGCTCGGCGAACTTCGCTGCTTCGATTTTCTTTACAATGCTCCCAACTCAGAGCTTGTATATATAAATTTCTATGACAATAAAAAAAGTCAGCTAAAAGGCTCTGAGATCGAAAAAAGTCTGAATCGCATGGACAGCTATGTAAGCGGCTTCGTAGAAGGACTTCGCAATGAATTCTCAGATTACGATTTCTATGGCTATCTTAGCGATATGCTCGATAATAATGATACTCCCGATTTATACATAGACTGTAGCAGTCAAAATAAAGAAGAACAATTAAATAAATGGAACAACTCTCTCAGCTTACTTACTTCTGTAACATCATATGAAAACAATTCTGATATAGATAATCCTCTGCTTCTTTTTTTAGTGCATTTCGCTATCCCATCATCTATCGAAATGATGAACTATCAGTATATGTCTGTTTATTTCACCAATAATATAATCTATAAACTTGAAAATCGTTATTACGAAGAATTAACTTACGGAAATATTGAAACTACTGACCCATTTCATACCACATATGCTTCCTACAATGGCAGGATATATCAGACTCTTCAGCTATATGGAAGAAATAAAGTAACGATAATATATAATCTTAAATCAAATATTGTTGAGGGACTTATTTCTGAAAGCTCCTCATTTATCCATTATTAAAAAAGCCGCATTTCAAAATGAAATGCGGCTCAACTTTTATATCATATAATTATGCGAGTGCAGCCTTTAATGCTTCAACCTTATCAGTTTTCTCCCAAGCAACACCAAGATCCTCACGTCCCATATGTCCGTAAGCAGCGAGCTGTCTGTACTGTGGCTTTCTGAGATCGAGCATTTCAATTATAGCTGTAGGTCTGAGGTCGAATACCTTTGATACTGCGGCTGAAAGCTTGTCCTCATCGACCTTTCCTGTTCCGAATGTATCAACAAGTATTGAGATTGGCTTTGCTACGCCGATAGCGTAAGAGAGCTGTACTTCACACTTATCTGCAAATCCGGCAGCAACAATGTTCTTTGCGATATATCTTGCAGCATACGCAGCACTGCGGTCAACCTTCGTCGGATCCTTACCGCTGAAAGCTCCGCCGCCGTGTCTTGAATATCCGCCGTATGTATCAACAATGATCTTACGGCCTGTAAGTCCGCTGTCTCCCTGAGGACCGCCGACAACGAAACGACCTGTAGGATTGATGAATATCTTGGTATTCTCGTCAAAGAGCTCCTTTGGAATTATAGGACGAATAACAATGTCCTCAATGTCCTTGCGGAGCTGATCGAGGCTTATATCAGCAGAATGCTGTGAAGATACAACAACAGCATCGATACGTACCGGTTTGCCGTTATCATATTCAACAGTTACCTGTGTCTTACCATCAGGACGGAGATAACGGAGTGTACCGTCTTTTCTTACTTCTGTAAGTCTGAGAGCGAGCTTGTGTGCAAGTGAGATCGGGAGCGGCATAAGCTCATGAGTCTCATTGCAGGCATATCCGAACATGATACCCTGATCTCCGGCACCATTTGAAAGACCGTCGTTCTCGTTGTTTTCCTCACGATACTCAAAAGCCTCGTTTACGCCCATAGCGATATCAGGTGACTGACCGTCAATCGAAGTAAGAACTGCACAAGTATGTGCATCGAAGCCATATTTTGCTCTGTCGTAGCCAATATCAGCTACTACTTTACGTGCAATCTTTGGTATATCTATGTCAGCGGTAGTGGTGATCTCACCCATACACATTATCATACCGGTTGTAACAACAGTTTCGCAGGCAACTCTGCCTAACTTATCCTGTTCGAGAATTGCGTCAAGTACTGCGTCTGAGATCTGGTCACAGATCTTATCTGGATGTCCCTCAGTAACGGACTCTGATGTGAAAAAGCATTTGCTCATTTTAAAAATTACCTCCTAAAAAATAAGAGCATTCCTTACCGGAATGCTCTGTTTTTCATCAAAACTCCTCATCTTCCGGATAAACCGCAGGATTTAGCACCTTGTCTGATTACCAGTCAGGTTGCCGGGCTTCACAGGACCTGTTTCCTCCGCCGCTCTTGATAAGGTTATGTGTATATTATATACTTGTTCAAAGGTTTTGTCAATAGGAATCGAAAAATATTTTTTTATTGGCTAAAAAAGTCCGATTTATCGGTATAATCAATGTTAATACAGGTTAACTGACAATAATTCCGATCCAAAAGCTGCTTAAAAAAGTGAATATAAAACAAACGAGCCTCCTCTTCAGGAAGCTCATCTGCCATGATATAGGGATTATTGGGGATTTAAAAATAATTTAATGTTGGGGTAAACATTAAACTACCATGAAAATCAGCTTCGGGATTTCTCCCTCAGCAATTATAGTATACCCTACTAATGTGTTCATTTTGTGATAGAATTATTAAAATTCAGTTAATATTCAAGGCTTTTTGTGCCGAAATACAGGGAATATCGTGTTTTTTATCACATATAAACATATGATATTCATATGACCTTTTTTAAAGCTCGTTAGAAATTCATGTTTTAATAATAAACCAGAACGTCGAGCCTTTTCCAAGAGTACTCTTTACGCCATAATCGTAATTGTGGAGTTTGAGTACCGCTTTAACTATTGAAAGTCCAAGACCAGTGCCGACTACCTCACGCTTGTGGTTCTCAGAGCGATAATATTTATCAAAAATGAGCTTTATTTTCTCTTCTTCTATACCGTCACCGGTATCTTCAACTTCGATCAGAACTCCCTCAGGCTTATTGATCTGCCGCACAAACACCTGCTTATCCTTACCTGTATAATTTATCGCATTATTTATAAGGTTGTATATGACCTGCTCTATTTTCACAACATCACAGCATACCTTAACATCCTCATCAGGTGTAAAATGTATCGTATACCCCTGTTTTTCGGATATTCCTTTGAAGCGGTCAATTATTTCGCTGAGTTTTCCGCTTATGCCGAACTCTGTAGGATTCAGCTTCTGTCTGCCGCTTTCGAGCTTTGAAAGGTCGAATATATCGTTGACAAGAAGTGCGAGACGGTCAGTTTCATTGATTATTATTTCAAGATGCTCATTACGCTTAACAGGATTGTCACCCGAAAGGTCACGTATCATCTCAGCATAAGCTTTCAGCATAGTAAGCGGAGTTCTCAGGTCATGAGAAACATTCGCTATAAGGTCTCTCTGCATGGTATCAACTCTTGAAAGCTCCTCTTCAGCGTACGTCAGAGTATCCGCCAGCATCTTAGATTCAAGGTATCCCCTACCGTCAAATTTGGTATCGAAGTCACCTTTTGCGAGTTTTTCAGCTGATTTTGTGATCCTCGTTATAGGTCGAGCTATTATTCTTGAAAGGAAGAGCGATATTATAAACGCTATAACTATAAGAAATGCCGTGATTATCATAAGCTGACGCTTTATGATGGACACTGTTGAGCCTACAGGTACAAGTGCCGCATTAAGAAGCAAAAATCCGTCCGGCTTATCAGGGTCACCAAGAACACACCCATACAAAAGCATATTATAATGTGTGCGTGGATTAGTCATCCTGTATCTTATCTCTTTATCGTCACTTTTGATTATATCAGTTATATAAGTAAATGTGGTATTTTCACGTCCGTGTATAAGGCAATCTCCGAGGACATTTTCAGAATACAGCGATCTTCCGTATCTGTCAAGGACTTCAACACAAAGATCGTTTTCCACAGCTTCTTCACTGAGCAGTTCACGGAATTCCTTTTTGTCCATAGTTGTATACGAGTCCGAAATCTTCTTTGCACAATCAGCAGCGTCTCTGACCTTCATTCCCTCGTAAAATTTTTCAAGGAATAATATCTGGAAAGTCCATAGCAGGACGAATACAACAATAGTAAACAGGATAAAATACATCCATATCTTGAATTTTAACGGTATCCTGCTGTTGAAACTCTTTGCTTTCTTAATTAGCTTCAAACTTATATCCCATTCCTCTCAGTGTAACGATAAACTTTCTGTACTCCCCAAGACTGTTTCTGAGCATTTTTATGTGAGTATCAACAGTTCGGTCGTCACCAAAGAAATCATATCCCCAAACTTCTTCAAGGAGCTTGTCCCTTGAAAGAGCTATATTCTTGTTTTTTACAAGATAGAACAGAAGGTCGTACTCCTTTGGAGTCATAGAAGCTTTTTCTCCATTAACATAGACCTCTCTGCCGGATATATCAACATCAAGTCCCTCAAACACGTATCTGTCAGGCTGAGAAGTTTCAGCAGGTCTCGAATTCCGCTTCAGCACAACTTTCACTCTCGCCATGAGCTCCTTTGGAGAAAACGGTTTTACTACGTAATCATCCACTCCTATCTCAAATCCAAAGAGCTTATCGTACTCTTCGCCTCTTGCGGACAGCATTATCACAGGGATATGCTTGGTTTTGTGTATCTCCTTGCAAGCGGAATATCCGTCAAGGCGAGGCATCATTACATCCATTATGATAAGATCATAGTCATTATTATGACATAAACTTACCGCTTCCATGCCGTTTTCAGCCTCAGTAACCTCAAAGCCTTCAAATTCAGCGTATTCCCTAACCACTTTTCGTATATTTATCTCATCGTCTACTACAAGAATATGTGCCATAGATCATACCTCCGTTTTTCTTTGAAACAGAACCGGTTTCATAACACAATAATACATATCAGCTCTGTTCTTTTATATTACTATTATAACATTTTATCATGCAAATGTGTTCATTTCATGAAAAATTCTTGTTCTTTCCGGTCAAGTTTATCAAAAATGTATCCGATGTGTAAAATTCAGTTGACATTTTCAGTAAAATTTGCTATAATATAATTGATATTTTTGTTTAGGAGGCGGTCACTTTGAAAAAGAATACTTTCAACCCTTTGGCAGCGACTCTCGTTATCACAGCCGCCACCGCAGTTGTCGTAGCTTATTGCTTCTACTTCCCTGAGCAGGCAATGCCTACTATCATCGTCTATGTTTCTTCTATCATATTCATGTCTATCATACTAGCTCTTATAAGCTGGATATACAAAAGATATGGAAGCTCTGTCGGAGAATCGGAGATAGTCAAGATAACTGAAGACCTCAATACTGAGATGATGATCTGGAGCGACGATTTCTCATATATCTTCATGAACAGAAAAATCCGTGATCTTCTCGGAGTTTCTGATGACGACTCCAATAAAAAATCCGCCGTTCTCAAAGCTTTCGGTATGAATTCCCACGACAACGGTGAATTTGAAAAAATAATAGGCAACCAGTCATATGAGGCAAGATTCAAGAATTCAGCCGGCAGTATCACCTCTATAGCGTGGAGTACTTCTCTTGTCAAAAAAAGAAAAAAGCACTCGCTTTACCTGAGTACCGGTTTCAACCTGACCGAAATAAAGAAGATGAAAGTCAACCTTGCAAGTGCAAACGACTTCTTCAATTCCTCAATGGAGCTCGCAGAAATAGGCGTTATCATGAGCTCAGACAGAAAAAATTTCCGTGCTTCACCGGAAATGATAAGAATGCTCGGACTAAAAAACAGTGCCATAACTTTAAGTGAATTTCGGTCACTCGTTCATCCTAACGACAGGCTACAGTTCGACAGTGCCGTAAAATCAAAAGACACTTCCGAAGTTAAGAGCATCGAAATGCGTATAAAGTCAGTCGGCGGAGTCTACCGCTGGTACTCATACCGCTATAAGTCGATAAAAGGTACCGACAACACCCTGCCTCTCTTCGGAGGAGCTATACTCGACATTACTCAGGAACACGAAAAGGACATCCTCATCGAACGTCTCGCTTATATAGATGAGGTCACCGAGATCGCTAACCGCAATAAACTTATGGACGCCGGTCAGGAGATATACGATACCTGCCACCTCCTTGATTACTCATACTGGATAATAGTCCTCGATATCGACCGCTTCCATATCATAAACGATACCTGCGGCTACAAGAACGGTAACTACGTTTTGAAAAATTTCGCTCATATCCTCTATAAATTCGTTACTCCCGGAGGACTTGCCGCAAGAGTCAGCGGAGATAATTTCGCTCTTATCCTAAAAGACTACGGCGATAATGAGCTCCCTATCCGTACAGTTCGTTCCATTCAGGAGGAATTCGCTCAGCTCGCTGTCGACGAGCTCGCTTCAATTAACCTGAACTGCTCAGCCGGATATTCCAGAATGCCGGACGACGGAAGCTCATTCCTCGATGTTATGGAGCACGCAGAGTTTGCCCTCAAATCCAGCACAGGAAATCAGGGCGTTATATGTGCTTATGAGCCAAGTATGCACGACTCTATCATCGGTAATACCGAACTTGAAAAAGCTCTCGGACTTGCTATTGAAAATAACGAGCTCCAGCTATTCTATCAACCTAAGATCAATCTTGCTACCGGCAAACTAATGGGCGTTGAGGCTCTTATCCGCTGGATAAAGCCGGACGGCTCTATCATCAGTCCGGACGCTTTCGTGCCTATCGCTGAAAGAAGCCACCTTATCAGTAAGATAAGTGAGTTCGTACTCAATGAGGGCTGCCGTCAGAATAAGCTATGGCAGAAAATGGGCTACCCTAATATTGTAATGTCCATAAATTTCACCTCTGCCGACTTCTATCAGTCGGACTTGAAAGAAAAAGTCTTTGACGCTCTTGCTAAATCCGGTCTTGAACCTCAGTGGCTTGAAGTAGAACTCACAGAAAGTCTTGCACTCAACGATATAGATTTTGCTGTTTCTCAGATGAACAAGCTTCGTGAACTCGGAGTAAAACTCGCTATGGACGATTTCGGTACAGGTTATTCGTCACTGAGCTATCTCCAGATACTCCCGATAACTCTGCTCAAACTCGACCGCTCTTTCATAACCGATATCGAACACGATAATATCGCTTACGAAATAGTTTCAGCTGTCATAAGAATAGCAAAGTCCAAAAAGATCGAAACTATCGCAGAGGGTATCGAAAATAACGTTCAGGAGTCTATACTCCGAATGGCAGGATGTGATTATGCTCAGGGATTCCTATACGGAAAACCTATGCCGCCGGAAAAGCTTCAGGACTTTTTTGACGAAAATATGAAAAAATAATACCGCTTTATTCACATAATTTTTTAAACGGAGGTATATTATTATGAAAAGAAGAATAGGCATTCTTACAAGCGGCGGCGACTGTCCCGGACTTAACGCTACTATACGTGGTGTTGCAAAAGCTTGCTACGAAAGATTCGGTGAGGACAATGTTGAGATAGTCGGCATCTCAAACGGCTACTACGGACTCATAAACAACCTGTGTAAGGATATGTCTCCTTCCTCGTTCTCAGGCATACTCACTCAGGGCGGCACTATCTTCGGTACAAAGCGTCAGCCGTTCAAAATGATGCAGATAATCGGCGATGATAATGTCGACAAAGTGAAAAATATGAAGGAGACTTACAAAAAACAGAAGCTCGATTGTCTCCTTACCCTCGGCGGAAACGGTACTCACAAAACTTCTAAGCTCCTTGCTGATGAAGGACTCAACGTTATCGGTCTGCCAAAGACAATCGATAACGATATTTACGGTACTGACGTTACTTTCGGTTTCCACACCGCTGTCGACATCGCTACAGATGTTATCGACCGTCTTCACACTACAGCCGCAAGCCACTCCAGAATCCTCGTTTGCGAGATAATGGGAAATAAAGCAGGTTGGCTCACACTCAATGCAGGTATCGCCGGTGGAGCTGACATAATCATCATCCCTGAGATACCTTACGACATCGACAAGGTCTGTGACGCTGTTATGGCAAGAAGTGCTTCGGGAAAGACTTTCTCGATCCTCGCTGTTGCTGAGGGGGCTTTCGATATAAATGAAGCTAAAATGAAGAAAAAGGAAAGAGCTAAAAAACGTGCTGAAGCAGGTATAATTACTGCTACAAGCCGTATAGCTGCTCAGATACAGGCAAATACCGGTATGGAGGCAAGAGTTTGCGTCCCCGGACATATGCTCCGTGGAGGTGCTCCGAGTGCGTATGACCGTGTTCTTTCAACTCAGTTCGGTGTTCACGCCGCTTACCTTATCGCTAAAGAAAAATACGGAAGAACAGTCGCTAAGATTGGCAACAAAATAACTTCAAATAAACTTGAAGATATCGCAGGCAAAACCAAATTTGTCGATACTGAAAATCATCTCGTTATCGCTGCTCGTGATATCGGAGTTTCTTTTGGTGACTAAGCAATGCTCAGGCTGCTGCTGTTTGCGGCAGCCTTTAATTTTATTCAGAGGTGAACTTTTATGCCTTTAAATGATATTTACTGCCAGTCCGTACTCTCGTTTTTCAACAAGGAGATATGGAAAAAGTTCAACAAAGCTATATCCGATTACAAACTCATTGAGGACGGCGATCGCATTGCTATATGCATCTCCGGAGGCAAAGACTCAATGCTTATGGCGAAATGTCTGCAACTCCTGCAAGGCTTCGGTAAGCCGGATTTCAGCATAGAATATGTGGTCATGGACCCAGGTTACGATAAGGTCAACCGTGATAAAATAGTTCATAACGCTGAAATTCTCGGACTGCCAATACATATTTACGATACTAAAATATTCGGCTCTGCTGAAAAATCAGGCGACAATCCCTGCTTTCTGTGTGCAAGGCTCAGAAGAGGCTGGCTTTATAAGAAAGCTCAGGAACTGGGCTGCAACAAGATAGCTCTTGGTCACCACTTCGACGATGTTATCGAGACTATCCTAATGGGGATGCTCTACGGTTCTCAGATGCAAACCATGCTCCCAAAGCTGCATAGTGAAAACTACGAAGGTATTCAGCTGATACGTCCACTGTATCTCATTCGTGAAAATGACGTTATCTCGTGGGCTGAACACTGCGGTCTGAGCTTTATACAATGTGCCTGCCGTATGTCTGAGAAGCGTTCGGACGAGGAAGCCGGCTCAAAAAGATATGAAATAAAAATGCTGCTGAAACAGCTCCGCAAAACTAATCCGGCAGTCGATATGAATATTTTCCGCAGTGCAGAGAACGTCAATCTGCGAACTCTCATGTCTTATCACGACGGAAATAATTATCATCACTTCCTCGACGACTACGATAAGGGGATAACAGTGCGTGGTACTATAAATAAAAAATATACATAATCTTTGCCGCAGTATCATCTGCGGCTTTATTATGCAAAAAATTTGTAAAAGTTACAGGATGCTATTGAAATCTGCATTATCATAGTGTATAATATAATAGTCCATTTACAATGTGTACAATTGCTTATAAAGGCGGTCATATAATGGTCTTTTCAAGACTTTTTTTCATCTACATCTTCCTGCCAGTCTGCCTGATAACTTACTACTTTGCAAGAGGTACTAAAGCTAAAAATGCAGTTCTGCTTATCTTTTCCATGCTTTTCTACGCATGGGGCGAACCCGTTTACATCCTCCTGCTTATTCTCAGTGCAGGCGTTAACTACAGTGCAGGACTTCTTATAGGAAGATTCGGCTCGTCAAGAGAGGGAAAACTCTCCGCAGCCGCAGCCGTTTCCTTCGATATTCTTATGCTCGTTATTTTCAAGTACAGCGGATTCATTGTCGAGAATTTCAATCATTTGCTGAACATCTCGCTTCCTGTACCGGATATAAAGCTGCCTATCGGTATCAGTTTCTATACTTTCCAGACTATCTCCTATATCTTGGACTGCCTGTGGGAAACTGTAAGGCCGCAGAAAAGTTTCAGGAAATTTCTGCTCTACATATCGTTTTTCCCTCAGCTTATTGCCGGTCCTATAGTCAGATACAGCACCATTGAGGACGAGATCGAGAACCGTAAAGCTGATCTTCCGGACATAGCAAGCGGCTTCAACAGAATGATACTCGGACTCGCTAAAAAAGTTATCATCGCCGATCAGCTGAGTATTGTTGCTGAAAGACTTCTCGGTGATATCAGCCACGCTTCGTTGTCCGCCGCATGGATAGGTGCGACAGTTTACGCAATGCAGGTATACTTCGATTTTTCGGGATATTCAGATATTGCTATAGGTCTCGGAAGGATTTTCGGTTTCCATTTTGATGAGAACTTCAAGCATCCTTTCATGTGCAAGGATATAACTGAATTCTGGCAGCGTTGGCATATTTCACTCGGCACATTCTTCAAAGACTATCTTCTCTACATACCAATATTCGGTAAAAGAAGAAAATACGCAAGTCTTATGCTCGTATGGCTGTGTACAGGCATCTGGCACGGTGCCGGCTGGAATTTCGTCATATGGGGACTTTACTTCGGTATCTTCATTATGATAGAAACTCTCATAGGTAAAAAACGAATGAAGAGAATACCATTAATAATCAGACACATCTACAATAAGATAGTGATAATAATTGGATTCGGTATTTTCTATTTCGAGGATCTTGACGAGCTGGGAAGCTTCTTCAAAGCACTTGTCCCATTCACCAGCAACGGAGCTATATCTCTTTCAGACAGGATAACACTTGTTAATAATATGTATCTTGTAATATTTGCTGTTATTCTCTGTTTTCCTCTGCTTTCCGGTATTAAGTATATTTCCGAAAAGCTTACCGTGAGCAGTACTGTCTCATCCGCAGCAGCTACTTTTATCTCTGCGGTACTTCTCCTGCTCACAAGTGCTATGCTCGTGGAGCAGACCACTCACCCATTCCTCTATTTCCGATTCTGAGGCGATAATAATGTCAGAAAAAAACAAAAAAAGCAGGAATAAAGTCTTCGAGACTAATCTTGCTGCACTTATCAATATAATCGTCATAGTTGTAATTCTCATTTCAGGTGCGGTCTACATTCTGCTGATGCCGCATGAGAAGGTTGCACAGGACGAAAATCGTGTGCTCACCGAAATGCCTAAGTTTACTCTGAAAAAATATTTCAAAGGTGACTTTACCGGCGGCATCGCTGACCATTTCGATGATACCATACACAACAGAACTAAGATAAAAAAGTTTATTGCGTCAACTATCACGCCGCTTAAAGGCAGAAAATACGGCGACGAAAATGAAGGTGCTGAGTTATACGGCAATCCTGTAAAAGCTCCAAAACCTATTACAGTCACTACTAAACCTCCTCAGTCAAACCGCTTCACTACAACTTTATCACTTGCTGAAGGTCAGACTGAGCCGACTGTGGTCACTACTAAACCTCCGGTTTCAGCTGAAGAACCTGCGGCTGAGGGCGGTGAGATAAGCAATAGTATCCTCGTTGTCAACAAGCGTGGCATACCGCTTTACGGCGGTGGTCTCGGACGTGAACTTGAGTACGCTTCTTTTGTTGACGAATACAAAATTCAGCTTCCTAATGTAAATGTATGGTCAATGGTAATACCTACACCTTGCAGTATGTATCTGCCGTCGAACTATAAAAGTCTGTCCGCAGACGAAAAAATCGATATTTTTTCTATATCAGATGCATTGCAGAAAGCTGTTCCTGTGGACGTTTACCATGCTTTGCTTAACCATAAATCAGAAGAAATCTATGCTCGCACAGATCATCACTGGCTCGCTCTCGGAGCTTTCTACGCAGCTCAGGAATTTGCTAACCTTGCTCATCTTCCGTTCAATAGCCTTTCAGCTTATGAAGAACTTCACCTTCATGATTACCTCGGAACATACTACAGCTACACTCAAAGTTCTTCACTTCTGGATAATCCTGAAGAATTCATATACTATAAGCCAAAGAACGAGGTAACTGTAACTCAGTATGACACATCCTTCAACGACCCTACCGACGTTGCACTGCTTGTTCCGCCGGATAATCTGACTCCTTCCGGATATTACTACGTCTTTGGCATGGATAACAGAATAGCTCATGTTCACACAAATGTGAAAAACGGAAGAAGACTTATCATTTTCAAGGACAGCTATGGAAATGCACTTCTCCCATTCCTTACATACTCTTTCGAGGACATTTACCTTTGCGACATCAGATACTTCGACCTCAATGCTGCAAGTTTCGCTCAGCAGGTCGGTGCTACAGATATACTCTTCGCAATGTGTACATTCTCAGCTGTTGGCGATAACAGGCTGTGTATAAGGAATAATCTCTATAAGTAAGGAGTGTCATTATGAAAAAACGAACTAAAAGGTTAATCATTATACTCGCTTTGCTTCTGATTTTCAGCCTTCTTTCATGGTGGGGATTCCTTTTACAGCGAGTCGATTACAAAGTCCATTCAGATAAAATGCCAAAAGGTCTGAGGATCGTTTTCATTTCTGATCTTCACAACTGCTTTTACGGAGATACTGATCAGTCCCAGCTTATGGACGAGATAAAAGAAGCTGATCCGGATATAATAATTTTCGGCGGTGATATATTGGACCAGTGGGGCGGTCAGAAATATGCAAAACGCATAATGGACTGGGCTGCCGACCGCTATCCTTGCTTCTATACTCCGGGAAATCACGAACAGGATCGTGATGATAAAGAAGGATTCTACAATTATGTTAAAAATTCCAAGATAAAATTTCTCGTCGGAGAACATTCTGATATAACCATAAAAGGTCAAAAAATCAGGGTATACGGTGTGATTAGTGCTTATCACAAGGAGTTTAACAAAATCAAAAAGACTCTCGATGATAACTACTACAATATTTTAATAGCACACCAGCCTGAACAGATAGACGAATTCCTTGATACCGGAGATGTCAAATTTGACCTCATACTATCAGGTCACGCTCACGGAGGTCAGTGGAGAATACCTAAATTACTCGATCAGGGACTTTATGCTCCGAATCAGGGCTTGTTTCCGAAATATACCTGCGGTATGTATAAATACGGAGATACAGTTCACATCATTAGCAAGGGCCTCGCAAGACCTGCCCGTATGATCTTCATTCCTCGTATCTTCAACAGACCTGAGTTCTCTGTCATAGATATAAGCGACTGATAAATTTCTATATTCTGTTCTGGTGAAAAGAATTTTTAACATTTCCAGAAATTGCACAAATTATTACTATCAACTCAGCCTAAAAACTACTTGTAATTTTTACGCAATAATGATATAATAATATAGACCCCATAAAAATATAAGGGATAAGAAATAAGAACAAAAGGAGAAGAGGAGATTCTGTTCCCCTCTGCATTTAACAAATGGAAAATAAATTGAATAATACGGGGGCTGCCGAGGATATGATCTGCGGCAGAAACCCTGTTATCGAGGCTCTGAAATCCGGTGCTAACCTCGATACGATATATATTGACGGCAACAGCGGTAGTCTTGGACTTATCCGAAAGTTGGCCAAAGAAAACGGAATTGTTGTAAAGGACGCTCAGGATAAAAAACTCTCGCAGCTTTCAGGCGGAGCTTCTCATCAGGGCGTCGTTGCAGTCGGTGCTTGCGGCGAGTATGTCTCTGTTGAGGATATACTCGATATTTCACGCAAAAAAGGTACAAAGCCTTTCATCATAATCTGCGATGAGATCGAAGACCCACATAACCTCGGAGCTATCATCCGTACAGCCGAAACTTCCGGTGCGGACGGAGTGATAATCCCAAAAAGAAGAAGTGCTACTCTAAATGCTACAGTCTTCAAGACCTCTGCCGGAGCTGCAAGCTATGTACCGGTCGCAAGAGTCTCAAATCTTGCCTCTTGTATCGATGAACTCAAAGAAAACGGAGTCTGGATATACGGTACGGACGCTTCCGGAAGTGACTATACCGAAACCGATCTCACCGGTAGCTGCGGTCTCGTGATCGGCTCAGAAGGTTTCGGCATAAGCAAGCTGATCCAAAAAAAATGCGACTTTATGATAAAGCTCCCTATGCTTGGCAAAATAAATTCTCTAAACGCATCAGTTGCTGCCGGCATCTTCATGTATGAAGTTCTCAGACAGCGTAGAGTGCAGTAAGGAGGAGCTATGCCGGATCAGAAAGTCTCACTGGAAGATATTCTGAACGAATTCTCTCCAGACAGCAATGAACCAAATAAAAGCGTCGGTCGTATTGACGCTCAGAAAATAATCAATTCTACTGTAGAAACTCCGGATATGGCACAGGCTCACGTATCAAGACCTGCCGTATCCCACGAAAGATCAGCTCTTTTCGATAATGCTCTGCGTAACGACTCCCCTGCGGATGAGTTTAAACCTGCCGATCTTTCAAGACATAGGATCTCTGTTGTCGATAAGGATAATATCAGCGAGATCAGAACTGTTATACCTAAGAAACAAGATCCTGAACTTGCCGGCACTTTGCCTGCAGCTCAGATAGCTCCGGATGAAGCTCCTAAAATAAGAAGAATGAGCGAATCCACAAGAGCAAAAGAGATCGAGAATCTCAAAAAAAGTAAGAAAAAACGTAAAAAACGTAAAAATAATTATACATACGACCGTGAAAGTCCGGACGGAGAGTATATGTATGCTCCGCCTTCTTTCAAAAAGAAAAAGAAGACTCGCTCTCAGATAGAAGCTGAGATAGACAGTCTGGAAGGGAAAAAACAGATAACTGATATTGTTCCTTCCCCTGCCGCTGTTGAGGCAGCAAAGCCTGTTGAGCCTGCACCACGAGCAGAACTCACAAGTATTAATCTCAGCGAAAGACCTGAGGTGGATGCAGGTGCTCTGGACGTTCATATCACTCAGGAACAGGACGAGTTCCTTTCTGTAACAGCTAAGAAAAAGCGTACTAAACGTCTGGTCGATTTCAATTATTACGGTGACGTTGAAGACGTCGGAAGAGATATATACGAGCTGAAAAGCACTATAAATGTGAGAGTTTTCATCCTCGCAATGACTACTTTCCTCAGCTTGTTCATTACAGTTTTCAATCATTTCGGACTTCCGATGATAGATATTCTCGAAAAATCAAATACTAAGTCCTATATCACCGTTCACCTTATACTCGGACTGATCTCGGTCATCTCGTCTTTTGCGGTTATTTCAAATGGTATCAAAAAACTGCTCACGTTTAAAGCGGATACCGACTCCATGACCGCTGTGACCGCTATTTCATGTATGATTGCCGTGATAACCGCTTTTATGAAGCCGGATATGGTCGCTGACGATAAGATACAGATATATATGCCTGTCGGTATCATGGCTCTTCTCATAAATTCAGTGGGGAAACTGCTCATAATAAGAAGAGCTGCACGTAATTTTAAATTCGTCTCGAAAAACTTCGACCGTCATGGTGTAGTTTATGTCTCGGATGAAGAACGTGCTGAACGGCTTACAAGAGGTACTCTCGGTGATTTCCCGATACTCGCCTCTACAAGACCTACAGACTTCCTCACCGATTTCCTGCGATATACCTACTCTTCAGATATGGCTGATTCATACTGCAAAAAGGTCACTCCGCTATGCCTTATCGCATCTGTGCTGGTATCTTGCTTCCTCACACTTTTTACTAAAGGAAGCCTGCTCAACATCACCTCAGCTGCGTTCGGATTCTCAATATTCAGTATGCTGATATGTGCTACATCCTGCATAGCAATGCCTTTCGTTGTGAATATACCGCTTGAAAATGCGGCTTCAAGTGCTTTCAAGCACAAGGGTATAACGCTCGGTTATCAGAGCGTTGACGATTTCTATGATACCAACTCTATACTCGTTGATGCCGGTACTCTCTTCCCAGAGGGAACTGTAAAACTTTCAGGCATTAAGGTTTTCTCAAATACAAAAATTGACGAAGCTCTACTCGAAGCAGCAAGTCTCACTCACCATGCCGGAAGTGTTATGCAGCAGCTCTTTTCCGATGTCAACGACGGCGGTCCCGATTACCTGTATCCTATAGACAATTACTCTTTTGAAGAATCTATGGGTATGTGCGGATGGATAAACAATAAACGTATCCTGTTCGGAAACCGTGAGCTTATGGCAAGCCACAATATCGAAGGTCTTCCTACTAAAACAAAAGAAGCTGAATATGCTGAGCCTCAGCAGGAGATACTATATCTCTCAATTTCAGGTAACCTCGCAGCTATGTTCATCGTGGACATCGCAGCAGACAGAAATGTCAAGCGTTGGGCTAAAAAAATATGCAAGAATAAAATTTGCATGATAATCAATAGTGTCGACCCTTGCCTTTCTTCAAAGAAAATAAGTGCTCTGCTTGGTATTCCGGATGAACTCATCCGTGTGCTCCCTAAGAGGCTGCATGAGGACTTCTATGAGGAAACCAAAAAAGCAGTCAGACTCAGTGCTTCTATGGCTACTACAGGCAGATTCCCGTCACTTGCTCAGCTCATACTCGGCACTAAAAATGTCCATTCTTCTGCTATAATAGGTCTTATCTTCCAGTCCGTGACGATCATCCTCGGATTTGGTCTCGGAATGATAATGATACTCTCAAAAGCATTTGAAGAAAACTACGAATATATGTCAGCGACTGCACTGATCATTTATAATGCGATAAGTGCTGCACTAACCTACGTCGCTGTAAGCCTTAAAAAGCTATGACCACGAACCTGTATCTTTCGCTTGTAGCCTTGGATACAGGTTTTTTCATAAGAAAGGAGTTTTTCTATGCCTGATAAACATAATGGCATGAATAATGAAAAGAATTTTAAAAATACTGACAACGAAAGTACTATGTATATCCCCGGAGATTCTAAGCAGTATCAGCAGAATGCTCAGCAATACTCCGATAACTACTACGGCAGAAATGTAAGTCAGCAAAATCAGCATCAGCCTAATTACGGCTCTCAGCAGCAGTATCAACAGGTTGGTCAGCAGCAAGGATACCAATATCCCCAAAACGGACAGCAGGGTTACCCTTATCAGAATGGGCAGCAGCAGGGGTATCAGTACCAGCAGAATGGTCAGCAAAGATATCCTTATCAGCAAGGCGGTCAGCAGCAAGGGTACTCCTATCCTCAAAATGGTCAACAAGGTTACTCCTACCCTCAAAGCGGTCAGCAGCAGGGATATTCTTATCCGCAGCAGCAATACGCTCAGCCGCAAGGATATGCTGAACCTCCGGAACCGCCTCAGCCGAGAAAGAGAAGAAGGAGAAGAAAACACAGAAGTCTTATCGGAGTAATATTAAGACGTGTACTGCTCTCGCTATTCATTCTATTTCTCATAGTATTCGGTATCTATTCTTGTACATCGCTTTCACTTATAAACAAAATGAATTTCGTCAAGGACGGAGAACGTACACGAAACAGCGACGCTATAAGCCGTGATTACGTTCAGAGTATCCTTATTATTGGTACTGACGGCAGAACTGACGACGAACGTGGACGCTCTGACTCTATGATACTCGTTTCTTTCAACACCAAGACCGATGAAACTATTATGACCTCTTTCATGCGTGACAGCTATGTCGATATCCCCGGCTATGGCTGGAATAAGCTCAATGCTGCATATTCTTTCGGCGGTGCGGAGCTTCTCATGGACACTATTGAAAAGAATTTCTACGTCAAGATAGACAACTATATCTCGATCAATTTCGTAACTTTCGCCTCTATCATTGACTCTGTAGGCGGTATAGATATGGAAATCTCAGACGAAGAAGCCAATGAGATAAATGTAATTCTCCAAAATGAAGTAAACGAGATCATGGGAGATGTTCCGAATGCCGATTTCGTTCCGGAAGGCGGAAAAGTTCACCTTAGCGGTAAACAGGCTCTATGCTACTCTCGTATAAGATATGTCGGAAACAGCGACTTTGAAAGAACTTCAAGACAGCGTCGTGTTATGACTGAGCTGATAAAGAAGGGTGCAAAAAATGCTCCTTCGTTTGCTAAAAAGATATCCAAAAATGCTCTCCCACACCTCACCACAAATATGACAAAGGGTAAACTCTACTTGCTCTCACTCAAACTTCCGTTCTATCTGAAAAATGAAACAAAACAGCTTCAGATCCCTGTTGACGGCTCTTATACCGGCGAAAATGTTTATAACAGCGACGGCTCTTATCAGTCTGTTCTGACCGTGGATTTTGATAAGAACTGCGATGTCATAGAGGACGAAGTGTTCAGCGATAAAAAGTAAATGCAAATAAAATAAGCCTGAAAACTTTGATAGTTTTCAGGCTTATCATTTTTTATCGCTCTTTTCCGACAAAGAACAGTGCGAGCGTTCCCGGACCTGCATGAGCTCCGATAACTGAACCAATATTCATTATCTTTACTCCGCTGTACTTATGACGCTTTTTTAATATTGCTGCAAGTTCATTAGCATCGTCCGGACAGTCCGCATTACAGATGAATACAGTTCCCTCGGAAGGAGTCAGAGCAGATTCTGTATACTTATCAGCAAGAGCTGTTATTGCAGCTCTGCGTCCACGTACTTTCAATACGTTAACAAGATGTCCCTCATTATCAACGTGAAGTACAGGCTTTATGCCGAGAAGTCCGCCTACAAATGCTGCTGTCGGACTTATTCTTCCGCCCTGCTTCAGATATTTCAGATCGTCTACTGTGAACCAGTGACATATATTTGGTATCTTGTCGATAGCATACTGAGCTGTCTGTTCAATAGTAGCTCCGGCTTTTTTCTGGAGAGATGTGAGATAAACAAGAAGTCCGAAACCTCCGGAAGCTGATAGACCGTCCACTGTTATCACCTTTCTGTCAGGATACTGCTCCATAAGCTCCTCAGCTGCCATTCTTGAACAATTATATGTTGTACTGAGTCCGGAAGAAAATCCGAGATAAAGCACATCATTTCCATTTTTCAGTTCAGTTTCAAAAACTTCCTTGAAACGCTCTGTATTTGCAGCTGCTGTTTTTACAATAGTCCCCTGTCTCATCAGGTCGTAAAAATCCTTCAATGGCATTTCGTTGTCATTATATATTTTATCCTCTCCAGCAAAAGAAAAAGTCAGACTAATGCACTTTACTCCCCATTCTTCAAGATACTCCGGAAAGACATCACAAGCTGAATCAGTATATATAACAAATCCACTCATATTTATTCCCCTTTCTTTTTTATTATATTATGATTGATTTATCCGTAAAAATGTGGTATAATTATATAATAATGCCCGAAAGAAGGTATCGTATTGGAAGACCTTAAAGCTATCATAGCTGAAAATATAACTCAGCTCCGCCGAGCAAACGGCATGACTCAGGCTGGGCTTGCCGAAAAACTTAATTATACCGATAAGGCTGTTTCAAAATGGGAAAGACGTGAGTCACTTCCCGATATCACTGTACTCAAAGCTATTGCCGACTGCTTCGGAGTAACTGTCGACTACCTTATAACAGCTGAGCATAAAGATACAAAGCAAGAGACAGTCAATGAAGCCGATGAAAAAATGAAGCTCCACACAAAAAACCGTGGCTTCATAACAGGTATGAGCATACTCCTTGTATGGCTCATCGCCTGCACTGCTTTCATAGTAATCAATGCTCTTGACGGTAAATCATGTGTCCATTGGCTGACCTTTATATACGCTATTCCTATATCACTTATAGTATGGCTCGTTATGAACTCAGTGTGGTTCAACGTAAGGAGAAATTTCCTCATAATCTCATTTCTGACATGGGGAATATTAATATCCGTATACCTCACCCTGCTCATGGCAGGTGCAAACGCACCTATGCTTTTCCTGCTTGGTGTACCCGGACAGGCGATAATTTACCTGTGGTCAAAAATCAGAACATCGGATAAAAACTGATTTCCCACAATTTCATTATAACACTTTTAAGTGTTTCAGTCAATAAACTGTTTTTCGGCTTTATCTACAGTCAGAATACAGGTATATTCTTTCTCTACCGTCAGTAGAGTTGGCTATATTGCGTCATTTTAGACGTATAATTCTACTATCTTTCTACATAAAAAAAGCTCCCGTAGAGTAGACTCTACGGGAGCTGATATGTTTAATTTTAAAGCATTGATGCTCTGAGTTCCTCACCGGAAAGCTTTGAAAGATATGCAGGTGCTATATCGAAAGCTGTCTTACAGCCTGTTGCACCCTCTGCCTTCAGACGGCTGAGTGCTCTTGCGTAGCATATAAGTACGCTTGCTGTAAACTCTGGATTTGATTCAAGCTTGAGTGAATACTCTATCATCTGATGAGTCTTCTCACCGTCACCTGTAAGTCCGCTTCTCATAACAAATCCACCGTGAGGCATCTTGTTGTGCACTGCATCGAACTCCTCTTCAGTGATGAAGTTTACAGTTGTATCGTACTCATCAAAGTAATTCTTCATTGTCTTTATGGACTCTTCGATCTTTGCAAGGTCTGCACCCTCTTCAGGAACTACCCAGCACTCTCTGAGGTGCTTCTGACGAGTTGTAAGCTCCGGCTGACTTCCTGAACGTACTGCTTCCATTGCTGCTTCTATAGGAACTGTGTACTGGATGCCTCTCTTTACACCCTCAACACGACGGATAGCGTCAGAATGTCCCTGACTTACACCCTTGCCCCAGAATGTATAGCTCTTTCCGTTAGGGAGTATTGACTCTGCATAAAGTCTGTTGAGTGAGAAAAGGCCCGGATCCCAGCCAAGTGAGATAAATGCAAGATGACCTGCATCCTTTGCCGCTTTGTCAACATTTGCAAAATGCTCTGGTATACGAGCGTGTGTGTCAAAGCTATCGATAACATTAAAGTATTTTGCAAGTTCAGGAGTCTGCTTAGGGAGATCTGTTGCACTTCCTCCGCAGATTATCATAACGTCAACAGCGTCCTGCATATTCTTTACGTCATCAAGACTGTATACCTTTGCCCCGTCAGTAAGAGGCTTCACAGTTGAAGGGTCACGGCGGGTAAATATTCCAGCCAGCTCCATATCGTCATTCTGTCTGATAGCAAGCTCAACGCCTTTGCCGAGGTTACCGTAGCCTGCGATACCAATTCTTATCCTACTCATAGGAAAATTCCTCCTGATAAAAAAATTTCAATGTAAATATTATATCACACTATCGCTTTAATGTAAAGAATTTTTTTACAAAAACCTAAAAGGAGCTAAAAATGCCTGAAAAAAAACTTTCTGTCACTCTGCCGGAGCTTTGTTTCATTATGTTAACAGCTCTTGTAACTATGCTTGTATGCACAAAATCCTCCCCTCTATATCCGACCAACGATTGGCTCGATGCAAACTGCTATATGACTATCGGACGTGGTATGACTGCCGGAAAAATGCCTTATCTCGACTTCTTTGAGCATAAAGGTCCTCTGATATTCATACTCCACTGTATAGCAGCTCTGATATCTCATGATTCTTTTATGGGAGTCTTCTTATTTGAAATCGCAGCAAGTATTTGTTTCCTGTTTCTAAGTTACCGTATCATACTTGATAAAACCGGAAAACGTATGCTGTGGTGCGTACCGTTTATCTCAATGTCTGTATACAGCTCTTATGCTTTTTGTCACGGAGATAGTGCAGAGGAATTTTGTCTGCCGCTGCTGCTTTTCTCGTACATTATTTCCGATAAACTTTTATCTTACGGCAAACTGCTAAGCGGCAGAGACTCTTTCCTAATAGGCATCTTTTCAGGTCTGATATTATGGACTAAATTCAATCTGCTCGGCTTTTATGCCGGACTTTTCATAGTCATGGCTTATACATATATTTCACAAAAAAAGACCACAAACTTGGTGAGAGTCTGCGGAATGACAGTTCTTGGAGTAACCGCTGTTTCACTGCCGATAATTATATTTTTTGCCTACAAAAATGCTCTCAGAAGCATGAACGAAGTCTACTTCTATGACAACATTTTCGTCTATAACGGAAGCAGCAGCAGTGTACCCGAAAATCTTGCAAACGGATTCGTATTCTGCTACACATTCCTACCTATAGGATTCGCCGTTATTTATCTCGGAATAGCTGCCGGTCTCAGACAAAAAAACTTCCGCCAGACGATATGTCAGGTCACTATACTGCTTTCAATGTTCATCTTCACTTTTGCCGGACACCTCAGTTTCCAGTACTATCCACTCATTTTAGCAGCCTTGATACCAGTTTTTCTCTGCAATATACTGACTCTTTTAAAAAGCTCCCATATAAAATCCGGTGCATTTTCTGCGGCTGTTTCACTCATCATCTGCTCTCCGCTAAATTACTTCCTTAGTCCGAACACCTACCTCATGAAGTACAGCCGCTCCGATATGCCGCAGTTTAAATTCGCTGAGACTGCTCGTAAACTCGATGCAACAACTATGCTCAATTACGGTTTTCTCGACGGCGGTTTCTACTTTGCCGCAGACATTGTCCCCGACTATAAATACTTCTGCCGCAATAATACTGGTATGGAGGAAATGCTGAAAAGTCAGGATTACTACATTCAAAGCGGTTCACCGGAGCTTATCGTCAGCCGCAGCTATACCGGTGAACGTGACTATTTTCAGAACTATACCTGCGTTTCAGAGGAGTTGTTCCCCTACTACCGCAGAATGGTCAGATACTACCTTTACGTAAGAAATGACATTTACGAAAAATATTACTGTTGACACAAACTAAAGGCTATATTATAATATTCTTATAAGTCAAAATACTATATAAATGAGGAGTGAACAGTGAATAAAATTTATAGCATAAAACTCGGAAAAGCTAAATGTGCTGTCGATTTAGGCGACGGCAGTGAACGTGGAGAATATGTAGATCAGGATTATATACTGCAAAAACTTGGACGTCCGCATAGAAGTATCAGCCTCATGTATTGCTACTACCCTCTTGACAAGCAATGGCCCGCACGTATATCTGAGGTCGTAAAAGATGACGGCATATCATTCCAGTGGGACTATCCATATGATGATTATTTTCCCTATCTCGGCGGACTGAACGGTGACAGAAACGGTGAACCTTTCACTTTCATGCGTGATGTAAGAAGACACGGTCAGGACGTTACTCTTACTATCACTATCGACCCTGCCGTTTCTGATGAGCACCTCGCAGCTATCGGTGACGACCTCAGATCTTTCGGCAGACTCTTCCTTAGAATAAATCACGAAGCTACCGGAAACTGGTTCTCATTCAACAAAAGAGCCTCTTATCAGGAAGTTGCGGACTTTTACTGCCGTGCCTCACGCATAATAAAAGAACACGCTCCTAATATTCAGAATATTGTCTGTATCGGCGGTGTGGAGCACCCTGAAACCGGAAAGATCGAAAAAGAAGCGGAATTCACTGAGGCAGTCCGCACTGCTGATATATGGTCGGTGGACAAGTATATCGCTCTCCACTGGGGCTGGCCTTTTGATATTGCTGAACCCGGCGGAAACTCCCACAATGTTAATCCGGTATCATATATTTATGAACTGGTCAAGCTCAGCTACGAACGTTTCAAGTACCTCAATGACGGTATTCCAAAACCTATGGTTATTTCTGAATTCAATACCGACGGCGATGTTACAGGTCCATACGATCAGGCAAAAGTCGTCGAGCACTTCTGCAATATGATAAAAAAAGAGGAAGCTTTATGGCTGACCGGATTCACTTTCTATCAGTTCCGTGACCGTGGCAGGCTCGGACTCGAAATTCAGGATCCCAATAACAAAAATGTCGGCATCGAACAGCCTGTGCTGAAAGTGTACAAGGACATTATCCACGATGATTGGTTCATGCCTTCAATGAATATCGGTGATGAAGCTGAACTGCCGGCAAAATTAAGGTGGGGAAGCTCTGAGGATGCCGAAGGTATCTCAATACCAGTCCACTTCGACTCAGCACCTCATTTCTGCGAACTCGTTTTTGAGGACAACTCCAACCTGATGATAGAATTTAATGGCAGGTGGTTCTATAGAGCTCCGGATTCTAAAACTATCGACCTCATGCCGGCATTCTTTGAAAAGCCAATATCAGGAAGCTGCGATCTGAATATCAATATATTTGCTCCGCCTGCTTCCGGTGAAAATGACCTTTCCGCTGAGGACGGATTGTTCAATTACTATTTTACCCTCGAAAAACTCCCGAAGATAAGAATTCGTACTTCTCCGGTAGAAATAAGTACTTACTAAAAGGATGATAAATATGAATACTTCAGCAGTAATTGTTTGTGCAGGCAATTCTACAAGAATGGGCGGAGTAAATAAGATACTCCTGCCGCTCGGTGACAGACTTGTTATCGGCGTGACTATGCTTGCTTTTCAAAACTGTGAATGCATTAAAGAAATTATAATCGTTGCCCGTGAGGACGATATTCCTGCAATAAAAGCAGAAGCCGAAAAAGCCGGCATCACTAAGCTTGCTGCCTGCACTACAGGCGGAAGTACACGCCAGGAAAGCGTAATAAACGGTGTAAGATGCATCTCAAAGGAAACTGAACTTATAGCCATTCATGACGGTGCCCGTCCGCTCGTAAAGCCGGAACATATCGAAAAAGCTGTCAAAGACGCTAAGATTTTCGGAGGTGCTACACTCGGTGTGCCTGTAAAGGATACTATTAAAACTGTTGAGGACGGTCTTATTACTGACACTCCGCCAAGAAAACTGCTGTACAACACTCAGACTCCTCAGATATTCAAGCGTACACTTTACTTTGAAGGTATCGATTTTGCTCTTGAACACGGTCTCGATTTCACTGACGACTGTCAGCTCGTTGAGGCTATCGGAGGAAAAGTCGCTATGACTGTCGGGGATTACTCTAATATAAAAATCACTACTCCGGAGGATATTGCTATTGCTGAGGTCCTCCTGAAAAAATCTGAGGAGGAAAAATAATGTTCAGAATAGGTCACGGATATGACGTTCACAAGCTCGTTGAAGGAAGAAAACTGATACTCGGCGGAGTCGAAATACCGCATACTACAGGTCTGCTCGGACATTCCGATGCTGATGTGCTCGCCCATGCTGTCATGGACGCTATGCTCGGTGCTCTTGCACTTGGTGATATTGGTCACCTCTTTCCCGACAACGATGACAGTTTCAAAGGTGCTGACAGCATGAAGCTTATGGCTGAGGTCTGCCGCAGAATTTCCGAAAAAGGCTATGTTATCGGAAATATTGATGCTACGATAATAGCTCAGGCACCTAAACTCGCTCCGCATATACTGAAAATGCGTGAGAATATCGCTGCTGTATGCGGTGTAGATGTCTCTCAGATAAGCGTAAAGGCTACCACAGAAGAGCACCTCGGCTTCACCGGAGAAAAATTAGGTATGTCAGCTCACGCTGTTGCTCTGCTAATGAAGAAATAAAGTTTATATTTTAATTTTATATAAACTCTTGACAATTTTTATTTTAAATGCTATAATGTAAGCAAAGTTATACATTTTATCAAACCGTTGACGAGGAGATAAAGGTGACCATGCTTCTACAGAGAGCCTGCGGTGCTGAGAGTCAGGTGAAAAACAAATCATCAAATGGACCTCCGAGGGTGCAGTCAAATGAGCTTGAGTGCGGTAAATTCAAGTGAGCCGGTATGGTTCGAGGGAGCCTAATGATTCAAGGGAGTCCGTGTGGATTTTCGGATATTTACGCTTGTTCGCTCAGAGTATTCTGCAACGTTTAGATGTGCGTTAAACATCGGGAATATGTTAGTATTCTTCAAAGTGCACAGTTTTACTGTGAATCAAGGTGGTACCACGGATATGTTTCGTCCTTGACAGATTTTATTTTCTGTCAGGGATTTTTTATTTGCTGTATCTGAATTTATTTTGAAAGGATGAATGAAATGTCACAGTCAAAAGGAAGATTTGGTATTCATGGCGGACAGTATATACCTGAAACCCTCATGAATGCAATTATTGAACTCGAACAGGCTTATGAACATTACAAGAATGATCCTGAGTTCAACAAGGAACTCACCGATCTGCTTAATAACTATGCAGGTCGTCCGTCACTTCTTTATTATGCCGAAAAACTCACCCGTGAACTCGGCGGAGCTAAAATATACCTCAAACGTGAGGACCTCAATCATACCGGTTCCCATAAAATTAATAACGTTCTTGGTCAGGCTCTTCTCGCTAAGAAAATGGGCAAAAAACGCCTTATAGCTGAGACTGGTGCTGGTCAGCACGGTGTCGCTACCGCTACTGCTGCTGCTCTGCTGGATATGGAATGCGTTATCTTCATGGGAGAAGAAGATACTAAGAGACAGGCTCTTAACGTTTACAGAATGAAGCTCCTAGGTTCTGAAGTTATACCTGTTAAAAGCGGTACCGCTACTCTTAAAGATGCCGTTTCAGAGGCTATGAGAGAGTGGACTAACCGTATCGATGATACTCATTATTGCCTCGGCTCCGTCATGGGACCTCATCCTTTCCCGACTATCGTACGTGATTTTCAGGCTGTTATTTCCCGTGAGTCAAGAGCTCAGATCCTCGAAGCTGAGGGCAGACTTCCGGATGCTGTTATCGCTTGTGTAGGCGGCGGCTCAAATGCGATCGGAAGCTTCTACCATTTCATTCCTGATGAGGGAGTACGTCTTATAGGCTGTGAAGCTGCTGGAAGAGGTATCGATACCTTTGAAACAGCTGCTACTGTAAATACCGGTAAAATAGGTATTTTCCACGGCATGAAGTCCTATTTCTGTCAGGATAAATACGGTCAGATCGCTCCGGTATACTCTATTTCCGCAGGTCTTGACTATCCGGGCGTAGGTCCTGAACACGCTCATCTTCACGACATCGGCAGAGCTGAGTATGTTCCGATAACTGACGATGAAGCTGTAAACGCTTTCGAGTACCTCTCTCGTACAGAGGGAATCATACCTGCTATCGAATCAGCTCACGCTATAGCTTATGCTATGAAACTTGCTCCTACTATGGACAAGGATAAAATTATCATCGTTACTGTTTCCGGAAGAGGAGACAAAGACTGTGCTGCTATCGCTCGCTACAGAGGGGAGGATATCTATGAGTAATATCAAAACTGCTTTTCAGAACGGAAAGGCTTTTATACCATTTATAACCTGCGGTGATCCTGATCTGGAAACTACTGCAAAAGTTATACGTGCAGCTGTTGAAAACGGTGCTGACCTCATCGAGCTCGGTATCCCATTCTCAGACCCTACTGCTGAGGGTCCTGTAATTCAGGGAGCAAATATCCGTGCTCTTGCCGGCGGTATCACAACAGATAAGATCTTCGATTTCGTTGCTGAGATACGCAAGGATGTCAAAATACCTATGGTGTTTATGACATACGCAAATGTCGTGTTCTCCTACGATGCTGAACGTTTCATGGCAAGATGCTGCGAAACAGGTATAGGCGGAATAATTCTCCCGGACCTTCCTTTCGAGGAAAAAGATGAATTCTATGCTATAGCTAAACAGTATGGCGTTGACATTATCTCACTTATCGCTCCTACATCCGCTAACCGCATTGCTATGATCGCTAAAGAAGCTGACGGTTTCATATACATCGTTTCAAGTCTCGGAGTTACCGGCACTCGCTCGGAAATAACTACCAATATCGACGAGATCGTTAAGGTAGTCCGTGAGAATACTTCCGTTCCGTGTGCAGTCGGATTCGGTATATCAACTCCGGAACAGGCTAAGGAAATGGCTGCTGCTTCCGACGGTGCGATCGTTGGTTCAGCTATTATCAAGCTCCTTGAAAAATACGGCAAGGACGCTGCTCCATATGTTGGCGAATTTGTAAAATCAATGAAAGATGCTATCCGTGAAGCATAATAGTTCAAAAAGCTCCTGATTTTATCCGGAGCTTTTTTCTTGTAAAAATATAATGCTCGATATTGCAAAACATAGATTATTGTGGTATAATTTATTTATATGATTATAAATTGGAGGGTCTACCATGAAAAAAACACTTTCTATGCTGCTTGCAGCAGCATTGATCTGCAACTTCAGCACAATAATGCAAGATACTGCCTCTGCAATTGATGCTGCAACTTATGAGGAGTACAACAGACAGGTAAATATTCTGAAAGAATCAGAATTTCCCGATCCTGATATCAGATACTCGATAATAACTGAAAATGATTTTGAGTATCACATATATGATACTTTCGCAATTTTATCAGAATGTCAGAACACTGACATCATCGATGCTGTAATTCCGGCTTCTGTAAACGGTCTGCCTGTAGTGGGATGCGTCGGTACTCCATTCGGACACTGCCATAAGCTTTCAACTATTACTCTGCCTGATACCTTTGAACACTTTTCTTGGTATAATCTGATCGACAATACTGTTGTAAAGCTCGGAAGTACTGAGGAATATATTCCTTCCGTTTCAAAAATAATAGTCTCTGACAGCAATCCTTTCTATACTGTTGAAAATGGTATGCTTTACACTAAGGATATGAAAACACTGATAGGATGTCCGCCGGCAATGGGAATCAAAGAGCTAAATATCTCTGATAAAGCCGACACTATCGGAGACTACGCTTTTTACGCTTGTCTCGATCTAAAAACTGCTGTTATACCGTCTAATGTCAAACATATCAATTGCAGTTTATTCTGCGGTTGCCTTAACCTTGAAAGTGCTGAACTTCCGGAAAGCATCACAACTATCCCGGGTGACACATTCTTCTATTGCAGCAGTCTTAAAAAAGTTACATTTAAAGGAAGAATTCAAACTATAGGCTTCGGTGCATTTAATGAATGTGCCGCACTCACCGATTTCACAATACCTGATACTGTCACTCAAATCGGAGTTCAGGCATTCAGAAATGCCGGCTGTGTCGAAAATATAGACGGTCTTCAGTATGTCGATAACTGGCTCGTTGACAGTGATGACGATATTCAGAAAGCTGTTGTACGTGAAGGTACTGTAGGTATAGCTGAAATGTCACTATTCAGCAGAAAAAATCTGGGTTATGTCGAAATTCCTTCATCTGTTGAAAATTTAGGTGTTGCTATAGTTTCAGGTTCTCTGTCATCAGAATTATTCGTAATACACTACAGAGCACCGCATATCCCGGAAAAAGCTATCGCAGCTGCAAAAACAAGCTCTGATATATACATATATGATCCGGACTGCGATATTTTCGACAGCGAAAAAACGATACCGGCAACATATAAGCTCCGTACCAAAGAGCCTTTCGATATCTCTGTCTCTTCGACCGAATTTCAAGAAAAATATATCACCGGCGACATAATCATCCACGGCTATGCAGGTTCAACTGCTCAGGAATATGCTGAAAAATACAACAGAAAATTTGAAGCTATAACTCCGTCCGGTGACGCAAATGGTGACGGTAACTTCAATATTTCAGATATTGTAACAGCTCAGAAAATGTTCCTCGGCAGCTCAGAGCATAAAATAAAAGACTGGAAATCTCTTGACCTTGACAATAATAACAAACTTGATTCATTTGACCTCTGTCTTTTAAAGAAAAAGCTCTTAAAGTCTCATAAATAAAAATCACCTCAGGCAACGTTTATTCATCGCTGCCTGAGGTTTTTTATTATGTCATTTTATTCTCTTAATCCAAGACCAAATGCCGTACAATTGCTGTCAAGATATACACTTATAGGTCCGAGCAATGCATCATCAGTAGTAAGAAATGTAACTTCATACCAGTTATTGTCATTGAGGAAATCATCTGTAATATGATGATAATCATACAATTCCGTTACTTCCTTGATTTCCGGAGAATCGTAGTTTGTTATCGTTGAAAAATCTTCTAAGCCTGATACATATGCCTTTGCAGCATTAATTACTGCTTCTTTATCTGCTTTTTGCGAAGTTTCTGTCTGCACCTCAGATGTCTCAGTAACTGTAGTTTCAACTTCCTTTACGGAAGCCTTGTTATCATCGGAGCTTTTAACTGCTCCGCAGCCTGTCAGCATGGTAAGTGACAGTATCAGTGCCGAAAGTTTTTTCATAGTTCATCACCTCAGAAATTGACTTGATCAAAATGAGTGATAGTGGATATATCAGCAGACTCAAAGTAATAATCGTGGAGCGTATATACATAATCCCCGATATAAACAGCTCTGCTATCATTATATAATGCATACGTAGAGCTATCTGCACCAAGCTCACCTATCTTCACGAACTTGCCGTCCTCGAACTTAAAGAACTCGTAGCACTCTTTAATCTTTGAGTCATCTACATATGTTGTATACTCATCTTCAACAAAGGAATAAGTCTCGCTTCTTACAGGTATACCTATGAGATTTTTCTCAGGTGCTATCAGAAGTGCCTTTCTGTCCCATGTTGCATCAGAATAATGATAATGAGTTTCATCATCAAGAATTTCATAAGTGTCAATTTCTTTGAGGTCATTCGGGTCAGAATTATCGAACATAGTGAACTTTATACCATTAACTCCACCGGTATCTCCAGCAGCTGAGCCGAAACCAAAGAGCATTCCGTCTTCCCATTTCTCCATATATGTGCTGAATCCCGGTATTTTGAACTCGCTGAGTATCGTAGGTGAAGTCGGGTCACTGAGGTCTATAGCGAACAGAGGGTCAGTCTGTCTGAAAGTTACTACATAAGCTATATCGCCGTCATATCTTACTGACTTGACTTCTTCATCAAGACCGAAATCAGTGAGGCTTCCAACGAGATTCATGTCCATGTCAAGCACGTACATACGATTATCTTTTTTCTCAAGTTCATACGTATAATATCCACGTTCCTCAGGAGCATTTCCTTCTGCTGTAACAACACTATCTTCAAAAGCACTCTCATAGTATACAGTTTCATCTTCAAACTTATGGAATGTTTTAACATATTTCTCACTTGTAGCAGCTACACGGAAATAGCCGTTGTACTCGCTCATTGCAAACTGATCTCTTACACTTCCCTCAATTGTTCCGGAAGCGGCAGGTGTTATCTCGCCCTCAGATACAGCTATTCTTGTAATGTCAGTATTTTCCCAGCCGTATGTCGTATAGATATTGTCTGCTGAACTGTATATCTGTCCTGTATATCCGGCGAGTGCCTTTGCATCCTTCTTTGTCATACAGCCCTCATTGTTCATGTCAAGACTGCCTATGATCGTATAATTGAAGCTTTTTTCCTCACCTGCTTCACCTGCCGGCATGAGAATATCACTTGCCGGAAGAAGGTCGACATCTTTATCTACTCCGCATGAAGGTACATAATACTCCAGATCTTCCTCTTTGATGTTTTCATAATCCTGAGCAGTATAATTGGTTACAAGGTACATATATCCGTCAGGGGATATTCTTACATCATTATATCCACCGTCCTGGAAGTAGGTAGTAATAAGCTCAGGGTGATCACCTGTAGTATAGAGCGATACATAAGTTACGCATTTATAATTATACCAGTATGGTGAAGTAGAAGAGAAAGAATCCAGCATATTCTCAGGGTCAGAAAAAGTATTATTCTTTTCAATTTTTTTATAAGCATCTACAGTTCCGATAACCGCCAGTGAACCATTATAAATGTACATATCAGTTACCATAGTAGATTCTATCTCATAATCAGCATCGAAAATATTCTCAGTAGGAATATCAATATTCATCTTTTCTGAATGTGTAAACTTTCCGTTTTCTACAGCTGCACAATTCATATAAGCATGACAGTTGTAATCACCGTCTGTATCGTAATCGTTATAGATGTAGTAGATATTCTTGCCGTCTGTTTTAGCGATGTCAGCTTCAAGGACTCCGTCTTCCTGATCGTGAGTTTTTGAGTAATCATCAGAAGAGGTAGAGTTCGTACCTGTTGTTTTAGGTGTATCAGTCTTTACTCCTTCAGAATCAGCAGTATAATCTTCATTTTCTTCTGCTGCAGCTTCTACTTCGTCTACCCCATTCTGTACTCCAGAAAAATAACGTCCTGTAGAACGGAGCTTTTGAGCTCTTTCTTTATAAAGCTGATATACCTCTGAATAATCAGAAGCTCCTGACATATAGGACTTCTGCTCTTCAAGTGTAAGTTCACCGTTTTCCTTTGGAGCTGTTGTGGTCTGAGGTTTAGTCGCATCTGTAGGCTTTGCTGCTTCACTGCTTACTGCATCATCATGTCTTTTGGACAAGCCATTATTTCCTGCATAGTATACGGCTGAGCCGCAAAGTACTGCTGCCGCTGCAACTCCGGCAGTTATCCTGCCAGCCATTTTTATATTCTTTCTCTTCTTAACCGGAGCTTTTGCGTCCAGCATAAGCTTTATATTCTCAGGTTCAAGCTCCTGAGGGATTTTTTCTTCATTAAGCATTTCTCTTACCTTATCATCATTAATATTCATAAGGATCCTCCTTTCGATGACCGACCATACTCATATATCAGGTGTTAGTTCAAGCCTGAGTTTTTCCTTTATTCTCGATAGCCTTGAACGGACTGTGCTCGACTTTATATCACATATCTTTGATATTTCGTCACTTGAATATCCGCCAAGTACTGAAAGTGAAAGCAAAAGTCTCGAACCTGTATCAAGCCGTTCGACCGCTTCACGCAGCTCTACTGACTCGAAATCAAAACCTTCTATACTTGTATCTTCTGTAAGCTCATCTGAGCCTGCAAAGTACTCCTTCTGTTTTCGTTTTATTTTCACGGATAAGATGTGCATTATCCAGCTTCTGAAACATTCAGGATCACGCAGTTTCTTAATTGAACAGAATGCGTCCAGTACGGTATCACTGACAACGTCTGATGCATCGTGTGAACTTCTCAGGCTGTATAGTGCAATGTGGTACATATCTTTATAGACTGTTGAGTATAATCTCGCAAAAGCCTCACTGCTTCCTTGTTTAGCAAGTCTGACATCTGCATTCAAATCATTCATAATGAGCCCTCCTTTGTTAACCTGTCTTCACAAGATACACTCAGCTTACTTGTGAGGACCGGTTCTGAATCGATTCATAGATAAGGTGGCGAAAAAGGGAGAAATTGTTGCATCACAAAAATAAAATTGGCTATATGCACAATTTTTGTCTTGATAATTGTGCATATAGCCAGATATTCATATTACTATATATCAGCCGTTTGCTCTGCCGAGGAATGCTGCACCGATTATTCCTGCATCATTTCCAAGTTTAGCAATAACTATCTCTGTATTCTTCTCAGAGTTGCGTGTGTATACCTCTTCCTTTACAAGAGCTTTCATTGGAAGAAGAAGCGGGTCACCCTCGTTGCAAACTCCGCCGCCGATGCAAAGCACGTCAGGCTGGAAGATATTGATAGTATTTGTGATACCTGCTGCAAGATACTTTATGTACTTGTCAACAACGTCCTTAGCGACCTTGTCACCTGCTCTCATGCAGTCAAAAGAAGTGCGAGCTGTTACCTTGCCTTTTTCCTTAGCCATGTCATTGAGCTTGCTGTCCGGGAACTGTTCCATAGCTTCCTTAGTCATACGGATAAGACCTGTTGCAGAGGAATAAGCCTCAAAGCAGCCCTTTCTTCCGCATGAGCACTGTGCTCCGTCAACTTCGATAACAGTGTGACCGATCTCAGCTCCGGCAAAGTTTGAACCTGAATAAATTTTACCGTCAACTATGATTCCACCGCCTACTCCTGTTCCGAGTGTGATGCATACTGCGTTCTTTGCACCCTTTGCTGCACCTGCAACAAATTCACCGTATGCTGCTGCATTTGCATCATTTTCGATGAATACAGGCTTGTCGATAGTTTCCTGTATATATTTTACCATTGGAGTATTCTTGAATCCGAGGTTGTTTGAGTACTCGATAATACCTGTTGCACTGTTTGCTATACCAGGTGTACCAACACCTATCCACTCGATATCATCAATAGTAAGATTTGCATTCTTTACAGCTTCAAGAGCCATTTTAGCCATATCATCAGCTATTTCCTTTTCCGGTCTTGGACAATTTGTCTTTGTGCTTGCTTTAGCGATGATATTGTACTCCTCATCAACTACACCAGCAACGATGTTTGTTCCTCCAAGATCGATACCTACATAATATTTCATTTCTATATCCTCCTTATTTTAAACAGTAGTTATTATCATACTGCATTTTCCTGTAATATTAAATGCATCTGCTCCAGCCGGAACAAAAACACTTGAACCTTTTTTCAGTGGAAGCATATTTCCTCCGCATACGAGCTGACAGCTTCCGTCAAGAACGAGTATATGCTGGAATGACGGGCAAGCTTCGTTGAACCATAATTCGCCGTTTTCATCTGTCATATCAAATCTGAATACACGGAAGAACTTGCAGTCTGCAAGCTGCTGAACAGTAAGTTCTTCGCCGGCTGTATCGGGAGCCGGAAGCTTATATTCTTCTGCCGGTCCGAGTTTTGTTACTTCCAGTGCCTTTTCAACGTGGAGCTGTCTTGGCTTTCCGTCAGCACCTAAGCGTCCATAATCGTAAACTCTGTAAGTTACGTTTGAGCTCTGCTGTATCTCAGCTATGAGTATTCCCTTGCCTATCGCATGGAGAGTTCCGGGATTTATAAAGAATACGTCCCCTTTTTTGACCGGTACACGATTCAGTTTGTCCATGAGAGTATTGTTCTCAATGGCACTTTTGAACTCATCCTTTGTAAGCTCAGCTTTGAAACCGTAAACAAGCTCTGCTCCCTCTTCTGCATCGATAATATACCACATTTCTGTTTTTCCATTATCGTTTTCGTGAACTCTTGCATAGCTGTCCTCCGGATGCACCTGTATCGAAAGATCATTTTTAGCATCTATAAGTTTTACAAGCACAGGAAATTCATCAACATTACTGCATGAAGTTCCCATAGCTTCAGGATGTTCTCTGAGGAACTGAGTGAGTGTCATTCCTGCATATTCACCGGATGCTATAATACTTTCGCCATCCGGATGACAAGAAAGCTCCCAACTTTCAGCAAGTCTTTCAAGCTCGCTCTCTTTGCCAAATATCTCACGGAGCTTTGTTCCGCCCCAGATATAGTCTTTTATAGTTGCTTTTAATTCAAATGGGATCATAATTTTGCCTTTCTGTATTTTATTTAAATTCCTTCAGGAATTCTTCTTTTGTACCATTATATACATTGAAATCAATGCATTTTTCGTCACCGTAATAGCCTTCAAGCTCACCGCTGTCGCAGTACTGCCAGAATTTCCAGTCAAGAAGGTCCGGCTCAAAAGCCACGCTCCTTATCCACAAAGGATAGTCGCTGAAGCTCTCCTTAACGTAGCGATAATATACAGGCAGAGTTGTATAAATGATCGGCTTTACACCGTAATATTCTTCAAGTTCATTCAAAAGCGGTCTCAGTATCTTTTTAGCTTCTTCTTTTGAAGGTTTGTGATGCCGTTTATCAGCATAGTACTCTATATCTACAACCGGCGGCATATCTATCGCATCTTTCGGAACTGAAGCTATGAAATTATCCGCCTGTGTCTCCCCTGCACTGTCAAAGCTGAAAAAATGATATGCTGATATCTTTATACCTGTCTCGGAAGCACCTTCAAGATTCCTGATAAGTGACTCGTCAGTATGACCGCTTCCCTCAGTAGCTTTTATAAAAGCAAATGAAACGTCCTGATCTTCAAGAGTCTGCCAGTCTATAACTCCCTGATAATTTGACACATCTACGCCAAATACAGGATATTTGGTTTTATTTATCTTTACTGTCGAGTAATAAACCGATGCTGTCACCGCAGCTCCGGTCATTAACGTGCCTGCTAAAATACAGGTTATCCTCTTTATTAAATGCATCTATCCTGCACTTCTCCTATTATATTGCACTCTATTGGCAATACACTTATCATTATTGTGATCTGTAAACACACCTGTTTATATAATACCCTAAATCACAAAAATAGTCAACAGTTTTTTTAAAATATCCATATAAATAAATTCCCGATAAATCCAACATCATTCTTTCCTGTATAATACAAAACAGGCTTTACAAATTGTAAAGCCTGTTATAATCAAATCTCAGATCAGCTGAAATATCCTCTGAATACTATTTGATCGAAAACATTTACATCTCCATCAAGAGTAAAGTCTGCATGATAGAACTGCTCAGCATTAGCAAAGGAGATTCTTCCTAAAAGATAATCCTGCAAACGTACAAGGTCAGCACTGTTGACAACTCCGTCACTATTCAGGTCACCAAATGAATAATTTGATGTTAAATGTGTAGTACCATCGTAGATACCATAATTTCTGAGATTTGCTGTATCCCAGATCTCCCAGTATCTTGTAGTCTCACCTTCGCCCTGATATCTCTGCTTATCAGTGATGAGGAATCTCTTTCCAGGAGCAAGTACATCATTAGAAGTATCTCTTGTGCAAACTGCTGTTGTGATATCTACGTGAGCCCACTGACCCGGTGCGTACTCAACGAGGTTCCATGCGTGACCCTTACCAACAAGTACCTGTGCATTTACACCGCTCTTTTCAAGCAGGTAAGCATACGCATCTGCAAATGATGCACAAACTCCCTTATTGAAGAGAAGAGCACCTTCAACGTGCTGATTACCATTTGAGAATTCATATGTCCAGTTTGTTGCAGCATATGCACGGAGCTTCTTTATAGCATCAAGCTTATATGCAACAGTTGCATTAGCTGGATTCTTGCCCCATGTAAGACCGCAGCTCTGAATGATCTGTTTTGCCTTTGCTTCAGAACGGTTGATAGCATACTTTGTTCCTACAAAAGCTTCAAGATTGTTATAGAAATAATTTGGATCATAAACATCAAGCTCATTGCCATACTTCTTTATAGTAGCAAGACCTGAACCTGAGATATTTGCAAAAGCATTCTTGCCATATGTATTTACGTTACCAAGATCGATAGAAGTAATATTTACATTTTTGAATGCATTTTCTGAGATAGCTGTTATGCTGGAGTGACCTCTCATATCACAGCTTCCGCTTCCCTTATACTTATAAAGAACCTGTCCAAGTGTTACAAATACGCTTCCGTTATTGTTGTACCACTTTGTACCGTTAAAAGCGTCTGTACCAATATCTCTTACAGCATTAGGGTTGTATATATACTGAAGATTTGAACAATTCTTAAATGCCTCTGGTCCTACATACAGAACAGGGCTCATATCTACACTCTTTATCTGAGTTTTGCCGGAAAAAGCACTGCTTCCGATGTACTGAATGCAGTGACCGTCAAATGTACTCATTGTGAGCTTACCTGTGCTTGAATTAAATCCAGTAACATTAAGTGTTTTGCATCTGTAGAGATACTGACCGATTATCATATTATTAGACTGTCTTTCCCAGTCTGTCTGCCAAAGTGTAGCATAGCCAAGGTCTCTTATGTGTGAGACATTGCTGTCAGATGTTATATTGTCGCCTGAGTTGTAGAACTTGATCGTGCTAAATCTCTTTTTATCGGTAGCACTGTTTGTGTAATAATCACAGCCATAGAAACCGAATTGTCCGATTGTCTCTAATGTGTATGGGAGAACTACTGTTTCGAGGTCATTAGCACCTGAACAGAAGTTATCTCCGAAACTTTTTACACCGTTCTTAATATAAATATAATTTAACTTTGTTGCGTCAGAACAGAAATCGTCACCTATTGTTTCTATACCTTTGCTTACTGTTACTGATGTAACATTTGTATTGTTCTTAAGAAAACCATCAGCAATAGCATTTACTTTATGTCCTGCAATTGTAGCAGGAACAGTTACTATCTTGGATGTTCCCTTATAGCCTGTAATCTTTGTATAGCCATTATATGTTTCGTATGTAAAATTGTTTGCTGTTCCATTTTCTGCAGAAGCACTAAGCGGTGCAGAAGCAATTGATGCTGCTGCAATAACGTTCAGCGACAATGCTGAAACTAATGCTGCCACAATTTTTTTAGCCTTCATTATTAGATTCCTCCGATTGTACTGTAAATAGTTTTTAGATAGTAGTAAAATTATAATTATAATTTTTTTATGTTTATATGATTAAAGCTATAGCATTTGAAATTATAGCACAATACTGATGCATTGTCAATACTTTAGCAAAAAAGAATCCGAGAAAATGTAACTACGGTAAAATATCAGTATAATTTGTTATTATTTTTTATTTTTATCGTTTGCTATTGATTTAATCTCTCTTTTGTGATATAATATTAATGTAATTTTATGCAGTGGTATCGAAGTGGTCATAACGGACATGACTCGAAATCATGATGCCCCTTGAGGGACGTGGGTTCGAATCCCACCCACTGCGCCAATTTATATATTATTTTCAATAACATAACTAACTTTGAAAGGAGTTAACATAAAATGGCAATATGTCAAAATTGCGGTAGCGAAAAAATCGAATTCAAACGTGAAAAAGTTGGAACCGCTTCTGTTAAGACTTATCAAAGTGGAAGTAAAAGTAACTCCGGAAGAGTTGGCAACAAGAAAATGGGATTTGGTTCAAGCACCAGAACTTCAGCTGGTTATGGCACATCCCAATCTATAACAGAGTATAGGACAGTTGGATTTTGTAAAGATTGTGGCAACACTTGGACAGTCCAAGATGATACAAGCAATAATAGTGGTCATAAAAACAAAAAAACAATGCTTTTACTGTGTGCTTTTGGTGGTTTCTTTGGTTTACATCGTTTTTATAATAAAGAAATAGGCATGGGAATACTATACATATTTACAGTTGGGCTTTTTATGTTTGGTTGGATAAGAGATTTGATAGTAATCGCTAAAACTCCAGAAGAAAACTTTTAAAGAATATATCATCAGCCTCTGAACTTGATTGTTCAGAGGCTTTAATTTTTTCGTTTCGAGTACTATTGCTATAGTCTCTGTACACGGCTATGAGTGCCTGCTCGACTACGGGTATCAGCGGAAGCGTTCTGTACGACGATTTCGTTTTCATTACATCGTAGCCTACAACTCCGTCCTCGTCCTGCAGGACCTTGTGCTTGATGCTTTTGGTCTTGCCTACGAAGTCCACCGCCGACCATTTCAGTCCGATGACCTCGCTGCGGCGGAGTCCGTAATAGGCAGCTATAATGATTACGATGTGCAGCGGATCGTCCTTTGTGCAGTCGATGAGCTGCTTTATCTCCTCAGCGTTATAGTAGTTTCCGATGAACTGCACCGACTTCGGACGGTCAGCCTGATCGACGGGATTTGTCGGAATGATACGACGCTTCATTGCAGATTTGAATGCAAGGTGCAGGAGCGAATGGTGCCGCTGACAGCTTGTGCCTTTAAGACCTCTGGCTCTGAGGTAAGCGTAATACTCGTTTATCTCGTCGCCGGTTATCTCCTTTACCTTTATCTTCATCTTCTTGAAGAATGGTATCATGTGTACGTCCATGTAGCGCTTGTAGCTTGTGTATGTGGACTTCGTGATGTTGCCCTTGTAGGACTCCAGCCACTCCGTAAGGTAGTCCTCAACTCGCATATCTGCTATGCGGTTGCGTTCCTTGTCGGCTCTCGACATA
>JAFYGE010000005.1 GCA_017543335.1 Ruminococcus sp.
AGGATATACGGGATTGCCCAGCTCCTCGGTGCTGGTGGCAGCGGAGGAGAGAAGCAGCTCATGGCTTAGACCGTTCTCGGCAGCCAGCTTCTTCATTATAAATTCTGCCATAGGCGATCGGCATATATTGCCGTGGCAGACGAACATGATTTTATACATCTTCTCAAATCTCCTTAAATGTTTGATAATCTTCGTAAAATAGCCTCAAAGCTCATTTTTACATAACATGAATAAAAACGAATATTTTCTTATAATTCTGCATATTTTTTCATGTTTTCTCATGTTTTTCATTGCAAGCGTGGAGAAACTGTGGAAAAAAGTTCGACCATATATTGAGCTATACCAGTGTTTTTTGTGGATTTTTGCTACGATAAAATGGTAAAATGAATATTTTCAGGCTAAACGATCCCGTATAAGCGCTTCATCTCTTTCTCCGCATCTTCATACTGGACGTGAGTATAGGTATTCAATGTAACGCTTATGTCTGCATGTCCCATTATGTACTGAAGCATCTTGGGGTTCATACCGTTTTTAGCCATGTTAGTGCAGAAGGTATGCCTGCAGATATGCGGAGTGATAACAGGCAGCGGCAGACGGCCGATGTCGTTGTTATACTTTTCCCGGTGCTGTGCCACAGTCGGCTTTGAGTTTTTGTCCAGAAACAGGAACCCTACGCGGCCTCCTATAACCGGCTCTGTTCTGACTCTTTTGCGCCTGTTGATTATTCTTCTGAAGCAATCAGCGACTTCGACGGTCATAGGTATGTATTTTTCTGCTAAGGAAAGAACGGTGCACTCTCCGCCGTTTGAGAGAATGTGATTATACCTATCTTTTTCGATCTGCCTCTCCATTTCCCTTAACGACGAACCTTTGCGTTTATTAGCCGGAGTAGGGTCAGCATCATCCAAACGCCAGCTGGTTACTTCCTTACGTTTCCCTGAAATATCAGTATAGGCGAAACGGTATTTGAGGTCTGCACGTTGGCTTTCTCCGTCCCTCAGGATACGGCCTTTGTGGTCTCTTCTCTTCTCGCTCATGATAAACTGCTCCTTTCTGAAAAGAGACCCGAACTTGCTGATTTCATTGTACCACAAGTCCGGGTCTTTTTCAATAGCTAAATCGCTGTAGCCTGATCTAAGAATCTTTCAAATCTGATTCTCTTGAAGAGCACTCTGTTGCCGTTCATTATGATGAAATCAGCATCAGGATGCTCTTCTGCGAGCCTTCTCAGTTTAGTTTCTCCGATATGATAATACTCAGCAGCTTCAGTTACTGTCAGTGCATATCTTTCCCACACAGGGATAGCGATATCTTTCATTACGTTCATCTCCTGTCTAATTGTGCTTTGAGAGCGGTACAAGGCCGCCTCCTATTATTCATTTTTAATCGTATGAGCCTACATAATTTGGGCGGAATCTCTCTCCGACGATAGCTGATTTGAGCTGAATGTTTTTCTGATAGTACTCGCTATAAATCGGAGCGAGAACAGCGCAGTTAAAGACAGGAAGAGTCCTGATAATGTTAGCATCGAGCTTGGTAAGTTCGGCTATCACTTTTACGCACTCCTCGCCGAGAGGTCTGAAGAAAACGTGGGTTCCACAATAAGCGTAGAAGCGTCCTATTGAGTCCTTCTTATCAGTATAAAAACATTGCAATTTGAGTCAAGCTTTTAGGTGCAGCAGGATAAAGCGCAGAATAAAACCTGTCGATCACGCATTTAAGTTGCCCACTAATACCGTGATAGTAGATCGGGGAAGCAAGAACAAGCATATTAGTGTCTTTAAGCAATGAATAT
>JAFYGE010000087.1 GCA_017543335.1 Ruminococcus sp.
GAACGAGATCAACGGTGACGGTGCTAAGGCAATCGTTGCTAACGGTGCTTTTGCAATTGCTGAGGGTGCTAATATGCCTTCAACTCCAGAGGCTATCGAGACATATCTCTCAAACGGTCTCCTCTATGGTCCTGCTAAGGCTGCAAATGCCGGCGGTGTTGCTACTTCAGGTCTCGAAATGAGCCAGAACAGCGAGAGACTCAGCTGGACATTTGAAGAAGTTGACGAGAAGCTCCACGGCATCATGAAGTCTATCTTCAAGGCTTGTGACGAGGCTGCTAAGGAATACGGTATGGAAGGCAACTACATGGCTGGTGCTAACATCGCTGGATTCCTCAAGGTTGCTGAGGCTATGAAGGCTCAGGGCTGCGTTTGATCTTAAATCGAATATAATTGATTACTGATAGTGACTCATCAGTAGAGCAGTAACATTTATCCCCCTGTCGTGCTAACCGGCAGGGGGATTTCTTGCGTTATAATAATTCAGGATGATTGTAAACCTCACTCGCCAGATAAAGTGAACCGCACACAACTGCGATACCGTCATTTTCTGCCGCAAGTGACTTTGCTTTTTCTATCGCTCCCACAAGCTCGTCCGTTTCAGCTTCTGTGTAGAATGAAGCAATATCCACGATATTTTCTGCCGGAACTGCATTCGGAGCAAAGTCCTCTACTGCAAACAATCGGCTTGAATTCCTTGAAATAGTCTTTACACATTCAACATAGTCCTTGGAGTCTATCATGCCAATGACTGTGTATATTTTTTTGCCTCTTGTACTGAGATACATGAGCATCAGAGAAAGCATATTCACTCCCGCAGGATTATGTCCGCCGTCAATTATCATCGGAGGCTCTCCGTCAATGTAGTGAACTCTCGCTTTGACCTGAGTTGTCTCAATAGCTCTGATGATGTTTCCGTCGCTTATCTCAAGTCCCTTTTTACGCAGGTAAAGACAAGCGGTTATAGCTGCCTGAGCGTTGTACTTCTGGTGAATTCCGGGCATCGCCGGAGTTATCTTCACTCCCCTGTACATAAACGGAGCAAAAAGTCCGCCGTCTGAGAAAGGCTTGCATGGTTCACACGGAATGTACTCAGCTCCGACCTCTTTCGCAGTATTCTTTACTATTTCAGTGACCGCAGGCGGATTGTCCTCAGCAAGTACGACCGCCGAGCCGCCCTTGATTATGCCGGCTTTCTGGACTGCAATCTTCTCCACAGTGTCTCCGAGTATCGCAGTATGGTCGAGCGAGATCGAGGTTATGACCGACACCAGCGGCGGAGGTATTACATTTGTGGAGTCGAGAAGTCCTCCCATACCGGTCTCAAATACCACCACGTCGCAATTCTGCTGCTCATACCATAGGAGTGCGATAGACATTGTTATCTCGAACTGAGAGTAAGGTCTGTCCTCGACCTTTTCTTTCACCTGCTCCGCTATTTTGCAAAGAGACTCATCGTCAATATCCCTGCCGTTGATCCTTATGCGGTCGTTGTACCTGAGCACAAACGGAGATGTGAACTGTCCTGTTTTATAACCTGAAAGGATAAGTGCATTTGATATGTACTCCAGTGTCGAGCCTTTTCCGTTAGTACCGGCTATATGTACGAATTTAAGCCTTTTTTCCGGCGAGCCTATCCGCTCCATAAGCTCCTTTGCACGGGAGAGGTCGGTAATTTTTCCGCCGGTCTTGGTATAGGAATTAATAAATCCCATTGCTTCATTATAGTTCATAATATTCTCCAAAAAACGCAGCGGCGAGTAAAATACTCGCCACTGTAATCAATACTCGTAATCTATGCAGGCACGGTCAGTTTTCACAGTGCCGATGAATTTTCCGAACTCAAGATGTGCCGGATGTACCTGATATGCGTTGAGGTCGTCGATAGTCTCGAAATCGCAGAGCAGAGATATTGTGTAGTTGCTCTCCGGAGCGTCCTTTGAGTTAATAACTACCTCACCTTTTTTCAGCTCCTTGACATTGGCGATGACATTATCGAATCTCTTCTGAGCCTCAACAGCATTTTCGTACTCACTTCTGCCGTCGGCAGCTTTAAGCTTGAACATTACTATGTGCTTTATCATTCTAATTCACCTTCGTTCAATTCATATATTTTAGCTTTGAAAATTTTTGTTCCGTCAAAGCTGGTGTACTCACCATACTTCACAAAATGCAGTCCGCATTTTTCTATAACTCTTCCGGACGCAGGATTGTCCACAGCGTGTTCAGCGGTAAAATTCATTGCACCGTGTTCACTGCGGACAAAGTCCATCATTTTCAGTACAGCCTCAGTTGTATATCCCATATTCCAGCAGTCATAGCGGACATTGTAGCCAAAGCTCCAGCGGTTTTCGTCAGTTCTGAACCTTATGCTGCCTGAGCCTATGAGCTTACCGTCCGACTTGCGGACAAATCCCCAAGTATACTCGTTTTCGAGCTTATCCACTGTTGAAAGCCACTGCCTTGTAACTTCCGGACTTTCATGGACAGAATATATCATATACTCTGCAACACGAGGGTCACCTGTCCACTCAAATACAGCTTCTGCGTCCTCAATTGTAAGAGGACGCAGTATCAGCCGTTCGGTCTCAATAGTTGGTATACAAAAGATGCTCATATTACTTGAAAGCTGCGATAGACTGCTCTATCTTAGCCATTTTCTCCTCAGCCTTTGCGAGCTTAGCCTTTTCAGCTTCGATGAGCTGTGCAGGAGCCTTCGCAATGAATCCCTGATTATTGAGCTTTCCGCTGAGGAAGTCGATGTCCTTCTGGACCTTAGCCTTTTCCTTTTCAAGACGAGCTATTTCCTTGTCCTTATCAACAAGTTCGTCCATAGGGATGAATATACGAGCTGCATCTGTTACAGCATTTGCACAGTTCTCGTGTTCAAGACTTTCACCGACTTCAACTGTTGATGCAGAAGCGAGCTTCTCGAAGAATATTGAGCAGCTCTTGAAAATCTCAGGCTCAGCAGTCTCGATTATGAGCTTAGCCTTCTTTGAAGGCGGTACATTCATGTCAGTACGAACGTTTCTTACAGCCTTGATAGCTGAGATGACCTTCTCAAACGCAGTTTCCTCGGCAGTGAAGTCGATAGAAGCGTCGTAAGTCGGGTATGTTTCGAGGATTATCATGGACTTCTCATTGTTGAGAACCTGCCATATCTCCTCTGTGATGAACGGCATGAATGGGTGGAGAAGTTTCAGCATTCCCTGCATTGCCCATACAAGTACAGCCTGAGCCTTAGCCATTGTCTCGCCGCCAGCCTGAATTCTTGGCTTAGTAAGCTCGATATACCAGTCGCAGTAAACGTCCCAGATGAAGTCGTATATCTTCTGTGAAGCAACGCCGAGCTCGTACTTGTCGAGGTTCTCGTTAACTTCCTTAGCGAGCTGATTGAACTTGTTTACGAGCCACTTGTCCTCTAATTCGAGTTCAGCAGGAAGTCCCTTGAACTCAAAGTCCTCAGGGAGATTCATCATGATGAAACGTGAAGCGTTCCAGAGCTTATTTGCAAAGTTACGTGCAGCCTTTACCTTGTCATCGATATAACGCATATCGTTTCCAGGGGAGTTACCTGTTGCGAGCATGAATCTGAGTGCGTCTGCACCGTATTCGTTGATGACCTCAAGCGGGTCGATACCGTTTCCGAGTGACTTGGACATCTTTCTGCCCTGTGCATCACGTACAAGACCGTGGATGAGGACTGTATCAAATGGTACTTTGCCCATATTTTCAAGTCCGCTGAACATCATTCTGATTACCCAGAAGAATATGATGTCATATCCTGTTACGAGGGTATTTGTAGGATAGAAGTAGTCGAGGTCAGCAGTCTTTTCCGGCCAGCCGAGTGTTGAGAATGGCCAGAGTGCTGAACTGAACCATGTATCAAGAGTATCAGGGTCCTGTCTCATTGGCTTTCCGCACTTAGGACAAACTGCTCCGCTCTCCTTAGTTACTACCATTTCGCCGCACTCATCGCAGTAGAATGCAGGTATCTGATGTCCCCACCAGATCTGACGGGAGATACACCAGTCACGGATATTATCGAGCCAGTGGAAATATATCTTGTCAAAACGCTCAGGTACGAACTTTGTTGCACCGCTCTTTACTGCTTCTATTGCAGGAGCTGCAAGAGGCTTCATCTTAACGAACCACTGAGTTGATACCTTTGGCTCAACTGTTGTTCCGCAGCGGTAGCAAGTACCTACGTTATGGCTGTAGTCCTCTATTTCAACGAGAGCACCCTCAGCTTCGAGGTCTTCAACTATCTTCTTTCTTGCCTCATATCTGTCCATTCCTGCATAAGCCGGATAGTCGTCAACGATAGTAGCGTCGTCGTTCATAACGTTGATAACAGGGAGATTGTGGCGGAGACCTACTTCAAAGTCGTTAGGGTCATGTGCAGGAGTTATCTTAACAACACCTGTACCGAAGTCCATTTCAACATAATCGTCAGCAACGATAGGTATTTCACGGTGAACGAGCGGAAGGATAACCATTTTGCCAACAAGGTCCTTGTAACGCTCATCAGCAGGATTTACTGCTACAGCAGTATCGCCGAGGAGTGTCTCAGGACGTGTTGTAGCGAGCTCAAGATAATCGTCTGAATCCTTTATCTTATAGCGGAGATGCCAGAAATGACCAGCCTGATCCTCGTAAGTTACCTCCGCATCAGAGAGTGAGGTCTTACATTTCGGACACCAGTTTATTATACGCTCGCCACGATAGATAAGACCTTTTTCGTAGTACTTTACGAATACTTCCTTAACAGCTTTTGAGCATCCCTCGTCCATAGTGAAACGCTCTCTTGACCAGTCGCAGGATGAACCGAGCTTTTTAAGCTGTTCAACGATACGTCCGCCGTACTGCTTCTTCCAAGCCCAAGCTCTTTCCATGAAGCCTTCTCTGCCGAGGTCTTCTTTGGTAACGCCCTCTTTACGCATAGCCTCAACTATCTTTGCTTCTGTAGCGATAGCAGCGTGGTCAGTACCCGGAAGCCAGAGTGCACTGTATCCGCTCATTCTCTTCCAGCGGATAAGTATATCCTGAAGAGTTTCATCAAGAGCGTGTCCCATGTGGAGCTGTCCGGTTATGTTCGGAGGCGGGATAACTATTGTATAAGGTGTTTTCTTAGGGTCAACTTCTGCTCTGAAGCAGCCTTTTTCATTCCATGCAGCATAGATCCTGTCCTCGAAGTCCTTAGGATCGTAAGCTTTTGCCAATTCTTTTGCCATTGGATATTCTCTCCTTTTTATAGTGTTAATACGGCAATAAATAATTTATTGATAAAACTTGCGTCGGTCAAGCCGAGGGAGGTGATGCGGACGGTTCGTACAGCGTTGCTTTGCTCGCTGTACTGCTTCTCAGGGAAGGCTCTGCCTTCCCTCGTACACCCTTCCGCCAAAGGGTTGTGAACCCTTTGGAATCCCTTTTTTGCCGACTTCGTCGTTTTATAAATATTTATTTGCCTGAGTAATAATGTCGGTTCGTGCATAATAAAATCGCCCCGAACCTTTAACGGTTCAGGGCGAACTAATGTCCGTGTTACCACCTGAATTCGGATATTTCTATCCGCACTCTGCGAGACCTTACAGCCTCCTCCCCTGTAACGTGAGGAACACGTCACGGACTACTGCTGTTTCACCCGTGAAGCTCCGAAACTACTTCCGCATCCTCCTCACACCGCTTTGCACCGAACAGCGGCTCTCTGTAGATCAGACAAATGCGTACTCCTTTTCATCTCAGCTTTTAAGATATGCTATTATTATACATGATTAGCGGAGGTTTGTCAAGTGTCTGCTGACCGCATTTTGCAGTTTTCGCATATTCCCCTTGACCGCATCCTTTTATTGGTGTATAATATAAAAGCAATTGAGATGTTTTATGAAAGAAAGTGAACTTATGAAAAAAGTTGTTACTATTCAGGATATATCCTGTTTCGGAAAATGCTCCCTTACCGTTGCACTGCCGGTAATATCGGCAATGGGAATAGAAACTGCTGTTATACCTACGGCTGTGCTTTCGACTCACACCGGAGGATTCACAGGATATACATTTCATGATCTTACAAATGATATTCCTGATATTGCTGCTCACTGGAAGTCGCTCGGACTGCGGTTCAACGGTATCTACACCGGTTACCTCGGCTCAAAGGAGCAGGTAAGGATAGTCTCCGACTTCTTTGACGACTTCGGAACAGGCGATAATTTTATAGTTGTTGACCCTGCAATGGCTGACGGCGGAAAGCTGTATGCCGGATTCACTGACGATTTCGTTACGGAAATGAAAAAACTCTGCACTAAAGCTGACTACATCATCCCTAATATGACCGAAGCGGCTTTGCTTCTGGGAGTTCCATATACTGAGGACTACGACAAGGCTTATGTTGAAGATATACTGAAAAAACTCGCAGCTCTCGGATGTCCTGCACCGGTTCTCACCGGAGTTCATTTTGACAGCGAAAAACAGGGAGCTGCCGCATATGATTCACGCACAGGAGAGTTTTTCTACTCGTTCAGAGACAATGTCGACCGCACTATTCACGGTACAGGAGATATTTTTTCAAGTGTATTCACCGGAGCTGTTACTCTTGGTATGCCGCTCCAGAAAGCTATTGATATTGCAGTAAATTATACTGCCGATTGTATCGAAGCTTCTATGGACTGCTTTGACGATGTATGGTACGGAAGCTGTTTCGAGCTTTGTCTTGGCAAGCTCATAGAGTATGTTGCTAAAAATAAGTGACACATAATACATAAAGCCGGAAAGCTTTAAACTGCTTTCCGGCTTGTTTTTATTCTTCCGACAAACTTTCACGGCGATAGTTCTCCCTGTACTCAGACGGAGAAGCTCCCTCTATACTGCGGAACTGTCTTACAAAATAGTTATACGAAGAATATCCGCACTTTCTTGAAATATCGGTCACGGTCATTTCAGTATTTATAAGAAGTTCTTTAGCGTTATTTATGCGGAACTCTATCATTTCCTCGATGATGCTCTTGTTGAAGAAGGTCTTGTATATCTTTTGCAGATAGCTCTTGCTGAGATACAGACTATCAGCTATTTCGCTTATCTTCCACGGCTTCTCAGGATTTTTCATTATCTTGTTCCTGAGAGCACAAAGCTTCTCAAACTGAGGATTTTCGATAAGCTCAGAGGTATTATATGTATAGACCTTGTTTACTGTGGACTTATACATTGCTTCACTAATATCGATCTTGTCTCCTACAGGCTGTGTAAATGTTCCGACAGAAAAGTCCACATTGCAGCTGTTTTCGGAGTTGAAGCTGCTTTCTTTTATCTTCTGACAAAGGCTCTCATAGATCTCCTGAGCCCTGTTTTCTCTGAAAGTGATAACGCACATGGTCTGATTATTCCACATTCCGCATATCTCTTTATCGGCAACGCAGGTCTTCAGTATCCCCGCAAAAGCTGAGGATATCTGATTGCATTTTTCCTCACCGCTGCGGTAATAAGTGTTTTTTATACCTGTAAGCTCAACGGTTATGAAGTCTACAGAATCCATATTGAAGCCTACTGCCGCACGTTTCGCAAATTCCTGCTCCACACCATTTCTATTTAGCATACCTGTCACCTTATCATAGTGAAGTGCCCTGTTAGTTTTAAGTATAGTATGGGACATTATTGCCTTTGTACGCACAAGCTCAAGAGCTACATTAACATAGTTTATCCATTTAAGATAAAGTGAGCTGAAAGATATAGGCTCTTTTCCGAAAGAAATAGCACTGTACCCAAAGAAATTATCATTATAATGAAGCGGTGAAACATAGTACGCTGACGGATAAGGCTTATCGCCGCAAAGGTCAGGAATTATCTCCGACGAACTATAGGTATCTGCCATGTGATACTCTCTGTGAGCTGTGGACTTCGCTAACACAACTCTTACATCATCACCGCAATGGAAAGTCAGCTTATCGTGGTACGAACCCTTTGTTGCTCCGATATATTTTTCCGTAAGGCATATCCTGAGGTGAGACATTTTGTACAGCATATAGGTATAGTTATCAAGCCTGTCAGAAAATACCGGAACATTATCGGTATTGGTTATATCAAATAGCATATCGCCGTAAAGCAGCTGGGACTCGAATTCACTGTTGACCTGTTTCTGCCTTTTCAGCTCTCTATGGACTACAGGCTTTGCATTGCATCCACAGCTTCTTCCCAGACGCAGTGCACCATTTTCATTAGGTACTTTCGGACATATCCTGCCCGTTATTATACGATAAAGTCTTCTGCAGGCTTCCGCACCGAGCTGAAAATTAGGACGGCTGTAAGTAGTTATCGATGGCTCAGCATTTTCAGCATCCGACGATGCGTCATAGCCGGTAACTGCGATATCCTCCGGCACTCTGATACCTCCGGCTATAAGAGCATGGCTAAGTGTTATAGCGGTTATGTCATTTCCGCAGACAACAGCTTCCGGTTTTGGAAGTCTGCCGTCGATTATCTTTGCAGCCATTTCTTTTGCGGCATCTATCCAGAAATCGCCGTAATGACAGCTGTATTTATCGATAGTCAGTCCATGTTTTTTCATGGAATTGACATATCCCTTTAAACGTTCCTCAGATAAATACACCTTTTTAGGTCCTGTAAGGCAGTATATATTTTTGTATCCATGAACATCTATAAGATGATCTGTTATGACCTCAAAAGCTTCACAGTCGTCAACAGAAGTAGTCTCGAAGCTCTTATGCTCTCTCGAATCCATGAGCATTACCGGCTTACCGGACAGCATCAGCAGGTCATCTATATGCGAACGTATCTCTTCACCGTAAAATGTGTTTCTATCGTAAAGAAATCCGTCAAATTTATCAGACAAAATAAGGTCAAAGATATATTTTTCAGTATCTTTATGTACTGAACCGTTAAAAAAATTGTGGAGCGGAGCTATGACAGCTACATCACATTCACTGCGGAAAGACTGCGAAATTATTCCTCTCAGTATCTCTTCCTGAAAATCTATGAAACAATCTGTAATAATAACACCTATAAGTATTCTTTTTTTCAAGCTCCTTCATCTCCTTTCACACTATATTCAATAAGCGATTTTTGTTTATATGTAATATTCTATCATATATAGTGCACAAATGCAAGATGATTCTTCATATTTTTTTGCATGATTAAAAAAAATCTTCTTAACATGATAGTATTATTGATTGTATTATCAGCATTTTAGTGTATAATAATAAATGTAGATTGATCATATAAATGTTAAGTCCGGTTCAGACATTATGCCGACCACTCTTCAGGGGAGCTGTATAGTACAGCTTATTACAATTTATTTCATTATTCGTGGGCATACTACATAGGATTGAACTTTCCGGTTCTATGATCTCTCTTTTCAGTACAGGAGCTATTCCTGCTGATAAAGTCTGTGCCATATATCATTAAGCATAGTAAGCGGAGCTGTTTCGTAAAACAGAATTATGCTCGACTAAATGGTATATGACCTGCTTATCTTTCGGCTGCATATCAGACATAAAACAGCAGCATTTTCGGAAGAACAATCAACCTTTCAAGGATCGGTAAAGGGCATTAAATACTCTCCGTTCTTATCCGATCCACCTATTTTCTTTTGATATGGAACACAAACTCTATTCTGGAAATGACCATATTAGGCACATGGTCATGGAGCATCTTACAGTTGTACGAGTTTGGCTTTACTGGAAAAGGTCATCCAATTAGGCACTGGATACCTTAGTAATTACAATAAAGCCTGATGCTGTAGGTATCTTAAAACGGATAAGAAGATGTAAAAAGCACTGAGTATCGTAACCGGCTGTTCCGTATCGTATCAATTTTACTCCGCTTGGACCCGTAAGCGAGCACTGCTTCGGTAATGCAAACTTTTTTGGACACGTTTACCCTCATATCTCGTCGATAGTGTATAGACTATCCATAGAGATCACAAAATTTCTTTACCTCTATACAGTTATTATCTATAAGAAAACTTCTCCACCCCTCTCTTGGAGAAGTTTTCTTTTTGCGTTTATAACAAAAGGGCTGCCAGATCACTCCGGCAGCCCTTAGGCTTTTAATTAATTATCCTTAGGATCAAGAGATGGTATGGTCTTTATGAGATACTTCTGTATCATAACTGCATCCATATTTGTAAGTCCGCTTGTTCCGTTTTCGTATACGTCAGCGTTACGAATACCCTTTTCAGTGATATGATTCTCGTCAGTACCGTCAACGTCGTAGAAATCAGCATTTGAAATGACCTGCATTATAAGTACAGCATCATTCATCTTGACCTCGCCGCTGCAATTAGCATCGCCCCATACTATTTCTTCCGGAAGAGTTGTCGGAGTTGTAACAGGCTCGTCCTGTTTTACAACAAAGACTGTGTACTGCATAACTCCGCCGTTCTGACCGTTTGTGCCGAGAACTACCTTCTCTCCTGCACTGAACTTTCTGGAGTAAACATCAAACTGCTTCTCATCTGTAGCATCTGTTATGCCAACTGTGAAATTCTCCTTAGTATAGCCGCTCATCCATGAAGGAACAGAAGCTGCACGCTGGTCAAGAGCGATATATACTACCTCGTTCTCGCCTGCTGTGAAGTAAGCAAGCTCTGCATCTGTGTTCTTTGAATCACAAGCTGTGATAACTCTCTCTGCACCTGAAAGTGCATTCGGGAGTGAAGTTATTGAGAAGTCTCTGTCGCCGAAAGCCTTTGTGCCTTCTCCGATAGACCATGCGGAAGCGTGTTCAGAATCCTCAACCACAAGATTCTTGATAAGCTTACCGCTTACAGGAAGTGTTACCGGTATTACCTGCCAGTCCTGACAGTTGTATCCGTTTACTTCCCACTGCTGTACATTTGCACCGTGTTCTGTGCTGCCGGCTGCTATCTCAACTGCCGACTTATCAGAGCTTATTTTTGTGAGTATCTTATATGAACCGTCACTGTTCTTTACGAACTTATACTGCTGATTGTCTCCGCCGTTAGACTGATAGATAGCTATATTTGCTCCGTTATCAGCCTTTCTGCCTGCAACATCGAGTACGAAGGTATTTCTGTCGCCGAGTGCAGAATAGATGTAGTAATAGCCATTGCCTGCACTGCGGAGTATCCATGTGTTCCACTCGCCTGCACTGTTTGTGCCGTCGCCGTTTGCTCCCCACTGCTGTACGTTTGCACTGTTTTCAGCTGCACCGTTAGCAACTTCAAGATAAAGCTGGCTGTTAACGTTTCTGAACATAACCATTGCACCGTCTGCGAAAGCTTCACCGGAAGGAGTTGTCTGTCCGGACTCTGAACCGCTGTTATAAGCCTTGCCCTGACGCATACGTCCGGAATATTCCTTAACCTCAGCCTTTGCAGCATCAGCACTCTGAACTGTGTATGAGCTGTATATCTTTGATGAGTTTGTATCAAAGTTATCGTAAGCATCTCCGCCGGACTTCTGGTTTGCTATTGTAGCATTAGCTGTTCTGCTTGAAACTATTGAGTAAGCAAGACCGCTGCCCATTGTGCATCCGTCGAACTTGTCATTGTATGACTTGATAGTGCCTGAATAAGCATCGCTTCCCATAGCTTCTGCTGCGAGAGGCTTGTATGTTCCCTCGAAGTAGTTAGCCTCTGAGAATATCTTGGAGTTATAAGATGCTCCGAGACCGTACTGCTTATTGTTTGTGAAATAGTTGTTATAGCTGTGGATGTGTGCATTTCGTGCACGAGGGTTTCTTGATTCAGTATTGCTGAACCAGTTGTGGTGGTAAGTTATCCAATCCTGGAACTGTGTAGGACCGCCGCCTACAAGAGAGGTCTTATGGCAGTTGATATAATAGTTGTATGATACAGTAATGTACTCTGACCACTTGATATCTGTTGAACCGTCGCCGTCAGCCTTATCTGCATCTACTGTGCCATTTCCGGCATAAGCGTTATAACCGCTTTCGATAGTGTTATTGTGTACCCACATATGTGTGGACTTGTTTGAGCTGTCACCGGTCATTGAGATACCGTCATCAGGATACTTTCCAAGCCAGAGGTTGCGGACTTCACAGCTTGTGCAGCGTTTCATCTCAAATCCCCATTTGTTGAGGTTTGCATCATAACCGATGCCCTCGATAGTTACGTTTTCACCGTACTGGAGATAGAGCATACTTGAACCGTCGTTCTGCTTGCCGTCATTAGCTTTAGCTCCGGAAGGAACATCGATAGTGCCGATGAATCGGAATACTACATTGCTCGGTTTAGCACTGTAGAAGATGTTATAAAGACCTGTCTTTCCGCCATAGAAAATAGTGTCCTTATTTGAGTTTGTAACGTAGATAACTGTAACTCCGGACTTTAATGTACCGTCGTTATTATAAGCTCCGACACCGGAATTATAATTCCAGTGAGCATAACCTGAACGGTCGAAAGCCATAGTCTTTACTGTGCATGAAGCTGTACCGGATGAACCTTCTATTTTAAGAGTATAGCTTGTATTGCCTTTAAGTCCCGGAATATCAACACGGTTGCTTCTTATGAGCTGAGAATCTACCTGTGTATAGCTTGATGAACCTGCCTGAGCGTAGCTTACCTTTACATTTGAGCCTATCTTGGAAGCATCCCACTCAGCAAAAGCTTCTTCATACCAGCCGCCGCACAATGTGATAGCTCCGGTAACTGTTGTTCCGCTCTCACCTGATGAACCGGATGAACTTGACGCATTGAGGAATGTCGGAGTCCAGTTCTTGAGGTAGTTTGTGAGCTTTATTCCGTTTGCATCTGATGCTGAGAGAGTGTGCCCCTTTCTCTTTGAAAGGTCAACTGCTGTACCGTTTGTGAGCTTTGTGCCGTACTCCTTGAATCCGGCAACATTTTCCGGCTGAACTCCGCTCATTGAGTACCAGCCTGTAGCATCGATACAATCAGAGCTCTGGAGAGTTGTATTTATAAACATTACCTTTGCAGTATCTCTCCAAGGTCTGCCGAGGTATCCTGTTTTTACTGTAAGGTCAGGATTCTTTGTAACTTTACAATTGCTGAACAGATAGCCTGTATCGTCATTTCCGTCGTCTCTTGCAGCTGTGATATAGCCGCCTGCTGCATTTGAGCTATAGCCCTTCCAGCAGAGGTCGCAGGTATCGAATACTGCTGAGCTGTCGCCAAAGATGTAGTCGGTCTGACCCTCAATATGGCAGTTTTTATAATACTGAGGTGAAGCACCTGTATAAAGTGTGTCCTGACTGCTGAGGAATGTGCATCCGAGGAACTCGCAGTAGCCTGCGTCAGCTGCAAATGCAGCAGCTCTTTCTGTAGCAGCCTTTGACTTTACATCTGTTGATGATGTTCTTACCTGTGAGATGCTCGATACTGATGTATCTCCCACAAGCTGCACACCGTCATTCAGCTCTTCCTGTGTTACGTAGCGGTTGAATGAATTTTCAAATACGATGTCCTTTGCCTTGAAGTACTTTGCCTGGCTCTGGAGCCATACTGTTGCTCCCCAGCGGTACGGAGTGTTCTTCTGTGACTTAGAGGATGCATAAGAAGAATCGTAAGTACCGTTATTTTTGTTCGGATTTACACTATAGTACTTATAACCGATACCATAGTAAAATGTGATAGTTACATTTCCTTTTGAGGGTTCGTCATTCACAAAAGTGATGTAAGGGGTGTTGATGAGTACCTGCTCACGGTATGTGCCCGGAGCGATGTGGATAGTTACACGGCTGTCTTCATTGGAGGGATTGATGCTTGCTGCCTTGTTGACCGCTGCCTGAACCGTGGAAAAGTTGTTGCTTTTTCCTGAGTAGCCTACATAGAGGTCGGTCCCAGCCGCATAAGCCTTTTCAGCCGGAGGATATACCAGTGCCAGCGTGAGAAGTACGAATACGGCAGCAATGAACGCTGCTGCCCTTCTGGGCAATGTTTTACTTGCCATAACAAAACTCCTTTGTTAATATATTTGCCGTTAAGACTGTACTGCCTAAAATGTCTCTCCGGCATATTTATACAGTCTAATTATAGCATTTTTCACATAATAAGTAAATGCTTTTTATGAATATTAATTTATTTTCGTAAATATTTAACAGCAGTATATACTGCTCGTTGTATAACTTGATGTATAAAAAAAGAGCGTCCGGAAATGCTTTTTTACACACCTGTATCCCGGCAAAAAACTCTGCAATTTCCTCGCCATATCCTCATATAAAAAGTCATCCCGAAGTGACCTGCAAATCACTTCGGGACGATAATAATCTTATTCATTTATTTATCATTGAACTATACTGATATGCTCAAAGCTCAGCTCATTTTCGCTCACTTCTATCATAAGGAACGAAGCTCCCTCCAATCCGGAAGCCGATACAGAAACTACATTCCCCTTTACAAAATTCTGATGTGAGTGCCCAACAACAGCAAGGTCATATTTCATTACGTACTCACTTTTACAAGCCTCGTCAAACATACCGTTTTTTAAGCTTGACAAAGGTAAAAAAGGATACGCAGCTTTCATGTCTAAAAACAAAAAATGTGAAAAATGCATTTTATGTCCATGAAACTCATTCTCATAAAACAGCGGCATCCGACTAATAAACTGCTTCTGCTCATCTGTAAGCTTTTTCCTTACTCCGTCATAATACTCCCTGAGATGCTCCACATCAGGATCAACATCAACTCCGTGTTCGGCATAAAGTTCACAGTTGCCCTTCAAGCATATAACGTCACTTTTCATTAACAGTTCAAGGCACTCCGTTTCTTCATTTCCACGCTGAAAAATATCTCCTAAAAATATTGTCTGGTCGGCTTTACTTGCTCTGATCTGCTCAAGTACAGCTCTTAATGCTTTAAGGTTTCCGTGAACATCTGTGAATACTGCAATTTTCATAATTTCTCCTTTCCGTTGTCCCAGTGAACAGGCTGTTTTTTCCTTAAAAAAGCATTATAGCATAACGCCGTACCTTTGTCAATAGAAAAATCTGCGGATTTGCAAAAAACTCCGGAACCCTTTCGAGTTCCGGAGTATTATCATTACATATGTGTCAGCCAAACACCAAGAAGATTCCAAATCGTAGACATACCATTAAAGATATTATCTTTAGTGAATACAGGGTCTCCGTTTGCAATAGCCGTACCTATATCAACACCTAACCACTCTGCATAATAAGTAGCATAAATTGAAGATGCGAGTTGGCTTGCCTGCTCTCCGCAAAGCTGCATAACAAATGTCATAATATTAATGACAGTGTCAAGCATATTCCTCATTGTGAAAAGTGCATATTCCAACATACACTCTTCTCCTCTTTCGGCATATTCAAAAATATAATCGTAGTTTGCATATCTCATATTCAATGCTGAACCCATCGAGAAAGCTGCTCCGATCATTCCCTGAACTCCGCTTGCCATTTCGTGACCATCCATTGATATTCTTCCTCTAAGGAAAGTTACATATCCTGTCATTAAACTCATATCAGCAAGTTCAAAATTAAAGAGGAAAAGACTATTATTCAATACAAACAAGTCTTCAAACTCCATAGAAGAACCGCCGGCAGTGCCGCCTGAGATCATATAGGAAGCAGAACCGCTTTTTAGGTCAATTGCGATATAAGCAGTACCTTTCCAGTCACCTATAACAAGTGTTTCCGGAACAAGCTCTACAAGCATTCCTCTGTTTACGAAGTTTCTTATTTCATTCTTAACAGATTCTGTTATATTGCACTTACTGAGCTGTTCCTCAGCATTAGTTTTAGTGAGGTATCTGAAATCTATACCTTGCTTTGCAGCAGCGTTCATGACGCTTATAGTAGATATACAAGTCTTTTCGCTGTCAATGGTCTTTTCCCATATATAGCCCTCGTAGTAAGATTCAACAGTACCAACGGTATACACATAATTCTTCTCAGAATCTCTGTTGCCGTCATAGCTAATATCAGCCGAGCTGTTATAAGCAACGTCGATATAGAATGAACCGTAATCGAGCGATCTTGTCATACCGAACATTGTTGTCTTGTTGAACTGATAGCCTGTGAAAGCAAGAGCAAGCCGTTTGTTATGGGACACGTTCATTGTAGCTGAATAAAGATCAGCCTGACGGTCGCAAAGGCAGAAATAATACTTTCCTGCATAGTCGAGGAATGCTCCAAGCTCCTCAGGAGTACACATATTCTTTACGTTATAGTTTTCGTTTGCAGCATTCATTCTGAGCTTTGAAGCTTTAGCTTCGTCAGGTGCAATGCTCTGTAAATCAAGATTTACTGCGTACATCGAGCCGCAGGAAATGCTGTCATTCAGCATAGTTGTTCCGCTGCTGTTTGTTACAGAAGTTATCATCTGCTGAACTGAACCGAGTGAATACTCCCAGCTTCCTCTGTACTTTTTGCTGCCGACAGTGACTACAGGTACAACATTCACTATGTAAGCCGGAACATCTACAAGTTTTTCATATCTGTCCATGACTTCCTTATCATAGCTTGAAGCCGGTTCAAATGAAACGATAACAGACTTTCCGTAAAGCTCGGCTACAGGAGCACTGAGCAGAGTTTCGTCATTTATAGTAATAGATATTCTGTCCTTGTCACTGTCTTTGATGAATGAGTATCTTTCGTCAACACTAAGCACATTGTAAGGAAGTGAAGCAGGGATATACTCATCATTGGTCTGGACTATCTCCTGATAATAATAATTCATCTTATCAGGCTTTTCAACTTTTTCAAGAGCTGGATTTTCAGATTTTTCATTACTCTCGTTCACCATATCAATAAGTGAGGAAGCCTCATCATTGTACTCTGGTTCAATGGTTTCATACTTATTCTCAAGCTTCTTGAAGCTTGGGTCAAGCTGTACCCATACGCTTTCGCCGGCTTTGCTGCCTGCTCCACGGTAATCTGTATACGGAACATAAGCTTCTACCCATGTATGGTACATCTTATATCCGATTATCTTTCCGTTGCTTGTTATACCTCTGACGTTTTTATAGGCAGTTGCGAGGAAACGTCCGGCAGTAGAAACGTCAGCTGCTCCGGTAAGTGCAAGTGCCTGCTCTGCTGTTATGCGGATATTGCCGCCAACAAATCTTGCAGGTATCTTTTTTGCTCTGAGGAGTGCGATAAGGAGTGCAGCCTGATCTACGTCATTTCCGCCGAGCTGTGAAAGAGTTATAGCCGCTCCCTTCTTTGAACCGCAGTATACTTCATTCTTTACTGTATTTCTTACGAACTGATAAAGGCTGTTTACGTCAGGATAGGCATTTGCGAGCAATTCCAGTGCCTGTGGTATCTCAGCTGTATTCGCATCATATTTAAGGTCATCTGAGATAGGAGCAGGTGAAGTGAACTTAAAGTTCGCAATAACCTTTTCGTCCTCAACAAGCTCTACATTTTCAGCAGCAGTCTCCATATTCGGAGTTGCATCTGAGCGGTGATATTCCTCCGGCTCAGACAGGTTGCTGTGCACTATTTCGAGATTTCTCTCAGTGTCTACATCTTTTTTGATCTCTTCAAGAGCCTCGGCAGTCTGAGAGTACTTGACGTTCATTTCGTTTTCGTATCTTTTCTGGCGTGCTTTTATCTCGTCGCTGCCCCACTCGTTTATATCAGCGGAATTAGCGATGATCTCATCTCTTGCTTCGTCCATTTCACTGCGGAGAGTGTCACAGAGCAGAGGTATTTCTTCCTTTTTATTCTGTTCACAGGCATATCTGAGCTGCTCAACAATTGGCTCTCTCTGATCTGCCGGAACTACATCTGCGGATATTTCTCTGACAATATCAGTCTTTTCGACTGCTTTATCATGTCTTTTTTCAAACACTGTATACGCATAATAACCTGTAGATGAACAGAAAAAGGCTGCCGCAGTTACAAAAGCTGCTATTTTATATTTCTTATTCATTTTCATTCTCGCCGCCTCCTGTTCTCTTCAACAATACCAATCCTGCTATGCTGAGTATGCTTATTGCCCACATATAAGCCGGTATCTCATTATCACCTGTCTTTGGTGAATCTGTATTCTCAATTGTTGTTTTTACAGCAGTTGTAGTTGCAGCTGTAGTTTCAGTTTCAGAAGCTGGTTCTTCCGCAGCCGGTCCTGTTGTTGGCTCAGCAGTTACATCAAAGCCGTCATAGTCGAGGTCAGCAGGGGTATTCTTATATTCAGCACTGAGTACTCCGGAGAATGTTCCGCTGTATTCAGCAGGAATGTCAAATGAAGCTGAATCAGTGAATGTGTCACCTGCTTTGATAGGAACAGTCTTGCTGTAAGTGTAAACAAGTTCTGTTGTACCGTCCTTGTAGACATCAACTTTTACAAGAACTTCGTCCGCATCAGCTGAACCTGAATTTGTAACAGAAAATTCCACCTTAGACTTATCTTTTTCAGGTGTGAGGTCAAGTTTTCCGCTGAATGATGTGACATCTCCCTCAACAGTAAATTCTGCTGTATCAGTTGAGATCTCCATGCCGTCCTGAACTACGGCAGCTGTTACTCTGTAATCGCCGTCTGTGAGTGTACCGGAAGCAAGAGCGTCAGAATAGTCCATTGAGCCGTCTGGATTTACTGAACCCACATTGTGCTCGAATGATGCCTTTTCCCTGCCGTTTGAGTCAAATACCCTAACGTTGAGTATAAGGTCATTTTCGGTCATTGCTGCACTGTTATTATAAACAACGCTTGCAAGATTTATAGGCTCAGTGAGTGAATAGCTTCTCTTGTCACTGTTTATGACATTTGAAATACTCTTCTCATTTGCTATCTTGAATCCTGTCTCAGCAGAAGCTATTACCTTGTCATCCTTCTGCCAGCTGATGACTGCCTTATAGCGTCCGACAGTATCCTGCGGCACCTGCCACTCTGCTGAACTGAGGAACTTTGTATCTGCTGTCAGTACCTGCTCAGGAGAAGAAGCTATCTCAGCTGTCTTGTTATCGAATTCATCGTAGATGTCAATGGTCATATCAGCTGTTCTGCCGAAAGGAGCTGAAAGCGTGTCTGTATCGATCTCAACGGAATCGCCGTAAGAATACAGCTTCTTGTCGGTATCGATATTTGTGATAAGCTGTGTATCAGCAAAAGGCACTATGTACTCCTCGCTTACATTATTAGCCTTGTCAACTGCGAAAATGTGGACATACTGCGGCTGAGTGAGGTCTTCCGGCTCTGCTGATAATACTGCTTTACCGTCAGCACCTGCCGGAACAACGTCAAGTATGAATTCACGGGTCTCATCATATTCGATAAGCTCAGGACTTGGTTCGTCACTTCCGTTTACCTTTACCACGAAACCTGCAAGTCCGCTTAAAGCAGTGTGCTTTCTTACATTTGAAAGTACGCTGTCTGACTTGCTGTCAGACGGATTTGCACTTATGTAGTACTCATATTCTGTAGCATTGTCAACCGAGCTTACGCTGAGTTCAAGCTTGCCGTCTTTATTTGACGAAGATATGAGCTCAGGTGTGTCAGGAGCATCTACATCATAGAATGAAGCGTCCTTAGCAGTGGTCTGCTGTGAGATCTGATAGAGATAGAAAAGGGTATTTGCAAGTATTTTTCTCTCATCGTCAGAAGCCTGACCTGTACTGTCTCCGGTCTGTATCATACCGAGGTTGTTATTTGTACAAAGATAAAAATTATCAAGTCCTCCAGTATCTGGATCAGAACGTTTTGTTGCATTAAGTGTTATCCATTCTGTAGCTCCATTCAGGAACTGTCCGGTAGAGTGAGTGTTTGGAACCGTAAGGTCACCTCTTATTACCCAAGGATAATTTGTGAGAGTACCTATCTTTACAACCGAAACCGAAGTTGATCTGTACCATACCTCCGGAGAAGGGACTCTTACAGTTAATCCAGCCTGTTCAGCAAATTTACTGAAATTATGATAGATCAATCCGGATGAGCCTGCAATAGTATCATGACCAAAGAGAGCTCCTCTGCCACTGTCAAGGAATTTCTGAGTGGCTTCAGTTGCTTCATTATTTAAATCACATCCGCTATTGCTATCAGCAGCACCAAAGAATATTACATCATACTTCCAGCTGCCGTCCTCATTTTGCAAATAACCATATGGATCGGCATTAAATTGTGAAAAATGAACCGAGTCAATATCAAATATTCCCTTGCCGGCAGGAGTTTCGGTATCGCTTATGGTATTGTTCATCCATTCTGCAAGATAAGCTCCGACAGGATATACATTGAGCACGTTGATATGCTCCTCCTCATTCCAGATCGAACGAGGCTCCCAGCTCTCATGGTTAGTCTTTCTGTAAAGCTGATAGCTGTAGCTCTCTGCGTCATTGCTTATATCATTCCATGAAAGGTCGATCATATCATCCTTTTCTTCATTTACAGAGCTGTTCAGGATAAGATCCTGTACAGGCTTATCAACGACCTTTAAAGTACGCTTGCCCTCTTTGAGAAGCTCGCCGTTCTGATCGTAAAGCTTCGCATAGACATCGTATTCACCAACATTCTTTACATTGAATGTAAGCTGTGATTCACTCTTGTAAACCGGATAATTTGCTTTTCCGTCAAAGTAAGTAACTATGCCTTTTTCAAGAGCAACATCAAAAGTATTTTCAACAATAAGCTCCTCACCGTTATATACTGCCATTTCGACCTTGCCGTTAACAGGTCCGTTTGAGAAATAGTTTATCTCAGCACCGGCAGATACCTCGGTCTCATTTCCTGCATAGAGATAGTAGTCGCTGAGTATTGGTCCGAACCATGTTATCTCGAACTGAGTTTCTTCGTTTTCGTCCTGTTTTTCGTCAATCGCAGGCGGGTCGATAACGTCAAATCTTGCTGATCTGCGGCAAACTTCTTCTCCCTCGTATAAACATATGATCGTTACATCATATGTTCCGGCAGTTGAAGTATCCGGAGTAAAGCTCAGAGGCTGACCGGTTATCGTGTTCTTCTCAGGAACAAGTACTGCATCTTCTACAGCAGTTTTTACTGTCTTTCCACCCTTTGATACTACAGTCTGCATCTTAACTTTTCGTTCAATGTTAGTAGCATAAAGAAGTGCGTATGAAACAGCTACATCTGTCTCATCAGACTTTACAGCCGCATGAGTATCAAGGTCTACTGAAAGATCGGTTATCTCAGTAGAATACTCGTCCTTGCCCTCCGGAAGAGATATGTTTATCCTCTGAGTCTTGATAAGGTTGTTTCCGTTATAAAGCTCAACAAGTACGTAAATTCCCTCATCACTCGGCTCTGAAAGCTTGAAGTCTGCGGACTGAACTTCTGCGGTCTTTTCACTCTCCGGACAGTTCACCTTGCAGGTATTCTCGTATACTGAATTTTCTCCGTTAAAAACTGTAAATTTAAGGTCGAGTTCAGCGTCATAGTTACTTACGTAACCTATAGAAGTCGAAGCTGTTATAGTTCCCGACTTCTCGGCACTTGCCTCATTATCACTGAGTTCAGTGTCAAAAGCTGTGATACTTATTTTATTTTCAAGATCAATTTTATCAAGAAGTCTGATAACGAGCGAAGTCACATGGACGCTCTCGGCAAAGCTTCCGTTTTTCTTCTCTGCCTTGTCGAGGTCATTTACTACTTTAAATGTATCAAAATCTGAACCGACTGCCTGCAAAGCAAGGTACTTGTAAACAGTCTTTTCAATATCACTGTCAGAGTAGCTGTCTGTAATATTTTCTTCAATGTAGCTTACCGACTTTTCAAGCGGAGTCATATCATAATTGTTAGTACTCAGGAAGCGTCCCACATTATACACGACCATTGATGTGAGTACTTCATTACTGTCGCTTGCTTCTGTATAAGAATAACCGCCGTCCTCCTTGACAGTACTTATAAGATATGAGCATATCTTTGCTCCGGAAATGTCAGAGCCGTTATATCCGGTTTCATTTATGGCTTCAAGTACAAGTACGGAATCCAGAACATCGCTGGAATAATCAGGATATAGTCCGAAACCGCCGTCCTGATTCTGAAGACCTTTCAGATTCCCAAGATAATCGCTTTTCCCCGAAGCTGATGCAAGTCTGGACACCATATCCACATTTTTCAAAGAGCTATTGCTCTCTGCCCATTTTACGCTGTTTCCATTTGCCTGCTCTCCTGCCACCCTCAAAGCAATAAGAGCATCTGTTGTATCATTGATAAGCTGAGTATTGCCAAAACTCTTATCTGAATTCTCCCTCGACATCAGATACGCAGCAGCACTTTCAATGATGTCATTTCTTACTGCCTTTGAATCGCTCGGTACAGAGCCGTGAGTCTTTATACCGATCATTGCACTTGTGTTCAAGGCAAGTACAGAACTCAGAAATACTGCCATTGCTTTTTTCTTTGTTCTGACATTTTTTCTTAAAATTTTCAATTCCACAATTCCCTCCAATAGTCTTATTTACTGAAAATACAGTATTGTACCCGAACGCCATCCATCGTTCACTTAAATAATAACACAATTGCCATATATTGTCAATATTTAATTTGGAATATACATCCAGTATATTGCACAATTATTCACTTTTCATCTAACTGCCTTTGTCAATAAAAAACTGAGCCACAGTGCTAATAAAAAAGTGAGCCAGTTTTGATAAAAAAATAATGAGCCACTAATCATTATTCATGGTCGAGTCGATGCGGTAAGATGAGCTGCAGTTCATATTCAGAACGAAGGATCTGAAAGTGACTCTGTCAATGAGTGCAGC
>JAFYGE010000088.1 GCA_017543335.1 Ruminococcus sp.
ATTGTTTTTATCTGGTTTTCTTCTGCTGTAACAATATACATTCTACTTCCTCAATCGTCTTACAAATCTCGATTTATATTAGTAAACATTATACCATAGCATCACTGCCGTGTCAATAAAAGCTCTGTACAGGTATCTGCTTCAAGGAAAGTTTCACCAATACTTGACACAAGTCAGAAACGGATATATAATTGAATTAGTCAAAGACAATTATAACTGACACAACTCAGAAAGGAAGCAGAATTATGAGAATTGCAGTAACCTATGAAAACGGACAGATTTTCCAGCATTTCGGCAGAACAGAGCAGTTCAAGCTCTACGATGTTGCCGACGGAAAAGTAATAAATGAACAGGTCGTAGGCACAAACGGCACAGGCCACGGTGCTCTTGCAGGATTCCTGAAAAATGCTCAGGTCGATGTGCTTATCTGCGGAGGTATCGGCGGCGGAGCTCAGATGGCTATGCAGGAGGCTGGAATTACGCTCTACGGCGGAAATATGGGCAGTGCCGATGAAGCGGTAAAGGCTTTCCTTGTGAACGACCTTGCACAGAATTCTAACCCCACCTGTGACCACCACGGACACGGCGAAGGTCATACCTGCGGCAGTCACTCCTGCGGTAATCACTGACGAAAGAGAGCATAGATGATAAGCCAATTACTCTGCACAATGGATAAAAACACCTCAGCTCCTTTCAGAGATTTCCCGAGAGAATGGTGCAGATTTTGTATTCATAATATGACAAAAGCCATATGAGGACTGCGGCTGTTCTCTGAACGTTCATTGCAGTTTCAAAAAATCAGACACTTGTGACACTGGACTTCTCTCACCGAAAACAAGTCATTTGACGGTGGGATGATACTCTCACAATAATAATGCCCGCAAGTTCGCTAAGAAATCCATGAGCTGATGAACAGGAGTAATTTATGGTAGAATTATATGTCAATGATATAGAGAATGCTCTAAAGAATAAAAGCTATTTTTCCGCATTAGCAATGTCGCTTGCACTGCCTGATATAACAAAACGACCGTCTGCAATAAAGCAGGCGGTCGTAATTTATTATCTTCAATTGTTCTACAATATATCAATTACTTCAGAAGAGCTCGAACATCATACCGTCAGCAACGTGTTCATCGAGGTCCTGCCATACAAGTAAACCATCATCTATAGCGAACTTAGCTCTGCCTTCTGTATATTTTATTTCTTCTGTTGAACCCTCAGCAGAGTATGTGATATACTTTTTAACACCGGTAGCTTCAGATACAAGGAAGCCTGAACCTTCATCATAGTAGCAGGTATAGTGCCACTCTGAACCGTCCTGAGCTGAACCTGCCCACTGAATAACTACATCATATTTATCTCCGTTCTTGGTTATCTCTATACCGCATCTGCCTCTGCTCCAACTTCCGATAAATGAATCTCCGTTATAGATTTCATTTGTATCTTCTGAACGTATAAGGCGAGACATTCCACCGTTGCCGATAGTGATAACATCAGGGTTGCTTGGATCATAGTAACCGCCGAAATAGAATTCTGTATTATAATAGAAATCTATTGTTGTACGTCTTACACCGTCTATTTTCTCATATCCTACCCTTGTAGCACCTTCTGTTACATCACCGTATGGATTTGTGTATTTGTAAACTCCACCAGGATAGATCTCGATCACACCGTTATATGAAGATTTCTGGTCAACAGAAGTAAAGCCATCAGGTGATACCTGATATGTCCACTTTCCTACAAAAGCACTATTGCTTGGTGAAACCATATAGTTTCCTCTTACAAGGCGAGCTGTTCCGCCGTTTCCGAGAGATATAACATCAACATCATTTCCATCGTAATATCCGCCGAATCCGAATTCAGAACCTCCATTATAGAAGCTGATAGTCTTATGTCTTGTACCGCCTATTTCCTCATAGCCGGTAATTATATTGCCTGAGGAGACAAGTTTTCCGTCATCTGAATAATAGACGTAAGTGCTGTCAGTATTTATTGTTACATAACCATTTGTATCCGGATTGTATTCAAGTGTATTGCTGTCGGACGCAGTCTGATACTGCCAGTCGCCGGCAAGATCAACGACATCCCAAGTTTCATTAGAAACCACAGGTTCAATTGAAGTAGTCACTTCTGCATCAACAGCCATTGTTCCTGTCTCTGATGAAGGAACTGTAACTACACTTGTAACGACTTTACCGTTTTTAGCTGTTGTTATTGTAACTGTATCCTTTACAGTTGATGTTGTAACTGTAACACCCGGTACGATAACATGGTCGTTATCAGACTTCTTATTGTTTTTCTTCATGAATACAGTGCTTCCGATAGCGATTCCAGCAACAAGCACAACTGATGCTGCTATACTAAGCGGAGCGAGCCATGCAGGTCTTCTGCTATGCTCAACACCTTCAACAAAATCATTTCCGTTCATCTTTATAACATTCTCACTCATAGTCGATCTCAAACCTTTCTTTTTCATTTTATATTTCTTTTCACTCATTGCAAGGATCTTATCAAGCTGTTTGTCCGAAATTTCGGGGCATTTATCTATAAGTCTATCCATAGAGTTATTCTCCGCATTTTCAAGGATATCAAATAATTTCATATCTTTCATATCTGCTCCCTCCTTATATAGTCATTCCGATTTCTACAAGCTTTGTACGAAGCTTGCCTAAAGCTCGTGAGCATCTTGCCCTGACAGCGGTATCTGTCATTTTAACACTTTGGGCTATTTCTTTGTATTTTCGGTTATAGTAGAATTTCTGTATAACGATAGTTGAATCCGGCTCACCAAGCTCATCTATCTTGTCGAGGAGCACCTGTCGGAGTACTGAACGGTCAACGTGTTCGTCAACACTGAAGTCCGAGACAAGCTCTTTCATGTCATCTTCAGCAGTATCGGTCAAATGTTTTGCTTTCGCTGATATGCTTCTGAATCTGTCTATAGCTTTTCGCTTTGCGATAGTAGAGATAAGATATTTTATATCATTCTCAGCAGACAGATCAAAATCACATTTCAGAAATATGTCTGCAAAAACGTCACTGACACATTCCTCCATATCTTCATTTGTTCCGCATCCCCTGAGCTTATTATACACGATCGCATAAACATATCTGCCATACTCTTTGACGAGTGCTTTATGACATTCGGCAGGTGAGCGTTGCATCATAGCTGCCAGTTCTCTGCTTGTCATGTTCATTCCTCCTTGCATCTTCTTGTTAAGATCGACCTTTCATAAAGAACAATCGTTACATGATATGAGAGTGTTACAACATTCTGAAAAAAATTTTTTATTCACATTTATTATTACTATTTTAATGTTATTAAACAATAATTTACAGGATCTTTAATTTATAACATAGTATATATAGCCTTATTATGGTATAATTTTCAAAAATCATATTATAATCTTACAACTATACTTATAAGGAGAACACTATGAAAACTAAAACAAAACGCACAAAAATAATCATTTTACTTGCCATACTGCTCATCGGGATACCTGTCATACTATTTACGATAGACGAGATAAAACTTGCAAGCGGCAGGTACACTTCCGCCTCCGACATCGTCACAATTTATAAAGTAAACCACGGTCATGAATATGAAATACTGAAAACTTATGAGGGGTCTGTAGACCGCTCAGCCAATGACACTTCCTGCGAAAGAAATATCGAACAAGGTGTCATAGTGAAGTACGATCACAGTTTCAGAGAGCATCTTGTAAAGAAGCTCGGCTGTACTGAATATGACCGATTAGGCGGAGTAGGCTTTTATAAGACAGCTAAAGGCAGAAAGTTCACTATGGAAATGAGTACATACAGCGGCGGTTCATTTGCTATTATGCCTTATGCAGTCGAACGCATCTGCGGTTTGACTATGGATGAAATACAAACAGACAGCAAATAAAAAATATAAAACATCATCCCCCTCGGAGAAAAAACTCCAAGGGGGACTTTTATCATCTATGGTGACTTGAATGACCTATGCCGCCGCCGGAACTTCCTCCGCTGAAGCTGCCTCCGCCGCCGCTGCTTTTTTCAATTTTATGCTTAGTAACATAACTGCGGACGAGCACATCCGACTTATCCGTCAGATTTGAACGCTCTCTCGCAACATATACAGAAGGATTCGCCGCAGACTTGAACTTATAATGCTTCTTTATTAAAAGGTATGTTATAAGTGCAGTAAGGAAGCCTATAAGCTCTGCAACAGTGAGAATTATGAATTTCAGACCGATAGCCTTACTCTCTGTTATACGGTACTCATCGCCCTTCATGTATACATATACATCAGGATCGTCCTTTTCACTGCCGCCTTTAGCGTGAAAGTATTTTATCTTTGTCGGTGAAAATTCCGAATCATACTTTTTAAGCTGATTACAGAATGAATTTACAGCATTTTTGATATGCTCCGGATAAACTGTCTGACTTGAAGAAGGCAGATGTTTGTCCAGAACCTTGAACATACTCTGACACACATCATCATCGTATATCAGGTTTGCCTTTCCGGACTTTGCTATATCATCGCAAGCCGGTCTTTTGCCGGAAATATCGATATAATACAGCAGACCGTCAGTATAGCGTCCGAACATATCAACGTATGTTCTGCCTGTAAACTCCCTTACCCTGTCATCAGAATAGGAGCTTCTGCTTGAATCAGGCAGGTAGATGATTATGTTCATTTTCAGCTCTTCTGAGCAGTCACGAACGAGTTTATTGAGAGCATCAAGCGACTCTTTATCGTCATTGAAAAGACCGTTTTCGTCTATAACTCCGGACTTTGAGCTGTCCCCGTCGAAACCTTTGTAAAGGTTCTCAGAGCTGAAAGCGTTTGCGAACTTATAGTTTCCGAAAATAAGTGCCGGTATGGAAACTATATATATAAGTATAGTAAGAAGTACTTTATTGCCTTTACTCATCAGAAGATAACACCTCCGATCAATGCTGCCGCAGCGGTAACTGCTACGCCTAAGCCTATACAGAATCGAAGGAGCTTGTTCTTATCAAGCGGCGGAGTTCCGGCAAGTTTTCCTGTCTGACCGTTTATGGCGAACTCATATATTTTACCATTATACTTATATGTCATGAACCAGACAGGCAGCATCATGTACTGCCATTCAGTCTGATATATATTGTATTGTTCAGAAGTAACATTAAGGGTAGAGTAAGAACCTACGCTGTCGTGTATGACCTTCTTTCCAGCCTGAGAAGCTCGTGAACGTATTCTCGGAAACACTCCGGCTTTGTCGACATCGTATTTATCGGCAAAAAATCCGCTGAGATAGGACATCGAGAAATCTTTCAGTTCTCTGTAATCATAAGGTTCTATAGACTCCATAAGCAGATCGTCTATTTTACTTTCTCCGTCCGCAGGGATACCGTCCACCTGAATATTACCGATCCTGCTTACACGGAATTCCTTTGTTTCGGTATACGCATAACTACCTGAACTCCAGTGACGGATCTTTTTTCCTATAGCCTGAAATTTAGCATCAACACTACAGTCAGCCACCCAGAAAGGCACGTAAAGACCTGTTATCTTTTCAATTTGCTGTTCAGACTTAAAATCTGACGGGATAAATCTGCGTTTTCCGACCCAATTCTTGAACATATCCACAGCTCTTTCTCTGTTGAGCTTGAAGCCTATGACCTTGCTTGGTCTGTATTCACCGGTAAGTTTTCCGGCAAGTATAACAGGGTTGTGGCAATAATAGCAGAAAAGAGCAGTCTGCTGGTCATCGCACATTATATCAGCACCGCAGCTTGCACAGTGAAAGAGGTTGGTATGCTCTTCAAAATCCTGAATCTCCTGCTCCGGCGGTTTATTAGGTATGCCGTTTTCTGCTGCGGCACATATTTTCTTTATTTCTTCTATTGTGAAGCTGCTGAGACAATATTCACAGCTTAGCTTCTGTGTTGCCGGATCAAATTTCAGATCGGCATTACAATTGGGACATTTGTATTCTATAGCGTCCAAACAAGTCCCCTCCTTTATATCATGATAGTTACTGCAAAACGCAGTATGTGCCGATATTCAGACTATCAGCACAGATTCTCCAATAATCCGATATTATCATAACATATATTTTGTTTTTTTGCAAGAGCAATTTACAAAATCCGCAATAATCGAACCGTTTTTTAGGAATAATGCTTGCACATTTTAATAAATGCTTGACAAGTTTAGTGAAATGAATTATAATTATATTGTATAAAATACTATATGTATTGTTCCGGATAGGTAATACTCACAATTATTGATCCGGAAAAATTTTTTTATGAAAGGGATGACGATATGAAGAAATATGGATTTTCCGAAATCACACCGGAAATTGAGAGACTTGCTGAAAAATCTGTGGAGGGATACAAAATAGACCCCACTCTCTATACTCAATACGATGTGAAAAGAGGACTAAGAGATATCAATGGCAACGGCGTTGTTGCCGGACTTACTAATATAAGCACTATCAAGGTTCTGGATACCGGTGAAGGTATGCCCAACCACGGTGACGGTAAACTGTATTACAGAGGTATTGACGTTGAGGATATCGTCGCCGGTTTCATAAAGGAAAAACGCTTCGGATTCGAGGAAACTGTATATCTGCTCCTCTTCGGCACTATGCCTTCCGAGCACGAACTTACTGAATTCAGACATATTCTATCGGATTTTCGTCATCTGCCTGACCACTTCACAAGAGATGTCATTATGAAAGCTCCGAGCGACAATATGATGAATACTCTCGCAAAAAGCGTTCTCGCACTTTATTCATATGACGAAAAAGCTAACGATATTTCAATAACTAACGTCCTCAGACAGTGCATCGAACTTGTAACATTGTTTCCGGTACTTGCAGTCTACGGCTATCAGGCGTATAAATATTCCAAATTCGGCGGAAGTCTCTTTATACACGACCCGCATCCGGACCTTTCAATAGCTGAAAATCTGCTGTATATGCTCCGTCCGAACAAGAATTATACAGAGCTTGAAGCACGTATACTCGACCTCGCACTCGTTCTACACGCTGAACACGGCGGCGGAAACAACTCTACATTTACTGTACACGTTGTGTCATCATCTGGAACTGATACCTATTCTTCTATCGCAGCAGCACTCGGTTCACTTAAAGGTCCGAAACATGGCGGTGCTAACATCAAGGTCGCAATGATGTTCGACGATATGAAAGAGCACGTCGGCGACTGGACAGATGAAGAAGAAGTAAGAAGCTACCTGAGAAAACTGCTCCACAAAGAAGCATTCGACCACGCCGGTCTTATCTATGGTATGGGACACGCTGTATATTCACAGTCCGACCCGAGAGCTAAAGTTTTCAAGGGATTTGTTGAAAAACTTTCAGCTGAAAAAGGCAGAGAAGCTGAATTCAGACTCTATTCTCTGGTCGAGAAGCTTGCTCCGGAGGTCATCGCTGAGGAACGCAGAATTTATAAGGGAGTCTGTGCAAACGTAGACTTCTACAGCGGATTCGTGTACCGTATGCTCGGTATACCGGACGAGCTGTTCACTCCGCTCTTCGCTACCGCAAGAATAGCCGGCTGGTCGGCACACAGAATAGAGGAGCTTATAAATTCAAATAAGATAATCCGTCCAGCATACAAGGCAATTTCTCCGATGAGAGCCTATACCGATATGGAGAACAGAATGGACTGACTATGAAACATGAACTAAGAAAGAATATAGGCGGTTTCGGCATCTGTCTGGGAGTATTGGCTGCCTGCACAGCCATACTTCTGCTGTCTGTATTGCTTGGCACGGTAAATGGCAGTATCGCTCCTGTTTTCGGAGCGGCAGTTTTAATACTGCTGGATATTTGCATGATGATAACTATAGTAAAAAAATACGCTCCCGCTTATGAAGAAATGGGCGGAAGCAAAAAGGAGTTCGGTTCTTATGCAGCGTCCGGATACTGGCTTTCAATGCTCGCAACAGTGATAATGGCTTTGAAAGGCTGGTACATAAGCGGATACGTAGAGCCTGACAGTACCGGAAGCAAATTTGTTAATTTTATTCGTGATTTAGCTCATACTTTCGGAGAAGTTTTTGTATTCTGGTCATTTTGTGCTATCCACCTGATATTGCTGCTTATCGCCGCTATATCAATAAAAAATAAAACTAAAGAATGATTTTTTTGAAAGGAATGATATAAATGAATAATTCAACAAGTATCACTGAGCTTTGCGGACTTTCCTGCGTGAAACTCGAAGCCGGAGGATATGTGGCTTATATCGCAAATGAAGTAGGCTCAAACGTTATACGCCTCAGAGATAACAAGAACGGTATGGAGTTTTTCCGTTTCAACGAGAGCAATACTGCGGACGTTATAAAGCAGTCCGCAGAAGTATGGGGACTTCCTACACTTTACCTCCCTAACCGCTTTGCAGACGGTGTTCTCAAAACTTCCGATGCAGTATACCAGCTTCCTGTAAACGAGAAAGCTCCGTATAATAACCACATTCACGGATTCATCCACAAGAGAGTACACGAAATAGTCGAGCATAATGCCGACAGCAACTGTGCATGGCTGAAAACTCGCTATGTATACGACGAGAATGATGAATTCTTCAAGTATCTCCCTGTACCTTTCGTTGCTGAGTATACATTCACTCTCTCTGAAAATGGTCTGGAGCAGAATATCGTATTCACTAATACTTCCGGCGGAAAAGTTCTGCCTATCTCTATCGCATCACACACAACTATAAACGCTCCTTTTGCTGACGGCGGTAAGGAAGAGGACATCAGACTTACTGTGCCGATAGGAAAGAAGTGCGAACTCAATGAACGCTGTCTGCCAACTGAAAAGTTCAAGGCTCTCACTATGTGGGACCTCGAATATAAGAACGGCAGCAAAAAACCTGTTCTTCAGGTGTGCGATAATGATATGTATTTCGGCGAGTACGCTGACCTCGACGGCGAACAGTTCCACGGTGTTATCGCTGAAGATATTGCAAGCGGCAAGAAGCTCTGCTACGAGGTTTCCGAGGAGTACGGCTTCTGGATAATCTGGAACGACAGAGGCTTCAACCACTATTTCTGTCCGGAGCCTATGACTGCTATGATAGACGCTCCGAACCTCAGTCTCGCACCAGACGTTACCGGCTATCGTGAGATAAAACCGGGCGAAAGCTTCAAATCTCACCAGAGATTCTTTACTAAACTTTGATCCAAAGGGCGGAGTTCATCCGCCCTTGAATATTTCCGGATTATTATTTCTCATAATATATTGAATAAACATGGCGGATATGATATAATTATTTCATATATAATTAAGGAGATAATTTATGACTGATACTAAAAAATCAAGCAGAGATCTGATGTGCTGTGCTCTCGTATCTGCACTTGCAATAATTTTGCCTTTAATAGAGATGTTCTTCCACGAGCCGTGGTACGATGAAGCTCAGGCTTTTCTCATCGCACGAGATGCTTCCCTGCATGATATATTCTTTGTAATCCCTCACTATGAGGGTCACCCTCCACTATGGCATCTGCTTCTTCTGATACCGGCAAGACTGGGATTATCATGCAAATTGACTCTCGGTATAGCACAGATGATAACCTACGCAATGGCTGTGCTCGTACTTGAATTCCGCTCGCCGTTCAATAAAATCACAAAAATGCTGCTCCCGTGCAGTTTTTTCTTCTTGTACCAATTTGCCGTAATATCAAGACCTTATGCAATGATGATGCTGGCAATGTTCCTTTGTGCCGACACTTACAATGAAAGAGAAAAAAAGCCGCTGCCATATATACTCTCCATGATATTCCTTTGCCTGTGCCACTCATATGGCATCGCTTTCGCAGGCGGACTTGCTGCTGCCGATATTTTAAGGAGAATATTCCACGAAAGCAGCATACTCGGCGGTATAAGAACTATCAACAAAAAGCTCCTTATCGGATATGGCATCCTTCTTCTATCAGCTCTTATAATAACTGCTGAGATAATACCTGCAAAGGACTCGTTTGCCGTAAACGAAGAACATAAGATAGGCTATCCTAAAATGTTGCTGCTATGCATTATTTTAATGCCGTCAGAAACTTTCGTTACGTCCTTCTCACAAAACAAACTGGTCGCAAAATGTACTTTTTCATCTTTGGACATTGTTCTTGCTGCCATAATAGCAATAGTCTTCTTTTACTTCATCATAAACATTTGCCGCAAAAGAAAAATCCTGCTTGAATTTATAATACCTTACTTCTTCCTCGTAATAATTATGGCTGCATATGTTCATACTCACCACCTCGGAATATTCCTTAATATAGTAATATTCATACTATGGGTCGCTGCTAAAAAAGAACCTATAACTATGCAGGAAATTTGCGAACCGCTAACAAAAATAAAACTATCACCTAAATTTGCGGAAACTCTCATAAAATTAACTGTCGTTCTTGTAACGTCAGTCAACCTTTACTGGAACGCATATTCATATGTCACGGATATCAAACAGCCATACGAAGTAGCTGATGATGCCGCAAATTGGATCAACGACAACCTCGGTGACGACGCTTACATAATAAGCTCTTGGGGCAATAATGACACTAATCATTTTAGCTCCAATGCAATACCAATAAATTGTTTCTATAAAAAAAATATCTTCAAAAATGCTTATAAAAATATATCCTACTCTACACATATAAAATCTTCTTACGATGAATATAATGCTATGATAAATAAAATAAAAGAACTTGGCGAACCAGATGCTATAATTAGCAATTCTCCACTTATAATGGATATCCTGAGCGAACTTGAAATAGATAATAATTATGAAATGTGCTATTTTCAATACTGCAATCGTATTTTCAAAGCTAAAGATATTAAATGTAGCTGTATAATATACGTCAGAAAAGACCTCGCTGACAAGGTCGAGAAAAAATTGGCTTGACCTGATTTGCTTTTCTTTACTAAGCTGTAGTTGATAAGTGACGGACATTGTTCCGTCACTTTTTTGTGGTTAAATGTGACAAATTCATCACACCCGACAAACAGACTCGTCAATAATTGTGCATACATACAAATGTGATAAATTTATCACCTTTACTATTGACAGCCAGCAATCTAAGTGATATAATTGTCACATCAAGTGATAAATACATCACTCGCTCTTCAATAGTCAATCATAGAATAACAAGGAGAAAGAAAATGAATATAAGAAGTTTCTTTGAAGCTGAAAACAATGTGAAAAAACCTAAAATAGAACTTCACTGTTATCATAAGTTCGCAGCAGCAGCATTTCTTATGGGAGCATTCACTTTTTTGGGAATCGCTCTGATAAACAGTAAGACATTTGTTGTACTTGCCGTTTTGCTTGCGTTAGCCGCTGTCATTGAATTGGTGATGACAGTACGTTTTTTCAAAATGATAAAGGGACATTCCATACAGCAAGAGGACGAGCTTGCTCGACAAATAATGTATAAGGCAAGCAGAATGACAGCAGGAGTGCTAATACTGTCAGGCGGTATAATAGAGCTGATATTCTCCTTGACAAATGGAAGCTTTACTATCGACAGTTCAAATGTTGCCTGTCTTCTATTCGGAATATACCTGTTCGCAGCAGGGATCAAGAGTCTTTTCTTTGTTCTGCTGGACCGGGTCAGTGATGGAGAGGACGAGTAATGTCCGTGCTTAAAACAAAACTCAAAGAATATCGTGCAATATCCAATATGAAACAAGGTGAACTTGCTGAACTTGTGGGAGTCCGCCGTGAAACTATAATCCGCCTTGAAAAGGGTCAGTATGTCCCCTCTCTGAAACTGGCAATGGATATTGCCTCCGTTTTCGGGACTACGGTCGAGGAACTGTTTTCTTTTGAGGAATGAGATAGTTTTCATATTATTATTTATATTTCGGGTAAAATGCACAAAAAGAGAGTTAAAAATAATACATCTTAATTTTTTCTGTACCTATTGTAATATTTCAAAATATATGGTATAATAAAACAAATGCGGTGTGCCTATCCGCTTTTATCATGTAAAAAATTAAAGGAGTATGGATTATGAAGTTCGGATTTTTTGACGACGCTAATAAGGAATACGTTATCAATTCCCCTAAGACTCCCTATCCTTGGATAAACTACCTCGGAAATCAGGGATTCTTCTCACTTATCTCAAACACAGCCGGAGGCTACTGCTTCTATAAGGATGCAAGACTCCGCAGAATAACTCGTTATCGCTATAACAACGTGCCTCTCGATATGGGCGGACGTTATTTCTATATCAACGACAACGGAACTATCTGGAATCCGGGCTGGTCTCCTGTAAAGACTCCTCTCGATTCATATGAGTGCCGTCACGGTATGGGATACACTATCATCACAGGTAAGAAGAACGACCTCAAGGCTGAAGTTACATTCTTCGTTCCTCAGAACTACGATGGTGAAGTTCAGCAGGTAGTTCTCACAAACGAGAGCAGCGAAACAAAGAACTTCTCTATCTTCTCTGTAGCTGAGTGGTGTCTCTGGGACGCACAGGACGACTGCACAAACTTCCAGAGAAACTTCTCAACAGGCCGTGTTGAGATCGAAGGTTCAACTATTTATCATGTAACTGAGTACAGAGACAGACGTAATCACTACGCTTTCTATACTGTAAACGACGAGATAGACGGCTATGATACAGACCGTGATGCATTCCTCGGAAGCATCTACAACGGCTGGGACAACCCTGAGACAGTCAAGGCTGACAAGCCTTCA
>JAFYGE010000089.1 GCA_017543335.1 Ruminococcus sp.
AAAAGGACAGGACCTCTGAAAAGTTCAAGGCTACAGTTGAAGAGACTAAGGACAGACTCGTTCCAGTATGGCTCACAGCTAATAAGGATGACTTCTCAGCAACAGTAAACCGTCTTCCAGCTATCGAAGACATCGATTACGAGGTTGCTACACACCTTATCGTCGAGCTGTACTCCAAGTAATAAGCTGCTTGATACATCAGAACTCGAAACATACACTAATTGTGAAATAGGAGGGTTTTTATGCTGGAAAAAATTAATAAGCCTGATATTGATATTGTCGAGCTTAAAAGTGACGGCAAATACGGTAAATTCGTTTTAGCACCGCTGGAGCGTGGATACGGAATCACACTTGGAAACAGCCTCAGACGTGTGCTGCTCTCCTCACTTCCTGGTGTCGCAGTAACATCTGTAAAGCTTTCGGGCAAGGATGGTACTGTTCACCATGAGTTGTCAACTATTCCGGGCGTTAAAGAGGATGTGACAGAGATCATCCTCTCTATCAAGGGACTTACTGCTAAACTTTACGGTGAAGGTCCTAAGACAGTCTATATAGAGGCAGAGGGCGAATGCGAAATAACCGCCGGAGATATAAAAACCGACTCTGAGGTTAATATCCTCGATCCCGGTATGCACATCGCAACACTGGGTAAGGACGCTAAGCTTTATATGGAAATAACTATCGACAGAGGAAGAGGCTATGTTTCCGCAGAAAGAAACAAGAAGCAGATCAACCTCCCGGTCGACGTTATCGCCGTGGACAGCATCTATACTCCTGTTCTGAAGGTAAACTACACAGTCGAGGATACTCGTCTGGGTCAGGTAACCGATTACGATAAGCTTACTATGGAGGTCTGGACCGATGGTACTATCTCCGCAAAGGAAGCTCTATCACAGGCAGCTAATCTCCTTGGCGAGCACCTGAAGCTGTTCATCGACCTCTCAGAGGAAGCTGGACTTGCTGAAGTACTCGTGGAAAAGGACGAGAAGGGTAAGGAAAAAATCCTTGAAATGACTATCGAGGATCTTGACTTATCGGTACGTTCATTCAATTGCTTAAAGCGTGCCGGAATCAATACCGTGGATGACTTGATAAACAAGTCTGAGGAAGAAATGATGAAGGTTAGAAACCTTGGAAAGAAATCCTTCGATGAGGTTAAGGAGAAGCTCCAGTCACTTGGCTTCGACCTCAGCTCTGAAGAGGAATAAACCTATAACAGTGCACAATTCGCACTAATACGGAAAAGGAGTGAATACAATGCCGGGTACAAGAAAGCTGGGCAGAACAACTGACCATAGAAAGGCTATGCTCAGAGGCATGGTAACCTTCCTTCTTGAGAACGGTCAGATCGAAACAACCGTTACAAGAGCAAAGGAAGTACGTGCAGTTGCCGAGAAAATGATCACTATCGGTAAAAATGATGATCTGCACTCCAAGCGTCAGGTATATGCATATGTAACAAAGGAGAGCGTTGCGAAGAAACTTTTCGACGAGATCGCTCCTAAGTATGCTGACAGAAACGGTGGTTACACACAGATCGTTAAGATCGGTCCACGCCGTGGAGACGCAGCAGAAATGGCTATCATCAAGCTCGTTTGATCGAAATGATATATTTAAAGCCGTCCTTCGGGACGGCTTTTTTATTTTTCTTTTTAATTTTTATAAACCCTTGCATTCCATTCGCAAATATGTTATAATAAACTTTGTATTGTGAAATGTTTATGAACGCCGCTGTTCTGCGGCAGAAGGAGACAATTATGAAGAAAATTATCAGTTCCATTAGTGCTGCGGCATTGGTTACAGCTGTGGCTGCTATGAACGTTATGTACGCTTTCGCTGAGGACGCTACAGAAGCTGCTGAAAAGTCTTCCGGCAATGCTGTAAGTGCCGGAGATATGTTCAAGAGTATGTTCTTGCCTTTGATCATTATGTTCGCTCTTCTCTACCTTTTCGCTATAAGACCTCAGAAGAAGAGAGAAAAGGAACAGAAGGAAATGCAGCAGAGCCTCGAAGTTGGTGACGAGATCGTTACTAATGCCGGTATCGTAGGTATCGTTATCAAAACAGGTGAGGACACAGTTGTTATCGAAACCGGCGGCGAAAAGTCTAAAATGCGTATCAAAACTTGGGCTATTACCGAGAACGTTTCCGCTATGGAGCGTTTTAAGGCTGCAAAGGCTGCTGCGGCTAACAAAAAAGCTGAGAAAGCCGGAATCGCTTCCGCTGAACTCACTGACGATGAGGACGAAAATAAAAAGTCCAAAAAAAATAAGAAAAAAGACGACGAAGAATAAAAAATCAAACCTCCGCATAGAATTTAAAAGATTCTTTTGCGGAGGTTTTTTATGCACCGTAAACATCAGTGTATCTGGACTTCTCTGCCGCTTAGTATAGCGGTTTCTGCGTTATGCGGTCTTTTATCTGTGGCAGCCGCTGGGCTGCTCTTTTCTTTTGTTGTTTTTGCACTCTTTAAAGATGTCAGCCTCGTAAGATATGCGGTTTATGCTGTTCTTGCGGCAGGTGCTGTCAGTTCAGGTTTTATATGCGGTAAGTACCGCCGCCGTCACGGTCTCGTCCTCGGAGCAGTCTGCGGCTGCGTGCTGTATCTGTTACTCGTTTTTGCTGCGTTAATTGCTGTCGGCAGCTTTACAAGTCCCACTAAACTGTTGGTGCTCGCCGCTGCCGGAGCTTTCGGCGGTGTCGTCGGAGTGAACTCCAAGCGGCCGAGGGGACTTAGGGAGTGACATATCAGAATAAATCGTATATTGCCACTTGGTCGTCAACGTCAACAGTACCGTCTCCATTTACATCAGCAAGAGTAATATCTGGAATCGAGTATTCAAAGGTAATATATTTGCTTATGCAATCTGCGTCAGCTTTATTGATTTTACCGTCCATGTTTACATCACCAACTGAATATTCGCATACAGGTGTTTGAGTTGGAATATCATAGTTGCATCTGGAAGAAGATATGCTAATATTCCATGAGCTATGTCCTGATGCACATTTTTTTATGTCTGTGTCGGATTTTAGAAAGTGAGAATATTTTGTTGTTGATGACTGACCATCATGGCAGGCATCAACATGGAAATATCTGCTACCAATTCTTACCATAGTCCAGGCATGAGTAGAAGACCCTAAATAATATGCTTCAATACCAGCTTCACGGAGAAGAAGTGTTAATGCTCTTGCATAGCCTACACAAACAGTTGTATCTCTCATAAAAACAGATGAATCTACATGACATTCAGATGATGGATCTGGAATAAGTTTCTTTTCGTTATTCGGATCTGGAATATATGCGTAGTCAACTTTATTGCAAACCCAGTCGTGAAGTTTTCTTAATTTCTGAGCATCAGTTGTGCAGCCAGCAGTTTCTTTTCTTACGACATCTTTTATCATAAAATCAAGGTATTCATCGTAGAATGAAACATGTTCATTATCTAATGCAGCAAAATTAAGCTTGATATAAGGTTCAAATTTTGAATTAAAATATAACTTACCATTCGAATCTTTCTTCAATATTTGAATGTTATTTATTGTTTTAAGATTTGGACAATATCCTAAAGCACCATTTCTGAAAGTAGCTTGAACGCTGTTTGTGTTGAGTGTTACATTGGTGATCTTATTACAATTTCTAAAAATGGATTTACCAATCTCGCCAGTGCATCTTATAGTAGCTCTTTTTAGTTGTGTACAATTTTCAAATGCGTAATCTCCGATGTATGTTAATGTATCTGGAAGTGTAACAGAGGTTAATTTTGTATTAGAGAATGCATTATGATCGATTTCTTTAAGACTTGCTGGGAAAGATACAGATGTTATACATGTATTAGCAAAAGCATATGATTCTATTTTTTTCAGTTTTTCGGGAAAGTTTAAAGAAGTCAAGCCAGATTTTTTAAATGCATTATTGCATATTTCTTCAAGTGTTGACGGAAAAGAAATATTTGTAAGCTTTATAGTTCCGTAGAAAGCTTTATTTCCAATTTTCTTGATACCGGAAGGAAGATTTACATTGGTAAGGTTTGCAGCGTTGCAGAAAGCTAATTTAGGTATTTCAGTTACACTGCTTGGTACAGATATAGATGTTGCCATATTATTATTTTGAAATAGCGATGTTTTGAGTGCAGTTACCGTATATGTTTTGTTTGAATTAGTATCTTTTACTTTGCCTGGTATAGTTATTATAGTGCCATTTCCTTTATATTTTGTGATTATAGCAGTATTATCTGGCTGAATCTCAAATTCCCAGTCTCCGTAGGAAATAGCTGCTTCAGCAACTATAGTGTTTGTTGGAATAATGCTGTTGATAACGCTATTATTGGAAGCTGCTGCACCAGTAATAAGAGTAAAAGCTAAAATAGAAGCCGCAATTTTTTTACAATTCATAATAATTCTCCTTATAGATAATAAAATAGATTTTGAGTAAATAAGAGATGTAGGAACATACAGGAAAGCTATTCAGGGGCTTTTATGAAGATATGTGACATAAAAAAGTACCTCCTTTCATAAAAATAGTGGGATATCTATAAACATATACGTTGGGAATCGACAAAGTGTTGCAAATATGTGGGGGAAAATATTTCTTGAAAGAGAAAAAGAGTAACGTCTATAATATAAACAACTGGGTGACGGTTTTCAGTGCACTTTCAAATAAAAAAATATTTTTAATTATATAATAGTTCAAAAGCAGGGAAAAAGAAAAAGAGTGCCGAAGCACTCTTTTGAATTGATATTAAAGCACAATATCCTCAAACTTTCCATTTATCGCCTTAACGAGGTCATTTGGTGAGAGTTTTATCTGAGTACCGATACGGCCGCCGCTGATGAAGAAGGAGTCCAAAGGCAAAGCGGAGATATGAACGACAGTCAAGAACTGTTTTTTCATACCGATAGGAGTACATCCGCCACGGACGTAGCCTGTAACTTTAGTAATATCCTTTACGTGGAGCAGTTCGACGGATTTTTCACCGACGCTTTTAGCGGCTTTTTTGAGGTCGAGCTCGGAGGCTACGGGGAGCAGAAAGCAATAGTAGTTACCGGTTTTGCCATGAGCGACGAGTGTCTTGAAGGTCACATCGAGCGGCTGACCGAGTTGCTGAGCGGTATGTATACCGTCGATGAACTCATCGCACTCATATGTTTGAATGGAGTAATCGATTTTATTTTTATCGAGGAAACGCATAGCGTTAGTTTTAAGTTCTTTAGCCATTTTGAATTGCCCTTTCAGCTCTGAGTTTATCGCTGTTGATCTTACTGAACACGCAGCCGCAGTAATTTTGTCTATAGAGGTTAAACTGTTTAGAGAGTTCTATGGAGTGTTTATAGCCCTCATGTTTTTTGAAGTCAGAGAAGAGGTAAGGAACGCCGAATTCCTGAGCTATCGAGCCGCCGCACTCGTTGATGAAGGAGCAGTCTTTATGCGGACTGATAGTCAGGGTAGTGGTGAAGAAGTCGCAGCCGAGCTGTTTTGCTTTAGCCGCAGAAGTACGGAGTCTCAGCTCAATGCATTTCTGACATCTTTCGCCACGTTCGGGGAGGTCTTCGAGACCTTTTGCGAGCTGATAGAAAGGTTCAGGGTCATAAGCATCTTCCAGCACCTCAATATCGAGATTCATTTCACGGACGAGTCTTTTTAGTTCATCTCTGCGAAACTCATATTCAGACTGCGGAGCGATATTGGGGTTATAGAAATAGAGGGTGATGCGGAAAAAGTCAGCGATATATGAGAGAGTATGACTGCTGCAAGGAGCACAGCAGGCATGGAGCAGCAGGGAAGGTCTGTCGCCGGAGCGTTTGAGCTCAGCGAGTTTTTCGTCGAGCAATCTGCCGTAGTTGACTTTCTGCTGCATTATTTATCCTCTAAATTTTTGAGAGCTTTCAGCTCATCTTTGTTGAGTTTAATGTTGCCGTCTTTGAGGAGTTTTACCTCGCTTCTGTCGAGAGTAGCAGGGACCTCAGATTTTTCAGTTTTAACTCTGAGCTTGCCGGTGATGAGGTTAACGTCCTCAACTCTGCCCTTGTCGCCGTCCGGAGTAACAACGATAGCACCGATTTTAGGAGTTATCTTCAGCAATTCCTCGTAGACATTCTGTTCATTTTTAAGGCAGCACATAAGTCTGCCGCAGGTACCTGAGATTTTAGTAGGATTAAGGGAAAGACCCTGTTCCTTAGCCATTTTAATGGAAACGGGCTGGAAGTCGCCCATATAGCCTTTACAGCAGAACTCTCTGCCGCAGATGCCGAGACCGCCGAGAATTTTAGCCTCATCTCTGACACCTATCTGGCGGAGTTCGATACGTGTGCGGAACACAGCAGCGAGGTCTTTTACGAGCTCACGGAAGTCGACACGATTTTCGGCAGTAAAATAGAAGAGGAGCTTATTGTTATCGAACGTACACTCAACATCCACGAGGTGCATATTGAGCTTACGGAAAGCGATTTTCTCCTCGCAGACAGCGAAAGCGTCTTTCTCACGCTGTTTATTTTGTTCGACAGTTTTCATATCGGCAGGGGTAGCGATACGGATGATAGGTTTGAGTGGAGAAGTGATTTGCTCGTCGTCGATATTGCGGTTAGCGATAACGACCTCGCCGCACTCGACACCACGGACAGTTTCCACAATAGCGTGATCTCCCACATTAGCCTGAATGCCGTCAGGGGAGAAGTAGTATATTTTTCCGACGCTTTTAAAGCGTACTCCGACAATTTCTTTCATAAGAACTCCTTGTAATTTATTTCAGCAATTAAAAAATAAAATTTTAAAAACCGGCGGAGCCGGCATTAAGGGATTCTCAAGGGTTCACAATCCTTGAGCGGGAAGGTGTGCGAGGTTACCCCTACCAGCGGTAGGGGATGTCAGCTTGCTGACAGGGGTGGCTGGACCCGATTAGGGTGGGCAGAGCCCTTCCTAAGAAGCAGTCCAGCGAGCAAGGCAACGCTGGACGGACGGCTCGCATCGCTCGCCCCAGCTTGACTGGCATAGTTACTTTCGTCGGTCAAGCCGAGGGAAGCGATGCGGAACGTCCGTAAAACTTCGCTTCGCTGGTTTTACTACTTCTCAGGGGGACGCTGTCCCCCTCGGTCACCTCCTGCCAAAGGGATAATAATCCCTTTGGAATCCCGTTATTGACCGGCTTCGCCGGCTTTTTATTCTTTTTTTATTTTTTATATGTCAATTATATCACTGCACAGTGCGGCGAGTACTAACGGCAGACTAACATTGCTGTCAATAGCCCTCTTAGCCCTTTCAATGTGCATATGTATCCTTATAGCCTGATAAGCGGTCAAAGCCTCAGAGAGCCTTTTAGCGTGCTCTCTACAGCAGCCGATAGTCGCCGCATCAGGGTCCTTGCCAAGCACTGCCGCATCACGCACGAGCAGGTCGAGCATAGACAGTATTTCGATAGCGTCACGGCGTTCACGGCTGACAGGAAATATGACCGAATTCAGGTGATATTCGTCTTTATTTATTATACTATCTGCGAGCGATTTTGTCAAATCAACTTTATTTCTAAGTTCCTCGTCAGAGATATATTCAAGGCATCTGCCTATGTTACCGTGAAAACTGTCAACAGCCTTTCTGGAGTCGTCAGTTTCACAGCCGAAACAGCTCAGAGCTTCGAGAGCTTCATCATCGCTGCACTGAGCAACTCCGAAGCAGACGCAGCGTGAGATTATAGTCGGCAGAAAAGCGGACTTCGACTGAGCTGTAAAAATAAAATAAGCATAATCCGGCGGCTCCTCTATCAGTTTGAGGAGCTTATTCTGCGGACGTGGATCGAAATTATCGCAGTCTCCGAAGATATAGACTTTTACACCGCTGCTGTTGTTCGGCATGACATAAGCGTCACGAGCGACATCAGAGATAGTCTCGACAGAAAATCCGCCGAGTTTACCTGATTTATGGACTATTGAAACGTCCGGATGCCTGTCCTCGTCGATAGAGCGGCAGGTCTCGCAGACACCGCAAGGCTTGTCCCCGGACTTATTTCCGCACATCAGCAATTTTGTATAATATTTAGCAATAGTTTTTCTGCCGCAGCCTTTTTCACCGTAAAGTATCAGCGAATGGGCAGTTCTTCCGGTCCCGGACATAGCTTCGAGCGTCGAGACCAGCTGTTCGTTGCCAAAAACTTTATTATTCATAAGATTCACCCATTTTATTTTACCACATTTACAGTCCGGATGCCATACCTTTTGAAAATATTTATGCAATTTTGGTCGATAATTTCACCGCTTGCGGCGATAGGGACTGCCGGCGGACACGGAAGTCTGACAGCTCCGCAGATCCTACCCTCGGAGTTTTCAACATCTATGTCCTCAGATGTTGAAAAAACAGCCTCACGTATCGACATAGCACGTTTGGGGAGCGTCAGCGAGAAATCGTCCTTTACCGGTGCGGAGCGTCCGAGCGTTTTCAGAGCGGCTGAAACGGCGTGATACAGCCTTTTGTAGTCCTCAGAGCGATAGATCGGCGACATGAGAAGTACTACAAGACTGCTGTCGGAGTACTCGCACTCAACACCGTTCTCACGAAGTGCCTGAGCGAATTCCATGCCGTCATATCCGGATTCAGCGGCTTTGATAGTGATATGGAAGGGTTCTCCGTCAACAAAAGTCAGTTCAGTGTTGAAAAGTTCACGGAAGCGGCTGAGCTCAGCGAGATTACGATTTATGTCCTCACGGATATGCTCCGAGATGTACTTGTTGCACAGGTCGAGCGAAGCCATTACGAGATATGACGGACTTGTGCCTGCAAAAAGGCTCATGGCGGACTTTAGCTGCGAAGCGTACTCCGGACGTGAAGTGTGCAGCATAGCAGCTCCGGTGAGGGCAGGAAGCATCTTGTGAGCAGAATCACAGCACATATCCGCACCGAGTGCGATAGGGTGGAGATTCTCCGGCATGAAAGCAAGGTGAGCACCGTGAGCGTTGTCGACTATCAGCCTTGCATCGTACTTGCGGCAAAGGTCACTAATAGCCGGAATATCAGCTAAAGCACCGGTGTAGTCCGGAGAAGTGAGGTAAATGCAGGCAGGAGCGTCGCTTTTTTGCAGGTGAGCTTCGAGGTCGGCGAGGTCAGCTTTACCGGAGAGAAGTCCGGCAGTATACTCCGGCACAGACCACTCCACATCGAGGTCGAGGAGTGCGGCAGTATTTAAGAACGACCTATGAACGTTGCGGACTGCAATGACACGCCTTTGCTCCATTTTCATGATTGTGAGCATAGCTTGTATGCATAAAGTCGAGCCGGTTGCGGAATAGACAGTGGCGGCGGTATTATAGAGTGCGGACATATTTTTTTCGCTTTCAGCGATGATGCCGTCCGCTTCAAAGAGGCTGTCCGCACCGGAAATTTCGGTGATGTCGTAGTGGTAGAGCGGAGCGAGGTCGGCATATTGGGGGATGCCTTTATGTCCGGGGGTATGGGTACGGAGGGTACCGGCGGAATTATAGTTGTTAATAAAATCAAAAATTGGAGTATTCATAAAAAACCTTTCAAAAATAATTAAAAACCGACGAAGTCGGGCAATAACGGGATTCCAAAGGGATTATTATCCCTTTGGCAAGGGGGTGTGCGAGGGGGAACAGAGTTCCCCCTAAAGAGTAGTCCAGCGAGCAAAGCAACGCTGGACGGACGGCTCGTAGCACTTCCCCCAGCTTGACTGGCGTAATAAATAAAGGCGAACCATATTATAAGTTCGCCTTTTTTGTCGGTCAAGCCGGCAGCGTCACGCTGCTTTTTTAATAATAGATTATATTATGGTCAAATACAAGCACCTTGTACTCAGTATTGTTTACAAATACCGACTTAGTCTCCATAGCTTCGTTAAGAAGCGGACTCTGAATGTCCATAAGTGTCTGGTATTCATAAGGATTTGTCAGCAGGAAGTAATCCTCCTGATCTTCCTGATCCTTGTACCAATTCTCAGAGGACTGGTAGATTCTCTTAGAAACACCGTTCTGGTCGATATTAACGTCACGTACCTTAACGTTTGAATCGGAAAGGAGAGTGATAGCGTTAGCGTTCCAGAAAGTAGCATAACCGTAGGAAAGTCCCTCATCTTCGAGGAATTCTGTCAGACCGTAGAGGTTATTCTCGGTATAGCCGTCCTTAGGCATCTTCTTGATCTCTTTCATGTTGAGGTAGCTTACCATTACCATTGGAATAGCAAGTATAGCGACTATTCTTGAAGCGTTGGTCTTGTTAGCGATAGCCCAGTGGATGAAGAGAATAGAGATTATAAGTGATGTGCCGATAGCCGGAGTAAGTCTCCAGTCAGCAGCAGCGATAACGCCGACGATATATCCAAGAAGGTTGATTCCGAATGCTGCCCAGTGCATCCATATTGCAATGCGGAGCATCTTTGCGTCCTTTGACTTCTTGAACTTAGGATAGAAGAAAGTAGCGATTATCGGCATTACGAGGAGTATCATAGCAGAAGCGATGTAGATGAGGTTAGTAACGCCCTCCTTTTCGTTAAGAGGAACACCGCCCATATCCTTAACACCGTTGAGCTTTATCCAAGCGAGTGGGAATGAGTGGTAGTGTTCAGTCCAGTCGCCCATTGGAGAGAAGTTTGAGTTTGCCTGAGCGTAGCCTGCAACGAGGTCACCGACCCATTTTTCGTTGAGCTTTCCGCCGAGGATTATCATAAGTCCGAAAAGACCGACTGAAACTACAGTGATAAGGCTCTTTTTGCTGATTATCTTGTTATTAGTATCAACGAAGTGCTCGATAAATATAGCTCCGACGAAAGGTGCAGCAAAGATAGAAAGTGCAGAGATACCGTCTGTAGCGGTGAACATGATGAACACAAGGAGTATCACGAAAGCTATCAGTATCCGCAGGAAATTGATTTTCGCCTTATTGCTTGCAGTACCCAGTTTCCGCTGACGCTCTGCAAGATTCATGATCCTGAAATATAGGAATAGTCCTATGACGATGAACAGGATTCCCAGCGAGTAGTAGATAGTGTGCTGCCAGAAGATCTCACGCATTTTCTGTGACGAGGTAGTCATGGCGAGCATACCGGAAGCTCCGAGGCAGATAGCACGGATGTCCCAGTGCATTTCGCTGAGCATGAGGCAGAAGAAACCTGTGAGGAGTATGAAGTAGGTCATCATACCCCAGATGTGAGCCTTCATGGAAAGTCCGAACCAGTGTATGAACAGCTGCATCGGCACGTTGATTCCGAATGGCAGGAAGCAGGCATATCCGAAGTCCTTATCGTAGACCGCATCGCCCTCTATAGAGGCATTTGCCCACATGATAGTGTCTGTACAGTCAGCGTGGAACTCTTTCTTGTAAGCGACTGTTATGTAGTAGACCATAAGAGCCACAACTGCGATGAATATTGCTAACGGGATAAGATACGAGAGCACCTTTACACCTTTTTTACCGTAATTGTTCCAGAACAGGAGCAGTTTCTCCTTAGGAGTGAGCTCCGGAACAACGGCAGCTTCACCAGAAGCATCGGGAAGAGCGTCACCGGAAACTTCAGGTTCACCGGAAATGCTCTCAATGATATTTTCGGCAGCCTCAGGAGCGGACTCAGCGGCAGTTTCAATGGTATCTGCGGCTGTATCAGCTATATCTCCGGCTGCTGTTTCAACAGTTTCAACAGCTTCATTTGCTGGATCTTTTGCTGCTTTTACAGCTTTCTCAGCTTTTGAGGAGCTGTTCTTGGACTTTTTGTTTTCAGCCATTGTATCACCTCTAATAATTATTTTTTAATATACATATTTTAGGGATGCCGTTTCAGGGCATCCCACTTTTTCGTCTGTCGAGCCGGCAGGGATGAGATCCCTGCACCCGTATCACGCTTTGCTCGTAAGCTCGCTTACTCTCTGCGAAACCTTTTACTTTGCTTTCTCATACATACAGATGTAATACGCAGCGGTAATTTAAAATGATAATATTACCAGATAAGTAATTACTTGTGTATGCGAAAGGAGATGTCCCGATTCGCACAGAGTAACGAGCTTGCGAGTGAGAACGTGAAAAGGGTGCAGCGTCACGCTGCCTGCCTGCGGCGATTTGTTTTAATTTTCTTGTTTTTTCCCTGAAAACAGGAATACTTTTCTTGCGAAGAAGTTCCAGAAGAACGCAGCAGCTGTTGATACTATCTTAGCGAGTATCTGATACAGACTGGTCGTATCAGCGAGCCATATCTCGAACAGTTTTGTGATGCCCATAGTCATGAACAGTCCCACAAGACCTATCGCAGCGAACCCCAGAAATTCCACAAGTCTGGATTCCACCTTAGAATTGCGGAATATCCAGAATGTGCTTATAACATAGTTGACTATCAGACCGGCTACAAACGAGATAGAGTTTGCAGCTACGGCGTAATTTTCTTGAAAAACGAATTTGAATAGGATGAAGGAAACACCCCAGTCCACAACGGTAGCGAATCCGCCGACAAAGAGGTAGCGGAAGAACTGGATGAAAGTATTCTCAGTATCTCCGGCGAACAATTTGCCGAACTGCTTTTTGCTGAGGATGTCCTTGACCTCCTGAAGCTGAGGATTTGCCATTATTTATTCTTCTCCTCGTGATATTCTTTCTCAGTATTTACGCTCCAGATGTTGGACTTGTCAGTTGTTCCGGACTTGATATTCTTAACAGCCTCGAAGGAAGTTGCCATGGAGTGGTCGAGGTTATTGTAGCGGTGCTGACCGTTACGTCCTACGCAGTAGAGGTTATCTATCTTGCTGAGGTAGCTGATAAGAGTATCCATTTCGTCGTAGGTGTCGAAGTAAGCAGGGTAAGCCTTCTTGACCTTTTCCATATGAGTATCGAGAACATCATTTGTGCTGCTTATAAGACCGAGCTTGACCATTTCCTTAGCACAGAAAGCGGAGAACTGTTCCTCAGTCATATTCCAGTACTCATCGCCCTCAGTAACGAAGTACTCAAGACCGAGCCATACAGTATGCTTGAGGTCCTTGACCATGTATGGTGACCAGTTGTTATATATCTGGAAACGACCCATTTTAACACGTCTGTCCTGAACGTAGACCCAGCAGTCCGGTACTATATTGCCGACAGTTCTCATATTAGTCTTGTTTTTGAGGTTGAGCTTTGGAACGAGCACACCGAGTGTCATATAGTCACGGTATGGGAGTCCTGCGGCGATGCGAGCCTCATTCTCAGGAACGTCGTTCATACCGGCAACGAGGTCCTTAACAGGCATAGAGGAAATAATATAGTCGCCGTCGAGCTGAACTTCCTGACCGTCCTTGACGTAAGTAACGCCGGTGAGGTGGTTATTCTCGTCTTTGTGGAGCTTAGTTACAGGAGCTTCCATAATGATAGTACCGCCGAGTTTCTTTATCTCGTCAGCAGTTACTTCCCAGAGCTGACCAGGACCGAGCTTAGGATACTTGAATTCCTCGATAAGTGAAGTATTCACCTTACGGTTCTTTACCTTGAAGAGCTTGCCGAAGAAGTCCTTGATGATGCCAACGATAGAAAGGCCCTTAGTACGCTGAGCACCCCATGAAGCGTCTATCTCGCTTGGGTGACGACCCCAGAGGTTCTCTGTATAGTACTCGAAGAACATAGAATAGAGCTGCTTACCGAAGCAGTTGATATAGAAGTTTTCGAGGTTAGTCTCCGGACGCTTATGAATTACGGCAGCGAGGTAGCTGAATCCGACTTTCATAGTTGTGAAGAAACCGAAGTTCTTGATAGTTTCTGGTTTGAGGGAAACAGGGTAGTCATAGAACTTGTTGTTGAAGAGAATACGGGAGACTCTGCGTCTCATGAGCATAACTCTGTTTTCCTTTTCAGGGTTAGGACCGCCCTTTTCTATTCTTACACGTCTTCTGAGCATGATGTCGTCACGGGAAGGAGCACCCTGTAATGGGAGCATATTGCTCCACCACTCGTTTACCTCCGGCATTTTGGAGAAGAAGCGGTGACCGCCCATGTCCATACGATTTCCCTTATAGTTTACGGTCTTAGAGATACCGCCGATGTCTTTAGTTTCTTCGAGGATAGTAACTTCATATTCTCCTGAGCCGTCTTTAAGCAGCTCATAAGCGGCAGTAAGTCCGGCAGGACCTGCACCGATAATAACAACTTTTTTCATGTCATTTCTCCTTAAATTTAAACGGATGACCGTCTTATTCTTTGCTTTATCGCTTCAAAGCTTCACTCTGACAGGATATAGCACTACATATAACATTATAACATAACTTTATTTATAAAGCAAGTATTTTTTGCGTGTTTTTCATAGTTTCCTGCAAGGCTGAACTAACTGAAAAAAGCTGTATATAGCCTTTTGCGGAGTACACACGGTAAGTCGGAGTGAGGAAATGGAGAAGTCAACTTTGTAGTTTTGCACAAAGCATCTGTTTGATTTTTGTACACAGTAGCAAGCAGAAGTCAGAATTTATTGATAACAAATTTATATTTTTCAATATCGGAAGAGCTTCTGGGAGCTTTTCCGTCCTTTTCCAGCCATTGGCGTACAGCAGCTGAAAAGTCCTTATACGGCGATTTTCCTTTAGCTTGTATCCAGCTGTCCATTCGTTCGATGCATTCGTTTACGTTATTATTTCCGTAAGTCTGACAAAGCTTCCGGTATTCGCTTTCACTGAGAACTATATTTCCATAGCTTCCATAGCTTTTCTTCTGCTCTGGCTCAGCGTCAGCGGAGCTTTGCTTTTCTTCACCGCTGAGTTTTTCACAGCGGTCAGGAATATCATTTACAGTATCATTATCAGTTACAGTATCATTATCAGTTACAGTATCATTAACATTAACAGTATCATTATCAGCTTTTTTTGCTTTTGTTTGCTTTTGGTTTGCTTTTTCAGTTTTGGGTCTGCCGCCTTTTTTTCCGGCTTCCGAGCGTTTTTTGCATATGTTTTCCCACTTGCTGGTGTCACGGATGAGCTGTTCGCTGATGAAAGAAAATGTAATATCCGCAATCGGAGAGAGCTCCGGAATTTCCTCATCGTTAGCAGAAGCAAGTATCGCCTTGAAAAGCTGACCTGCATCCTCGTCCGAGAGTTTGATGATATGCTTGTAATAATCGTTATATAGTACGAAACTTTTTTTATTCATAAAAGCACCTCCTATAAGAGGGAGGAGAGGGAAGTGTATTCAATGCAAAAGGGTTTAATAAGAATGTAAAAAAATTTTTAATTTTGAATTGCAAAAAAATAAAAACCGACGAAGTAATTATGCCAGTCAAGCTGGGGCGAGTGCTGCGAGCCATCCGTCCAGCGTAGCTTTGCTCGCTGGACTACTCTTTAGGGGAGGCTCTGCACCCTAATCGGGTCCAGCCACCCCTGTCAGCAAGCTGACATCCCCTACCACTGGTAGGGGTAACCCCTCGTACACCTCTCCGCCAAAGGGATAATAGGCTAACCGCCCCGTCCCCTCTGTCACTTCGTGACATCTCCCCACACTGTGGGGCGTCACCCTTTGGAATCCCGTTATTGACCGGCTTCGCCGGCTTTTCCTTTATTCTTTTTCTATTTTTATCCAGCATTTGTATGCCGCAAAGCAAATACCTGCGGTCATCAGTGTATTGAACGTTATGACTATAAAGCCGCTGAAACCAAATATCCCCGTGAACGTATTGCTGACGGTGTGCAGCATTATCGCCAATGGCAGCATCACCTGCGATTTATTAGTCCGTATGCCATAGAATATAAGCACTGTCAGTCCCACCACAAAGGCAGTCCCCTCGGCAGCTGCCCATAGGTTTATCCAGAAAATATTCGGGTCAGCTCTGCCGGTGCCTATCAGCCAAAGACACGACATCCCTGCACCAAATTCCTCAAATGCTCCGTGACCTATGCCGTAGGTGACTGCGTCTTTAGCGTCAGTATAGGACGTGAGATAGTACTTCAGCACCAGAAATTTCGCAGTTTCTTCCAGTATCCCATAGAGCAGTCCCTGCTGTAGATAGTAGGAGTAAAAGTCGCTGTGACTGAATCCCGAACGCACTACTGCTCCCACAATAAACACCGGAAAACACGCTATAAAGGCTATTATCGCAGGTAACCGGCGAGCTCCGGTCTTGTTGTGCCATATCTGGACAAGTATCAGCGGACTTAACAGTCTTGTAAGTCCGGCAAGCAGACAGCTGATATTGGTCATGACGATATTCTCCTTTACGCCTTAGGTTTTGACTTCGCACTGAAATCACAAACCACAACCTTTATTACCGCTACCGCAGAAGCCATTTGCGTTGTAATTTCAAATTCCCGACCTGTCTGATTCTTCATAAGCAGATAAAGTCCCCTGACCTTTTCTTGTTCGTCGTCCACTATCTCTGCGAGTCCACGACCAATGAGCGAGGCGAATGACGAGCTGTAACTGCACGGGATGTCTCCGCCCGATATCAGCTCGGTATCGCAGTCGAGTTCGATGCATACATTTTGATTTCGTCTTATCAGGTCGAGCTTGTGACCTTCCTTTGCACTGTGCATATAGAAAATCAGCTTTCCCTCAGCATATTCATATCCGAAATGCAGCGGTACGATATATGGAAAATTATCATCAAAAAGTCCGAGCCGAAGCACTTTAGCTCTGTCGACTATGCTTAAAATATCCTCAATTCTGGTGATTTCACGATCTTTTCTTCTCATTTCAGACCCTCCTTTTTTACAATTATATCGCAAATGAAATTTTGTGTCAATGAAAATGCGGACCTTTTAAAATGTCCGCATTTATCAGTATAATTCCTGTTCAAGTTTACGAAAGACCTCTGTATCAAAGAAGTCTGTTATGGTCATATCAAGACCGTCACATAATTTTTTTATAGTAATGATGCCGATATTTTTAGCTCTGTGATTTACGATATCATTCACTGTTGACTGAGTTACTCCTGAAATATTCGATAACTTGTTCACTGTGATGTTGTTCTCTTTGCAAAGTTCAAGTATTCTTTCTGCAACAGCTTCCGAAATATTCACATCAATACGCCCCTTTATGTGAGATTCATATAAATAATAATATCATTTTTTGTATAAAATAATTGTCGGTAAACCGTTGACTTTTATTCCACCTCGTGATATAATTTTGTTAACGGTAAACCGTTAAATCAACTTTAAGGGGGTTTTTATTATGAAAAAGAGATATGGTAAATTTATGGCTTATCTTTTCTTCGATGCTGTGTTAGGTGTTTTATGGTGTCCATACTTAATAATAAGGGGGCTATTCATTGATGATAGTATGTCTGATTTTGTTCCCAGTTGGATAATAATGTTAGTCTTTTCGATAATTATACTCTTTTTTGTTATACGACATATTAATAAACGAACACCTAAGGGAGAGAGAGTTGGAACATATTTTAGATGTCTATGCCTTGGTGTAAAAGTTGCTTTTAAAATTACGCTTTGCATTTTGATAGTTTTCATACCGTTTGCATTGTCTCATCCTCTCTCTGTTTCTGAAAAAGATAATTATAATCCAGATGATGACTGGTACAGAGAGGGAAAAAGAGTACATGATGATAACGGCAATGAATTTACAGTAGGTCGTTCCGGTGATTATGTAAAAGATAAAGAGGGCAATTGGCATAAAGTGAATTTGGAAAAGGGAGAACGTTTCGCAGTAATCGGAAACGAAAAAAGAAAGCTTTATTAAGTGATATAAGGGCAGTTCACTAAAAAATAAAGGTGTTGATATTATGAGATCTATTTTAAAAAGCGGACAAATAAAACTATGGATTGTTATAGGTATTTTTTGCTATATACATCATAATATGGCTGGAGTGATTTGTGCGGCATTTTTTATTGGATTAATAATATTTTTTTATATCATTTTCGCAATTGCCGATAAAGTTGATAGTAAAATGAATATAACAAATCCTCCAAGATTTTATGAACAGGAAGAAGATGAAAGTCCGTTTATAGGATATGGTAAGCTTATGAATGATGTGGTCGACGATCCGCTGGAAGGCTCGTTAATTATTAATCATAACGATGAAACGCTTGAAGATGAATATGGTAATAAAAGAAGTGATCTTGTAGAAATAGAAGAAACGTATGTAAAAGATAGAGAAGGACATATCTATCTTAGAAATAGGTATAAATAGCAGTAAAAAATTACTGAATGAACGTGAAATTTACTGAATATATGTGCAATATAGGCGACTATGAAAAAGCAGTTCACAAAAAAGTGGACTGCTTTTTTGTTTACCCTTATAATTAAAAATAAAACATATATTCTGCACCTCTTGACAAGAACGAACTTCTGTTCTATAATAATAAACACAAGGAATCGAACATTTGTTCACGCTACTATGATTTTCTCCCTTAACTCTAATTTACATCGCACTGAAAGGAGGCCTCCTTAAATGAAAGACCTATTGAACTCCTACGAAAAAAGCCGTGCTCTGGTAAAAGAGCGGCTCTCGCAACTGAATTCACTGAGGAGAGAGTACAAGCATCAAGGCAACAAAGAAGCTATTGAGCAGCTCGACCTCGACCGCCGCATCAGTCTGCTTCAGACCGAAAACATCGAGCTTACTGATATAATCGACCGCATAAGCGGCTACATAAGGAGGGCGGAAGGTAGTGTCAAAACGTGAGACTTATTCCGATTCATTCACCGGAGAGGCTGATAAGGGCATTCGCTCGATACTCGGCTATGACACCGACGACCAGCCTGTTGTGAGGATAAAAAGAGTGTTGGTGAAGGTGATAAACAATGAACTTACTCCGAAACAGAAGGAGATAGTTATGCTATACTATTATAATAATATTGATACTGTGCAGATAGCTAAGCGGCTTGGGGTGACTCCGCAGGCGGTATGTGCGGTGTTGAGCAGGGCAAGACTGAGGATATATCGCATATTGAAATATTATTTAATTTAATAAAAATAAAACCGGCGAAGCCGGTCAATAAGGGATTCTCAAGGGTTCTCAACCCTTGAGCGGGAAGGTGTGCGAGGTTACCCCTACCAGCGGTAGGGGATGTCAGCTTGCTGACAGGGGTGGCTGGACCCGATTAGGGTGGGCAGAGCCCTTCCTAAGAAATAGTAAAACAAGCGTAGCGATGTTTTACGGAACGTCCGCATCGCTTCCCTCGGCTTGACCGACGCAGTAATTATGCCAGTCAAGCTGGGGCGAGTGCTGCGAGCCGTCCGTCCAGCGTTGCTACGCTTGCTGGACTGCTTTTTAGGGGAGGCTCTGCCTCCCCTCGTACACCCTACCGCCAGAGAGAGAACCTCTCTCTGGACTCTCATTAAGCCGACTTCGTCGGATTATATTTTTATTTTTTTAATTAATACCTTTTTTCTTATGATTTACTCAATAAATAATTGACAAAATAAATAATTTGAGGTATAATAAAAGTAACAATATATTAATAAAAGAAATGAGGTTTGTTCAAATGGCTATGGATAAAAGTTTAAAAGTTCTTATTGTTGACGATGATAAAAACATTTGTGATCTCCTTCGCCTGTACCTCGAAAAGGATGGTTATGGTGTAATTCTCTCTCACGACGGCGAAGAAGCTGTTGTAAAATTCAATGCTCTTAAACCTGATATGGTCCTGCTCGACATAATGCTGCCGGGTATCGACGGCTGGCAGGTTTGCCGTGAGATAAGAAAAAAATCAAATGTTCCGATAATAATGATAACCGCTAAGGGCGAGACTATAGATAAGGTAATCGGACTTGAACTCGGTGCGGATGATTATATCGTTAAACCTTTTGATGCAAAGGAAGTTATCGCACGTATCAATGCTGTTACACGCCGTGTCGGCACAGGTACTGCTGAACCTGAAATAAAGGAAGTTCACTATGATAAGCTCTCTGTTAATATGACAAGATATGAGCTTAAAGTTGCAGGAAAAACTATCGATACTCCTCCGAAGGAGCTTGAGCTTCTCTTCTATCTTGCTTCAAATCCTAACAGAGTCTATACAAGAGACCAGCTTCTTGACGAAGTCTGGGGATTTGAGTATTACGGTGATTCTCGTACTATAGATGTTCATATCAAGCGTCTGCGTGAAAAGCTCGAAGGTATTTCCGATAAGTGGGCTTTGAAGACCGTTTGGGGTGTAGGATATAAATTTGAAGCTGACGAAGAAGAATGATTTTATAAAGTATTGCCGGAACTTTGATTCAATTGTTTGAGCGGCGATACTTGTCTTGAAATTATTAATGGCAATGCTAAAAATGGGTGCAGGGTCATCACACCCTGCACCTGTTTCGTTTTGGAGGTGTTTGGATTGAATTATAAAGATAGTTCATATTATCGCTCATTCAGATTTTCAATGATAACCTTGTGTCTCGTACTGTTGTTCCTCGGAGTTATTGTAGTCACCCTTAGTACAAGAGCGTACAAGAATTCAGAGCTTGATTCTCTTAAAAGTACAGGCGACCTCTTTATTAATTGCCTGAAGGATGAGTTCAATGAGTCCGGAGAAATTTCTACAGAGGACATACAGCGTCTGCACTACCGCTTTACATCGGTAAACAAGCTGAAAATACTTATTTACGATAAGGAAGGCGAGTGCGTTTTCTCCTCTGTTGACTACGACAGTAAGGACTTTGAGGACGAAAAGGCGTTCATGAAAATACATCCCGAACCGAATGAGGACGAGAAAAAACCTCTCTCCAATACCATAAAAAAGGCTATCGACGGTAAAAAAAGAAGATACCTTGAACTCGAAAAGACCTCTTTCTCAAAGAATGAACCGTATCTTCTCTATGGTGCGAGAACTTACCTCTCTTCAAAGGAAAATGACGAAAACGAGGGTAAAATGTATATCCTCTTCTGCGGAAAAACAAAACGTATCAATGTTTTCATGATGAAAGTCACCGCACTCTACCTCGGCTTTGCTCTGTTAGGTGCATACCTCTCTTTCCTCATTCTGAGAAAACGTGTGAAGAAGCTTGCTGCTTATGAGTTCGATTTCCTCAAAGTCTGCGAGATGTACGCAAAGGGCGATTTCTCCGAGAAGATAAGCACTGATGTAGAGGGAATACCAAGAGAGATAAGCGAGTACGTCAATGCTCTTGCGGCTGACGTTGAGAACAGCGAACAGACCTCCAAGACCTTTATCGCTAATGTTTCACACGAGCTCAGAACTCCTATGACTACTATAAGCGGCTTTGTGTCAGGTATACTTGACGGCACTATCCCGAAAAATAAGCAGAATGAGTACCTTGTTCTGGTTTCAAAGGAAATGCAGAGACTCCGCATACTCATATCCTCAATGCTGAATATGACCCGCTATGAATCAGGAACTCTCGTTCCGAATTTCAAGGAGACTAACCTCACTGACCTCGTTATTCAGACCGTCCTCATGTTTGAAAAGCGTATAGAGGATAAGCACCTCCGAGTTGAAGGTCTTGACAGCGAAAGACTTGTTGCTGTTGTCGATCAGGACCTCATGCAGCAGGTTATATATAATATAGTAGAGAACGCTGTAAAGTTCGTGAACGACTGCGGTACTCTCACATTCACATTCGATAAGAACGAAAGCGTTTATATTATCGGTATTCGCAATTCCGGCGAGGGTCTCACCGAAGAGGAGATCCAGCAGGTATTCGACCGATTCTATAAAACTGATTCCTCCCGTGGCAAGGACGCTACAGGTCTCGGTCTCGGACTTTCTATCTCACGTAAGATAGTTCACCTCCACAACGGACATATTATCGTCAAGAGCATCCACGGCGAGTATACCGAGTTCCAGATACAGATCCCTGACCTCAGCTCCGGTAAGGACCATAAGAAAAAGAAGCAGTCAGAGGACAGACCCGATACAATGAAAGATGACCAGCATGAGCTGAATGAGGCTATGCCGGAAATGAGAAAAGAATATGAGAAGGAAGATCTGCCTGAGATCATGCAAGATCAGGAAAAGGAAAAACTTCCGGAATTCAAGGAAGATATTCTGGAGAATGATGAGCAGGGATGACATCCCTGCACCCGTCTCACGTTCCCACTCGCTGACCATTACTCTGTACGAGTAGGAAAGTCTGAGCTCACATACGCAGGCAAGTGCGTATCTGGTAATATTTTTTAATTACTGTTACGCATTTATACAAACAGTATTATATTGCTGGTTTTTGTTTCATTTTTTATTTATTATAAGGAGATATTATGGACGAAAAAGATATTAATTCTCCTCAGGAGAATACAACTTATACACCACCGCAGGAAAATCCTCCCTCTCAGGAGCAGGATCCAAGATCCCGCTATATACAGGGAATGAGTATGCCTCCCCCCTACGGGAGCAGCCCTACTCCGCCTCCCCCCTACGATCAGGGGGGGGGTACTCCGAATAACTTCGGAGCACGTCCGCAGCAGCCTTACAATAATTTCGGAACAGGTCAGATACCTCCGCCGAACCAGTATGGCTCGTTCGGAAATAATGCTCCAAGACAGCCTCGGTATGACGCTTTCATGTATGAGCCTATCGGCTTTGAGGAGCTTGAACGCAGACAGGCTGAGCAGACTGCGGCAGCTGAGGTCAAGAAAAAAACTCCCGGAGTAAAGGCTGCTATTATACTTTTTGTAGTACTTGTTGTGGGAGCTTTCCTTCTCGGCATTTACGGTATAGTCTATGATATCATGAACAGCAAGGAGTCCATAGATAAGCTCGTTGAAGCTAAGCAGGTCGTTTTCTACCGTGAGTCAAAGCCAAAGGGAGCTAATGACCCAGAAAATTTCAAGGACGAAAATGGCAAGTACACCCCTGAGGGTGCAGCAATTGCTGTTCGTCCGTCTATTGTTGAGATATACACATACGAGGACGCTAATGCCTATAAAAAGGATATTTACCTCGGAACAGGCTCCGGCATCGTTATTTCTGATGACGGATATATCGTCACAAACGCTCATGTACTCAAAGAAAACGGATACCACATTATCAGTACCGTAGACGGCGACAAATATCCGGCTAAAGTAGTAGGACGAGATGTCAAGACTGATATTGCCGTTATCAAGGTCGATACTGATAAGCTTACTCCGGCAACTCTCGGCAACTCCGATGAAGCAATAGTCGGCGAGACTGTTATAGCTATCGGAAATCCGGCAAATCTCTCCAGCACCGTTACTGACGGCATCGTTTCTGCGGTAAGCCGTAAGATAAGAAGCGACTCCACAGGCTTTGAAATGGACTGCATCCAGACCAATGCCGACATAAGCCCCGGAAACTCCGGCGGAGCTCTGGTAAATATGTACGGTCAGGTAATAGGCATAACTTCTTCAAAGTACGTAAGCTCCAGCTTCGAGGGACTCGGCTTCGCTATCTCTATAAATGAGGCTCTGCCTATCATCGAGGAGCTTATCAAGAGCGGTCATATCGGAGGTCGATTCCGCATCGGTATCACTCTTGTTGATATGTCTGACGCCTCTAAGCTGAAAATCATAGAGGAAAAGCTCGGTTTCGCACTTCCTGAGGACTTCGAGGGTATCTATATCGACAGCATCAGCGATGACTCCGATATAAAGAATACTGCCCTTAAAGTCGGTGACTTCATCACTAAGGTTGACGGAACTCCTATCAAGACCTATAATGAATTCTATGACACTATAAGCAGTAAGTACGGTGCGGGAGATACAGTCCCTGCGACCTGTGCTCACATTGATAAGGACGGCAAGATAAGCTATTATGACATTAAGTTCAAGCTTATCGAGGACACCTCCGGTAATTATTAAAAGATTTTTAATGCCGCATTACATATGGTAGTGCGGCATACATTATAACTGTAAAAGGGGATATTTATGAAAAAATTTATCATTACAGCAATTACTTTGCTGGTCGCAGCCGGCGTAATTACCGGCACTATCATATTCAAGTCGAAATATGTCAGAATAAACGGGACTATCCACAAGAGGAGTGTAGATAAACTTGATCTTGTCAAAGTTCAGAAAAAGGGATTCAAGATAAGTGAGCTTAATAAGTGCTCCGAGCTTGAATATCTTAGTACGCAAGAACTAAATGATGATGTCTTGGAGGATATGGGCAGTTTTGATAAGCTGGAGTGTTTCGCTAATTATGGAGCCAATATAAAAAATAGTGCATCAGAGCTGAATAAATACGGAAAGCTGGATGTTATTCTGTTCCAATTTTCAGAGGTCGACCTTAAAGGAATAAAGAATAACGCTGTAAGAATAATCTTTTTGTTCGACAGCAAAGTCAAAAATATTTCCGAGCTGAAGAACTGTGATTCACTTGAAAGTATTTCACTTGCAAGTTCAAGCGTCGCTGACATTATTGATTATAATGAAGCTGATAAAAGACTGACAATGAAAGACAGCTCTGCCTTTGCTGAATTAGACAACGTTAAAAGCCTTAGTATTAATGATGCTTATATTGAGGATATTTCCGGAATCAATGATATGGAGAGCCTTGAAGAGTTTACGGCTACTCAGGGCATGATAGACGATGATATGGTCAAGGAGCTTGAAGATAAGGGAGTTAAGGTCACATTGTCAGAACCGAGGTTTTTTTCTGATAAAGGAAGCGAGAAATGAAAGCAAAAGTCAAAAAAGCGGTTTCGATAGTGCTCATAGCCGCCGTGACAGCATTTGTATGGATTTTTTTATATAGTCTTTCTAACCATGTTTCTATAGGCGGTGAAAGCTACTCAAAGAAAAGCACATGGCTGAATATTGATGCTAACGAAAAGGACTTCACTGTTAAGAAGCTGAATAAATTCACTAAGCTCGAACATCTGACTATCGACCATATCAATGATGAGATGCTTGGTGAGTTCGGTGAATTTGATAACCTTAAAGAGCTGTATATTTATTATTCTAAATTCTCCAGTTCTTTGTCAAAGCTGGGGGAATACCAAAAACTTGGTGTAATAGCCTTTCATCGCTCGACTATTGATTTGAAAAATTTCAATAGTACTGCGGAATATCTGTTTTTCGACGAATGTAAGCTCACGAATATAGCTGCACTGACAGAGTGTTCTTCTTTGCTCAGTATGGAATTTGAATCTACATCTGTTGACGATTATATAGTACCGATAAAGGAAGGCAATAACGAAACAAAATATGCTCTGAAAGACAGCTCGGTGTTTGAAGGATTCAACAGTGTAAAAGTACTCGACTTTGAAAACATTCAGATAGAGGATATTGCTGGTATACTGAAAATGAAAGAGCTTAAAGTGCTCAAAGTCTCAGAGGACAATATCTCAGCTGAATTTATCACACAGCTGAAAGGAAATGGTATAGAAGTTAAATTTTTATAGAAAAGGGGATTCTTATGAATAAAAGATTTATAACTTTAATTGTAATTATTGCCGCTGTCGTTGGCTTTAATATTTATCGCAGAATGGATAAAGTAAAATTGGACGGAAGATACTACCCAAAGGATTCTAAGGGACTGAATATTAATGCCAACAGCAAGGACTTTTCTACCGAAAAGCTAAACAAATTCACTGAGCTTGAAAGACTTAGTATTTCAAAAGTGAGCGATGGTATACTCGAAGATTTCGGGGATTTTAAGGAGCTTTCCTCAATTACTTTCTTTTATGCTAAGCTGAATAGCTCTGCCAAAAAGCTCAATTCATATGAGAAGCTTGAAGATGTTTCGTTCTTTAATTCTAATGTTGACCTGCAAGGAGTCTATATCAGTGAGCTTAAAGATATAGTTTTTGATAAATGCGATGTGAAAAATTTTTCTGCACTGAAAGAATGTGCAAAGCTTGACCATATACAGCTCTCAGGAACAACCGTGGACAGCTATATAGTCCATGAAAATCATGAATACGTGCTAAAGGACAGCTCTGTATTTGCAGATCTCGACACAGTTACGAATATCAATCTTGAACATATAGTGCTTGAAGATATATCCGGAATTCTTGAAATGGATGCTCTTAAAACTGTTGTAGTCGGTATTGGTGAAGTGCCGGACGAAACGGTCGATAAGCTAACTTCACATGGAATAGAAGTCTGGTCCGTTGCTGTAAGAACAGATTGAAAATACGATGCAACTAAAGTCCTGAAACATAATGTGTTAAAAGTTACGATAAAAAATTCCCAACGAAAGGAAGAATCATGAAAAAAATTATCATATCAGCCATACTTTTAGCAGCAGCAAGTATCGGTGCTGTTTACTTCAAATCAACTCACATTTATATGAATAAAAACTTCTATTCAAAGGATGAAAAGGAAATGTGGGTGTTTGTTGATGACAAGGATTTTTCGACAAAAAAGCTCAATCAATTCACAGAGCTTGAAACGCTTAATGTTGAAAATGTGAATGATGATATATTCGAGGATTTTGGAGATTTTAAGGAGCTTAGTCATATTTTTTTCATTAATTCTGAGTTGTATACGTCTACAACAAAGCTCAATTCATATGAGAAGCTTGAATATGCTCAATTCGATGATTCTGAGGTCGACCTGAAAGGAGTCTGCCTTCCGAATCTGACAGATATATCTTTTCAAAACTGTAATGTATATAATATTTCTGCATTGAAAGAATGTGCAAAACTGGACAAGATTTCGCTTGAAAAAACGCTTGTATATGATTCAATATTCCGTGTCGATAATAAATATGTAATCAAAGACAGCTCTGTATTTGCAGATTTTGATACAGTAGTGAATCTCGATCTGGATAATATTGTGGTCGAAGATATATCTGGTTTTCTTGAAATGGATGCTCTGAGATCTATTGGAGGACTTAGGAAAAATAGTCTGTCTGATGAACAAGCTGCGGAGCTGGAAGCTCATGGAATAAAAGTTTATTACCGGTAAGAAGCTGAGAAATACTATTGAATATCCAGATAAAAAAGTCCGGAGGGAGCCATGCTTTGACCCCCTTCCGGACTTTTTATTCATTTTAAGAATGGACAGTTATTTTATCTCTAATCTTCTTGTTTCCGGAGCTGCCGGCTGTTTCTTCGGAAGACCTACAGTCAGGATTCCGTTTTTGTACTCGGCAGTGATATTTGCTGTATCAACATCAGCAATATCGAAGCTCCTCTTATAAGAGCCGTAGCTTCTTTCACGGCGGATATAGTTGCCTTTGTTGTCCTTTTTCTCGTCAACATTGCTGTGCTCAGCAGTTATGACAAGGTAAGAACCATTTATATCAAGTTTGATGTCTTCTTTCTCGAAGCCGGGGAGCTCTGACTCCATAATATATTTATCTCCCTCGTCTTTTATATCTGTTTTGCAGGAATTCATCGGCATAGCACCGCCGAAAAAGTCCTTATCCATATCATTGAAAACGTTGAACAGATCGAAATTTCTTCCAAAAGGTGTAAGTCCGTACATCATAAGTCATACCTCCAATAAATTTGTATTTTTATTTTATGCGATTACTTTTGATATATACACCGTTCCATTGGTATCATCCCTTTCGTTTCATTATCTATATAATAGTCCTGTTTTATGAAAGAAATATCAAAGGTATGTGACGGTATTATGAAAATTAGCACTCTCGGTGTGAGAGTGCTAAACAGTAGTTAATTAAATAATAAAAACCGGCGTAGCCGGCAGAAAAGGGATTCCAAAGGGTTCCCAACCCTTTGGCGGAGAGGTGTGCGAGGGGAGGCAGAGCCTCCCCTAAAGAGTAGTAAAACCAGCGGAGCGAGGTTTTACGGACCGTCCGCATTGCTTGCCTTGGCTTGACCGACAAAAAAGGCGAACCATACTACAGGTTCGCCTTTAATTATTACGCCAGTCAAGCTGGGGGAAGTGCTGCGAGCCGTCCGTCCAGCGTTGCTACGCTCGCTGGACTGCTTCTTAGGAAGGGCTCTGCCCTTCCTCGCACACCTTCCTGCCAAAGGGTTGGAAACCCTTTGGAATCTCGTGATTGCCCGACTTCGTCGATTTTTTTATTTGTATTTTATTACCGCACCGGACTTACTTCCGTATGCGAAAGCAGACTTTCCGCCTCGCAGAGAGTAAGCGAGTTTACGAGCGAAGCGTGAAAGGGTGCAGCGTCACGCTGCTTAATACATTCCGCCTGCTGGCATTGCCGGAGCAGCAGGAGCATCTTCCTTGATGTCAGCAACAAGACTCTCTGTTGTGAGTACCATTGATGCAACAGATGCAGCATTCTGGAGTGCTGAACGTGTTACCTTAGTAGGATCAACGATACCAGCAGGGATCATATCTGTATAAACCTCGTTGTAAGCATCAAAACCATAGCCTACCTTGCGTGAACGTATCATCTTATCAACGATAACGCTTCCCTCAAGACCAGCATTCTCAGCGATCTGACGTACAGGAGCTTCAAGTGCTTTAAGGATTATCTTAGCACCAGTCTTCTCGTCGCCTTCAAGAGTTGGAACGAGCTTGTTTACAGCTGGGATAGCATTTACGAATGCTGTACCGCCGCCTGCTACGATACCCTCTTCAACAGCAGCCTTTGTAGCAGCGAGAGCGTCCTCGATACGGAGCTTCTTCTCCTTCATTTCAACCTCAGTAGCAGCACCTACCTTGATAACTGCAACACCGCCAGCGAGCTTAGCGAGTCTTTCCTGAAGCTTCTCACGGTCGAAATCAGAAGTTGTGTTTTCGATAGCAGTTCTGATCTGAGCAACTCTTGACTTGATAGCTTTCTTGTCGCCTGCACCGTCAACGATGATAGTGTTTTCCTTCTGGATAACGACCTGCTTAGCCTGACCGAGCTGCTCGATAGTAGTCTCGCTGAGTTCAAGACCGAGCTCAGCAGAGATAACTTCGCCGCCTGTGAGTATAGCGATGTCCTTGAGCATTTCCTTACGTCTGTCGCCGAAACCAGGAGCCTTTACAGCAGCTACCTTGAATGTTCCACGGAGGTTATTGAGGATGATAGTAGTAAGAGCTTCGCCCTCAACGTCCTCAGCGATGATAACGAGCTTCTTGCCCATTTTAACGATCTGTTCGAGGAGTGGGAGTATTTCCTGTATAGAAGAGATCTTCTTATCAGTGATAAGGATGTAAGCGTCATCGTAAACAGCTTCCATCTTATCAGCGTCAGTAACCATATATGGTGAGATGTAACCACGGTCGAACTGCATACCTTCAACTACTTCGCTGTATGTTTCAGCAGTTTTGCTTTCTTCGATAGTGATAACGCCGTCGGAAGTAACCTTTTCCATAGCCTCAGCGATGAGCTTACCAACGTTCTCGTCAGCGGAAGAAACAGTACCAACTCTTGCGATGTCGTCAGAGCCGGAAACTGTCTTGGAGTTTGCGATGATAGTCTCAACAGCAACGTCAACAGCCTTAGAGATACCCTTCTTTAAGATCATCGGATTAGCTCCGGCAGCGATATTCTTCATACCCTCACGAACGATAGTCTGAGCGAGGAGAGTAGCAGTAGTAGTACCGTCACCGGCAGCATCGTTAGTCTTTGTAGCAACTTCCTTAACGAGCTGAGCACCCATATTCTCGAAAGCATCTTCGAGCTCAATGTCCTTAGCGATAGTAACGCCGTCGTTAGTGATGAGCGGAGCACCGAACTTCTTATCGAGTACTACGTTTCTGCCCTTAGGACCCATTGTTATTCTTACTGTATCAGCAAGTTTGTCGATACCAGCCTGAAGTGCTTTTCTTGCGTCTTCACCGTATTTAATATCTTTAGCCATGATAAATATCTCCTTTATACCAAAATTACTTTACGATAGCGAGGATGTCTTCCATCTTAACGATGATGTACTCTTCGCCTTCGAGCTTAACGTTTGTGCCTGAATATTTAGAAATGAGGACCTTATCATCCTTTTTAACTTCCATTTTAATATCAGCAGTTCCCGGACCTACTTCAACGACCTGAGCAACTTCAGGCTTTTCCTTAGCTGAGCCGGAGAGGATGATACCGCTTTTGGTAGTTTCTTCTGCCTCTACCATTTTAACAACAACTCTGTCCTGTAATGGTTTGATAGTCATGATATATACCTCCTAAAAATAAATAGCAAATCATTGATTAGCACTCTCTTTCTTTGAGTGCTAATTATATTTTACCACCTTTTTATAATAAATCAAGGGTTTTCAGGAAGGTTTCACAAATTTTGGAAATTTGCACAGTTTTTTCAACAGACTGTTAGTTTGGGTGAAGCAAAATAAATCCCGGAAAGACCTTATCATTATTATTACCGTTTTTTCGGGTACTGCATATAATATATAAAACTCAATAAAAATCAAATCAAGAAAGGCAGAATATATGACTGATAAAAGAATACTTATTGCCGGCGGCGATATGCGTCAGATATACTGTGCAGAGCGGCTTTCGGCAAAATACGATATTACACTTGCAGGCTGGGACAAAGAACTTGTTCCCGATGGACTTGGTATCGTCCCTTACGGTGAGTATGACTGCTTGCTTCTTCCGGTACCTCCGCTTGCTGAAAACGGGAGCATCTCAACACCGTGTTTCAGCGGCACACTTGTACCTGACGAGCTGAAAGGACTGCTTGCTCCGGAAGCAGTTATCCTCGCCGGAAAGTACGACAAGCGGCTGAGCAGTTATTTTCCGGATAACGCTGTTGTGGACTATATGGAGCGTGAGGAGCTTAGTCTGAATAACGCAGTCCCGACCGCTGAGGGAGCTGTTCAGATAGCACTTGAAGAACTTCCCGTGACACTAAGCGGCTCTAAGGTGCTGATAGCAGGAATGGGGCGTATCGGTACTGCTCTTGCAGAGATACTGAAAGGTTTCGGAACTGAGATTCACACGGCAGTAAGAAATCCGAACGGAGCTGCAAAGGCACGTATCCACGGCATAAAAGCGGTTACCGCAAATACTATGGACAGCGATTATACTGTAGTATTCAACACTGTTCCCGATATGATATTCACTCGTGAGCGGCTGAGCAGGATGAGTACGGCAACTCTGTTCATTGACCTTGCTTCAAAACCCGGCGGCATCGACTTTAATTCAGCGGCTGAGCTCGGCATAAAAACTATCTGGGCACTCGGACTTCCCGGCAGGACAGCTCCGGTAACAGCAGGTGAAATGATAGCTGAGACAGTTGAACTCATAATCGCAGAAAGGAGTATCGAACATGACTGATACACTTAATGGACTGCGTATCGGCTACGCTATGACAGGCTCTTTCTGTACATTTGAGAGAAGCTTTGAGCAGGCAGTTTGTCTGCGTGAAGCCGGAGCTGAGCTAATACCGATAATGTCGGAAAATGCCGCTTTGACCGATACAAGGTTCGGCAAAGGAGCTGAAAATCTCGCACGGCTCAGGTATATTGCCGGCAGGGATGTGATAACCGATATATCCGGAGCTGAACCCATTGGACCTAAGTCGATGACCGACCTTATGATAATAGCTCCATGTACGTCAAATACAGCCGCAAAGCTCACAAACGGGGTTACAGACGGTGTTGTGACTATGGCAGTTAAGTCGCATCTGCGGAGCGGAAAGCCGGTTTTGCTGGCGATAGCATCAAATGATTCACTGCTTGGTTCGGCGAAGAATATAGGGGAGCTTTTTAATCGGAAGAATTATTATTTTGTACCGATGCGGCAGGATGATTGGGTAAAGAAGCCGACATCGCTTGTGGCGGAGTTTGAGAAAATACCGCAGGCGGCAATAGCGGCGATGAACGGAATACAGTTGAGACCAATAATAATATAAAAAAGAAAAAATAAAAAACCGACGAAGTCGGCATAATGAGAGTCCAGAGAGAGGTTCTCTCTCTGGCGGAGAGGTGTGCGAGGGGAGGCAGAGCCTCCCCTAAAAAGCAGTCCAGCGAGCGTAGCAACGCTGGACGGACGGCTCGCAGCACTTCCCCCAGCTTGACTGGCGTAATAATTAAAGGCGAACCATATTAGAGGTTCGCCTTTTTTTGTCGGTCAAGCCGAGGCAAGCAATGCGGACGGTCCGTAAAACCTCGCTTCGCTGGTTTTACTGCTCTTTAGGAAGGGCTCTGCCCACCCTAATCGGGTCCAGCCACCCCTGTCAGCAAGCTGACATCCCCTACCACTGGTAGGGGTAACCTCGCACACCTTCCCGCTCAAGGGTTGGGAACCCTTTGGAATCCCGTTATTGACCGGCTTCGCCGGTTTTTTTATTTTTTCTTTATTCTTTGTTATTCTGCTCTGATTGCTCTTTGGCACGCTGTGCGTCAGTTTTCTCATTATCATTATCATCAAAGAATCCTCGATATTCCGCAACTCTCGCCCTGTCACCGTGACAGTCTACCTCTATCATTTCCTTGTGCAGCATCGTCTTCAATCCAATAAAAAGTACACTGTATGCGACCGCATTTATTAGTATCCCAAAATAAAGTCTTATTCCGAATACTATCCCAAGCATTCCTGTAAGTATTATCGCTATGCAGATTATCAGGAATATCTCCAGACACTTCTTATACGGGTCAAGCTCTATCAGCGAGAAGCACACTGCCGCCGACAGTACCGAATGTATTATAGCCAGTGCCGTTGAATATGGATGATAGAAATCCCTTGTCAGATACGAGTGCAGCTCGCAGAACATAAGCACGGCTTCCATGAGTATGTAAAATGCTATGGCGGACTTCATTCTTAGTCTCATACGGACTGTAGTCCAGACGAAGTAAAGTCCCAGAGCAAACACCATGAAACCAAATATCAGCACCATATAGTCTGTGAATTCAAGGAACTTGATAAATCCCTGTGATGCCTTGAAAAAGAGCTTATAGTAAAAATAAGTGATTACTGCAAACAGCAGAAACATTATATTTCCTGTAAGACAGAGAGTCAGACCCAAATCAAGCTTTTTATGCATGGTATTTTCCTCAGTCAAGAGCTTTCAGAGCACGCTGACCGATGTCTTTTCTGAAATGTGCTCCCTCGAAGCTTATCTTTGATACACCCTCGTAAGCCTTATCGAGTGCGGACTGTAAGTCTTTGCCTCTTGCGGTAACACCGATGACACGTCCGCCGTTTGTGAGGAACTTTCCGTCATCGCTGAGCTTTGTACCTGCGTGGTAAACGAAGCATCCGTCTATCTGACCTTTATCGTCAAAGCCGTTCATCTCTATGCCCTTTGGGTAGCTCTCAGGGTAGCCGCCGCTTGCCATGATAACACACGCACAGCTTCCGTCGTGCCACTTTATGTCGACCTTATCGAGCTCGTGATTGTAGATAGCCTCGAATATCTCGTAGAGGTCAGCGTCGAGCATAGGGAGTACTACCTGTGTCTCAGGGTCACCGAAACGGCAGTTATACTCGATTACCTTTGGTCCCTTTGGAGTTATCATAAGTCCGAAATAGAGGCATCCCTCGAAAGTGCGTCCCTCAGCGTTCATAGCGTTTATTGTCGGGAGGAATATCTTCTCCATGCACTCCTTAGCTATATCCTCTGTGTAGCATGGGTTAGGGGAGATTGTTCCCATACCGCCTGTATTAAGACCCTTATCGCCGTCGAGAGCTCTCTTGTGGTCCATAGAGGAGATCATAGGTACAACAGTCTTTCCGTCTGTGAAGCTGAGCACTGATACCTCAGGACCTGTGAGGAATTCCTCGATAACTATTCTTGCGGAGCTCTTACCGAATTTGAGCTCGTCTATCATATCGTGGACTGCGGCGATAGCCTCCTCCTCATTCTGAGCTATGATAACACCCTTGCCGAGTGCAAGACCGTCAGCCTTGATAACAGCCGGATAGCTGTTCTGTTCTTTGAGGTAAGCTATTGCCTTATCGGACTCTGTAAATACCTCATAGAAAGCGGTAGGGATATTGTACTTCTTCATAAGCTCCTTTGAGAATACCTTAGAGCCTTCGATTATAGCTGCGTTTGCCTTTGGACCAAATGTCATGAAGCCCTCAGCCTGTAAAGCGTCTACCATACCGAGTACGAGCGGGTCATCAGGTGCAACTACTACCATATCAGGTTTAAGCTCCTTAGCGAGAGCAACTACGCCGTCAATATCTGTAGCTCCAACGCCAAAGCACTCAGCGTACTTGGATATACCGCCGTTTCCGGGAGTACACCATATCTTTCCCACCTTTTCGCTCTCTGCGAGCTTCATGATGATAGCGTGCTCTCTTCCGCCGCCGCCTACTACTAATACATTCTTCATTTTTATATTCCTCCTGTAAATTATTGTTATATGTTATGAGCTTATTGCTCCGGTTAAACACATCAGGGTGTGTATTCTGTGGACTCTATCATATCCTTTACGATAGGAAGTACCTTGTCGGAATCTTTTGTAAAATAATTACGTGCAGCTATAGTCAGCGAATGACCGCCTTTTGAGGCAACTGCGACAGCTGTTGAAATATCTCCTGACGAGTAATCGATGATATATGTATATATGTTGTCGTGCGATGAGTGTTCATTCCTTATATCGCCGCCTATCATATTAGCTTTGTATAGCTGTTTGAGCTTTTTTACAGCTTCCTCTTCTTCAAGTGCAGGTTCAGTTTCAGTTTTTTTATCAACGATGACGAGTGATAGTGGTATCTCTTCATCGTAAATAGTATAGGATAACGGCAGTGAGTCATCGCTGTTGTCCTCATCATACTTTGTATCTAATGTTTCAAAGCCGTTGTTTACTTTGAATTTGAAATGCTCAGTGGAGAGAAAATTGAACTCGTCTGAGGTATACTCGGGTTTCCCGTGGATGAAATTTCCGGAGCTGCTGCTGTCTTTTGAAGCACATCCGGTAAGCAGTACTGCCATGGCAGCTGCTGCGGAGACAATAGTTTTTATTTTCATATTGAGCCTTTCTGCTATTTAAGTTTGATACTGTCGATAAGATTATTGAAGTCTTCTTCGCTGCTTTTTGAGTTTTCAAGGTATGAGCTCATCAATATTACGATTTTGCCGTTATGTTCAAATAGGATAGACTTTACCACAGTTTTATGGTTGGGGATATAGAAAGAAATAGTTTCTGCTGGTATTCCCTTAAATTCAGATTTGCATTGTTCTATATCTGAATATACATTATCTAAATATTCATTGTATTCTTTTAGTCCTGATATTATATTATTTGAAAGTTCTGAAACGGAAGAAAAATCTGTCTTATCAATTGTGTTTATGCTGAACAAACTGTGCCATTGTTCGTTATTTTCAGACCAACTGTACTTGATATTATAGGAATCAGTTATATTGATTTTAAAGGAAGAATGAATAAAATAATCCATAAGAACTATGCCGTCATCTTTACAATTGTATTTCTGGTCAATAGGAATTGAAAAAACATCATTATCAATTTCTTTTATGCCTTCACTGATATTGGTATCAGAAATATATTTGGTAGATTCGATAACATCTTTAAGCATTGGAACGACTTTTGTAAGAGCATCTTTATTGTAAAACGGAACGGAGATATTTAATATATTACCGTCTTTTGCAGCAATTGCTATTGAATATGCTGTATTACCAAACGTACCGGAGATTATACCCGTATATATCCCATCGTGTTCAGAGTGCTCAAAATATATATCATCGCAATCATCCATATCAACATACATATCGTAAAAGCTCATTAAATAAACTTCCGGTTCGACCCTGTCATTATGTAAGGTTATGTCAATTTTCTGAGCAAGTTCGTGTCTGAATGTAAGATGAAGTGGAATATCATTATTTTCATAGTCGAACTGATCGGATGTGATCAAATGAAAGTCATTATTCATTTTGAATGAAAAAGCGTTATTATTGTAATCATGAAAATTATCAGTGCTATACTCAGGAGCGTCATAGTTCAGAGTTTTTATTTCTGCCTGACTTTTATTGGTTTCGTCAGTAACGTCATTTTGTGAAGCAGCAGTTGCATTGTTTTCTGAGTGCTGTGACGTGGTTTCGTCAGTAATTTCATTTTGTGAAGCAGCAGTTGTATTGTTATCTGAGTTCTGTGACGTACTTTCCTCGGAGCTGCTGCTGTTTTTTGAAGCAAATCCGGTAAGCAGTACTGCCATGGCAGCTGCTGCGGAGACAAAAGCTTTTATTTTCATATTGAGCCTTTCTGTTATTTAAGTTTGATACTGTCGATAAGATTATTGAAGTCTTCTTTTATTTCAGAAGAGTTCTCGCTTACGAGAGTATTTATCTGGACGATATATTTATCCTTTTCAAATACGATATATCTGAGGGCAGAGTTGGAGTGGTCCGGTAAAGTCATAGAGAGTTCTTCTGCCGGAATGCCCTTGAATTCTGAATGGTTCTGAACGGTATCAGCGGTATTTAAGCTTTGATTGTAAGTAGCATTCATTTCAGTAATGATCTTTTCAGCGGTATCGCCTTCATTTTTTTCAAATATAGTGATATTGATGCTGCTCTGGTACTGTTCTTTGTTTTCGGCACATTTGTAAAGTACGTTGTATCTGCTTGTATTATTATAGTCAGCGGACTCAAAGCCTATGGACATTTCGTCAGTGACAACCATATTATCCGGAACTTCAAGAGTCATAATATCGTTATCTATATTGCCTATGCCCGAAGGAGGCTCTTTATCTGAGATAAGCTTAGCGGACTCGATAATATCTTTTATCATAGGTACAACAGTCTGGATATTGTCAACAGGATAGCTCGGAGCTTCAACCTCAAAAGCGTATCCGTTTTTTATAGCGACAGCCACGGTAGCCGCATCGTAATCGGTCACAGAAGTTATGAGGAAAGAGTATATACCGTCACTTTCGTCATGTTCTGTATAGATGTTGGTAACATCAGGGCTGCTGCTTGAGATACTGTAAAAGACATCTTCGAGAGTTTTCGGCTCTGCATAGGCATCAAAGCTGTGTAAGACCAGTTGAGCTTTCGGGTTATCGAAGGTGTAGCTTTTTGAGCTTTCAGACTGTTCAGCACCGGAATCATTCAGCTGGAAGTCATTATTAATGCTGAAAGAGAAGTCCTGAGTGGAGTAGTCAGAAAAGTCAGCGGAGGTATATTCAGCCTCGCCGTAGCTGAGGGTCTGAGGGGTGAGCTCATTATTTTCGGAAGCAGTGGTTTCGGCTTCCTGAGTTGAAGCAGCAGTATCAGTCTGTGAAGAATCTGAACAGCACTCTGAGCTGCTGTTTTTTGCTGAGCAGCCTGTGAGCAATAAAGC
>JAFYGE010000090.1 GCA_017543335.1 Ruminococcus sp.
CAAGTAAAAAGCGGGTGATGGGAATCGAACCCACGTATCCAGCTTGGAAGGCTGGTGTTCTACCATTGAACTACACCCGCATATTATATATGCTGTTGTAATAAGCGTCGGGGTGACAGGATTCGAACCTGCGACCTCCTGATCCCAAATCAGGCGCTCTAGCCAAGCTGAGCCACACCCCGTTAAAGGAATCACTCGACACAACGGACATTATACATAAAGTACGTTATCATGTCAACTGATTTTTTAATTTTTTTTAAGTAGCGGGAGGGGGACTTGAACCCTCGACACCGCGGGTATGAACCGCGTGCTCTAGCCAGCTGAGCTATCCCGCCAAAACCGGTCAAAGACCATAGATAAAACTTAGTTTATCTAGTGGGACCTACAGGGCTCGAACCTGTGACCCTCTGCTTGTAAGGCAGATGCTCTCCCAGCTGAGCTAAGATCCCGTGTTTTTCAGCACTTTTCCAATTATATAGATGAAGGCCCCAAATGTCAAGAAAAAAAAATATTTTTTTTGTACTAATTTAAATACAATCTGAAAGTACCTTGAAACCTGTGTATTTGCGTCATTTTTTCGTAATTTTTTTGATAAAACATCAGACAGATTTTAAAAAAACATACTGATGTAATGTCATCGCAACTGTCCCGCTACGCTAATTATTTTATAACAGTCCTACTGCTCTCATTATATATACCCAGCCTGTGAGAGTCAGCGAGGACATGATCGTAGTGATCAATATAGTATTGGATGTAAGCACTCTGTCATTTCCCATATTGTCAGCCATAACATAGCAGCTGACTGTAGATGGCGACGCAAGCATAACAAGAATAGCAGCCATTTCACTCGGTCCAAATCCAAAGCAGGCAGCAACAGGTATAAATGCAGCCGGAAGGATAATAAGCTTCACTATAGACGCACATACAGCCGGTTTAAGCCTGTTAAGCGCTTCTTTACCATTAAAGCCTCCTCCAATCGCCAAAAGAGCTATAGGAGTAGCTGTATTTGAGATGTAATTTATCATCTTCGATGGGATCTTTGGCATTTCAAGCCCTGAAATCGAGAATAAAAGTCCTGCGAGAATACCGAGAATAATAGGATTCTTACAAATATTTATGCAGGCTTTCCTGATATTCTTATTTCTTCTCTGTTTTGCAAGAGCTTTGCTTTCTCCTGTAAGCTTTACATCTTTTCCCAGATCTGCAGAAAAAGTCAATATGATGACCGACAGAATATTAAAAAACGGTACAGCAGCAACTATCATTACAGGAGCCATTCCGGCACTTCCGCAGATATTCTCAACAAACGCAACACCAAGTACCGCTGCGCTTCCCCTTGCTCCGGCCTGCGCAAATGCACCAACCTGAGTCTTATCTTTTATCAGAAGATATGAAAGGAGCCAAATGATCAAAAACATCAGTATTGTAACAGACGAACAAAATATAACAAATCCTGCACTTATATCCTTTATAATATCCGTCTGAGCTATATCCTTAAAAAGCATTACCGGAAGAGCTACCAAAAAGACATATTTGTTTGCCACTTTAACAAAATTATCGTCTATCACCTTTATCTTCTTAAGGAAATACCCCAGAAGTATCATAAGAAAGATTGGTGCTGTAACATTAATACTGAAAACCATATTACTCATTACTGTTCTTCTTTCATAAGAGGAAATGTTATGTTAACTATAAAAATTGCATCGTCTATAGAAATCTCAAACTTTCCGTTCATAAGTTCAGTCAGACTTTTAGCTATGGAAAGTCCCAGACCGCTTCCTTCAGTCGATCTGGATCTGTCGCCTCGTACAAACCTCTCTAAAAG
>JAFYGE010000091.1 GCA_017543335.1 Ruminococcus sp.
CAGATGTTGTAGTCTCGATAGCTGCACGGATCTGTGAAACTCTTGACTTGATATCCTTCTTATAGCCTGCACCGTCAACGATGATAGTGTTCTCCTTCTGGATAACGATCTGCTTAGCCTGACCGAGCTGATCGATAGTAGTCTCGCTGAGTTCAAGACCGAGCTCTGAAGTAATTACTTCGCCGCCTGTGAGAACTGCGATATCCTTCAGCATTTCCTTACGTCTGTCGCCGAATCCCGGAGCCTTAACTGCTGCAACCTTGAATGTGCCGCGGAGGTTGTTGAGTATGATAGTTGTAAGAGCTTCGCCCTCAACGTCCTCAGCAATGATAACGAGCTTCTTGCCCATCTTGACGATCTGCTCGAGAAGTGGGAGGATCTCCTGTATTGAAGATATCTTCTTGTCTGTGATAAGAACATAAGCATCATCGTAAACAGCTTCCATCTTATCAGCATCTGTTACCATGTAAGGTGAGATATAGCCTCTGTCGAACTGCATACCTTCAACAACTTCGCTGTATGTCTCGGCAGTCTTGCTCTCTTCGATAGTGATAACGCCATCAGCAGTTACCTTCTCCATAGCCTCTGCAATGAGCTTACCAACGTTCTCGTCAGCTGATGAAACTGTACCAACTCTTGCTATATCCTCAGAGCCTGAAACAGACTTTGAATTGTCAACGATAGACTTAACTGCTGTATCAACAGCCTTTGCGATACCCTTTTTAAGTACCATAGGATTAGCGCCTGCAGCAATGTTCTTCATACCCTCACGAACGATAGTCTGTGCGAGAAGTGTAGCTGTTGTAGTACCGTCACCTGCTGCATCGTTAGTCTTTGTAGCAACTTCCTTAACGAGCTGAGCGCCCATGTTCTCGAAAGCGTCCTCAAGCTCGATGTCCTTAGCGATAGTAACACCGTCGTTAGTGATGAGGGGAGCGCCGAACTTCTTGTCGAGGACAACGTTTCTGCCCTTTGGTCCCATTGTTATTCTTACTGTATCAGCAAGCTTGTCGATGCCTGCCTGAAGTGCTTTTCTTGCGTCTTCTCCGTACTTTATATCCTTAGCCATAACCGTAAAATCTCCTTTTTCTAAAAAATATCAGCGGTCAGTTCCGCATTACTTACTTTACTATTGCGAGAATGTCTTCCATTCTTACGATGATATACTCGTTGCCTTCAAGCTTTACATTAGTGCCCGAATACTTTGAAATGAGTATCTTATCGCCCTTTTTAACTTCCATTTTAATGTCGTTAGTTCCGGGACCGACTTCAACTACCTCTGCAACCTCAGGCTTTTCCTTTGCGGAACCTGAAAGGATGATGCCGCTCTTTGTAGTCTCTTCTGCTTCTGTCATTTTAACAACTACTCTGTCCTGTAATGGTTTGATAGTCATAATATATACCTCCTAAAATAATTATCTTTTCAAGTTTAGCACTCTCTTTCTCTGAGTGCTAATTATATTTTACCACCTTTTTATAATAAATCAAGACCATTCTGCAATTTTTGGAATTCTGCACAGTTGATATGTTTATATGTTGAATTTATTGTTGAAATGTTAGCCGTACAAGCCATGATATTCCCCTGTTTCTCCCGTTTTCAATCATATGCCGTATTACTCGTTATATATACATATTAATAATACCTGATAGAACTGTCCGCACATGACAGTCAAAAAGGGACGGTGTTTACCGTCCTCATTTGTTATTAATAAAGCAGCTTTTCGATCTCGATAACTATTTCGCTCATTCTCATATCAAGCGCATTTGCTATACGAAACAGAGTTTCAAGAGTTGGTTTTCTTTCGCCGCGTTCTATCGCACTAAGATGAGTTCTTCCAATATCTGCAAGTCCACTAAGAACTTCCTGTGACATGCCTTTCTTCTTTCTCTGGTCTGATATGACTTTTCCTACGATCATCGGATCAAGTGTGGGTATATACATATTATCACCTCTGATAATATGATATACCAATTTTCAATAAAAAATGAATACATATGTTGACATTTGAACACATATGTGTTATAATGTAAGTACAAAATATAAAGGAGGGTTCCTTATGGAAGCATTAAAAAACTTATTCAAATCAAAAAAGATACTGACTGTAGCAGTAATTATCATTCTGATACCAATTATAGCTGTCGCCTGTTCACATCACAAGAAGAAAACACTTCTTAACAAAATTTCTGATAGCTACTTCAAAAACGCCGCAGTATGCCTTGAAAAATACGACGGTAAGAAAGTTACATTTATTTGCGAGGTTTCCTCAATTGACGCTTCATTAGACCATATTATGGTATCCGAGGTAAATGATGATGAACTATTAAATATAGAAGCATATATAGTATCATGCAATCTGGGCAGCGAAAAACTGAAGAAAAAAGCTAAAAAATTGAAAAAAGGTGATGTGATCGAAGTTACAGGAACACTGCATTTATCAGACATTATGATTTTTTCGATTGATGTTGACACAGAGAAGATTTCCTGACAGTTTGAGTTGGAAATCAAGGTTACAGATAAAAAAGAGCGGACAAGTTGTCCGCTCTTTTATTCGTTATTTGATAGTTCTTAGCCGAGAACGATCTCAACTTCGTGAACGCCGCCCTCGCATACAGGGATGATGCAGCCTTCAACAGCCTTGCCGTCAACAGTCATCGACTTAACGCCCTTGTTTACGTGATCAGGGTTCTTGACAGTGATGTTGAATGTTGCGCCGCGGAACTTACGAACTGCTGTGAAGCCGTCCCATGCAGCAGGGATAGAAGGATCAACTCTCAGGCCGTCGAAATCAGGCTGTACACCGAGGATGTACTGTGAGATAGCTACCATGTTCCATGCAGCTGTACCTGTGAGCCATGAGTTCTTGCCCTGACCGAAGTTCTTTGCATCCTTACCGCCTATCATCTGACCATATACGTATGGCTCAGTCTTGTGGATATCGGATGTTTCCTCAGTGAAAGCAGGAGCGATCTTGCTGTAATACTCAAATGCCTTGTCACCTCTGCCTGCATAAGCCTCAGCACAGATGATCCATGCATTGTTGTGTGTGAAGATACCTGCGTTCTCCTTGTATCCGCCCGGATATGTGGAGATCTCACCGTACTGAATGTAGTACTTTGTGAATGCAGGGTTATTGAGAACGAGACCGTACTCGCAGTTGAGGTACTTGTCGATAGAGTTGAGAGTCTTGATATCAGCTCC
>JAFYGE010000092.1 GCA_017543335.1 Ruminococcus sp.
CAGACTCGAACTGTCGACCTCCTGTGTGACAGGCAGGCGTTCTAACCAACTGAACTACGAGGCCATGGTGGTGGGGACTACAGGGCTCGAACCTGTGACCCTCTGCTTGTAAGGCAGATGCTCTCCCAGCTGAGCTAAACCCCCACTGTTTTGCCACCTCATCGTCTTGCGTTTGACGACTTAATTATTATATCACATCTTTTTGAATTTGTCAAGTACTTTTTTCAAGTTTTTTTAAATTCTTTTTGATGTGTTTACCGCTCCTTGAAGCGACTATGATATTATATCACAGCTGAGCAGAATTGTCAAGACTTTTTTGGAAATTTTTTCGATTTTTTATATTTCAGATTTTAAAGTTTGAATTTTGTCTAAAAACAGGCTCAAAAGTCGTGACAGTTTCCGCAGTCATAACCGTTCTCTTCAAGAATCGCAGTGATTTTTTCTACACAGTCAAAGTCATCACCGTGATAAATTTTCAGTACATTTGCGATTTCAGATAATATTTCATTATCATCAAATTTCGTTTTATCTATCACATCAAGAATCTGCTGCTTTAAAAGTTCCTTTTTCATAAGCACCTCCATATCTCACTTTTACATTATATAATGCAAGAGTCTATATGTCAAGGGCATAAATGTAATATTATCTAATGTAAAGATAAGTCACTCAGGAGGAAGATAATGATAAAACTTAACGTTCTCAGTTTACTTGAAGAAAAAGGCAGAACTAAATATTGGCTTTACAAACAGCTCGGCATGAGTTATCAGAATTTCAGCAAAATGGTAAATAATCAGACCTCTTCGATAAAATACGAAAATATCGAAGCGATATGTCAGCTTCTCGAATGTACTCCAAATGAACTTTTCATCTTCACCGACGACATTCAGGAATAAAGCTCACCCTATTATATCCTTATTAAACAGTCTCATCACGTCCATTTTCAAGGCTCTGTTCTCACGGGAATCCAGCTCTGGATCAGCCGCAAGGAGCTCACGGGCACAGTTCTGAGCCTTATTCATAAGTTCCATGTTGCAGGCAATATCTGCAATTTTAAGCGGCGGCAGGCCATGCTGAGCACTGCCGAAAAAGTCTCCCGGGCCTCTCATTTTCAGGTCTTCCTCGGAAATTTTGAAACCGTCCGAGGTCGATGACATTATTTTCATTCGCTTCACGCATTCGTCGGAGGTATTATCTGTAATAAGTATGCATGAGCTTTCATACTGTCCTCTGCCGACACGTCCTCTGAGCTGATGAAGCTGAGAGAGTCCGAATCTTTCTGCATTTTCTATCACCATTACTGCTGCATTCGGAACATCAACTCCGACTTCAACAACAGTAGTACATATAAGTACCTGTATCTCGCCGTCACGGAATTTTTTCATGACCTTGTCTTTTTCGGCAGCTTTCATTTTTCCGTGAAGCAAAGCGGTAACATAGCCTTTGAGGTCATTTTTCGCAGCATTTTCGGCATAGGTCTTTACTGCAAAAAGGTCACTTTCGCTCTCCTCTATCATCGGACAAACAACATAAGCCTGACGTCCCTCGTTCAATCTGTCCCTGACAAATCCAAAAGCACGGCTGCGAAGTTTACCTGTCACAGCGTAGGTCTTTACCGGCTTGCGTCCTTTCGGGAGCTGCGTTATCGCAGATATATCGAGGTCTCCATAGATTATAAGTGCGAGAGTACGAGGGATAGGTGTTGCAGACATTACCAGTTTATGCGGAGAATCTCCCTTTTCAGCAAGAGCCGCACGCTGAGCAACTCCAAATCGGTGCTGCTCATCAGTTATTACAAGAGCAAGGTCACGGTACTCAACATCTTTCTGTATTATAGCATGAGTACCCACAACTACATCAGTCTCTCCGGCAGCTATCTGTTCACGCAGAGCTGCTTTTTTCTTTGCAGTAAGCGAGCCTGTAAGCAGGCTCACCCTGACTCCGAAAGGTTCAAGGAACTCACTGAGAGTGCGGTAATGTTGGGAAGCAAGTATCTCGGTTGGAGCCATGAGTGCAGACTGAGTGCCGTTTTTGGCTGCAAAATAGCAGGCAGCTGCGGCTGCGGCAGTCTTTCCGCTTCCGACATCGCCCTGCAAAAGACGATTCATGGGAACATCTTTGCAAAGGTCAGCAACTATCTCGGATACGGCTTTTTTCTGGTCATCGGTAAGCTCAAACGGAAGTCCCTCAACAAACGGAGCAACACTTATACTGCTGTCCATTTTATATGCAGTACTTCGCCTGCTCCTTGTTTTCATCATGGACATACCGAGCTGTAGTTTCAGCAGCTCGTCAAAAGCAAGACGGCGGCGAGCAATTTCAGCTGCCATATCGCTCTGAGGAAAATGGATATTCTCCAAAGCATCCATAAGCGGACAAAGTTCGTAGCGTCTGAGTATCTCGTCAGGGAGCGTTTCAAAGGGTTCACGGTGCATCATATCAAGTGCCTGACGCATATTATTCCGCACCATAGTCACAGAAAGTCCCTGAGTAAGATGATACACAGGCTGTATCAGGACTTTCTCCTCCGCCTTGATGTACACCGGTGAACTTATTTCTTTCCGCAGAAAATTACCGTTGACCTTTCCGTACATATAATAAGTGCCGCCCTCTTTGAGAGCCTGAAAATAGTAGACATTATTATAAATGACTATAAGTATATCATCGATTCCGTCGGAAGCTGCGGCTTTGCATATAACAAGTCCACCTTTTATCCTCTGCGGAGGAAGCTTTTTTAAAATAGTCAGTTTCAGCACATTATAGTCGTTGAGCACTGCCTGTGCTACAGGCACATGAGCACGGAAATCCAGATATGCTCTCGGTATATGATATATCAGCTCATACGGCGAGTTTATCCCAAGTTTACGGTATTTCTCGCCTCTCGCCTGCCCAACGCCTTTCAGGTATTGTATATCGCTGAACAATGTTGCTGCCATAGCTTCCTCCTTTCAATTATGAAGGCTCAATCCTCAGCTATGAGGATAACGCTTCTGCCTTCACATCTTTCATTTCCATTTGACTTTCGCAGAGGCTCACCTGTAGCTATACCGCCCTCAATGTAAACATTTCCCTCTGCGTACAATGTTCTGTCCTGCCACGTAGGGTTGACCGCATATGTCACTCTGCCTATGCGGACCACAAAAGCTCCGCCGCCGAGGTCACTGAAAATGACACGTCTGCGGATCTCATCGCCGGATGTAAGGCGAAGCTCCGGGAACTTCTTTCTTACAGCTATAAGTCCTTTATAGTAGTCTGAAAGTGAGCGGTAAGGTGTGAGCTCATCCCATTTCAGACTATTGACGCTGTCCGGAGAATTATAGCTGTTATGTTCAAAACCGCCGTTTGGAAGCGGCTTGCTGCGGAAGAATTCCTGTCCGGCCTGTATGAAAGGTATTCCCTGTGCAAGAAACACAAGTGAAGCTCCGAGCTTATTTATCCTTATGAGGTCCTCGACAGAAGCTCCCGGCATGGTAAGACGCAGTTTATCTCCGAATGTAAGATTATCATGAGCTTCGACGTAGTTCACGGTCTGACACGGAGTATCAGTCCAGTAACGCTCACCGTGAAGCTGTACGCACGGATGATAAACTCCGCCGCAGAGCAGAGAACGCATCTTCTCGGCAAAGCGTCTGTCCTCGCCGTTGATATATCCTTTTGACCAGTCGCTGAAGACATTTCCCTTTACAGTATCTCTGAAATCATCGGAGAAAAAAGCAAACTCCGGCATTTTTCCTGCACTGTGCTTCATAGCACGAAGATACTCCTCAAGCGGAGAAGCTCCGCCTGTCCAGCCCTCGCCGTACAGGATTATGTCAGGATTTATAGCTCTAAGACGTGCAGCGGCTTCGTTGAGCGTACTTATATCGAGCAGTCCCATAAGGTCGAATCTGAATCCGTCGAGCTTATAGAAGCTTGCAAGATAGCACAGACTGTCGACGATATACTTTGAAGCCATTCTTCTCTCGGATGCAAATTCATTTCCGCATCCCGAACCATTCGAGAAACTGCCGTCCCATGAATGTCTGTAGTAATATCCGGGGAACGTCTTTGAAAAAGACGACTCCTCTGAATAGTAAGTGTGGTTATAAACCACATCCATGATGACTCCGATGCCTTTTTTGTGAGCAGCAAGCACCATTTCACGGAACTCCCTGACTCTTGACTTTCCGTCAAAAGGGTCAGTAGAATACGAACCCTCAGGTACATTGTAGTTCAGCGGGTCGTAACCCCAGTTATACTGCGGTTCACTGCTTGATTCGTCAACCGTAGCAAAATCATACACCGGCAGGAGGTGTATGTGGGTAACACCCAGTGAAGCGATATAGTCAAGACCTATCGTTTCACCTATACTATTGGTGACATTCTTCTCAGTAAAGGCTTTGAACTTTCCACGGAACTTGAAATTTCCGCTTTCGTCAGCAGAAAAGTCCCTTACGTGGAGCTCATAAATAACAGCATCGGTATAATTTTCCAGCTTTACCGTGCTGCTGTCTTGCCAGCCGTTTGGACAGACAGTATCGGGGTCGAATATCATTCCCCTTTTTCCGTTGACTCCAGCAGAACGAGCGTAGATATCTATAGTCTCACGTTCTCCGTCGGCGTCCTTGACAGTATAGGTATAGTATTTACCGTCGAGGTCGCCTGCCAGTTCGGAAGTCCAGACTCCATTCTCACACACCATGGAATATCCGGACAAAATTTCATCGTCATTTCCGGTCGCATAGATATTCAATGTGACCTCTTCCGCCAACGGTGCCCACACTCTGAATACAGTTTTATCTTTATGGTATTCAGCTCCCAGTGTACCATCGTAAAAGAATCTGTTGTCGATGTCATTAAAGTCAGCTTGCATATAAACTCCTCTTAACATAAAAATTACCGTCCAGACGTAAGTCCTGCGGCTCAAAGTAAAAGGCGGACAATAATGTCCGCCCCTCATATTCAAAATCAGTTATGTCTGTTTCCAGTCGAGACTACCTGAATACGAGTGGCATCATCACCCATTTAATGCCAACAAGAGCAAGCTCCTTGTATCGTATCCAGTATTTCACTGCTAAATACCTATACCAGCAGCTCCCGACTATCCATCCTTTATTTTCCGCACTAATTTCAGCGGAAGTTCTTAATTGCAGACTACAATCTGAATATATGAGACAAGTCCCTCTAAACAGGCTGCAGTGATGTGTCTGCTGCCTGTATCAAAAGACCGTTGTATGTCTCATCAGAATATCGCCTGACTGATACAGACATACATCAGCTTATCTCTGCTCGCAGATGAGCTTGATAGCTGTTCTTTCTTCGCCGTCGATCTGGATGTTTGCAAAAGCAGGGATGCAAACGAGGTCGATGCCTATAGGAGCAAGATAGCCTCTTGCGATAGCTATAGCTTTAACAGCCTGATTAGCTGCACCGGCACCTACAGCCTGCACTTCTACAGCCTTCTGCTCTCTGATAACTCCTGCGATAGCTCCGGCAACTGAATTAGGTGATGAATGTGATGATACCTTCAGAATCTCCATAATATGGCCCTCCTGTAATAGATTTGATTGTACGAATCATCTTGTACGTTTTTTATGTCGTTTTTCACCCTTCGGCTACTTTACAATTTAATTATAAACTATTTTTTTAAAAAAAGCAAGTAAAAAAAGAAAATTTGTAGATTATCTTATAATTATGGTGTCGGTTTTGTATGATTTGCCGCTTTTTTCATCGAACTCAACTATTATACCGCACATAAAGCACGGTCCTGAAGCCTCCTTGAAGCGTACAGGCATATGGAAGCGGAATCTGTCTACAGCCGGCTGTATCTCAACGCCGAGGCACGAATGCTCCGGACCTGTCATACCGACATCAGTAATATATGCAGTTCCGCCGTCAAGTATACAGGCATCAGCAGTCGGAACATGGGTATGTGTGCCGAAAACGCCGCTTACTCTTCCTGCAAGATAATACCCCATTGCCTTTTTTTCAGAAGTAGCTTCTGCGTGGAAGTCAACAAAAATATTATGAGAATCAATATTTTTCAATATCTCGTCTATTTTTGTGAAGGGATTATCCAGAGGGTCCATAAAGGCTGTACCCATGAGATTTATGACTGTTACGGAGAAAGCTCCCATATCGAGAGTACAAACGCCACGTCCGATGCAGCCCTCTTCGGGGTAATTAGCCGGTCTTATGATATAGTCCTCATCATAGATATCAAGAGCCTCACGGCGGCGGAAAGCGTGATTTCCGGTAGTGATTATGTCAGCACCGGCAGACACTATCATATCCATGGAATATCTTGTTATTCCATTGCCCTGAGCCGAATTTTCGCCGTTTACTACGGTAACATCTATACCGTACTGCTTCTTTACTGCTCCCAGTTTTTCAACAAGAAAATCACATCCTGCTTTTCCTACTACGTCACCTATAAATAATAATCTTTTCAAATTGGTTCCATCCTTTATTCAAAATACGTTATATAACTATATGCCAAGAAGCTCCTCTGCATTACGGAAAAAAATAAGTTCCTTTTCCTCGTCAGTGAGGGGGAGTCTGTTTATGAGGGCTATCTCATTTTCAGGGTCATCCCACGGACAGTCGCTGCCGAAGAGTATCCTGTCAGCACCCTGAAGCCTTATTATCCTGAGCATCTGCTCATCACTGATATATTTTGCAACAACTCCCATATCGAACCACAGATTGCGGTATTTTCCGGCAGTAAAACGCTCGACATCATCCCATAGTGCGATACCGCCCATATGTGCCGCAACTATTTTAAGTTTCGGAAAAGCGGAAGCTATGGCGGCAAATCTTTCCGGAGTTGCCTTTATTTCTCCGCTTCCATAGGGGTCCCAGCCGCCGTGAAACACGGCTATAAGTCCGAGCTCGGACATTTTTTCATACAACGGGAACATTTTTTCATCATCCGGAGCAAAAAACTGATACTCAGGGTGAAATTTTATTCCGAAAAGTCCAAGTGAACTTATCCTCTCAGCTTCTTCAAGCTTGTCCTCTGCTTCCGGATGAACAGAGCCAAAGGCAAATATGCCGTCACCCATTACACTTTTCGCCCAGTTGTTTATATCAGTCTGCTGAGAAGGCTTTGTAGCGATAGGAAGCAGCATAGCACGGTCTACTCCTCTTTTTTCCATAAGCCTTTTAAGTCCGGACAAAGTGCCGTCAGTCGCAGGTACGATACCGCTTGTATCAGCAAGTCCAGCCATAGCTCTTTCTGCAAGTTTATCAGTAAATGCGTGGGTATGAAAATCAAAGTACTTCATGCTCACTCCATAACGTGCTCAAGAGCATAGCTGTATATAGTCTCAACATGGTCATCGCAAAGGGAGTAATAGATAGTCTTGCCGTCCCTTCTTGAACTTACGAGTCTCGCCTGTTTGAGCACTCTCAACTGATGAGATATAGCAGACTGAGTCATCTCCAGAAGACTTGCTATATCACAGACACACATCTCGCTTTTGCAGAGTGCTGCGATTATTCTTATTCTTGTGCTGTCTCCGAATACTTTGAGCAATTCAGCAGTCTCGTAAAGCTTATCGATGTCCGGCATCTCAGCCGCAACCTTTTTTACAACATCGTCGTGAATACATCCGTTTCCGTCCATTTTTTCCTCCTCATTAAATACCAAATAATATGTATATAAAACACAGTATACCTGCGACAAGTCCCACACTGATAAAAGTTCCCAGAACGCAGGTAATCATCGCATATCTGTCAAATAGTGTACCCGTTTTGCTGTGCAGATAAACGTGACACTTCTTTTCCTTTTTGTACATTCCTTTAGGTTCGCTCGGAAATATACATTTGTATTCTCTGCCGTCCACAATGTAATATGCACTCCGGAAGCGGCTGTTTTCCGGCTTATCTACCTTATCAAAAACAGCTTCCTTTTTTTCAGACCGCAGAAGTCTTGAAACTGCAAACAGGAACATAAACATACAGGAAGCGATTATCAGTCCAGCCAGTATAAGCAGCCCCACTATGATAGTGCTTGTACTTACGCCAAGTATGACGCAAATTATTATCACAACCGCCAGCACCGCAAAAAACTCCATAGCATCGTCACCTCATATGCACGTTTGCTCATATTATACCACATTTATTACAAACCGTCAATATCTATAATCATCTTTATACAACTTAAAAACGAGCCTATTTATGGTCACTTTAAACAAAAAAAGAGCATTAAAATTAAGGAAACGTTACATTCCGGAAACTTTTTGAATATTTACTTGCATTCTATTTTATACAATGTTATAATATTAGAGATTCATTCGGTTTTAAGCCGTTTTCTCAAAGAAAGGATATGGATATGAAAAGAAAACTTGCTGCATTGCTCGCTATGTGCATGGTTCTCACATCCGCTTTCGCTTCATGCGGACAGGATGAAGACGATGACGAAGGAAGCACAAGCAAAAAGAAAAGTACTTCATCTTCATATGCTGCTGACGCAGATGATGACGAGGATGAAGACGATGACGACGACATGGATGATG
>JAFYGE010000006.1 GCA_017543335.1 Ruminococcus sp.
AACTATCGGAAAGGTCTTGAATATCGATATTGACAAGATTTCTCCAAACTCCCAACAGCCAAGAATTTGCTTTGAATCCGATGATCTGATCGCATTGGCTGATTCTATAAAGGCAAATGGCATTTTACAGCCCTTATCTGTCCGCAGAGTTGGTGATACATATGAACTTATTTCAGGAGAACGCCGACTTCGGGCTGCTCAAATATGCGGGATGGAACAAGTTCCATGCATTATTTTTGATATCAACGACAGAAATTCCGCAATTCTTGCTCTTGTAGAGAATATTCAGAGACAGGATCTTACCTTTTTTGAAGAGGCAACAGCGATTGAAAAGCTTATAACTCTTTATGGAATGACTCAGGAGGAGGCAGCTGCACAGCTTGGAAAGGCTCAGTGTACTGTTGCAAATAAACTGAGATTACTCAGATTATCCGAAGAACAGCGTGATTTGATCGTTAGGTATGGACTTACAGAGCGTCACGCAAGAGCTTTGCTTAAGCTTGGAAGTACAGATGATAGATCTGTTGTACTTGATAAAATAATAACAAATAATCTGAATGTTGAGAAAACAGAAAAGCTTATTGAAGACTATATTGGCTGCCAGCGTGACAAAGCAAGCTATAAGAAGCGTTCAAAGGTGTTTCAAAATGTTAAAATGTTCGTAAACACTATTAATCGTGCTGTAGAAACAATGCAGGCAGCAGGGATCTCTGCTGATTCCAAAAAAATTCAGAGTGAAAATTATATAGAATATCGTGTCAGAATACCGATACAGCATAAAGTCTGATGGAATGTTTCACGTGAAACAATTAAAAAAGTTTCACGTGAAACATTTTTTATGCCAAATATTTCGCAAATCGTATTTACAAGCGTGTCTAAAAGTGGTATAATAGTTGTATAATAATAAGAAAGGAAGATTTCATGGGCAAAATTATAGCTGTTGCCAACCAGAAAGGCGGAGTTGGAAAATCAACTACCGTTGTTAATCTGTCCGCATATCTGGGTTCAAGAGGCAAAAAAGTGCTTTGTGTAGACTCTGATCCTCAGGGCAATACGACAACAGGATTCGGAATAAAAAAGAAATCCGTTTCTGCTTCTACCTATGATGTTATTACCGGAAAGATCCGCATTCAGGATGCAATTATAGATACAGAATTTGAAAATGTTGCGATCCTGCCTGCAACCGAAGATCTTGCCGGCTGTGAAATAGAACTCGCTAATAACGAAAACCGCCTGAACAGGCTCAAAATGCAGCTTCTCACCTGTAAAGACGATTATGACTATGTGTTTATAGACTGTCCTCCTGCACTGGGAACTATAACCCTTAACGGACTTGTAGCCTGTAACACTATTATAATACCTATGCTTGCGGAGTTTTATGCTCTTGAGGGACTTTCTCAGCTTGTAAATACATTTAAAATAGTCAAGAGCAACTATAATCCCGCTCTTGAAATAGAGGGAATTCTCTTCACAATGTTTGACGGAAGACTTAATATTGCAAATGATGTTGTTGAAGAAGTGAAAAAATATTTCCCTGATAAGGTGTTTGAAACAAAGATCCCGAGAAATGTCCGTATTTCAGAGGCTCCCTCGTACGGAAAGCCTGTGCTGTATTATGACAGGACTTCAAAGGGAGCGGAGTCATATGAGCTGCTTGGCCATGAGCTCCTGGGTGAACCCCTTGAACTTCCGAAAAAGAAGAGAAGAGGTATTTTTACCTTCAATAAAAAGAAGAAAGAGGAGTGATAAAGCATGGCAAAAGGCGGGTTGAATTCCGGTCTGGGAGGACTCGGCAGTCTTCTCAATGACAATTCAAATGAAGTTCAGATAAAAAATAAGCTCCGGACATCAGAGCTTGAACCTAACAGGGATCAGCCAAGAAAAAATTTCAGCGATGAGGCTATAACAGCTCTCGCAGATTCTATAAGAGAGCATGGAATGCTTCAGCCTATACTTGTAAGACCTCTCAGCAGCGGCGGCTATCAGATAGTTGCCGGCGAAAGACGCTGGAGAGCTGCCCGTATGCTTGGCCTTGACGAGGTTCCTGTAACAATAAGAGAACTCAGCGATGTTGAGACAATGCAGATAGCAATTATCGAAAATCTGCAGAGAGAAAACCTCAATCCTATTGAAGAGGCTGCCGGATATAATGAACTTATCGAAAACTACGGCATGACTCAGGATCAGGTGGCAAAAATGGTCGGACGTTCACGTTCAGCTATCGCAAATGCAGTAAGACTTCTGTCACTGCCGGAAAGAGTGCTGAAAATGCTCGAAAAAGGTGATATTTCAGCAGGTCATGGACGTGCGCTGCTGGGATTTGATAATGAAGAACTAATGATCGCAACTGCAATAAAGGCTTCGGAAGGCAGTCTTACCGTAAGACAGGTAGAAAAAGCCGCACAGAGATCCTCAGAGCCGGAAAATATAGTTTCTGAGAAGTCTGATAAGCGGATAGATAACTATTTTGTCGAGATGGAGATCTCACTTAACGAAAGACTGGGCAGAAAAGTCAAGGTAGATTATGCAAAGAACAAGGGTGCGCTCATCCTTGAATTTTATGATAAAGAAGATCTTGCGGCGCTTGCAGAAAAGCTCGCAAAAGAAGAATAAAGGAGTAAATTGAAATGATCGACATTAAACTGATAAGAACCAATCCTGAGCTTGTAAAGGAAAACATCAAGAAGAAGTTCCAGGATGAGAAAATAGCTCTTGTTGACGAGGTTATAGAGCTTGATAAGAAGTTCAGAGAGACTAAGCTTGAATGTGATAATCTCAGAAATATGAGAAATGTCAAGAGCAAAGAGATCGGCGGTCTTATGAAGAACGGCCAGAAGGACGAGGCTGAAAAGGTAAAGGCTGAGGTCGCTGAGATCGGTAAGAAGCTTGAAGAGCTTGAACAGCTTGAGGTAAAGACAGAGGCTGATATCCGTGAGAGAATGCTGGTTATCCCTAACATTATCGATGACAGCGTTCCGATAGGAAAGGATGACTCCGAAAATGTTGAAGTAGAGCGTTTTGGAGAGCCTGCTGTTCCGGATTTTGAGGTTCCCTACCACGTTGATATAATGGAAAAGGTAAACGGAATTGATCTTGACAGTGCAAGAAAGACCAGCGGAAATGGTTTCTATTACCTCTGCGGAGACATTGCACAGCTCCAGAGCTGTATTCTCTCCTACGCAAGAGACTTCATGATCGATAAGGGATTTACTTACTATATCCCGCCTTTCATGATAAGAAGCGATGTTGTTACAGGAGTTATGAGCTTTGCAGAAATGGAAGGAATGATGTACAAGATCGAGGGCGAGGATCTCTATCTTATCGGTACATCTGAGCACTCTATGATAGGTAAGTTCATTGACACTATCATTCCTGAGGACGAGCTTCCTAAGACTCTTACCAGCTATTCACCTTGCTTCCGTAAGGAAGTTGGTGCTCACGGCATCGAGGAGAGGGGAGTTTACCGTATCCACCAGTTTGAGAAGCAGGAAATGATCGTTGTCTGCAAGCCTGAGGAGTCTATGGATTGGTTCGAGAAGCTCTACAGCTACACAGTAGAGTTCTTCCGTACACTTGATATTCCTGTACGCACACTTGAGTGCTGTTCAGGCGATCTTGCTGACCTGAAGGTAAAGAGCCTTGACGTTGAGGCATGGTCTCCCAGACAGAAGAAGTACTTCGAGGTTGGAAGCTGCTCAAATCTTGGTGACGCACAGGCTCGCCGTCTTGGAATCAGAGTAAAGGGTTCTGACGGAAACAAGTACTTTGCACATACACTTAATAATACAGTTGTTGCACCTCCGAGAATGCTCATTGCATTCCTTGAAAATAACCTCAATGAGGATGGTTCAATTCGTATTCCTAAGGCACTTCAGCCTTATATGCGCAAGGATATTATAAAGGTTCCTGAAAAGAAGTGATAAACAGATCGCAGCATCTATAAAGATGCTGCGATTTTCTTATGTGTAAAAAGAAACAAGCTCCCGAGTGCTAATCAGGAGCTTGTTTATACAGGTATAGAGATTGGAAGAATTCATTTTAGTGTGGTGTCTGAAACTGTTTTTATATTATCAGCCCACGAAGCAGCTTTGCACATACATATTGACAATGTTGCCGCAGCACCGCTTACAATGATTCCTATTATAAGAATTAACATTGACTAACCTCCTTTTCATCTGTAATTTTCACACACATATTCTATTCAAGTATATTATGGAGTACTTTTCTTAAAATAACCTTAAAAAATACTACATTTTTTAAATTTTAACTTCGTTATTACTATATGTTTATTTTATATTGGTATATATATTCTTTTGATCCGGACCATCCCTGCCTATGGAATCGTCTGAATCAGAAGCAGTCCTGCAAAGGCACATGGTAAAAACTCCTACAGTGCCGCCGAACATGGAGCCTAAAATAAATCCAAGCATAGTATCACCTCAGTAATATTATGCCGCAAATATATAAGTGTAATCAAAAAGTCAGCGGGAGCTGTCTTTTTTATCTGAATTTTTCGAGCCGGTATATATTTTCCTCATCCGGTTCTTCAAATCCGGGCTTATGGTCGTAGCCGAATTTCTTATAGAAATTCACAGCTGTTATAGAGGAGGGAATCTCGACACGCTTAGCTCTCAGGTAGAATTCATCCTGTTCGAGGGTATTTATAATAGCTCTGCCGATACCTTTTCCCTGACATTCCGGATCAACAAAAATAGTGAAAAGACTGCTCTCGTCAGCTTTTCCCCAGTACGGACCGATACCGCCGCAGCCGATTATCCTGTTATCATTCTCGACAACATAGAAATGCAGCCAGCCGGCACGTTCTATAAGGTTCTCCGAACTGAGTGAGCGGACACATTCCTCCATCATTTCAGGAGTATAATCCTTTACATTGCTGATACGAAGAGTTTTAGCGATCATAGCAGCAGTTTCCTGTGCGTCGGAAATGGTGAATCTTCTTATGTTCATGATAATACCTCCTGAAAAATATTTTCTCAATTATATCATAACATAAAGTATATGTCAAGAAAAAACCGGAGCAATGCTCCGGTTCTTGTCATTATTTATCGAGGAGAGCCAGTATCTCTTCCTTGGGACGATACCCCATAGCACCAGCTGTAATAGCTCCGTCCTTTACTACGACTACGAGGGGGATGCTTTCTACTTTGAAAGCGGCAGCAAGCTCAGGCTGTTCATCAACATTTACTTTGCCCACCTTTATCTTACCGTCGTACTCATCAGCGATCTCTTCAATGATAGGTGAGAGCATCATGCATGGTCCGCACCAGCTTGCCCAGAAGTCAAGCAGTACAGGCATACCCCTGTAATTTCTGACCTCATCATCGAAATTTTCCTTGGTGATCTCGATCTCGTTCATATTAGTCCTCCTTTGATTTATAGTAAAGCATACAGTGGCAGAATCCCTCAAAATCCGGATCAGCGATCTGGTCACGGAACTCCTTGCACATACATTTATTTTCCGGAGTCTTAGCAAGGCGGCAGGGACAGTATCCGTCCTTCATTTTAAGGCCTTCCTTGACTCTTGCAACAACTTCCTTATCAGGGTTGAGGGTAATTTTCATATTGTTCCTCCTTTCGGGGGGGAAAATTATTTCATAAGTTCATCAGCGAGAGCTTCGATCTGAGCGATGTTCTCAGACTTCACTGCTGACTTTATAGTAACAGTTGTGTCTGTCCATGTGATGTTCTTTGACTTCTCGAACATACCTTTGATGACCTTGGCTGCTGTAGGAGCCCAGCTTCCGTTCTCAATGATACCAATGGTACGGTTCTGGTAGTTTCTCTCAGTGAGGTCGAGTATGAAGTGCTTCATGAATGGGAAAATATCAGCATTGTAGGTAGTTGTAGCAATTACAAGCTTACCGTAGCGGAAAGCGTCCTCAACAGATTCAGCCATATCCTCACGGGCAAGGTCAGCGATAGCAACCTTGGGGCAGCCCTTTTCAAGGAGCTTGTCTCTGAGCATTTCAGCAGCCTTCTTTGTGTTGCCGTAAACGGAAGTATAGGCGATGAATAATCCCTCGCTCTCAACTCCGTAGGATGACCATGTATTATAGAGGCCGAGATAGTATCCCAGATCCTCCTTGAGGATAGGTCCATGGAGAGGACAAATTGTCTGGATATCAAGTGCAGCAGCCTTCTTGAGGACAGCCTGTACCTGAACGCCGTACTTGCCAACTATGCCGAAGTAGTAGCGGCGAGCCTCACAAGCCCAGTCTTCATCAACATCAAGTGCGCCGAACTTTCCGAAAGCGTCAGCGGAGAAGAGAACCTTGTCAGTTGAATCGTAGGTGAACATTACCTCGGGCCAGTGTACCATGGGAGCAAAAACAAAATTCAGCTCATGGCTTCCGAGAGAGAGCTTGTCTCCATCCTTGACTTCCAGCTTATTGCTGCCGAGGTCAAGCCCCTCAAAGAAATTGGACATCATTGTGAATGTCTTGGCATTGCCGACGATCTTTGTATCGGGGTAAGCCTTTATAAAGCTGAGGATGTTTGCGGAGTGGTCAGGCTCCATATGCTGCACGATGAGGTAATCCGGCTTGCGGTCACCGAGGACTTCCTTAAGGTTTCCGAGCCACTGTTCTGTGAAGTTCTGGTCAACTGTATCGAACACAGCGATCTTCTCATCCAGGATCACATAGGAGTTGTAAGCCATTCCGTTAGGAACATCATACTGTCCTTCAAAGAGGTCGATCTGGTGATCGTTGACGCCGATATAGTAAATGTCGTTTGTAATTTTGTTCATTGGTATATACCTCATTTCATAGTATTTGCAATTGATTACAGGATAATTATACCATATATTTCCTTTGCTGAAAAGTGGCATTTGCAACAAATTATAATATTTTTCCTGTGCGTTATGACGTAAAATAAAAAGCGTAAATAAGTAAAGTGCTGAAACAAATACC
>JAFYGE010000093.1 GCA_017543335.1 Ruminococcus sp.
AGTTAAGGAAGAAAAGACTCCGGAAGCTCCAAAGGTCGAGGAAAAGAAGTCCGAGCCAGTTAAGGAAGAAAAAGCTCCGGAAGCACCAAAGGCAGAGGAAAAGAAGTCCGAGCCGGTCAAGGAAGAAAAGACTCCGGAAGCTCCAAAGGTCGAGGAAAAGAAGTCCGAGCCGGTCAAGGAAGAAAAAGCTCCGGAAACGCCAAAGGCAGAGGAGAAGAAGTCCGAGCCAATCAAGGAAGAAAAGACTCCGGAAGCACCAAAGGTAGAGGAGAAGAAGTCCGAGCCGGTCAAGGAAGAAAAGACTCCGGAAACACCAAAGGTCGAGGAGAAGAAGTCCGAGCCGGTTAAGGAAGAAAAAGCTCCGGAAGCTCCAAAGGTCGAGGAGAAGAAACACGGTCGAAAGGTCGTTATAAAGCACGTTAAGGTCAAAGCAGTTTCAGCTAAGAAAAATGCTGAACACAAACTGACTGTTGAAGCTCCTGTTGAAAAAGCTCCGGAAGTACCAAAGGCAGAGGAGAAGAAGTCCGAGCCGGTCAAGGAAGAAAAAGCTCCTGACAAGGCAATGGAAAATGTTAAAGAGATTCCAAAGGTTGAGGAAAAGAAGCCTGAGCCCGTTAAAGAAGAGAAAAAGCCTGTAATGGAAGCTGCTCCTGAAAAGCCTTCATTCAGCTATGCAGAACAGTTCGGTGCTGAGGATGAGGGTACTGTCGTGCTCAACGATTACAGCAGAAGTACTATGGCTGACCTTCCTACAGCAAAGCTTATCCGCCGCTCCAACAAGGAAACTGCCATAATCACAAAGCACGTATTCACCATTGGCAAGGAAAGAGCAAGAGTGGACTACTGCGTCACTAATAACCGCACCGTAAGCCGTTTCCATGCGACTATTTACCGCAGAACTGACGGATATTACGTTGTTGATAATAACTCGACAAACAGAACATTTGTTAATGGTTCACCGATACCTGTGCAGACTGAAATAAGACTCCGCAACGGTGACATCCTGAGACTTTCAAATGAGGAATTTGATTTTATTGAGGAGTAAATGAACTGCTTCGTACAGTTCATTTTACCCACAAGGGGGGAAGTATGGAATATATCGTAGCTGCCGATACTGATGTCGGTATAGCAAGAAATATAAATCAGGATAGTGTGTGCATAAAAACTGCCAATTTTGAACATGGAAAAGCTGCATTGGCAATGGTTTGCGACGGTATGGGCGGACTTTCAAGAGGTGAGTTTGCAAGTGCTGTTGTGACCAAAAGCTTTTCGGATTGGTTTGAAAAGGATTTTCCTCGTGAGATCGAATTCTGGAACTGGGAAAAGGCTGGAAAAGCAGTAAGGGAGCGTATCAAAAAGCTGAACACTAAGCTGATAAATTATGGTAAAAGGAATAATATTCAGCTTGGTACTACTGCGACCGGTATCATCGCTGTAAATAATCAGATGATGACTTTTCATGTGGGCGATACACGTATGTATAAGCTGTCATACAGGCTTGTTCAGCTTACAGAAGACCATACTTTCGTCAACCGTGAGGTAAAACGTGGAAATATGACTCCGGCACAAGCCAAAAAAGACCCCAGAAGAAATGCTCTTACTCAGTGTATAGGAGTTCAGGGTGACGTAAATCCTGATATAAGATTCGGAAATATAGAAAGCGGTACAAACTATATGGTGTGTTCCGACGGTTTCCGTCATGTTCTCACTGATGATGATATTTATGAGGACCTTGCTCCGGATATAGCGTCAAATCGCATTACTATGATGGCTAAAATGCGTAAGCTCATAGAATTGGTGAAAATAAGAAAAGAAAAGGATAATATATCCGTAGTAATGTTCAGAGCTGAATTTTAATGCTTTTTATATTCAGGCTCAGTGGGAAAAGGTACATTTTATCGGGGCAAACCTTTCTGAAGAAAGGTTCTTCCCCGAACCCCTTTCCAAAGACTTTCAGAATGATTTTTTCCCAGATAGGGTACTCCCGCAGTATATTTACTGTGGGAGTTTTTTGTTTTTTGAGTACCCTATCTGGGAAAAAATGAAGCCGGAAGTTTTAGGAATGAGTTTGAGGAGCTCCTTTTTTTAAAAGGTTTTCCCTCGATAATATCTTTTCTCACCGAGCCTGAATCAAAAAGGCATGGAGTTTTCTGCTGAAATTTGCAAATATAACAAGGACTTGCCGGGCAGACAGGCTATATTTTTCTGTTTGAACAATTGACAATGTTCAGACACCATGATATAATGAAATGTGTATGTGCATTTGCACATGACAACAATTATAGATATGGAGATAATTGAATTGAACAAAACGATAAACGGATTAAAAATAAACTACGAGGAAAAAGGCGAAGGCGACCTTATAGTACTGCTTCATGGGTGGGGAAGTAATATCAAGCTTTTTGCGAATATGATAGACCTTCTCTCAAAGAAATACAAGGTAGTCGCAATGGATATGCCGGGATTCGGTGAGAGCGAAGAGCCTAAAACTGCGTGGGACGTAGGTGACTATGTACAGTTCGTCATAGACTTTATAAAAGAATATGATACCAAAGAGGTAATGCTTCTGGGACACTCATTCGGCGGCAGAGTCATTATAAAAATGCATAGTCTGAGTGAACTTCCGTTCAAGGTGACAAAGGTCATACTTGTGGACAGTGCAGGAATAATGCCTCCTAAGTCGAACAAAAAAAGCTGGAGAACACGCTATTACAAGCTCGGCAAGGCATTTCTTTCAACCAAACTCATGCAGAAATTAGCTCCGGACGCACTGGAGAATTTCCGCAAGAAAATGGGAAGTGCGGACTATGCTGCTGCATCGCCTATGATGAGACAGGTAATGGTAAAGGTAGTAAATGAAGACCTTGAACCTTATCTGCCGAATATAAAATGTCCTACACTTCTTGTATGGGGCGTGAACGATACTGCAACTCCCCTTTCTGACGGCGAAAAAATGGAGAAGCTCATACCGGATGCAGGACTTGTAAAGCTCGAAAATGCCGGACATTACTCCTTCCTTGAACAGCAGTTCATATTTAACAGAGTAATGTGCTCTTTCATGAAGATAGATGAATAATCATACATTAATATAAGGAGATAATTAATGAATATCGCAACATTCTGCATTTACTCAGCCGTTGCACTTGCAGCGGTGATCTTCTGCGGACTAAGAGAGTTCCATATGTTACAGCTGAACGGATATAAGACTCCGGAGCATTCGTGGTGGATGAAAAAGAACAAAAAACGCTATATTCCAAATATACTCATGCTTCTGCTGACGGTGTTTGTGTCTTTTCTCTACCCTGTAAGACATACAAGTGACCCTGTTGGCAAGCAGGTTTTAGATGACCCGGCTTATTATTCAAGCGTAGGTACAGCTACAATTATATGTCTTGCTGTTATGACATTGGTGAATATCGGACTTATTATCGCCAATAAACCGGGCAAAAAGTTCAAAAAGCCGCTGGTATATACCGCAAGAATGAAGCGTATGATGATAACATTCAGCATACTCATCATACTTATTTTTGTGGGAGCTTTCTTCTCAGCAGGAACAGTCCATGTTATCAAAACAAACGGCGATGCGGAAAAACAGCTCAGATTCTGGTCAAATATGCCGTTCATTATAGTTAATCTCGGACTTTATCTCACTCCGATACTTGTACCGCTTTCAAATATCATCAACAAGCCTATTGAAAAATCAGTGCAGAACTGGTACATCAATGACGCTAAAAGGATACTCAGCGAGATGCCTGACCTTCACAAAATAGGCATCACAGGAAGCTACGGCAAGACAAGTATGAAGTTCTATCTCAGCGAGCTTCTCGGCTCACAGTATGAGACACTTAAAACTCCTGAGAGCTTCAACACTCCTATGGGAGTTACCATAACAGTCCGCCGTGACCTCAGACCTACTCATGAATATTTCATCTGCGAAATGGGAGCAAGACGTGTTCACGAAATAAAGGAGCTCTGCGATATAGCTCATCCGCACGACGGTATCATAACTTCCGTAGGTCCTCAGCATCTTGAGACTTTCGGCTCTATCGATAATGTACTCAACACAAAATTCGAGCTTGCTGACAGCGTTCAGGCTGCCGGCGGAAAAATATACCTCAACGGCGACAACGAGCTTATCCGCAAGAAAGCTCCGGAGTACAAAAATGCTGTACTCTACGGCTTGCAGGAGGGCAACGACTATCGTGCTACAGACATAAGCGTTTCCGACAGAGGTACTGAATTTACAGTCACAACTCCGAATGGTGAAAGCTTCCGCTATAGTATGAAGCTTCTTGGCGAGCACAACGTGCAGAATGTTCTCGGAGCTATTGCATACTGTCACGGACTTGGCATTGCTCTTGAAAAACTATCACTGCCTGTAAAGAGAATAGCTGCTGTACCTCACAGACTTCAGCTTCTTGATAAGGGCGGAAATATGACTTATATCGACGATGCATACAACTCCAACCCTAATGGTTGCCGTGCGGCACTTAACGTCCTCGGACTTTTCGATGCCTGCCGTATACTGGTAACTCCGGGAATGGTTGAGCTTGGAGCAAAGCAGGAAGAGCTGAACTATGAGTTCGGTCAGGAGGCTGCAAAAGCCTGCGATTACATCGTGCTCGTTGGCAAAAATCAGACTGTACCTATATATAATGGTATCAAGGACGCAGGCTATAACATGGAGCAGGTATTCGTTGCTGATTCTCTGAACGAGGCTCTTGCTAAAGTTCAGGCATATCAGACTTCAAAGAAGAAGATAGTCCTTCTCGAAAACGACCTTCCTGATAATTATTGATAGGACTTCAGGGCACTGAGTGCCCTGCATTTACATATAAAATATATTTTAAAGGAGCAAATTCATTATGAAGATCAATCTTGCAGTGCTTTTCGGCGGTAAAAGCGTTGAGCATGAAGTATCAGTTATCTCAGCTGTTCAGGCTATGGCAAGCATGAACAAGGAAAAATACAATATAATCCCTGTTTATATGACTAAAGGAAATGAATTCTTTACAGGTGAAAAGCTGTTCGATATAAACAGCTTCAAGGACATCCCTGCACTCCTCAAAGAGTGTACAGAGTGCGTATTCGTAAGAAGCGAGGGCAAGGTACAGCTCATTCGTCAGAAGATGAAGAAGTTCGGTTCTAATCTCATATCAGACGTTGATGTTGCATTCCCTATAGTTCACGGAACAAACGTTGAGGACGGTGCTCTTCAGGGCTATTTACAGACTCTTGATATACCATATGTAGGATGTGACGTACTTGCTTCTGCTGTTGGTATGGATAAATTCGTAATGAAGATACTCCTTAAAGACGCAGGCTTCCCGGTACTTGACTGCTGTCGTTTTGCGTCCTTCGACCTCGATAAAATGGACGATATGATCTCTCAGGTAGAGGCTAAGTTCCCATACCCTGTTATAGTTAAGCCGATAAACCTCGGTTCAAGCGTTGGTATCTCAAAGGCAAGCGACCGTGACGGTCTTATAAAGTCCATTGAGGAGGCTTTCGAGTTCGCTGACCGTATCCTCGTTGAGCCTGCTGTTGTACAGCTCAAAGAGATAAACTGCTCAGTTGTCGGAGACAGCGAGTCCGCAGAGGCTTCTGTATGCGAAGAGCCTGTTCAGCAGGACGAGATACTCAGCTACAAGGACAAGTACGTTGGCGGAGGCAAGTCCGGCGGAAGCAAGGGCATGGCTACTCTGAAAAGAAAGATACCTGCTGAGATAACTAAGGAGCAGGAGGATTTCGTAAGAAAGACTGCTGTTGACGCTTTCCGCTACCTCGGATGCAACGGCGTTACACGTATCGACTTCATGCTCGATAAGGCTACAGATAAGATATACATAAATGAGATAAATACTATCCCCGGCTCACTCGCATTCTACCTCTGGGAGCCTAAGGGAGTAAAGTACGCAGAGCTTCTTGAACGTATGATACAGCTCGCACTCAAACGCTACAGACAGGGCGAGAAGATAAGCTATACATTCGAGACTAATATCCTCTCTATGGGCGGAAGCTTCGGGGCTAAGGGAAGCAAGTCCTGAGAAGATCAGGTTTTATAATGATAATAGGAGTTTTTTAAGGGGAAAAACAGGGCTATGAATTTAAATTTACCTACGGCGAAAAAGATTATAGAAGAATCAGATAAAACTAAAAAAGCCAAAACAAAAGCAAACAAATTTTTATCATATTTAGTGCTTTTTATATTTGCAGCAATGGTTATAGCAATGCTTATAGGTGCATTTTTACCGCTGAAATTTGTTTTTGGTGTTGTCGGGTTTGGCTTTTCACTAATTTTTATTATCGCCGGTTTAATAGCTGATTCAACATTTTTGCTAACAATATTTTTCTATATGTTAGGTATAATGAGTGCTGCTATTACACTGGAGGCTATTGATAACCAAAGTATCGTAAAAGAAACAAATCAGGATCTTTTTCCCATTATGATAATTCTGTTTTGGGTGACATTAATTTTTAATCCTATATTAAGTATTGTATTAAAATTGATAGAGATCCATAGACGTGAAAAACGCTGTATGTATCCTATAAAACCTGAATTATCAGATCTTTCAACGTATAAAATGCTCCCAGAACATCCGGTATATGCAGGAGAAAGAGTGTACACATATAGGTATAATGATGAGGAATACAGTTTTTCAATAACTACAGATGAACTCTTATATGAAATTTCTATTATCGGGATTGATCCGGATTCACCGGAGAAATTCTATGAGGAGTCTGTTTTTGCAAAAAAGAAAGAAGAGCTAAAAGAACTATTAGCTGAAGCTTTAATAGGTTCTGCTGTTATTTTAATTGTTTTTTATTTTAAAAAATATCTTTGATAGACTGAAGTTTCAGCAGATAGGATGGTTTTTAATGACCGAAGAAAAGTCTGTACAGCAGGACGAGATACTCAGCGTTGGCGGAAGCAAGTCCTGAGAAACTGAGGATAATGAATGATGATATGAATTTAAAAATGGAGAAAATGATATGTGCGATGATTGGGACTATGAAGATTATAACGAAGAACTTGAATCTATCTATAAAAGAATAAAAGCTGAAAGAGCATATAAAGGTGAAGATGTCGATGCACCTATCACTGTTACTAAGGAGATGCTCGTAGACGAAAGACGCAGAAACAATGGTGAAGAACCTTTACCGGACGAAAAACCAAAAAACATATTTGATATAATATCGTCGAAGATAAGTGTCGTAGCTGCTATTGGAATGGGTGTAAGCTTGTTATTAGCACGTATAAATATATTCAGAAATCTATTCTTTGGTTTTCTTGGAGTTCTCATTGCTTCTGGTCTCCTTAAACTCTGGCTGGGAATTGCTCCAAGTTATAATTCGGAAACACATGAAGAAGTAAAATATACTTTAGGCAAAAAAATACGAGAGACCTTAGTGTATGCTATTGTAATGTGGATAGCTTTTTCACTTCTTTTCGCTGAATAAACAACATATACACATAAGGAGGGTTTGATATGACCGAAAAAGAAAAACAACAGGCAGGTGAACTGTATAACGGCAACGACCGTGAGCTTTTTGCTGAGCGAATAGCCGCAAAGAAGCTCTGTGCAGAGTACAATGCAGTTCCTTACAACGATTTCCAGAAAAGAGACAGACTTCTCGACAGACTTATTGCTTTTCATGGCGAGAATACGTGGATAGAAGCTAATTTCTTCTGCGACTACGGCTACAACATTGTAATGGGAGATAATTTCTACTCCAACCACAACCTTGTGATACTTGATTGTGCAGAGGTGATTTTCGGAGATAACGTATTTATCGGACCAAACTGCGGATTCTATACCGCCGGTCACCCTCTTGACTACCCTACCCGCAATCAGGGACTTGAATTTGCAAAGCCGATAAAAGTCGGAAGCAATGTCTGGATAGGCGGAAACGTCTGTGTAATGCCGGGAGTAACTATCGGTGATAATGTAGTTATCGGCGGCGGAAGCGTGGTGACAAAAGACATCCCTTCCGGATACGTGGCAGCAGGAAATCCCTGCAAGCCTATCCGCAGAATAGAGGACGGCGAAACAGCTGTGCAGCCTCAGGCAAATGGGGAAGCTGCTGCAAGTGAAGCATCTAAAGAAGAACCAAAAACTGAGGTAAAAGCAGAGGATAGAGCTCCTCAGAGCAGACCTGTAAGACTTCACAGACCTGAACCAGTAAAAAATAACGCTTCAGCACCAAAAAGACGTGAGATAAGACTTGAAGAAGTGAAGAAGAAATAATCATACAAGGAGGACTAAGCCATGAACACCCTACACTTTAAATATGCTGTGGAGATAGAAAAAACTCGCTCCATAACGCAGGCTGCTGAGAATCTATACATGGCTCAGCCCAATCTGAGCAAGGCGATAAAAGAGCTTGAAAATACTCTTGGTATAACAATTTTTCGCCGTACATCAAAGGGAGTTATCCCGACAGATCAGGGCATTAAATTTCTCGGATATGCCAAGCAGATACTTATGCAGATAGATAATATGGAGGCTATCCACGCTCCGGATAAGAATCAGAATCGTAAGCTTCGTATATCTGTGCCTCGTGCCGGCTATATTTCCAAAGCTTTTTCAGAGTACATTTCCACTATGGACTCTGCTGATGATATGGAGCTTTATTTCTGCGAGACAAACTCTCTTCGTTCAATAGAGAACGTCCGTGAGAACGGCTATGATTTCGGAATAATCCGCTATAATACCGCACACGAGAAGTATTTCTCGGACTTCCTTGCTGAAAAAAATCTCGACGGCAAGCTCCTATGGGAGTACGAAATGCTCGCAGTAATGTCCGCTGAGCACCCTGTTGCAGAGGACGAAGAAATAAGATATGCCGACCTTTCATCCCAGTATATCGAGCTTTGTCAGGGCGACGATGCTGTGCCTTACGTTTCCGGAGCAGTTGAGAAGCTCTTTGCTGAGAATCGTCCGGCAGATGTACCTGTTAAGAGAGTGTGTATGTACGACCGTGGAAGCTCGCTGGACTTCCTTCTTACCGTACCTCAGGCATTTATGCTCGATTCTCCTGTGCCGGAGAGCCTTTGCGGAAAATACGGTCTTGTGCAGAGAAAATGTTCCTTCCCGGACAATAGCTTCAAGGATATGCTTGTTTATACCAACGGTCATAAGCTTTCTGATAAGGAGCTGCAATTGGTGAATAAGCTTTATGAAGTACGTAACGAAGCTGCTTTTGCTGAATATAAGTAATATTCAAAAAGGAATAGAAGTATTCCAAAACAGAATATGAGAGTGCAGTATATGCACCTTAAAGACAGGCGGTGAACTCCGCCTGTCTTTTATTATTTACATTACTGTTCAAAATGTATGCGTGATATGAGCGTTATTTTATTGATTCATCAGACACATTCCGGTGTTACAATATCGATACTGGAATATCGATATTCCGGTGTTATATTTGTGCAACAAAAGCTTATATGATATAATAATTAATATATCATAGCAGTATACGTGCCGTTTTTCGTCAAGGGCGACGACCTGCGGTTTACTGCAAATCTATTGCAAGGAAGGTATGGGCAATGTTTGAAATACTCGAAAAGAAAAGTCTTAACCCTACTGTAACTCTGATGAAGATCGCCGCTCCGAAGGTAGCTAAAAAGGCTGAACCGGGTCAGTTCATTATCCTCAGAACTGATGCTGACGGTGAGCGTATCCCGCTTACTATAGCTGATTTCGACCGTGAAGCAGGTACAATTACTATCATCTTCCAGATAGTAGGTGCTACTACAGAAAAACTCAATCACCTCAATGAGGGCGACTGCTTACAGGACTTTGTAGGTCCTCTCGGCAGAGCTACTGAAACTGAGGGACTTAAAAAAGTCGCAGTTGTAGGCGGCGGCGTAGGATGTGCTATCGCTTATCCTGTAGCTAAGAAGCTCCACGAGCTCGGTGTTGAGGTACACTCAATTGTCGGATTCAGAAATAAAGATCTCGTTATTCTTGAAGATGAATTCAAGGCATCAAGCTCAAAGTTCGTGCTTATGTCCGATGACGGAACAGCCGGCGAAAAGGGTCTTGTTACAGACGCTCTTAAAAAGCTCATCGAGAGCGGCGAGAAGTACGACCGTGTTATCACTATCGGTCCGCTTATCATGATGAAGTTCGTCTGTCGTCTCACAAAAGAGTATGAAATACCTACAGTTGCTTCTATGAACCCAATAATGATCGACGGTACAGGAATGTGCGGCGGATGCCGTCTTACAGTCGGCGGTCAGACAAAGTTTGCCTGCGTTGACGGCCCTGAATTCGACGGTCACCTTATCGATTTCGATGAGGCTATGGCAAGAGGTGCAATGTATAAACAGTTCGAGCGTAAAGCTCATGAAGACACCTGCAATCTGTTCAAGAAGGAGGTAAAGTGAGATGCCAAATATGTCACTTACAAGAAATGAAATGCCTGTACAGGCTCCTGATGTCAGAAACAAGAACTTCAAGGAGGTAGCTCTCGGCTACACTGAGGAACAGGCTATAGATGAAGCAAAAAGATGTCTCGGATGCAAGGCTAAGCCATGCTCAACAGGATGTCCTGTACAGATAGATATACCTGCATTTATCGCAAGAGTTGCAGAGGGCGACTTCGCAGGTGCTTATAAAGTTATAACACAGTCAAGCTCACTTCCTGCTGTATGCGGAAGAGTATGTCCACAGGAGACTCAGTGCGAATCCAAGTGCGTAAGAGGCAAAAAGGGCGAGCCTGTAGCTATCGGACGTCTTGAAAGATTTGTTGCTGACTGGCATAACGCTCAGCCGGAAACAGAAGTTGAAAAGCCGGCTTCAAACGGTCATAAGGCTGCTGTTATCGGTTCAGGTCCTTCCGGTCTTGCCTGTGCAGGCGACCTCGCTAAGAAGGGCTACGATGTAACTGTATTTGAGGCTCTCCACGTTGCCGGAGGCGTTCTTTCTTACGGTATACCTGAATTCCGTCTGCCAAAAACTATAGTCCAGAAAGAGATCGAGGGACTTAAAGCTCTCGGCGTTCATGTAGAGACTAACACAGTTGTCGGCAGAACTATCTCTATAGACGAACTTATGAAGGAAGAAGGATTCGAGTCCGTATTTATCGGCTCTGGTGCAGGTCTTCCAAGATTTATGAATATTCCGGGCGAGAATCTCAACGGAGTTTACTCCGCTAACGAGTTCCTCACACGTATCAACCTCATGAAGGCTTATAAGCCGGATAGTTCAACTCCTATAAAGGCTGGCACAAAAGCAGTTATAGTCGGCGGCGGAAACGTTGCTATGGACGCTGCAAGATGTGCTAAGAGACTCGGTGCAGAAGTATACATCGTTTACAGACGTACAGAAAATGAGCTTCCTGCAAGAGCTGAGGAAGTAGAACACGCTAAAGAAGAAGGTATCATCTTCAAGTTCCTCACAAATCCTACAGAGATCACTTCTACTGAGGACGGCTGGGTAAAGAGCGTTATCTGTCAGGAAATGGAACTCTCTGAACCTGACGCTTCCGGAAGAGCTAAGCCTGTTCCAAAAGAGGGAGCTTTTGTTGAGATCGAAGCAGACTGCGTAATTATGTCTATCGGTACTTCTCCAAATCCGCTTATCAAGTCCACAACAGAGGGCCTTGATACTCAGAAATGGGGCGGCATAATAGCTGACGAGGACGGACTTACATCTAAGGAAGGTGTATATGCCGGCGGTGACGCTGTTACAGGTGCTGCTACTGTTATCCTCGCTATGGGTGCAGGTAAAAAAGCAGCCGCAGCTATGGATGAATATATGCAGAAAAAGTGATGCCCGAACGGAGGGATGTCATGAATAAAAATATTACCTCACAGACTCTTTCCAGACTCCCTTTGTACTTCAATTACCTCACTTCCCTGCCCGAAAGCAGAAAAAACGGAAATATCTCCGCTACAGCTATCGCAGAAGCCCTCGGACTAAATGACGTTCAGGTCAGAAAAGACCTCGCATCTGTCTCTCAGGGCGGCAGACCTAAAGTGGGATATGTTACAAATGAGCTTATAGGCGATATCGGAAAATTTCTCGGTTTCGCCAATCATGACGGAGTTGTAGTCGTAGGTATGGGCAATTTCGGCAGAGCTATGCTCGAAAATAAAAGCTTTGCTGACTATGGCTTTGATGTCGTTTGCGGTTTCGACTGCGATGAAAAACTTGTGGGGACTGAGATAAATGGCAAACCTATATTGAACGTTTCTATGCTAAGAGAATTTTGTCAGAATAAAAATATCCATATAGGTATAATAACTGTACCTGAATCAGCTGCTCAGGAAGTGTGTAACGAAATGGCAGAAGCCGGTATAAAATATATACTTAATTTCGCTCCCATTTACCTGACCGCTCCCGCAGGTATCGCCATTCATAACGAAAATATCTCTATCACCCTCGCAATGCTTGCTCGCAAAACTAATCAGGAATAAAAGAATATGTTTATTATCGGGGAAGAACTTTTCTGAGAAATTGTTCTTCCCCAAAATATTTTTTTGCAAAATTGTTTGCTCCTGTTAAACAAATATCTCTTTTATCCAAAGTATATTGTTAAAAACGTATCTTTCCATAAAAATTATGCTATAAATTGCTGAAATTTAAAAAAAAGCTTGAAACTTGTCCGATATTATGATATAATATTTATTATCTACCTACTGACAAAAGGGGTCTAAATAATGATAGGTTACTATAACTATACAGTTATCCTTACATATATGAGTCTTGTTTCATCTGTTATGGGTATGTTTTTTGCCCTCGGTGTGAACGACTCTCATCCGCATCCTGAATACGCAATAATCTGCCTGATGATATCCGGACTTTGCGATATGTTCGACGGCAAGGTTGCACGTACCAAAAAGGACAGAACGGATAATGAAAAAAAATTCGGCATACAGATAGATTCACTCTGTGATGCTATATGCTTTGGTCTTCTGCCGTCCGTCATAGGATACTCTATCGGCATGAGAGACTGGGAAGATATACCGATACTTGTGGTATTTCCACTGTGTGCGGTGATTCGTCTTGCTTATTTCAACGTTATGGAAGAGGACAGACAGAAAAAAACTGATGAAGTCCGGAAAACCTACGAGGGTCTTCCCGTAACCAGTGTCGCTCTGATACTTCCGGTTATATACAGCTTCCATAAGGACATCGGAATAGATAAATTCCCTTTAGTTTACGGAACAGCTTTGCTTATAATAGCTGTCGCATTTATCACAAGATTCAAAATCAAAAAGCCTTCCATGAGAACTATGCTGATATTTATATGTATCGGTGCTGTCGAGCTTCTTTGGATGCTATATAAAACAAAAATGTTATGATAAGCTGAAAAGAGACGATTATTCGTCTCTTTTTTATTCGCTCAAATTGTGAACAAATTGTAAACATTTCTATTCCCTCTTGATTTTCTTGTGCTAAAGTTATATACTATATTTAGCACTCTAAGACGGAGAGTGCTAAAACTACTATGGAGATGTTATAAATGGAAACAAAGCAGTTCAAAGCCGAGTCTAAAAGACTCCTCGAAATGATGATACACTCTATCTATACACATAAAGAGATATTCCTCAGAGAGCTTATCTCCAATGCAAGTGATGCTATCGACAAGCTCTATTTCAAATCTCTTACAGATGATAAAGTAGGTCTTAACAAAGACGATTTTGCTATCTGGATATCAGCTGATAAAGATGCACGTACTCTTAAAATATCCGATAACGGTATCGGTATGACTGCTGAAGAACTTGAAAATAACCTTGGTACTATCGCTAACAGCGGTTCATTTAAATTCAAAAACGAGAATAAGCTCGAAGAAGACAATCAGATAATCGGACAGTTTGGTGTCGGATTCTATTCAGCATTCATGGTCGCTAAGAAGGTAACTGTAATATCAAAGGCTTACGGCAGCGACAAGGCTTATCAGTGGGAGTCTGAGGGTATCGACGGATATACTATCTCAGAGGCTGATAAGAAGTCAGCAGGTACTGAGATAATACTCGAACTTCTTGAAGATACTGATGACGAAAATTACACTGAATTCCTCGACCAGTACAGACTGAAATCACTTATCAAGAAGTATTCCGATTACATCCGCTTCCCTATCAAAATGGAGTGTACTCACAGCCGTCCGAAGGAGCAGTCCGAGGAGGACAAGGAAGCTAAGAAGCCTCTTGAATATGAGGATTATATCGAAGTTGAGACACTCAACAGTATGGTTCCTCTCTGGAAGAAAAATAAGACAGAGCTCAAAGAAGAGGACTATAAACACTTCTATGTTGAAAAGTTCTATGACTATAATGAGCCCCTCAAATATGCTCACATAAGCAACGAGATGCCTGCATATAATGCACTTCTCTATATACCGGCAAAAGCTCCGTTTGACTTCTACTCTAAGGAGTACGAAAAGGGACTTCAGCTCTATTCAAACGGCGTACTTATCATGGATAAATGCTCCGACCTTCTTCCGGATTATTTCAGCTTTGTAAAGGGACTTGTAGATTCTGAAGACCTTTCACTGAATATCTCCCGTGAGATGCTCCAGCACGATAAGCAGCTCAAAGTGATAGCAAAGAGCATCGAAAAGACTATCAGCAACGAGCTTAAAAAGATGCTCAAGAACGAGCGTGAGAAGTATGAGGAGTTCTGGAAGGCATTCGGTCTTCAGCTTAAATACGGTATTTACAGCGATTACGGTATGAACAAGGAAAAGCTTCAGGACCTTCTCTTGTTCACATCTTCAAACGAGCAGAAGCTTGTAACTCTTGATGAGTACGTAACTGCTATGCGTGAGGATCAGAAGTATATCTACTACGCTACAGGTGAAAGTGCAGCACGTATCGAACAGCTCCCACAGACAGAGCTTGTAAAGGATAAGGGCTACGAGATACTCTATCTCACAGACAATATCGACGAATTTGCAATAAAGTCCATTCGCCAGTATAAAGATAAGGAGTTCAAGTCAGTATCTGCTGATGACCTCGGACTTGAAAATGATGAGCAGAAAGAAGAGATAAAAGCTAAGGCTGAGGAAAACTCTGAGCTTCTTGATGCTCTCACAAAGGCTCTTGACGGAAAGGTATCAAAGGTAACTCTTTCTCAGAGACTTAAATCTCACCCTGTATGCCTTACAAGTGAGGGAGAGATCTCACTTGAAATGGAGAAGGTTCTCAACTCCATGCCTTCAGACCAGAAGGTAAAGGCTAACAGAGTCCTTGAGATCAATCCTGAGCATGAAATATTCACAAAGCTCCAGAGTCTTGACAGTACAGGCGACAGCGATAAGCTTGGCAAATATGCTAAACTTCTCTACGATCAGGCTCTTCTCATTGAAGGCATGAATATTGAAGATCCGGTTGAGTTCTCAAATCTCATCTGCGAGCTTATGTAATTACGAAAAAACCAAAAAAGTCCTTGATTTTAAATCAGGGACTTTTTTATATAAAAATGAGGTGCTTGTCATATGACAGCACCTCATTGTTTTTACTTCTTTATCTTGTCGATAACATCGCCGATCTTATCCTTAGCAGCGTCAACTACCTTATTGATCTTTTCATCAGGAAGATCAACTCCGGTAACCTTTTCAACAGCCTTTACAGGATTGCTTGTAAGGTCTTTAGTGAAGTCCTTATCGTTTTTTACCTTATCGGTGATCTCGCCAATTTTTCCTTTGATATCCATAGAAATGACCTTCTTTCTGAATAAATATTATACATTTATTATATCACGGCTTTTTACAAAAATCAATATTTTGCTGTGAGAAATATTGGTGGTGGGGAGCTTATTTATTTTTTGCTGTTTTTTTAGCCGGAGCTTTTCTTGCAGCAGTTTTTTTCTTAGCTGTACCCTTCTCCACGTTTTTTTTCAGACGATCTTGTTTTGCCTGTTTATCTTCAAGACGCTTATAAGCTTCCTCGTAGAAATACTCCTGAGAATTCAGCGGCACATCGCTCTCACGTCTGCACTTAGGACGTACATATGAACCGTTGCTGAGCATTACTCTTGCTTTGACGTTATCGTTCATGAGGATGTGGAACATATCACGGATACGCTTTTTGAGCTTTTCGTCCTCGATAGGAGCAGCAACTTCAACTCTGCGGATAGTATTTCTGCTCATGTAGTCGGCAGAACCGATATAAATTTTCTGTTCCTTTCCGTCATGACCGAATATGAAGATACGGCTGTGTTCGAGGAAGCGTCCGACAATGCTTCTCACGGAGATATTGTCGGTATATCCTTCAACACCGGGTATCAGACAGCAGATGCCTCTTACTACAAGCTCGACCTTGACACCAGCCTGAGAAGCCTCTACCATTTTTTCCATTATCACCTTATCGCAGAGTGAATTGACTTTTGCTGCGATATAGCCTTTTCCGCCGTTTTTAGCTATGTTTATCTGTTCATCCATCATCGCAAGTATCTGAGGTCTTAATGCGAGCGGTGAGACAAGAAGCTTGTTTGTACTTTCCACAAGTGTACCGTTGAGAAGTCCATTGAAAACAGCCTCAGCGTCAGCAGCAATATCACGGTCAGCGGTCAGAAGCATGAGGTCGGTATACAGAGCGGAGGTCTTTTCGTTGTAGTTTCCCGTACCTATCTGAGTAACGTAATCAAAATTGCCGCCCTGAGCCTTTCTTGTGATGAGAAGCAGCTTTGAATGAGCTTTATAGTCCTTAGGACCATATATTACTTTAACTCCGGCAGCTTGCAGCACCTTTGACCATTCAATGTTATTAGCTTCATCAAAACGTGCTCTCAGCTCTATCATAACGAGTACTTCCTTGCCCTGTTCAGCAGCAGTACAAAGAGCGTCTATGACCTTGCTGTTTTTTGCAAGACGGTATAGAGTTATCTTTATTGAGGTGACTTTCGGGTCGTTTGCACATTCCTGAAGCAGTCTTATAAACGAAAGATTCATTGACTCGAAAGGAAAGCTCAGGAGCATATCCTTTGCCTTTACCTGTGCGAAAACTGACTTTGTATCCGAAAGAGCCGCAGGTTTTCTTGGCTGTCTTGGTATGTAGTGAAGTTCCGGAGAAAGGTCGAGTTCCTGAAGGTCGAAAACGAAGGAAAGGTCAAGAGGAACACGGGAAGTGAACACTCTGACATTCTTTATTTTCAATTTCTGACAGATATAGTCCAGAGCCTCACGGGAGAATACGTCTGAAACTTCAAGTCTTACGGGAGCAAGCTTGGTACGTTTTACAACAAGTTCCTCCATACGGTCACGGAACTCAGCTCCCTTGCCGGTAGCCATAATATCCGCACTTCTTGTAACTCTTATAAGAGCCCTGTCGAGCACTTTATAGCTCTTGAACATGAGGTGAGCAAAATGCAGAACTACCTCTTCTTCAAGGATAAAGCGTTTTCCGTTGCTGCCGAGAGGGATCATTCTCTCGCTCTGTTCGTGACTAACCGGTACTATTCCTATTGATACGCCTTTCTTTGAAGCGAGCTGGACTACTGCGTATATTTCCTTATTTTTAAGGAAAGGGAAAGGCAGAGCATCATTTACTACAAGTCCGGAAATAAAAGGCTTCATCTCACGCTTGAAATAGAGTTCAAGGAAGCTGAGCTCTTCCGGAGTTGCATTTTTAATGCTTACGTGTTCAAAGCCGTAAGCAGCAAGCTCGCTCATAGTTTTGCGGTAAGCCTCCTCAACTGAGGGCTGCATCCTTCTTACAGAGGTAAAAACAGTATCGAGCTGCTGAGAGGGAGTCATACCGCTGCGGCTGTCCTTTTTATTCTTGTTGTTTTTTGCAGCGTCGGTGAGAGAACCGACACGCACCATGAAAAACTCGTCCAGATTGCTCTGGTATATAGCAGAAAACGAAAGTCTTTCAAGCAATGGAGTTCCGGCATCTACAGCCTCTTCAAGAACTCTTCCGTTGAATTTGAGCCATGAAAGCTCTCGGTTTTCAAGGTAATCCATAATAGTCTCCTATCCGCACATAAGCATTTTTTACGCTGAGTTCCACCCTTATTCAATCAGCAAATTATACACTTTTATTATATATCTTTTAAAGGTATATGTCAAGTTTTTTAGGTGATATTGACAAACCATGTGCAATGGGGTATAATGAAAAAAATGATATAAGGAGAAGCTCCGGATAAAATCCGGAGCGTATTTAAAATGGGTAAAAATAAGAATTTAGCGTATCTGCTGCCGATACGGTGTATTGTTTTTCCGCTCATATTCGTGGTCGGGGCTTTTATCACAAGGAAGGACATGGACGATATCAGCAATTGGTGGTCGATAGCGGCAAGCGTTGTCAATATACTGCTGATACTTCTGCTTGCAGTTATGACCAGAAGAAATAACAGCAGTTATTGGGAACTTATCAATTTCAGAAAAGGTCAGACAAGAGTTAAACAGATAGTGCTCATATCACTTATGATATTATTTGTAGGAATGTCGGGAATGTACATCGCCGGAGCTGTCTGCTACGGAGTTATCCCGTACTCACCGCCGATGATGATAGCTCCCATACCGGTCGTACTGGCTGTGCTCAACGTGCTGATACTTCCTGTATCAACTGCATTTGCCGAGGACGGTCTGTACCTCGGATGCGGTGTGAATCAGATAAAAAGCAAATATGCAGCAATATTTATACCTGCTTTTTTCTTCGCATTGCAGCACTCTTTCATACCTACTCTGTTCGACGTTAGGTTCATTGTCTACAGATTCCTTTCATTCTTTCCGCTGACTATCATACTGTGCTGGTATTACCATAAAAAACGTGACCCTATGCCGATTCTGGTAGGTCACGCTATAATAGACGTTGCAACTGCAATGCAGATACTTGCAACTTCAACTATACCGGGATTCTATGATAAAATGTGCAGTATGCAGTGAATTAAATTATAAGAGCTCCCCCGAAGCAGTCTGATGAGGAAAGCTTTGGGGGATCACCATTTTTTCATCTGTATTTCATCAAAAAACGCTTGACACTGTAGTATTGCCGTGTTATAATAATCAAGTCAGAAATGACCGACAGTTCGTTTGCACCATCCTGTCGCAAAACAAAACCAGGGCATCCGTAAGTACAGGGTAACCGTACTTTTATTTTGAGATAAGGATGCGTCTGTCTTCTGGCAGACGCTTTTATTTTAACAGATGCAAAAGAAGGAGAATATGCAATGTATTATCTGAAAACTTCTGCTGCTTTCGACAGTGCTCACTTTCTCGCAGGATACGTGGGAAAATGTGCGAATATCCACGGTCACCGATGGGTGATAGAGGTACTGCTGAAAGGCGATAAGATACAGGAGACCGGAGACAAAAGAGGTATGCTCATGGACTTCGGTGATGTAAAAAAGATAGTCCGTAAACTGGCTGACAGCTACGACCATTCACTTATTTACGAAAAAGGTTCATTGCGTCCGACAACTCTTGCGGCACTCAATGAAGAGGGATTCCGAATGATAGAAGTACCATTTCGTCCTACAGCTGAAAATTTGGCTGAACATTTCTACAACAGGCTCGCAGACAAGGGACTTCCGCTAAAAAGCGTGACAGTGTATGAGACACCAAAAAACTGTGCCATATATGAACCGGAGGTATGATGATGTTTTCTGTAGCTGAAAAATTTGTAAGTATAAACGGCGAGGGCGTGCGTGCCGGTGAGCTCGCTGTATTCATCCGATTTGCAGGATGCAATCTTAAATGCGGATACTGCGATACCAAGTGGGCAAATGCGGTCGATGCTCCTGCTGAAAAAATGGAAAGCAAGGATATTCTCGACTATATACTCAGTACCGGAGTTAAAAACGTCACTCTTACCGGCGGAGAGCCGCTTCTAAGACAGGAAATGAGCGAACTTATCGACACTCTAATGAGTGCCGGACTTCGTGTTGAAATAGAAACAAACGGAAGTATTCATCTGCGTGAATTCGCTGACAGAGTATATCGTCCGGTATTCACTATGGACTATAAACTGCCTTCAAGCGGTATGGAGGAATATATGTGCAGCGATAATTTCGGCTGCCTTGAAAAGCATGATACAGTTAAATTCGTCTCCGGAAGCATGGAAGACCTTGAAAGAGCAGTTGAAGTGATAGAGTCGCATCATCTTACAGAGAGATGTCATGTATATATAAGTCCCGTTTTTGGAAAGATAGAACCAGCGGACATTGTAGAATTTATGAAAGAGAAAAAGCTGAACGATGTAAGACTTCAGCTTCAGCTCCACAAGTTCATATGGGACCCTGACAAGAAAGGAGTTTGAAAATGGATACAAAAGCAATTGAATTTCATGTAAGAGGGCTTCTTGAAGCTCTCGGTGAAGACCCTGACCGTGAGGGACTTAAAGATACTCCGCAGCGTGTTGCAAGGATGTATCAGGAGGTCTTTGAGGGAATATCTTATTCAAATCACGAAATAGCTCAGATGTTCGGAAAGACCTTTGAGATGACTCCTTCTGAAAATTCCGAAACAGCCGTTGTGATGCGTGATATATCTATATTCAGCTATTGCGAGCATCATCTCGCACTGATGTATGATATGTATGTTAACGTGGCTTATATCCCAAGAGGAAGAGTCCTCGGACTCAGCAAGATAGCTCGTATATGCGATATGGCAGCAAAGAGACTCCAGCTTCAGGAGAGAATTGGCAGCGATATTGCAGAGATAATCTCAGAAGCCGCAGGAACTCCGGATGTGGGAGTGCTCATCCGTGGCTCACACAGCTGCATGACCGCAAGGGGAATAAAGAACGTCCCTGCACAGACCGTCACACGCACATACTGCGGAGCTTTCCGCACTGACGGTGAACTGAAAAAATTGATAGAATAAGTTTTTAAGGAGTTATATTATGAAAGCACTTGTACTTCTCAGCGGCGGCGTTGACAGTGCCACCTGTCTGGGGATAGCTGTTGATAAATACGGAGCAGAAAATGTCATCGCTCTTGCAGTATACTACGGTCAGAAGCACAGCCGTGAGCTTATGGCAGCAGAGAATGTTGCAGAATATTACGGAGTAAAGCTCAAAAAGCTCGACCTCGCACTCATCTTTGCTGACTCTGACTGCTCACTGCTCAGCTCGTCAACTGAGGATATACCGAAAGAATCATATGCTGAACAGCTCGAAAAGACCGGCGGAGCTCCGGTATCGACCTATGTGCCGTTCAGAAACGGACTTTTCCTTTCGTCCGCAGCAAGTATCGCTATAGCTAACGGCTGCGGAGTTATATACTATGGTGCTCACAGCGACGACGCTGCCGGAAATGCCTATCCGGATTGCAGTACTGAATTCAATGATGCTATGAACAGAGCTATATTCCTCGGAAGCGGAGAGCAGCTCCGCATAGAAGCTCCGTTTGTGAATATGACAAAGGCAGACGTAGTCAAAAAGGGACTTGAACTTAAAGTGCCGTATGAGCTTACATGGAGCTGCTATGAGGGCAGCGATAAGCCTTGCGGAGTATGCGGCACCTGCCGTGACCGTGCAGAAGCATTCCGCCTGAATGGTGTGGAAGACCCTGCCCTGAAAGGAGAATAATATGAGCAGAGATATGCAGCAGGAAAAGGGTACTATATCCCTTCTCGGTAATCAGAATACCAAATATTCGTCAGACTATTCTCCGGAAGTACTTGAGACCTTCCCGAACAAGCATCCGGATAATGACTATTTTGTAAAATTCAACTGTCCTGAGTTTACAAGCCTTTGTCCTATAACAGGTCAGCCGGATTTTGCAACCATATATATTTCCTACATACCTAACGAGAGAATGGTAGAGAGCAAGTCGCTAAAACTCTACCTGTTCAGTTTCCGCAATCACGGCGACTTCCATGAGGACTGCGTAAACATAATCATGAAAGACCTTATAAAGCTTATGGACCCGAAATATATCGAAGTATGGGGAAAATTCCTGCCTCGTGGCGGTATCTCTATCGACCCTTACTGCAACTACGGTATGTCTGGTACAAAGTGGGAGAAGTTAGCTTGGGAGCGTCTTGCCAATCACGATATGTATCCGGAGCAGGTCAATAATCGCTGAACTATTGCAATTTCCGCATTTTTCTGGTATAATATAGTCAACATTACAAAAGGAAGTGATTCAGCTATGCAGGACTGCGAAAAAAATTTATGCTTTGCGGATTTTGAGTTTACTTGTGGAAGTCCCGCACATAGGCTGAAAAGCGAAATGCTCTCTGTGGGACTTGTAATATGTGACAGTAACTATGCTGTCAAGGAAAGCTTCTACTGTACGGCACGTCCTAACCGTTTCCCTAAGCTGACAAGTCAGTGCAAAAGACTGACAAAGCTTACTCAGGCGGAAATAAATAACTCCCCCGACAGCGATGACGTTCTTGGCATCGTTTCAGGACTTATGGAAAAATATTCTTTCAGCGAGTTGTTTGTATGGGGAAATTTCGACAAACCCGGTCTTGTTTCCGACCGTAAACAGCATATACAGTTCCGCAAATCACATAAAAATATCGATACTGTCTGTTCGGCTATAACCGATATACAGGACGGAATGGTCAGAAAAATGCAGCTTCCGCAAGCTGTCCGCATCGAAGACCTTGCCTCTGCTTTTGGCTATTCTCCAGCTTCCGGCAGCTTCCATAACGCTCTTAATGATGCTATGGCTCTTTATACTATCCACAAAGCTGTACATACGAGCGATTTTCAGAACTGCGAGGGATTTATCGCTCTTAAACAGGAACGTATAGAGCGTATTGCCGCAGTAAAAGCTGCTCAGGAGGAGAAAAGACGTGAACTCGCACTATCCTCCGACCTTTCTCAGGAGGAGAAAAAATACTACGAGGATATAGTCGCTGCCGGCAGTGAAAAAGAGCAGAAGCGGTTTATATATCTTCGTTCAAAGCTTGTCAACTCCTATAAACGCTATCCGGACGAACAGGATTTCGTGATGATAGTTTTCGATCAGCCAAAGCGTGTAAGGATCATACCAAAGGTCAAGTACACAAAACTGAAAAGTCAGGGAGCTGTGAAAACTGAGTTTTTCTCCCGTGATTCTGCCGGAAAAATGATCATAAGAGAATCAAAGCAGGGATGACATCCCTGCACCCTTTTCACGTTCCCACTCGCAAGCTCGTTACTCTGTTCGGGTCGGGAAGTCTGCTTTCGCATACACGTATAAGTCCGTATCAGGTAAAATTGCTTTGAAAATAGAGGAAATTATCGCATTGGAAAATTTTAAATGCGTAATACCTTTGCGTTCTATTACAATTTGTACAATTTACACTATTTACAAATCTTGTCTGATATGTTATAATGATAACGTAGAATAAAAGGCTGTCGCCTAAATAAAAAGAAAAGGGAGAGATGCTGCTATGAAGAAAATGTTGAGCCTGTCGTTTGCGGCAATGTTCATAGTCAGCTGTGTTTCCGGATGCGGAAAGAAAGACGATTCTTCTTCAGAAACAAAAAAAGAAAGTAAATTCGTCGGAAAATGGGAGTGCGAAAAGCTTGCATGGAACGGTAAAGAGATGGATAGCCTTCTCGGTAAACCGGCAAATGTTCTGCTTCAGGCAGAGATAAAGGATGATGGAACTTTTGTTGCACATTCCGCTATGGAAGACAGTGTCGATGCCTCAAACGAGGGGTCATGGAAAGAAATAAGTGATACTAAACTTGAAGTAAAAGGAAAACTTCTTGGTGAGGACAGAAATATCGAAATTGAATATAAGGATGATAAGCTTGTTGCCGACCTTACTGAGTCCGGCACAAATGCTGTGATATATCTTGTGAAAGTCGATGAGTTCACACCTATGGATTCAGAAGATGCTTCAAGTGAATTTAATCTCAGTGATGTTGATTTCAAGATATCACCTTCTTCTGATATCAATATGGATTTCGAGCTTAAAGAAATAGATTTCAATTTCGATGAGAGCGATTTCTGTGCTTGATAAATAGCTTATAAACATCAAATGCCTTTGATCGTATGACCAAAGGCATTTTTTATATTCAGCATTTTCTGAGATAGCGTGAAGTCTTTTTACGCTTCTTTCTTTCATACATAAGGCTGTCAGCTTTTGTAATGAGGTTGAAAAGCGTTACTTCATCATCTACACCGGTTACGATAGTACCGATACTTGCTTCTATTTCGTATGGTTTGCCAATAACATTGTTCACACTTTCAAGCTGTTTTCTGAAAGTCGATTCAAGAGCCGCTATATCTTCATCGACAGCTCCGGCACCGATGATTATGAATTCGTCACCGCCGAATCTTGCACATATCCTGCCGTTTTTGCAGCAGTCTGTGATTATTGATGCGAGACGCTGAAGAGCAAAGTCGCCCTCTTTATGACCATAGTTGTCGTTGATGAGCTTTAGTCCGTCCATATCGATAAACGATATGAGAAGTTTTTCACCTGTTTCAAGACATCTGTTGAAAAGTGTATCCGCAGCTCTGATAAATCCGTTTCTGTTATAAATGTTGCAGAGCGGGTCGTTGACATATAGTCTGTCAAGCTCATGTATCATACTGTTAAGACTTATAAGCTTGCGGATGTTTTCAATAGAGTTGCTGACATTCAGCAGGAATGAGTGACAAAGTAAACTTTTCAGCGGAAAATCGCTGTTGGTTATTATGTAGTACCCAAGACATCTCTCACGGAAATGCAGCGGCAGTAAATAACTTATGTTACCGCCTGTACTTAACGGTTTAGGGTATATATCAGTAAGTTCAAAACTGTCTAATGAGCTGTATTTTCCGTTGTCATATATAAGCGGTGCGATCATTTTTTCTGTATATCCGTTAACTATTTTATGAGTTTCTAAGTTCTTATTCCACTCATTTTTCAGAGGTCTGTCCCAGTTATCACAGAGGCATATAGAGAAATGGTCGCAATTTATCTCGTTTACGAATTTCCTCATAGCATTGAACTCTTCCTCAACTGTTTCTGTTTCGGCAAGTTCAGTGGTAAGCCGGTTGAGAAGTGAGATATCAGAGCGGCAATTATTTATAAGTTTATAAGCACCTCTCTTGAAATCGTCGTCATCATCTGTACGATGTCCTGCACATCCGCAGCTTCCCGAATAAACAGGTGATGCTTCAAGAGGTACATCATTATCGTATGGTTCACCATTGATAACATCAGCAATAAGCTTGCAGGCTTTATAACCGGCTTCCTCAAGCGGACGTTTAACACTGGTAAGCGGCGGCAGATGATGTCTTGCATTGTAGGTATTGTCAAATCCGGTGACGATTATATCGTCCGGAACTTTGTACCCTCTTGCTTCAAGTTCTTCTACAGCGGCAAGTGCCATTGCGTCATTAGCACATATTATGGCATCCGGTAATTGAAGTCCATACTTTTCAAATGCATTTATAGCATTTTTTCCGTCTATCGCACGGAAGTCGCCGAAATAAACTCTTCTTGCGTCGACAATGAGTTTATTGTCTGCCATTACTTTAAGGAAAGCTTGGTATCTGTCCTCAGCTTCCGGATTGGCAGTAGGTCCGGATATGTAGTTTATCACTTTTGCTCCGTGATGATTTATTACATGATCCACTATCTGAGACATTGCTTTTCTGTTATCTATACGAATATTATAAAATTCCGGATAATCATCGCAATCAAGAACCGCAGCAGGTATACCGGAGGCACGTACACGCTCGATTATCTTTAGCTTTTCTACAGGATCACTGATAGTATTGGTGAGGAGTATTACTCCGTCAAGAGCATTATAATTGATAAGATCAAATATGCGGTACTCTCCTTCATCATATCCTCTGTTTGATATGACTCCGCCGAATGCTGCGAAACATGAAATATTTATATCTTTTGCACGGGCACATGAGATTATACCATTAATAACATCACTTTGATATTCTTCGTCAATGCCTGCGACAATTACAGCTATCTCTTTTATCTTGCTCATATTATGCCTCCTTTGCGTTCCGTATCAAATGCAATAATGTTTTCAGTCACTATTATTATAACGCTATATTGCAAAAAAATCAAGTGCTTATCGAGAAAAATTTGTGATATTTTTATAAACTTATCAACTCTGTAGGAGCTGTTGTATTTCGTCAATTTTGTATGATCTGTAATGTAGCTGTGCTGATAATTAATACGATTATTTTGTCCTATGTCTTCGGGGGTGTTTGGACAAAATATCATGACTGGTGCTTATTGATTTGTTATGAGTTAACTATCAAATAGATAGGATGACATATAGTTAAAAAATAAAAATATATTTTGAAGTGCTACACTTTCATTTTTTCGTTGAATATATAAGTGAATGCATTCATATCGGAGAGGAGTGAATCAATGACTCACAATGAGTATCGTCTGTTATTGAATACGGACAGGACAAAGGCACAGCAGACGCTGTTTAATGAATATCTGAACTATGTTTACGCAATAGCTTACAATCGACTTCACAGCTGCGGAAGCAGTGAGGATATAAACGAATGTGTTATGGACGTGTTTATGGACGTTTTTTCCTCCTATGACGATAAAGGTGATATCACCGGCGATATAAAGGGGTTTATCGGAGTTGTTGCATACAGAAAGGCTGCAAATTATTATCGTAAACTATGCAGAAATGGCTTTGATGTAGCATTAGACGAATATGAGGAACTCATTCCGTCTGATGAAAATATAGCTGTAACTACTGAAAAAGCTGAAATACGGAATATTCTGCTTGATCTTATCGAAGGTCTTGGACAACCTGATTCTACGATAATAATGGAGAAATACTACTACGGCAGGAACTCTCTTGAGATCTCTAAGATCGTACATATATCGCCCATAATGGTAAGAGTGCGATGCAGCAGAGCATTAAAGAAACTGCGGAAGCTGCTCGCAGACAACGATATTATGATATGAATGGAGGAAAGTATGAAAAAGCTTGATCTTAAAATTCTTGATAATGCCGACAAACAGACAGTCGAACGAATTGCAGAAATGTATCCGTCAGCAAGTGAAAGTGAACGTAAGAAGTTATGGAACAGGGTAAATCTAAGTAAAGAATACTATAAAGAAAATTCTTGCTCAGAAAGCGGTGTTGAAATATACAGCCGTCCTGTATGGCACAGATTTGCACAGTTTGCCGCAGCTGCACTGGCTCTTGCAGTTGGTCTGGGCGGAACAGTATATGCTTTCAGAAATAAAGCTACTGTTTCAGATCCGGCAGCAAGCGTAACTGTTGATACAACGGCTGAGACTGAAATTATCACAACAGAGCCTTCGTCAGAAGCTAAAAGTATTGTGATGAGCGACAGTAGATTTTATAATAAGGGTGAGACTTGTGAGTCTGATGGTTTTCAGTACTGCGTGAATAATTTCGAAGTCACAAAAAGCAGCAGCGGTATGACCTTATGGCAGAATGGGTATTACCCGTGTGACGAAAACGGCGTCCTCACCTGCGATTATTCCTATATGATCGTTGATATCACCATTAAAAACATGACCGATAAGCAGAGAAAGTTCTATGCAAATTCTTCTTGGATAACATGCTATAATTATGACCAAAATGGAAGTTATGATGAAATGTTTCCGGATTACGGTGCAGATGTCTATAACTTCAACGGAGAAAAGTCAATATTGGCTGCAGATTTCTTTGCTGTTGACCTGCAGCCCGGGGAAACAAAAGACTTCCGTATAGGTTATATATTGGAAGACAGCAAACTTGATAGTATTTTTGATCTGTTGTGTATAGAACTGACAGGTCAGTTTGATACCCATAACAGAAGATTCTGTATTATTGGCGAGAATACCAGCTTTAGTCAGTTCAGAGCTTTAGATGACTTGCCAAAAAACTGAGCGGTATCGTGTGTAGATGAATATTCATATTATTGTGTTATTACTTCGGCATTAATATGATCTGTCAAACTTTAGAATCATTATTTAATTGCCAAAGTAATAATACAGTATTTTTCGGTGTGAAGTCCGATAAAAGCAGTGTGTATTAAATTGTCCTCAACTTTTTTGGTGCGATTGTTCTATCCTACCTATTGACTTTTTATTTATAATATTGTATAATTATTTATGTTATAGTTTCGTTGTCGCTTGTGTAGCACAGCTTCCAGTGCAGCGAGTCTGCGAAGGAAAGAAATATGGAGCAATGCGAGCGTAAGCGAAGCAGTACGACTTATTTCTGACCGACAATGAGCAGGTCTCGGACTGATTATAAAGCGACAGCCAGTGCAGCACCCTTACAAATTCAAAAATTTAATATGCTTGTGTAGCACAGTTGGTAGTGCAGCTCATTCGTAATGAGCAGGTCTCGGACTGAAAATAAAGCGACAGCCGTGCAGCACCTTACAAATTCAAAAATTTAATATGCTAGTGTAGCACAGTTGGTAGTGCAGCTCATTCGTAATGAGCAGGTCTCGGACTGAAAATAAAGCGACAGCCAGTGCGGCACCTTACAAATTCAAAAATTTAATATGCTAGTGTAGCACAGTTGGTAGTGCAGCGCATTCGTAATGCGCAGGTCGCCCGTTCGAGCCGGGTCACTAGCTCCAAAGAACCGCTTAGGATTACTCCTAAGCGGTTCTTTGTTGTTTG
>JAFYGE010000094.1 GCA_017543335.1 Ruminococcus sp.
AATGCCTCTTATCGGCATGCGCCTTAAACTTAAAAAGACTTGTAGAGATACTATTTTTACTTCAATATTCAGCTATTATTCCAGTCCGAAAGCTATTCGGACTGTTTTTTATTGCCAAAACATGGGTTTGTCAACAGCACCAAAGAGTGACTCCCCACTGTGTGGGGAGATGTCACGAAGTGACAAAGGGGACGTGGCGGTTAGCCTATTAACCCTTTGGTCAGGTCAAGGGCTGACAGCCCTTGTGGGGAGTGGGGCAAAGCCCCGCATATAGCTGCAAAACGCTTCGCAAGGGGTGAATTCAAAAACAGTCCGGTGGACTGTTTTTGAAGAGGCGGACGCCCTGCACGAGAGGGCGTCCCCTAAAGAATCATTACTTTTTCAGCAGGCTGAGTGCAGGACAAAAAAGTCCTGCACAGCGAAATAAAATGCTCATTATTTTACCTTTTTAAAAAAGCTCACATGAAAATCAAGCACATTAAAATCGTTTTTTGATATAGAAGTCATATGAAGGCTTATCGTTGTCAGTCTGGAGAAAAATGCTATTTATGGAAGATGTGTATCATCAAGTACAGTGAATTTTTCTGTATTAGCTATGAATTTACTTCTTTTGGTCAGCATTTGATGACTTTTTTCTAAGGAACGTATATCCTGTAAGGAAAAGTATTAGTGCAATTACACTTGCAAGCGAGACTTTAAGACCAGTTTTTTTGAAAGGTGCCTCAAAGGTGATGTCGATATCGTGTTCACCGGCTTTTATCGGGAAACCAATGAAAGCGGTATTTGTCTGGAAATAGTCTGTATCATTGCCGTCGATAGTGATATGGTAACCCTTGTCATAAGGCAGTGAGAGCGTGAACCAGCCGTCTTTACGGACATTTATATTTCCGGTGATAGTATCACCAAGTGAATTTTTTCTGTCGATATGATACTCGTCTTTGTTATCCATAGCGTCAGTAAGAGCTTTGGAATCGAGTGTATAAACGTGCATATCCGAAAGGGTATAGTAGCCTTTAGTGAAGGTGAAGGAAAGTTCACGGACAGGCTCATAGGACGAAATGACATAAGTGAAGTCGTAATTTCGGTTATTATATTTCCAGTTAGGGTCAGTGAGCTTATTTTTAACACCGTTTATAGTAACAGCAATGTCTTTTTGAGCAGATAATTTTCCGATACGGTTATCAGCTGAAACAGTAACGATCAGTAATTTGTCTTTAACTTCTTCTGCAAGCGGAGCTTTGACTTTGAAGGGAGTATCGGATTTTATTGTATAAACACCGTTTTTGCAGCTAAGTCTCTTGTCTTTAAGAGCCTCTTTCATGTTAATTTTTATCTCTTTAGTGAGGTGCGGAGCGGTTTCAGTTCCGTGTTCGGGGATAATAATATTTTCCAGCAGAGCCTCAGCTTTAAGGTGAGAGGGGAGTTTATGGAAATCTTTTTCGTTCATGACCGAGTTTGTAGCGTATCCAAGAGGAAATGCATACTTCTGACGATAAATAGTATAATTACCGTCAGTACCTACCGGCTCGTCGCCAAACATTCTTAGTTTCTCCGGAGCGATCTTATAGCGGCATCCCATGAGAACGCTGAAAAGAATATTATAAGGCTGATTCTGAACAGCGGTATTTCTTACACGGTTTTCACTTAGTGAAGATTTAAATCTGAATTCTCTCAGAGCTGAGTTGCTAACGGATGAATAGGAATTCGTTGATAGATATTCCATGCTTATTACACGATTTACGTTTATATCATTTGGGATACAATCACAGAATCTGTAGAGCTCGTCATCTGATTCAAGAATATCTGTAACTGCGTTTCTTGTATCTTGGTTATAGAACTCATCTATTGATTCTCTTGGAACGAATTTATCATACAAATTAAGTCCGATACACATACCTACAGTGAGTATAATGGAGTATACAGGGATCCAGCGTCCGTTTTTCCTGAACAGAAGAAACAGCATTACCGGGATAGACACAATATAGTCGCACAGTATCATGACTGTTACAGGCAGAGTGTGATTATTCATTACAATGGAAATTACAGGCATAAGTATGTAGATAATACAAATGACTTTTATAATATTTCCGGATTTATTTTCGTTTTCAAAGAATTTTCCCAAGACAATAAGTGCGAGTGGTATAAGAGGGATAAAAGCTTTGCCGTCGATGTACATTCCGGCATTTATGGCGTAGTTGATTACCGGAAATACAGCACAGCTCAGGAACAGTACAGACAGGAACTTATCCTGTTTTTCCCCACGGAAGAGAATAAAAAGTGCGGCAAAAACTGCAACAGAGGTTACACCTATTGAGTATCCGGTGTGAAGAACAAGGGAAAGATTGACTGTAGGCAACAGGATCTCAGTCCATGAAAGAGTCTGATTAGTTTCGGCTCTGCCTGAGAGTAGAGCTGAAAAAACAGGGATCCAGAGAAAAGCTGAGGCAAGGCATCCGAAAGCGGACGACAGAACTTTGCACCCATGTTCTTTTAAAGTATTTTTTATACTGAACTTTTCATTTTTGCTAAGTTCAAGATAAATCATGTAAGCTCCGATACACACGAAGCATCCGACACTATAATAAAAGCTCGCACACATTATGCAGTATGCCATAAGAGCCATGATAAAATTGTTTTTGGTACTGTTTTTGTTTCCGCAGCAGAAAAGCATTGTAAGGAGGAACGGGAAATAATTCATGAACATTATATGCCTGTGGCTATGGAACATCAAGCCGCCTGAGATCATGAAAGTAACTGCGAGTATTAGCGAGATGCCGGGTTTGAAGTGACGTTTGAAGAAATAGTAGCTCATTATCGATGAAACTATGACGGTAAGCAGACTGAGCACTTGCAGGTAAGTACTCATCCTTACAAACGGCATGATATACGAGGGCAGATACAGAGGATTAAAAATGCCGTAATATGCATAGTTATAGATGTTTTGTCCGCCGCCGAGCTGTAATGCGAGATCTGGAAACGGGTCATGAGTTTCATGGAAACGCATTCTGAAATACTCAGGTATTGCAAAATGCTGACTTTTCCAGTCTTTTTCAGAACCCCATATACCTCCCTGACCGGCGAATAAAATAATAATTGAAACTATCGTTATAAAAGTCAGCACCAAAACGATAATTGCTGATCTGTCGGGATGTTTTTTATAGTAACTGCGGATTTTGTCTTTCATTTTTTCTCCTTTTGATGAATAATATATTGATATTTTGAAAAATTTAAATTCCATTTAATATTATACATTATTATATTAAGAAAATCAATAGCTTTTGTATATCGTCAAAATAATTGTTCCGGACTATTGACAAAAAGGAGTAAATATGATAAAATAAGACAAATTGCAAAAGAAACTCAGGTTTCAGAGCAGGCGGCTGACAAATTTATAATGATGTCAGTCCGGCAACTTCTGTTGCCTTATTGATTCGGTATGTGCCGATAAAGTTTTTATAAGTTTTCATCAGCTTGTGAAAGGTCAATAAGAGTAGTAAAAGGTGTTCGTGCTTATATAGACTCTGATAACCAAAGTGAAGTATTATGCGGCGTAGTTTCTGATATTTCATGCACATACAGGCTGGGAAAGTCTGTGTGTGCATTTTTTATTTCTGAGGTGTGTATTATGGAAAACAAACTAAAGCTCTATGGCTTTAATAATCTGACTAAATCTCTGAGCTTCAATATATATGATGTCTGTTATGCTAAGACTCCGAAAGCTCAGCTTGACTATATAGCTTACGTTGATGAGGTGTATAATTCGGAGCGTATCACCGATATAATGACTCATCTTACCGAAATGATAGGAGCTCAGGTGCTGAGTATGTCGAGACAGGATTACGACCCGCAGGGTGCGTCAGCTACTTTCCTTATCGCTGACGACACTATGATACCAGCCGGCGGAAGTGAGACAGTTGCTCATCTTGACAAAAGTCATGTTACGGTGCATACTTATCCGGAGTATCACCCCGATACAAGCATAGCAACTTTTCGTGTCGATATAGATGTAGCTACCTGCGGAAAGATAACTCCGCTTACAGCTCTTGATTACCTTATCGGCAGTTTTGATTCGGATATAATCACTATGGATTACCGTGTAAGAGGGTTTACACGCAATCTCGACGGTGAAAAGATATTTATAGACCATAATATAACGTCCATACAGAATTATATAGATGATTCTATCCTTGATAAATACGATGCAGTTGATATAAATGTATATCAGGCTAATATGTTCCACACAAAGATGCTGATCAAGGAAATAGAGCTTCAGAATTATCTGTTCAATACTGATGTACGTGAGCTGTCTCCGAGAAGCAGGCTTGACATAACAAATGCACTTCAAAGAGAAATGATCGAAATTTTCAGCGGAAGGAACGTGTTTGGCAATGGCTGAATTATCACAGGTCAACGCTCCTATATACGAGGCGTTAAGAAAATTCAGGAGAATGAGAGTAGTACCGTTTGATGTTCCCGGACATAAAAGAGGCAGGGGAAATATGGAGCTTACCGAATTTCTCGGTGAGGACTGCATGAATGTAGATGTAAACTCCATGAAGCCGCTGGACAACCTCTGTCATCCGGTATCGGTCATTCGTGATGCGGAAGACCTCGCTGCAGAGGCTTTCGGAGCTTCAAACGTATTCTTTATGGTAGGAGGCACTACATCGGCAGTTCAGAGTATGATACTCTATGCCTGCAAAGAAGGCGATAAGATAATCATGCCGAGAAATGTGCACCGAAGTGCTATAAATGCACTTATCCTGACAGGAGCAGTACCTGTATACGTGAATCCGGACGTTAATCATCAGCTCGGAATAGCACTTGGAATGTCTGTATCACAGGTCGAGCAGGCTATTAAGGAGAATCCTGATGCAAAGGCGATAATGGTAAATAATCCCACATATTACGGTATATGCTCGGATCTGAAAAAGATAACCGAGCTTGCTCATGCACATGGTATGCTCGTGCTTGTAGATGAAGCACACGGAACTCATTTTTATTTCGGCGAGAATTTCCCTCTGACTGCTATGGCAGCCGGAGCTGATCTTTCATCTGTAAGTATGCATAAGTCAGGCGGAAGTCTGACACAGAGCTCTTTCCTTTTAATGGGAGACAAGATAAACTCGGACTATATGCGGCAGATTGTGAATCTTACGCAGACAACAAGTGCATCGTACCTTCTGCTTTCAAGTCTTGATATTTCCCGTAAAAGACTTGCACTGAGCGGTCAGGAGATATTTGCCGAGACTGTAGCAATGGCAGAATATGCACGTCAGGAAATAAATGATATAGGCGGTTATTATGCATACTCCAGCGAGCTTATCAACGGAGACAGCATATTTGATTTTGACGTTTCAAAGCTGAGCATATACACTCTGCCGATAGGTCTTGCGGGCATAGAAGTATATGATCTTCTCAGGGATGAATATGATATACAGATAGAATTCGGTGATATCGGAAATATCCTTGCATATATATCAGTAGGCGACAGAAAACGTGATATAGAGAGACTTATAAGTGCTCTCGCAGAGATAAAGAGACGTTTCGGAAAGAGCGGAACAGGTATGCTTACTCAGGAGTATATCAATCCGGTCGTAGCCGAAACACCACGAAAAGCATTTTATGCCGGCAAGAAGTCACTCCCTCTGGACGAAGCGGCAGGAAATGTTTGCAGTGAATTTGTAATGTGTTATCCGCCGGGGATACCGATACTTGCTCCGGGAGAGCTGATAACTTCGGAGATAATCGAATATATTAAATATGCAAAGGCAAAGGGGTGTCAGATGACAGGAACAGAAGACATAAATATCGATCGACTCAATGTTTTAATTTAAAAATTTTTTAAAGGAAATGGTTATATGGAAAACATGAACATGAAAAAAATAGGCAGACAAATGAGTCTGCTTATGGGTTCCGCATTGAGTTTTTTCCTTTCACTTGCAGGAAACCTCTCTTCCGGGCATTTTACTATCATAGGTTTTATACTAAGCTTGATCATCAGTTTTCTGATAGGTCTTGCAATAGGAGTTATCGTACCGGTGAAGCCTCTTTCTGATAAGATCACAGGAAAGCTTGGTATGCAAAGCGGCAAATTATCTACAATGGCTGTTGAAGCACTTATATCAGATCTTGTTTATACACCGGTAATTACTTTAGGCATGGTGTTCCTTGCATACAGAATGGCGGTATCTCATGGTGCATCACAGGAGTTTTTGCCAATGTTTCTTGGCTCATTGGTACGCAGCCTGATACTCGGCTATGTACTCATATTTATATTTACACCGCTTTTTCTTAAATTTTTATTCAAGAAAAACGGTATATCCGGTCCGTCAGAAAGACCGGAGAAGTGATCCTTTATCCTGATAGGAGGTAAAACATGGAATTATGGTTCACGGAGCGTCATACTCCGAATGTAAAATTTTCAATAAAGGTAGATCATCAGTTATACAGCGGAAACAGCGAGTTCCAGAGAATTGACGTTTTTGATTCAAAGGAGTTCGGAAGATTCCTCACACTTGACGGCTATATGATGCTCACTGAGAAAGATGAGTTCATATACCATGAGATGATAACTCATGTACCTATGGCAGTTCATCCGGATCCGAAGAATGTTCTTGTCATCGGTGCCGGAGACGGCGGAGTTGTTCGTGAGCTGACCAGATATCCGTCAGTGCAGAGTATCGATCTCGTGGAGATCGACGAGCTTGTTGTAGAAGTCAGCAAGAAGTTCCTGCCGACTACTGCCTGCCGTTTTGACGACCCAAGAGTAAATGTTTTCTATGAGGACGGTGTAAAATACATCCGTAAATGCGAAAACAAGTACGATATCATAATAGTCGATTCTACTGACCCTTTCGGACCCGGAGAAGGTCTTTTCACTAAAGAATTCTACGGAAGCTGCTTCAAGGCACTCCGTGAGGACGGAATTATGGTAAATCAGCATGAAAGTCCATTTTACGATGAGGATGCTGCCGCTATGCAGCGTTCACATAAACGTATCGTCGAGAGCTTCCCGATAAGCAAGGTTTATCAGGCTCATATCCCGACATACCCTTCCGGACACTGGCTTTTTGGATTTGCCTCCAAAAAATATCACCCGACTAATGACTATAATGGTACAAAGTGGAGTATGCTCGGAATAAAGACAAAGTACTATAATCCGAGACTTCACATAGGTGCATTTGCACTTCCAAATTATGTAGAGGAGCTTCTTAAAGATGTTGAATAAGAATATACAGACTTTTATAGCTTGTGACAGCGAATATGATGACGCTAAGATAGTATTGTTCGGTGCCGGATTTGACGGTACTACAAGTTTTCGTCCGGGAACACGATTTGCACCGGCAGCTATCCGAAATGAGAGCTTTGGCATAGAGACTTACAGTCCGTATCAGGACAAGGATATGCTCGATCACAGCTTTTTCGACAGCGGAGATATCGAGCTGCCGTTCGGAAGCACGAGCCGTGCTGTTGCTGATATAGCTATGAGAACAGACGTTATTCTTAATGATGAAAAAATACCTTTTATGATAGGCGGAGAGCATCTTGTGACTCTTGGTTCTGTAATGGCTGTTAAGGACAGATATGAAGAACTGTATATAGTTCATTTTGACGCTCATGCTGACCTTCGTGACGATTATCTCGGACAGAAGCTCTCACACGCTTGCGTACTCAGACGCTGCTGGGAGCTTGTCGGTGACGGTCATATATTCCAGTTCGGCATCAGAAGCGGAGACAGGGATGAGTTCATCTTTGCAAAGGAGCATACAACGATTAACAAGTTCGACTTCAACGGACTTGAAGAAACAGTTGAGAAGCTCAAAGGCAAAAATGTCTATCTGACTGTTGACCTTGACGTGCTTGATCCTTCGATTTTTCCGGGTACAGGAACTCCGGAGGCAGGCGGAGTAACGTTCGATCAGCTTCGCAAGGCACTAACTCTTGTTTGCAGCAGCCTTAATATAGTGGGATGTGACGTTAACGAGCTTAGTCCGGTGTACGATCAGAGCGGAGTTTCAACTGCTGTAGCCTGCAAGATAATAAGAGAGATGCTGCTCGCACTTTCTTGAAGAGGTGAGTGGATTGGTTAAGAAAAGGACTAAGGTGCTCATCTGCATCGGAGTATATCTGTTTTGCTTTATATTTGTTGCTGTCGGAGCAGGGGTGCTTTACAGCAATGAGCGTGACAAAAAGCAGTGTACAGAAAAGATAGAAGCTATAGTTGCAGAGAATATCAACACCGGCAACGAAAACAGAACAGCCGGAGACGACGACTCCGGAGATTCCTATGCACCTGTTTTTGAATATGTTTACAATGACCAGAAATACAGGGTAAAAAGTAATATATCCAGTTATCCGCCGGCATTTGATGAGGGCGAGGAAGTAGTTATATATGTTGATCCGGATGATCCGGTGCATATATATGTGCCGTCTTATAAAGCAAAATTAATATTAGGCTGGGTCTTCTTTGGAGTGGGAGCTGTTCTGGTGATAGCGGCTACTATAGCATTCTATTTTATTTTCTGGAAGAAAAAAGCGGACGATAATGGGGAAGAGTTCGTAGAGTACAATGTATACGATAATGAAAAATATGATGATAGGATTTATTAAAAAGGGGGATCATTATGAACAATGATTTTGAGGGCACAGAAAAGAATAAAAATACAGCTATAAAAGTTGTAAATGCAATATATACATTTAAAACTTTGTTGGTTATAGCAATGCTTTTTTTCGTGTTTTTAATTGGTACAGTATTTATTTTTTCGGGTATGCCCAAAAAGCGTTATTCAGAAGAAGTAAATGCAGTAGTAGTTGAGAATGTAAAATCTGAAAGTATTAACAGAAGCAAAAAAAATAAAGAAGATAATACTTACGCACCGGTATTTTCTTATGAGTACAATGGCAAAAAATATCGGGTAAAAGGAAATACTTATACAAATCCGCCTGAATATGATGTAGGAGATGAAGTAACAATAAAAATTGATCCGGATGATCCGGAAGACATAAGTGCACCAGAAAGTAAAAAGATTTTTATCATTGGTATTATTTTGGATGCCATAGGCATAGGCATAGTCATATTTACAATATATAGAAACAGAAAGCGTAAAGCTGAACTGAGCGAAGCTATGGATTTGAATATAGATATGGTAAAACAGGCTATAGATGAGGCACAAACAAAGCAGGATGAAAAAAATAAAGAATATCTTGACAAGTTTATGAAACATTTGCAAAATAAGTCCAACGAAAGCTATGATAGTGATAGGTTTTATAATGAAAATAATTATAATAACGATGAACGCTATAACAGGGACGTGTTCGATAGTAATGACTATTATAATGATGATGAACAGCGATACTAATGGAGGTTAGATTTTTTATGATAATATTTTACTTGTTACCACTTTTAATGATTATTTTTTGCTGTAAAGCTATTTTTAATATAATAAAACTGAAAAGGAAATGCACGGAATCAGTTTATGCTGTGGTCATTGATATAGATAAAGAAGCTGCAAAATCTCAGGCCTATGGTTTCCCAGTCTATGGAATAGACTATAATGGAGAAAGGTATATAGTACGTGGGAATTTTTCTTCTCCGTCTCTGCAATTTGACATAGAGGAACAAGTTGAGATGTATGTTGATCCAAATGATCCGAAAAAGTATTATTGTCCAAAAGAAGCAAAACCAAGACTTAAGTCTTCTTTGATTTTTCTGATTTTTAGTATAATAATCTTCTTATTACCTTTGTTAGCATGAATTGCTTCTTTATATGTTTAAATATTATAAAAAATATGGGATTAATGCATATAACAACAAAGCTGCTATAGTAATTGTTTTGTCTTTAAAGGGGGATTTATAATGGTAAACAAATCTGTTGTTTACGATGGCTTTAATATCTTCAAAGCATTTATAATAATTATTTTAGGATTTATTTGTTTATGCCTTTGTGCAATGGGTATAGGATATATTACTATGTCTGTATCCAGCATGAAATGTACTGAAGAAGTTGATGCAGTTGTAGTCGAAAATGTAAAACAAGAACATTCGCACACATTTGAAGATGAAGAAAAACATGATACTTATACTCCGGTATTTGTTTATAAGTATAATGAAAAAGAATATAGAACTAAAGGTCACATTTACACATATTCGCCTGAATATGAAGTCGGAGATGAAGTGGTCATAAAAATAAATCCGGATGATCCGGAAAAGATAAATGATCCTAAAGAAAAAAGCCATCTGCTTGTTGGTATCTTGATGGAAGCAGTTGTTGTTGGGGTCGTAGTATATGTACTATATAATATAAGATCCAATAGGAAAATAGATCTGAACGGAAAAACAGAGTAGGTCTTATTTGTTTAGATATGATCAATATTAATTCAGAAATAATTTAAAACGGAGGAATAAAAAATGAAAAAATGTATGATCATCGGATGCGGAGGCGTTGCCTCTGTAGCAATTCACAAGTGCTGTCAGAACAGCGAAGTGTTTGAGGGAATCATGATCGCAAGCAGAACAAAGTCCAAGTGCGACGCTCTCAAGGAGAAGCTTCAGCCGACCACAAAGACAGTCATTGAAACAGCACAGGTCAACGCAGATAATGTCGACGAGCTTATCGCACTCATAGAGAGCTATAAGCCTGATGTTGTACTCAACCTTGCACTCCCATATCAGGACCTCACTATCATGGATGCTTGTCTTGCAACAAAGACTCACTATGTTGACACTGCTAACTATGAGCCGCTTGATACAGCTAAATTCGAGTATAAGTGGCAGTGGGCATACCGTGAGAAGTTTGAGAAAGCTGGTATCACAGCACTTCTCGGAAGCGGATTCGATCCCGGAGTTACCGGAGTATTTTCAGCATACGCAATGAAGCATGAGTTCGATGAGATAAACTATATCGACATTCTCGACTGCAACGGCGGAGATCATGGTTATCCGTTTGCTACAAACTTTAATCCTGAAATAAATATCCGTGAAGTATCTGCAAAAGGCAGCTATATCGAGGACGGCAAGTGGGTTGAGACTGAGCCAATGGAGATAAAGCGTGTATACAACTTCAAGGGAGTCGGCGAGAAGGATATGTATCTTCTCCACCATGAGGAGCTTGAATCACTTGCACTTAACATTAAAGGTATCAAGAGGATCCGTTTCTTCATGACATTCGGACAAAGCTATCTTACTCACCTTAAATGCCTTGAAAATGTAGGTATGACTTCTATCGAGCCTATTATGTACGAGGGCAAGGAAATAGTACCTCTCCAGTTCCTGAAAGCTGTACTTCCTGATCCGGCATCACTTGGTCCGAGAACAGTTGGTAAAACTAATATAGGATGCATATTCCGTGGTAAAAAGGACGGCAAGGATAAGAACTATTATCTTTATAATATCTGCGATCATCAGGAGTGCTATAAGGAAGTTGGCTCACAGGCTATTTCATATACAACAGGTGTGCCTGCAATGATAGGAGCTATGATGATAATGAACGGCACATGGAAAAAAGCAGGTGTATATAACATCGAAGAATTTGATCCTGATCCGTTTATGGAAGCTCTTAATAAGTGGGGACTTCCTTGGGAAGAAGATCACGATCCGGTACTTGTTGACTAAATTATAATTGGAGGAAAAGAAAATGGTACTTGTAAATACAGATCATATCACAGGAAAAAATCTTGCAATGCTTGGACTTGTAAAGGGCTCAATAATACAATCCAAAAACATCGGTAAAGACATCATGCAGGGATTAAGATCTGTAGTTGGCGGCGAGCTTAAAGGCTATACAGAAATGATGAACGAGGCAAGAGAGGAAGCTACAAGAAGGATGATACAGGAAGCTAACCTTATGGGAGCAGATGCTATCGTTAATGTGCGTTTTTCAACATCCGCTATTCTTCAGGGAGCTGCTGAGGTAATTGCATACGGAACGGCAGTGAAATTTATATGACAGAGCATAATATACCGGATGTGTATGCTCTGCCGACTCCATGTTATGTTATTGACGAGAAAAAGCTGATAGAAAATCTTGAGATACTGCACGGAGTTCAGGAACGTACCGGAGCTAAGATACTTCTTGCACAGAAAGCGTTTTCGTGTTATCATCTATATCCATTGATAGGGGAGTATCTTGCCGGTACTGCCTGCAGCGGACTGTTTGAAGCCAGACTCGGAGCTGAAGAAATGGGAAAGGAAAATCACGTATTTTCAGCAGCATACCGTGAGTCCGAGATAGATGATATAATCTCATATTGCGGACATATCATTTTCAACTCGTTCACTCAGCTTGACAAATATCGTGACAGAGTGCTTAATGCCGGAAAAAAGATTGGACTTCGTATAAATCCTGAATTTTCTACTCAGGAGGATCACGAGATATATGACCCGTGTTCGTCTAAATCAAGACTTGGCATAACGAGAAAGAATTTCAGAGCAGATGATCTGGACGGAGTTTCCGGACTTCATTTTCATACTCTATGTGAACAGAATTCCGATGAACTCGAACGCACACTTGAAGCGGTTGAGGAGAAATTCGGTGAATTTTTACCGCAAATGGAATGGGTGAATTTCGGCGGAGGACATCATATTACCCGTGAGGATTATGATATTCCCCGACTTGAAAAGTGTATACGTCATATGCAGGAAAAATACGGACTTGACGTATATATCGAGCCAGGTGAAGCTATCGCACTTAACGCCGGTTATCTTGTAACCGAGGTGCTCGACCTGACTGAAAATGATATGCCTATAGCAATTCTTGATACGTCAGCCGCTTGTCATATGCCTGATGTATTGGAGATGCCATATCGTCCGCCGCTGTATGGTTCCGGACAAGCTGGTGAAAAAGCCTATACCTACAGACTCGGATCTCAGACCTGCCTTTCAGGTGATATGATAGGGGAGTACTCTTTTGATGAACCCCTTAAAATAGGCGATCGACTTGTGTTTGGTGATATGGCTATCTATTCAATGGTCAAAAACAATACCTTTAACGGTATGCCTCTGCCGGCTATACTTCTTTTGAAAAAGGACGGTTCAACTGAGGTGCTGAAAGACTTCGGATACGATAATTTTAAAGCAAGATTATAATGCTATTGTGAAAGGGATGCAATGCATCCCTCAGAGTGTTGAAAAACTATAAAGTAAAAGGCTAACCATAATAATGGAATTCCAAAGAGTGACTCCCCACTGTGTGGGGAGATGTCACGAAGTGACAAAGGGGACGTGGCAGTTAGCCTATTATCCCTTTGGTCAGGTCAAGGGCTGACAGCCCTTGTGGGGTGTGGGGCAAAGCCCCATATATAACCGCAAAAACGCTCCACAAGGGGTGAATTCAAAAACAGTCCGGTGGACTGTTTTTGAAGAGGTGGACGCCCTGCACGAGAGGGCGTCCCCTAAAGAATCAATACTTTTTTGACAAGCTGAGGGATGCAATGCATCCCTTTTCTATGTTTGCTGCTCGTGAAAACGATTGACAAAAATTGTGAAACATGATATAATATAATGTAATTTTATGTACAGAAATAAAGGTGATAATAATGGATCATAATAAACTTGCAGAACTACTTTTCCCGGAGACTACTGCAAAGCCGGAGGACATTGAGGCTCGTTTTCCTGAGAGAGAACTGCCTGAGGGAGCTAATGTTACAAGAATAGGTCCGAGTCCGACAGGTTTTGTTCATCTTGGAAATCTCTATAATGCTATAATCGGTGAGCGTATCGCTCATCAGTCCGGAGGTGTATTCTATCTCCGAATAGAAGATACCGACAACAAAAGAGAAGTCGAGGGAGCTGTTGAGACGGTCATAAACGCAATGAACTACTTTGGAGTTCACTTTGATGAAGGTGCAGTTGCTGACGGAGACAACGGCAGCTACGGTCCATATCGTCAGAGACAGCGTAAGGATATTTACCACGTTTTTGCAAAGCATCTTGTTCAGATGGGACTTGCCTATCCTTGCTTCATGACTGCCGAAGAGATAGACGCTCTTCGTGAACATCAGACAGAAAACAAGGAAAATCCTGGTATCTACGGTAAATATGCAAAGTGCCGTGACCTTACTATTGAGCAGATAAAGGAAAAAATGGACGCAGGTAAGGAATGGGTGCTCCGTTACAGAGGCACTGAAACTGACGAGTATTTTTCTATAGTTGACGCTATCAGAGGAAAGCTCGAAATGCCAAGAAATAATATGGACTTCGTTCTTTTAAAGAGCGACGGAATCCCTACCTATCACTTCGCACACGTTGTTGACGATCACCTTATGAGATCAACTCACGTTATAAGAGGTGAGGAATGGCTCTCGTCACTTCCTATGCACGTTGAGCTCTTTAATGCTCTTGGCTGGAAACAGCCTATTTACTGCCACACCGCTACACTTATGAAGTTAGAGGGTACAGGTAAGCGTAAGCTCTCAAAGAGAAAAGACCCTGAGCTTGCTCTTTCATATTATCAGAAGGAAGGAATAAGTCCGGATGCTATCTGGGAATTCCTTCTTACAGTGCTCAATTCCAACTTTGAGGAATGGCGAATCGCAAATCCTGATGCTGATTACAGAGACTTCCCGTATTCTCTTTCAAAAATGTCAATTTCAGGTGCTCTCGTTGACCTTGATAAACTCCGCAATATCTCAAAGGATGTTATCGGAAGAATGAAGGCTGAGGATGTTCGTGACGGTTGGCTCAAATGGTGTGAGGAGTATAACGATGAGTATGCTCAGCTTATAAAGAAATATCCGGAGCGTACACTGGCTGCACTCAATGTCGGAAGAATGGCAGCTAAGCCACGTAAGGACATCGAAACATGGAAGCAGGCTTGTGACTTTATGAGCTTCTATTACGATGAAACATTCCACATCACAGACGAAATGCCTGAGGAGTGCGATGAAGCAACAGTCAAGGAATTCTTTGCTAAGTACCTCGCTTCCTACGACCATAGTGACGATTCATCTGCATGGTTTGCAAAAGTCAAGGAGCTTACAGAAGAACTCGGTTTCGCTGTTAAGCCTAAGGACTATAAAAAGAATCCTGACCAGTTCAAGGGAAGCATTGTTCATATCACTAATATGCTCCGTATCGCTCTTACCGGTCATGCTAATGCACCGGATATACACGAGGTAAGCCATGTTCTTGGTGAGGACATAGTTCGCAAGCGTCTTGAAAAATGGGCATAAGTTAATCGAAAGGACTTGAATTTAAATGGCAAGAAATAAAGAAGGCAATAACGGTAAGCCTTTTGAGATACCACGTCCGGTATTCCCGAAAAGAGCAGTAATTACCGGTGGTATGCCTTATGGAAATAAAGAACTCCACTTCGGTCATGTTGGCGGAATGCTGGTTTTTGCTGATACATATGCACGTTTTTTGCGTGACCGTATCGGTAAGGATAATGTTATATTTGTCAGCGGTACAGACTGCTATGGCTCTCCTATCGCTGAGGGATGGCGTGTAAAAGTCGAAAAGGGAGAGTTTGAAGGCTCGCTTGAAGACTTTGTCAGACGCAATCACGAAAAGCAGAAAGCTACACTTGCTTCGTACGGTATTTCTCCGAATCTCTTTGCAGCTTCCGGACTCGGACGCTCAAAGGAGATACACGCTGAGGTAACCGACTGGTTCATAAGCTCTCTTTATAAAAAGGGTCAGCTGAACAAGATAACTACTATGCAGTTCTTTGACGAAAAAGCAGGAGTTTTCCTCAACGGCAGACAAGTAGTTGGCAAGTGTCCTGTTGAGGGCTGTACTTCTGAAAAGGGATATGCTGACGAATGTGACCTCGGTCACCAGTATATGCCTGAAAATCTTCTCAATCCGGTAAGTACACTTACAGGTGAAACTCCTACTATGAAGCCTGTTACAAACTGGTACTTCAAGCTTCGTGACTACGAACAGCTTATGAAGGACTGGGTCGAGGAACTTAAAAAACGCAAGGACATCCGTCCTGTTGTATGGAAGACTATCGATGAATTCCTTAAACCGCCTGTAATTTACGTTAAGCGTGAATTCGAGGAAAAGTACTTCACACTCAAAGACTCTATGCCTGAGCACGAGTACCTTGAGGAGAAAAAGAAGCCGTCATTTACTATACAGTTTACAAAACTTTCTGACTGTGATGAGGCTTGCCGTATACTCACTGAAAACGGTATCCGATACAGAACAGGAAAGACTCTTGTTCCGTTCAGACTTACAGGCAACATCGAGTGGGGAGTTCCTGCACCTGTCATGGACGGCGAGGAAGGTCTGACTGTATGGGTATGGCCGGAGTCTTTATGGGCACCTATTTCATTTACTCAGACTTATCTTGAACAGTCTGGCAAAGACCGTGAGGAATGGAAGGACTACTGGTGCAGCAAGGATTCTACTGTATACCAGTTCATTGGTCAGGATAATATTTATTTCTATGGAATCGCTGAACCTGCAATGTGGATGGCTCAGCAGGAAGCTGAAACAAAGACAGCTTCTCCTGCCGAGGGCGAACTTCAGATGCCGATAATAGTTGCAAATCACCACATACTGTTCCTTGATAAGAAGGCATCAAGCTCAGGTGCAGTAAAGCCGCCTATGGCTGATGATCTTCTGAATCACTATACTCCGGAGCAGCTTCGTATGCACTGGCTCGGACTTGGTCTCGGACAGCGTTCTGTAAGCTTCATGCCTAAGCCTTATAATCCGGATGCAAAGCCGGAAGATGCGGATCCGGTAGTAAAGGACGGTCTGCTTCTTTCAAATGTTTACAACAGAATGATACGTACTGCTTTCTATACAACTCAGAAGGAGCTTGACGGAATAATGCCGGATAATGCTCCGGAAGAGCAGTTCCTTGCTGACGCAAAGAAAGCTGTACTTGAATATGAAAGACATATGTCTAAATTCGCATTCCACCAGTGTACTTATGTTCTGGACAGTTATATCCGCAACGGAAGCAAGTATATGGCAAAGGCTCTTAACGGTGAATATCCTGATAAGGAGACTTTAAAGCAGGCTCTTGCAAATCTTTTCTACATGATAAGAATAGCCGGAGTACTTCTGCATCCTATGGCTCCTTTCGGTACTGAAAAGCTCCGTGAGTATCTTGATGTTGACGAGCGTATCTGGTCATGGGACAATATCCTTGAACCTCTTACATTCTTTACAGGTACTGACCATAAGCTCAAATTCCTGCCTCCGAGAACCGACTTCTTTACACGTCATGAAAGTCAGTTTGCGACAAACGAGAATGAGTGATATGGAAATAATAAAATGTTTGTAATGTTATATTTGTAAAATTTCCGTAATTTTTTTACGGCGATTGTTGACTTTTTTTAGATTTATGTGTTATAATATTAATACAATTTTGAATAAACTTAATTCCAGAATAGGAGGCTTTGTATGTTAACCTTTTTTTCTGTTAAAAATTTTCGACAATTTCGTGAAGAGTTGATATTTGATTTTTCAAAAGTTAGAGACTATCAGTTTAATACAATTTGTGTTAAAAATGAATTAGTGAATAAGGCGATTATTTACGGAAAAAATGCTGTCGGCAAAACAAGTTTAATGGAAGCAATGCGTGATATTTATTTTACATTTACCATGCGTGGACGTGTTTTGAGCAATGATCCTACTTATAGAAATGCTGATTCAGACGAAAATGAGACAATCTTATTTCACTATACTTTTCTTTTAGATGATACAATCATAGATTATAAATATGAAAAAACCGATTTTGCTCATGTAGTAGCTGAAAAATTAGTTTTTGGTAATAAAATTATTTTTGAATATAATCGAATTAATAATCTGTATAATTTTGAGAATGTAGATATAATTGGTGCTGAGCAGTTGCAATGGGATGCATTTCAAAACATGAACAACAATGAAGATGATGTAGAAATAATTGACTCATTAACTGCATTACGTTTCGCTTATAGCAATACTGCAATATCGCAGGACACACTTCTAAAAAAATTGGTAAGGTTTATTTCAGGTATGAGGTTTAGTGTAGGTTTTAGTGCAATTAATAGAAATTCTCATATAAGATTTTTACTTAATGAATTAGCAAATTCAGAAGAAGAAAAAGTTAAGGAATTTCAGGATTTTTTAAATGAATATGGTGTTCAATGTAAACTAATTGCACTACAAGATGCTGATGGAAAAAAGAAGTTATTTTTTGATCATAAAATGCCGTTAGACTTCTTTGACAATATGTCATCTGGAACTAGATTATTAACTTCTTTTTATCTGCAATTTGTTAAAAATGACTTTCCGTTTTCTTTTGTTTTTATTGATGAATTTGATGCGTATTATCATTATGAACTGTCTGAAAAAATTGTGATGCTCTTAGAAAAAAATTTTAAATGTCAGGTTATTCTTACTACACATAATACTAATTTGTTAAGTAATTCTATTATGCGTCCAGATTGCTTCTTAATTTTACATGATGGAAGAATTACACCTATATGCGATGCTACTTCTAGAGAATTACGGCAAGGGCATAATTTAGAAAAATTATATATGAGTGGTGAATTCGATGATTAGTAAAGAGAGAAAAATTTTGTTGCTTGTAGAAGGTAAGTCAACTGAAGTTAATTTGTTCAGTAGAATTATCGATTGTTTTCCTGAAATAGATATAAAAAAAGACAATATAATTGTATATAATACAAATTTATTTGCATTAAATCAATCTTTGATAAAAGAATTTGGTAATGAATGGAATGAAGAAGAAATTGACTTTTTAAGCTTCTTAAAAAGTTCACCAAACACTAAAGGACAAATTACTAACCTAAAAAACTATACATCAGGTGTCGATATTAGTGATTTTAAATTTACAGATATTTTCCTTATATTTGACTACGAGCGACAGGATCCATTGTTTGATACTAATCGTATAAAAAAGATGCTCTCCTTTTGGAATGAATCAACTGAAAATGGCTTATTATATATTAATTATCCTATGATTGAAGCTTATAAGCATTTGAAAGCACCACTTCCAGATATAGGCTATTTATCCAAAAAATGTACATGCCCCATGCTATTCAGTAAAGAAAATAAAAAAAATAAATACAAGCAAGTTGTAGGAAATGAATCGTCTTTTACAGATTTAAATAATTACACCAGAGAATTATTTAGGAATTTTGTAATTCACAATCTTTGTAAAGCATCTACTATTACAAAAGGTACTACAGATATATCTGATTCAATTGCAAAGCAATATTGGGAGAATATAGATTACAACGAAATACTTGATGTTGAAAATTTTTATTCTAATTCAAAAGAATACGGTTTTGTTTACGTATTAGCAACGTGTTTATTCTTTATACCAGAGTATAACAGTAAATTGATTTTTGAAAACTGATAAGATAGTGTTACATAATTTTTTCCAAATACCTTATAATAAAACGAAAACCCGAAAACAGTTCATATGAGCTGATTTCGGGTTTTTTTAGTTTAGCAAATTATTTTTAGCGTCAGGATTATTATTTATTATCATCGCCAGTTTTTCGCAAGAGCTCACCTCACTGCAATCGCCGCAAGTCCCGACATTTTTGTCAACAGCACATTTTCTTATCGGACATATTGAATCGCAGAAAGGTGTCTTGACACCGTCTATCCTGCATCCGGTACAGTTTATCATCTCCGGAGTAATTGTCACTCCATTAAGTTCGGACCAGTGTTTAGCGACGTTTTCACGCAGTGTATCATCATTGTTTATGGTAGCGATACGAGCTTCGCAAGACTCGCAGTCAAGTCCGCAGTATGCTATAAATTCTTTCATAAATACCTCCATATTTTTAAAAGGACTATTCATATGCATTGAATGATTTTTATAATTATACATCAAAATATAATTAAAGTCAACAAAAAGCCATAGCTTACTGACATATCATCAGGAAGCTATGGCTTATATTATTGAATATAATTATTAGAAGTCTTTAGGGTCAAGAGACTTTACAGTGTGAATGAGATATTTCTGTATTTGGAGAGCGTCCATACCGGTTATATCGCCGTTATTATGGTCATAAACATCGCCCCAGTAAGCACCGTCTTCAGTTAGTGAGTGAGCGTCAGTTCCGCCGATTCCAAAAGTGTCGGAATTAGAAACAGCCTGCATAAGAATAACTGCGTCATTCATAGCAACAGTACCGTTCATATTAGCGTCGCCCCATACGCCTTTTTTCGGAGTTGTAGTAGTGGTGGTGGTTGTAGTTGTGGTAGTAGTTGTTGTGGTAGTTGTTGTAGTTACAGGCTTATCGTAATAAACCTCAACATAGCTCATGGTGATAGATGAAGCCTCACCGTAGTAATATCCGAAATAAAGGTTTCCGTCCGGATTGATAATATTTGATTCCGAATCTTTTCCGGCAACGCTGTTAGGCAAGATCCACATTATTTCGGCAGTTTTGCCAGCGTCGAGAACAACGAAATTAGCTTCATCCTGATACCAGTAATCCGGAGCTTTTGTAGTTCCTGTGCCGACACCGTAAACGAGTTTGCCGATATCAGATGAAGCGGTCACATCAAATTTTACAGCATAAACGTCCATACTTTCATCTATACCGAGGTCAGCATAAGGGATCTCAATTTTGTTTGCAGTTTTGCTTGCGTGTTTGAGAGTTTCGTTTATCTTAGTTGAAGAAGTTTTAGTATATGGGATAGTTTTTTCGATAGTGTAAGTCATTGTAGCACTTGTAATGCGGCAGGTATCGAGTTCCTTGTAAGTGGACGAATCAGCAGTACCGTACCAATACTGGAAAGAAACGGTGTCGCTTGGACGGCTGCTCTGATACTCACGAACGCTTGCCGGTGGTTCCCAGTAAGCGACTATATATTCACCTGCACCTTCAAGAGTTGTACCTGTACCGATATCGTCGATACCGAATTCAACTCCGTCGCTTTCAAATTCTTCTATAGCCTCTTCTCCCATGTCGTTATACCAGTAACCGGCAGTTTCCTTGCCGGCTATTCCTGCTTCACGTTTTGCGTACTCAGTATCAGCAGGGGAGCCGCTCTGTACATTGAGACCGCCGCCGTACATGAATTTATCGAAAGCAGTATCAGACTCTACAACGACAGTAAGGGACTCAAAAGTAATATCATCATCTGAGGAAAGACCGAAGTCAGCGTAAGAGAATTTATGGCTGTTTATAGGAGCGTCTTCAGTAAACTTACTTGGATGCTCAGCATAGTAGTCCTCATCATATCCGGCAGTAAGGAGAATATCGAGGTCATCAATCTGTCTTGATACGGTAGCTGAGACTGTAGCGGTACCGTCTTTATTATCTTTGAAGCTCCATTCGCCGCTTTGTTTTCTATTTTTCTCAACAGTTCCTTGGGAACCTGACGAAGGGCTGTCAAAAGAGGTATCGGTAAGTTTTACTGAGTTATCGACCATATCGCCTCTGCTGTTATCCCAGTGAGCACAATAGTAGCATCTGAACTCATATGATCCGCCTGGCTTGATATCTACATCAGATAGATCAACTGTAACTTCATTACTGCCTTTTTTGAGCTTAACGGAGTAGCCGTCACCTTTAGAATCCCAACCGCCTTTTGAATTATGCTCAGTCCAATACGGAGAATCAGCGATGCTCACACCAAGTCCGTATGAGAAAGAAGTTTCGTAATCTGATTCGATAGTAAAAGTGACACTTGTTGCACCTGTAGATGGGAAAGTGCCTTTTACAGAAGAATCGACCTTCATTGTTGTGGAAGCATTTCTTACCTGACCGAGTACCGGTGGGGGAACGAATATAGCATTTGCGGATAATGCCATAGACGCTGCACTTATTGATGTTGCAGCAAGTGACAGACTTACAACAGAAGCCTTAAAGCGAGTAAAGAATGTTTTGCTCATAAATAATCAACCTTTCACAAAAATAAAATAAAGTACATAAAAAATATATGAATTTTTTATAGAAATATTATATCATGCAATTAATGGAAATTTGTTAACAAAGCGTTAACTTTTAGCAATTATATGCAAAAAATATAAAGATATGTTCATAACAAGTGTATAAAAACGGTGCTATAAAACGAAATGTATAAAAATATCCGGTATATGAAATACCGGATATTAGTGTGTGATATTTGATTTTTACTTACGGATTCAAATCATCGATATTGCTTTTTGTTGTAGGTTCTACGTGCTCTGTACGCTGTATCTTTATCTTTGATCTGTTAAGAGCCCATACTCTGTTTGATGTAAGACACGATATTGTGACATCGTATGTAAACTGGTCAGACATGATACTTGTATTGAGCAGATTAGCCTCAGCAACAAAATCCGAAGCAGTAAGTTCAGAAACAACATCAGCAGGACCGATAACATTAATTTTCAGACTTGGAGTAAATACTTCGTAGTCATATTTACTCTTTTCAGGTTCATTCTGTAAATTGATGTTTGTAATAGTGAACTCACGCTTAACGAGATCAGTACTGTCGAGAGAAACTGTGATCTGATCGAGTTCAGAAACGTTTATCAGGTTCTTCTCGTTCAGCATATCTGTGATAGGGAATGAAGTTGAGAACTCACGGTCGATATCGACATCACTGAGGACTATCTTACCTACATCGAGAATATCAGGTATCTCTGACTGACTGTTTTTAGATGCGATAGTCAAAGAGTTATTCGAGAATTTAAGCTTGCTGATGAACCATTCCTTATCGAAGTCCTGCGGAGCATTCACGAGTGAAACGGTAAGGTCGACAGTTTTCTGAGTAAGCACCGGAATGTATAGTGTGAAGTTGCTCGGACTCATTTTAAGGAGAGATGAAGGGTACAGGATAGTACCGTCTTCTGCAAGGAGCTGAACCTCATCGCTTGTCAGGTTATATGAAGAATCGAGCAGCAGTGATTTATTTGACACAGCTCTGCACTCAGCGATTTTTTCAAGCTCAGCGGAAGGCCCTGTTATATTTATTTCATTTGGTTCGCAGGTCAGTTCGCTTTCGTTTACAGTTTTGCCCTCGGCGTACTTTATATTTGGAATATACGGCTTGACCTCAAATTTTTTAGTTTCAAATTTATCGAACTCAACAACAGCGGTTTCGGGGTATACAGATTCGAGTTCAAAAGGGACTCCGTTCTCGCTTTTTACTTTGATATTCAGAGTTTTTATTCCCGAAGACCTTACATTTTCGACATCAACATAAGCTATAAGACTGCCTGAATCAAGCTTACCTATCTGAGTACGGCTACCCTTGATCCTTACGTTTACTTTTTTGATATTGCAGTCTATAACGCTGAGACCGTTTTCGGCAGCAGAAGTGCCATTCAGGTCGACAGTAAGTTCGACGTCCTTAATAGTTTTGGGAACTGACGGATAAAAGGTCATAGATATTACAAACCACGCAAGTATCGCAATAAGAACTGAATATATTGCTAAAGAAAGATTAGACTGAGCTTTTTTAGCAAATCCTTTTTTAAGGCTTTTTACCAATTTCATTTCTTTTTCCTCCTTTCAGAACCAAAGGAGAAGAATTTCTTTTTAAAGATAGGATCGTTATTATCCTCGAATATTTCATTTTGCAGGAGTTTTTCGAGTTTTTCTCTTGTGTAGTCTCTTGTGAGTGTACCGTTCATTGCTACGGAGATCTGACCGGTTTCCTCGGAAACTACGATAACGATAGCGTCGGAGTTCTCGCTCATACCGATAGCGGCACGGTGTCTTGAACCGAGTCTTTTGTTTATCTGTTCATCTTTCTGTGGTTTCGGCAGAAAGCAGGCAGCGGCAAGAATTATGCCGTCACGCATAATAACAGCTCCGTCATGCAGAGGAGTTTTGGGATAGAATATATTGCCGAAAACTTCTTTGCTTGGAGTAGCATTGAGGATAGTACCGGTTTCTATCTGTTCGCCGAGTCTTACCTGTCGCTCGACAACAATAAGAGCACCTGTACAGGTAGCGGAGAGTTCAACACAAGAATCACAAATTGCTTCTATAGCAGGCTCCCAGATTTTTGTTGACTCATCACTATTCTGACCTAAACCGAATATTCTTACACCCAATTTAGTTCTTCCTGCTTTTTCGAGAGCACGTCTCAGTTCAGGCTGGAAGAGGATTATCATAGCGATAAGACCAATATCAAGGGTCTGTTTTAAAATATATGTAATGGTTTTAAGACCGAGGAAATTACTTATAAAATAACCGGCTACAAGAAAAAGGATACCCTTTACAAGCTGACCTGCACGAGTTTCACGAATAAGTCTCGGCAGCATATAGATGATGTAAGCCAGTATAGCAACATCGATAATATCAATAAATTCAAGAGTAGAGATGATACTCAGGAAAGCGTCTTTTATATCTTTTAAGGACATCCGGTCACTTCCTTTCGTTTTATGGTAAGTTTATATGTACGGGGACGTGAAGTCCCCGTTCTGACACACACATATACTTATTTATATTGTACCACAATTTCAGATAATTTCAATAGTTTTTTAATATTTTCCGGAGATTTTCACAAACTTGATATACTCAGCCAAAGCGAGTGCATCACTCTCACGGCTGAATACTGACGGTGAAAATCTTATCGTACCTTTTTTAGTTCCAAGCTGAGCATGAGCAAGTGCAGCACAGTGATAGCCGGCTCTGAGGCAATATCCACGTTCAGCTAAAACATCAGCAAGAACTTCCGGTGGGAGCTCGCCTATATTGAACGAAACTACCGGAGCATATTCTGCTTGCTTTGAACGATAAACTACGGCATCCGGTATCTTATTCAGTCCATTTATAAACTGCTGACACACTCTTTGTTCGTGGTCAGAGATCTTGTTCATCCCCTTATTCTTTAAGAATTCAATACCTGCTTTTACGGACATTGCTCCGATTATGCATGGAGTTCCGCTTTCAAGTGACTCCGGAGGAAGTTGAGGCTGAAAAAGGCTTAGAGACGAACTTCCGGTGCCGCCCTGAATTATGGGTTTTAAAGGATATTTTCCGTCGGTGATGAGAATACCTGTTCCGGTTATACCGTAAAGTCCCTTATGACCGGCAGAGCAAAGTATATTTATACCGTCGGACATTTTTATATCATATATCCCACAAGCCTGAGCACCGTCAGCAATGAAGCAGATATTTTTTTCACGGCATATTTCTGCGATCTCTTTCCACGGCGGAATCTGTCCGGTAACGTTTCCGGCGAGTGTACATACAACAGCTTTTGTGTTACTTCTTATTGCCGAGCGAAAGTTTTCGATAGTAAGCTCATTTTCGGTACTGACTTCAGCTATACTGAAAGTTATCTTTCCTGAGCGAGCAAGTTCAGCAACCGGACGTGAAGCGGAATTATGCTCCAGACTGCTTATTACGATATGACCGCCGCCGGACATTATTCCTTGTATCGCAAAGTTAAGAGCGTAAGTGCAGTTGAGCGTGAACACTACATTTTCAGGTGACGCACCAAAGAAATCAGCAACAGTCTCACGAGCGGAATACAGAGCCGAAGAAGTACGCATAGCAAGTTCATGACCGCCTCTTCCGGCATTTCCGCCGTATTTGTCCATAGCATCAGCGACTGCTTTTTTTACGGACAATGGCTTTGGAAAAGTAGTGGCAGCATTATCGAAGTTTATCATCATATATCTCACCTCCGCACGTTACTCTTGTATACGGGACAGAGTATCTGTCAAGAAGTTCGGTGACAGTTCTGCTGAAATTATAGACGTATATTGAGTATCCGCAGCTGTCGGCAGAGGCATTAGGATTTCGCTTGATTTTACAATGATACCCTCTTGAGTTAAGGAGTTTTGATCCCTTTACAGCATAGGTGTACGAGGGCATTTCCACAATGCATACTGTCAAAAGTATCACCCCTGACCGTATAAAGTGCAGGTCAGATCAAACTGGGGTACATTACATTTTATGTATAAGAGATATATAATGTGAAATCACTGTTTTTTGTGGTTCTTTTTCTTTTTTCTGACGGAATAGCCGAAGTCTCCGAGTTTTCTTCCGAGAGCAAAATATTCACCGTGAGCATATGCCATTAGACCGCATTGCTGTAGGTTGAGTTTACCTTTGCTGTCGATATATTTTTCGTCAGCAGCAATTCCGACGATCTCCGCAAGAAACATTGTATGCGAGCCGAGCAGCTTTGATTCAGTTACCCTGCATTCAAGGCTTACCGGACATTCCTCAATAAGAGGAGCTGAAACGTTTTTTGCCGGAACAGCGTGGAATCCGCATAATGCAAATTTGTCGGTATCTTTACCGCTTTTGACGCCGCAGAGATCGGTCTCACGGCACATTGAGGATGTGGTAAGATTTATCACGAACTCACCGGAATTTTTAATAATATCATGTGAGTATCTTTCCGGACGTACAGATATATAGGTCATCGGAGGTCTTGTGCAGACTATTCCTGTCCAGCCTATGGTGAGGACGTTAGGCTCTTCAAGAGTACCGCAGGTTACAAGAGCTGCGGGGACAGGTGCAAGGAGAGTACTTCCTTTCCAGAATTGTTTTGGCATAATTATCATTCCTTTTATAAATTCTTCCAATTAAATTATAACATATTTTACCTCATGATTTCAACCGCTGAGAAAAATTTTTACTGACTCTATAATGCGACAGGAATCGCATTATAGTTGTGGTATAATCAGGCAGTAGAAGGCAATGAATCCAAAACAAAAGGAGGAGAACGAATGAAATTAGATATAAAAAGTGAAAACGGGATAGCGATTGCACAACTCAGTGGTGAAATAGACCATCACAATGCCAAAGAGCTGAGAACAGAGCTTGACCGTTTTATTATAGCAGTTCAGCCGCCGCAGTTGGTGATAGATATGAAAAACATCACATTTATGGACAGCTCCGGAATCGGACTTATAATGGGCAGAAGCAAACTGCTGAAGGAGTGCGGAGGCAAACTTGAAGTACGAGAAGCACAGCCGTACATAAAGCGGGTGCTGAAAATATCAGGTATAGAGCGAATAGTAAAAGTAACTTAAAGGAGAAGAAAATGGAAGTAATAAATGAGATAAAATTTTCAATGCCGTCACTGTCGGTAAATGAGAGTACTGCAAGAGCGGTAGTATCATCATTTCTGATACAGGCTGACCCTACTATAGAGGAGCTTTCTGACATAAGAACAGCAGTATCTGAGGCTGTCACGAATGCTGTAGTTCATGCTTACAGAGGTACTAAAGGGAAAATAGAGCTCACAGTAAAGCTTCTTGCAGGACGAGAGATATACATAAGAGTCAAGGACAGGGGGTGCGGAATAAAAGACGTAGAACAGGCAATGGAGCCTTTGTTCACAACAGCTCCGGAAGAAGAACGCTCCGGACTTGGATTTTCTGTCATGGAGTCTTTTATGGACAAGCTGACTGTAAAAAGCGTGCCCGAAAAGGGGACTACAGTAGTAATGCGGAAAAGGCTGAGAGCAAATGAAAAATGAGATAAAATCCCCGCTTGCAGAAGAGAATCTCGGACTTGTGCATCTATGTGCAAATAAATTCCGCAATCGTGGAATAGAGTATGAAGAGCTGTATTCTGCCGGATGTATGGGACTTGTGAAAGCGGTCAAAGCTTATGATGCTGAACATGGAACGAAGTTTTCGACTTATGCTGTACCGGTGATACTTGGCGAGATAAAAAGATTATTCCGTGACGGAGGAGCTGTTCATGTCAGCAGAGGACTTAAAGAATTGTCTATGAAGCTGCAGCGGCTGAGCGAAGAATTCCGGCATAAAAATGGACGTGAACCTACAATAAGTGAGCTTGCAAAACTTTCAGGCAGCGATGAATATGAGGTTGCGGAGGCACTGTGTGTAAGTCAGCCTGTTATTTCGCTTACAACAGGCGAGGACGGTGAATCTGAAATGGACATACCGTCAGAAGCTCCGGACGAAAGCATAGTTGATACACTTGCGTTAAGGCAGGTCATGAAGAAGCTAAAAGCAGAGGACAGAACTTTGCTTGAGCTTCGCTACTTCCGTGAGCTTACGCAGTCAAAGACAGCAAAAATACTTGGAATGACGCAGGTGCAGGTGTCAAGGCGAGAAAAAAAGCTCCTTACGCAATTGCGAAAGGAGCTTCTGGAATGATTCAGAAAATAAGATATTCTATCACCGAGTTTGACATAAGGAAACCTTTTGCGGTCAGTGATACGATATCATTTTCATAGTTTATATATCCCTCACGCATCAGCTGAGGGAGTTTTTTTTCGATATCCAAGCGATGTTCAGGAACACGTCTTAGGTCAAGACCTTCTTTGAGCCTTAGCCTTAGCATTGCATACTCTTCAAATCCGCATGGAGAATCATCTGTGATAGTTATATTTTGTACCGGACTTTCTATGAATTCACGGGTATTGCTTTCGACTGCAAAACGTTTTCCGCCGTGGCAGGAATGAGCAGAAGGACCAATACCGATATAATCCTCACATTTCCAGTATCGGCAGTTATGTCTGCTCTCAAAACCGGATTTAGCGAAGTTTGAGACTTCATACTGCATGAATCCGTGAGCTTCCATAGTATTGACCATAGCGAGGTAGAGGTCAGAAGTTTCTTCATCGTCCGGAAGCAGACTGCGTACCTCATCGCAGTCGAACGGAGTCCCATTTTCCACTTTGAGTATATAAGCTGAAATGTGCTGAATATCAAGTCTTGAAAGAGCATCTATAGAGCTGTATACGGAGTCGGGAGTTTGTCCCGGCAGACCTATCATGAGGTCGCACGAGATATTGGAGAATCCCGAATCCTGTGCATCGGTCACAGCTTTTGCAGCTCTTTCAGCGGTATGGTTTCTGCCGAGAAATTTCAGCTCGCTGTCCGACATTGACTGCACACCAATAGAAAGCCGGTTGACACCGGCTTCATGGATCGATTTTAGTTTTTCGGGAGTAAGAGTTGAAGGATTAGCCTCCAGAGTGACCTCTGCATCAGGTGAAAGGGTAAACCCTCGATTTATTTCGTCCATGATCTTTTTGAGCTGTTCACCGCTAAGAAGTGACGGAGTACCGCCTCCGAAATAGACGGTATCAGCGGTCAGAGACTCAGCGGCATAGTGTCTGAGATTACGGATTACAGCATCAGTGTAGTCATCGGAGTCCTTACGGCTGTAGCTTCCGGAATAGAAATCGCAGTAAGCACATTTTTTAGCACAAAACGGAACATGGATATATAGTCCGGTATTACTCATTAAGGTCGAGCCTTATAGATTCTTCCATTTTAAAGAAGAAAGCATTTGCTACGGCAGGTACGACAAAAAGTGACAGTATAAGCAGTATCATTAGCGGTATCTCACGTATAGCAAGAAAATCATATCTTTGTGAAAACAGGAATAAAAGAACCATGCAAGCAAAAGTTATAAGACTGTAAATAGCGTTGAATATGGTAGCAGCTTTTCCGTTAACGCATCTTTTACCGCAATTTTTGCACGGTCTGCCTTTTGAATTCATTTTGCCTGCAAGGGCTTTAGTTATTGGAGTAAAACCTTTTTTTCCGCAGTGCGGACAAGTGTATATGCTCATTATTTTTCTTCCTTTTCATTATTTTCGTCATCAGGAGTTTTTAAAGGTGAAAGCTCCGGAAGTTCTTTAGCGACCGCAGTTAACTTTTCGATGACCGGAGCCATTGCAGAAAGTTCGAGCGGAACAGCTTTTTTAGCTTTTTTACGTCTTTTTGTGAGGTCTATAACATCCTCGGCATGAAGTATGAAAAGCATAATGAACAGCATCAGTATAGCCGCTAAGATGCCCATACCGTCGTCGTTGAATATAAGTCCCCAAAAGATAAGGAGTACAGAGGTGACACAAAAATTCACAGGAGAAATCTCACGAAGTCTTATTCTGAAATATCTGAAGAATTTTCCGGCTTTCGAGTTCCTTTCGCAAATCATTTCTGCAAAAACTGTTACTATACTTGCTATTATTCCCAAGCCAAGTATAGAGAGGATGATGTAATTTATCATAGAATCCCTCCTTGCTGACTTATCAGCTGTCAAGTTTAAGAACGCTCATGAATGCTTCCTGCGGAACTTCTACAGTTCCGAGCTGACGCATACGTTTTTTACCTTCCTTCTGTTTTTCGAGAAGCTTCTTCTTACGTGTAATATCACCGCCGTAGCACTTAGCAAGAACATCCTTACGCATTGCTTTTACGGTCTCACGAGCGATTATCTTTCCGCCGATAGCCGCCTGTATCGGGACTTCAAAGAGCTGACGAGGAATATTTTCTTTTAATTTTTCAGCTATTTTACGAGCTCTGCTGTAAGCCTTATCAGTGTGGATTATAAACGAAAGAGCATCGACAACATCGCCGTTAAGAAGTATATCCAGCTTGACAAGCTTTGAAGGAGTATATCCGAGCATCTCGTAATCAAATGAAGCGTAGCCTCTTGTGCGTGATTTGAGCACATCGAAGAAGTCGTAAACAATCTCATTCAGAGGCAGTTCATAGTGGAGTTCAACACGAGTGTCATCGAGGTATTTCATATCCTTGAATATGCCACGTCTGTCCTGACAAAGCTCCATGATATTTCCGACAAATTCAGAAGGGGAGAGTATACTTGCTTTTACCATAGGTTCTTCCGCAGTCTGGATAAGAGCAGGGTCCGGATAATTAGTAGGGTTGTCGATGTACTGGACTTCGCCGTTAGTCATTGTGACTTTATAGATAACTGACGGAGCAGTGGTTATCAGGTCGAGGTTATACTCTCTTTCGAGTCTTTCCTGAATTATTTCCATGTGGAGAAGACCGAGAAATCCGCATCTGAATCCAAAACCAAGAGCAACAGAAGTTTCAGGCTCAAAAGAAAGGGAAGCATCGTTGAGCTGAAGCTTTTCGAGAGCTTCACGAAGGTCGCCGTACTTTGCACCGTCGGCAGGATAAATACCTGAGAACACCATAGGATTTACTTTTCTGTATCCGGGGAGCGGCTCATCACATGGCTCATCATCGTTAGTAACAGTATCACCGACCTGGGTATCACCGATACTTTTAATGGAAGCGGCGATATATCCAACTTCACCTGCTTCAAGTGAGCCGTTGTTGACGAGTGAATTAGCGTCCATGAAACCAGCCTCAACAACATTGAAAACAGCTCCCGTAGCCATAAGGCGGATATTATCACCAACACGGACAGTTCCCTCTTTTACTCTTACGTATATGATAACACCTTTATAAGAATCATAATAGCTGTCGAAAATGAGAGCCTTCAGCGGTTTCTGAGTATCTCCCTTCGGAGCAGGTATATCAGTAACTATCCTTTCAAGGACTTCTTCAATATTTATGCCCATTTTTGCTGATATTTTTGGAGCGTCCATAGCAGGGATGCCTATGACGTTCTCAACTTCAGTGCACACTCTTTCAGGATCAGCAGAAGGGAGGTCGATCTTGTTGACTACCGGAACGACTTCAAGATCATGTTCTATAGCAAGGTAAGTGTTGGCGAGCGTCTGAGCTTCAATACCCTGAGAAGCGTCAACGACGAGTATAGCACCCTCGCAGGCAGCAAGTGAACGAGACACCTCATAGTTGAAGTCGACATGACCCGGAGTATCGATGAGATTGAAGATATAGTCCTCGCCGTCTTTAGCTGTATATTTAAGTCTTACAGCACGGGCTTTGATAGTTATACCACGCTCTCTTTCGATATCCATGTTATCAAGGAGCTGATCTTCCATATCACGGATAGCGACAGTTTCGGTCTTTTCAAGAATACGGTCAGCAAGAGTTGACTTACCGTGGTCTATATGAGCAATAATGCAGAAATTTCTGATTTTTTCGTTAGCCAAAATTATACCTCTTTTCTGTAAACATACAATATATCAATATATAATTATATCATAAACCACAACGTTTGTAAAGATGTTTTATAATATGACAAAAAGTGGTCAGACAAGATATAAAAATGAACAAAAAATCTATTGACAATTATTATACAAATGAGATATAATTATTTTGTAAATTATATATTTTTAAAGCATAGCGTACTATGAAAGGGGTGTTTTTTCTTTATGAAAAAGAAAATAGTACCTGCTGCTTTAGCTGTATCGGCGGCTGCGGTCATAGGCACGAACGTACACGCTGCCGGAGCTAAATATAACAGCAAGGATCTTAAAGATCTAAACGATTATCTGCTCGGCAAGGGAGAACTGAGCGGAGATTTTGACCTCGATGACGATGGCGTAGTCGATGGATTTGACATGGTACTTATGAGAAGGGCAATGCTTGATCTGGGAGAATTCAAGCAGACTGTCTGCCCTGCATCAGAGGAAAACGTCAAATTTATAGGTCGAAATTTAGTAAAAGACGATGTGACATGGCTCGTTCACAGCGGATCAGCAGTAGAATTTACGGTTACTGCGAGATCAGCTGAGCTCGATATCAACGCTGGATCAGGCATTTCCAGCGACAAGGATCAGGCTCCGAGATATGCTGTTCTCATCAATGACGAAGTAATACTTGATGATGTTATTACAAGTTCAAAACGTACTGTTGAACTGTTCAGCGGAAGTGAGCTGAGGACTGTGAAGGTCAAGGTAATACATCTTTCCGAGGCAAACAGCGGTGTAATGGGAGTTTCCGCTATAAGAACAGATTCAAGCGTTGCTGATCCGGTAAATCCGACTCCGGAAAAAGACCTCCGTATAGAGTTTATCGGAGACTCAATAACCTGTGCCTATGGTGTTGAGGGAGCTTCACAGAATGAATCATTCAAGACAACTACTGAAAACTTCATGAAATCCTATGCCTACCTTACTGCCCAGAAGCTTGATGCTGATTACAGTGCAGTAAGTTACAGCGGTCACGGAATTATTTCCGGTTATACATCCGGCGAGAAGAATACCGGACAGCTCGTTCCTCCATATTACGAGATGATCGGCAAATTTTCTCCGTATAATGTTTCATGGGATTTTTCAGCTAAACCTAATGATGTAGTAGTTATAAATCTTGGAACAAATGATTCAAGCTACATCGACAAAGACTTTGAAACACGTTCACCTGAATTTACAGTTGAATACGAAAAATTCCTTGTTCAGGTAAGAAAGAATAATCCGGACGCATATATCATATGCACACTTGGAACAATGGGCGGTGCTGACGAATATAAGCTTATCGAGGAAGCAGTTGCCAATTACAAGAAAAATACCGGAGATGAGCGTATCATGAACTACTGGTCCGTGACACACACTCAGTCCGACGGATATGGTTCTGACTGGCATCCGAGTGAGAAAACTCAGCAGCGTAGTGCATATGTACTTGCCGATAAAATATGTCAGGTACTTGGAATAGAATCGGATCAGATAGGTCTTGATATGGCTTCTGATGCAGAATATGAACTTGTTTGCGACAAGGAGTCCGGAGCAAATGCTGCTTCGTACTTATCAGATTATGACCGTTCATTCTGGATGAATACCGTAACAGGCGGTAAAGAGCCGGACGATATCGAAGCAAGGATAAAAGGCATTGAAATAAAGAAAGACGGAAAGTACCGTCTTACATTCAAGTGTACTTCTCCTGCCGGAATGGAAATACCTGTTTTACTAAGAAGCAAAGACGGCTCTGAGGTGTATTATACCGATAAATTCACAGGCGGCGGAGAAAAAGTACCTTTTGAAGCAGAGTTAACTGCACCGGCAGCTGACAAGAATGCTGAGATAGTACTGCAGATCGGCGGAAAAGACTATTCAAATGTTTCACTGTATGAGTTAAAGCTTGAAAAGATAGGATAAAGAGAGGTACTGATATGGTATGTAAGACTTGCGGAACACAGCTTCAGAACGGAGCAGCATTCTGTCCAAACTGTGGACTTACGGTTCATTATCCGCAGAATAATGAAAGGATAAAGCAGCCTGCGTATCCTCAGCAGAAGAATTACAATCAGCAGCCTGCTTATGTCAGACAACCTAATTATGTTCAGCAGCCTGCATATAATTATCAGCAGCCTAATTACGGCTATCAGCCTCAAAATCAAAGGGCAGTAAAAAACACAGGCAGCATAAGTGCATATGTATATATTTTCATTTTCATAATAATCGGAATGCTTACAGCAGGTGTATTTTACGTGTCATCTTTTCAGACAAGGTTAATGGAAGATAATTATGTCGGAACTAATCTTCTATCAACTATTGCAGTGCTCAAAGAAGTCGGATTCAGCGATTTTTCCACAGAAATTGATGATGATATGACAGTAATGACAGTGTATACCATGCTTGTAACAAGTGTAGTAACACTGGTATTTGCGGTTTTTTCGTTTATAACGATATATCTCAAAAAGATATCATTAGCTATAAAGATACTTGGAATATCGGCAATATTTCCGGCGGTATCGTATATCATGCTTTTTATTGAAGGTGTACATATCAAATCGAAGAACAGTGATAGCAAAATAATCAGCGATATGATACAGCTTAGTCCTGCACCTGTTATAATGGCGTTAATGTGTATCGGCGTTGCTATACTTTCGTTTATGGCATCAAAGAAGATAAAGTAAAAATGTGCGGATCGGAGTTTTTCTCAGGTCCGCAATATTTTTTACTTGACAATAAGCAGTAAAAAAAGTATAATATTATTAATGTTTTGTTTTATATGAATGAAACTATAACATGGGATATTCCCGGAAGGGAGGATGAAATGGAGACCCGTAGAGCTTTAGGTCTGCTTATAGCTGTTATGGCATCTATCCTCGTAGTTCTTGCCGGAAGATCATGTGCAAGAAGCATTGATGACAAAAATAAGGAATCATCCAAGAATAAGCTGAATAATGTTGTGCCCACGGTTACAGTATACGTGACTGTTACCGGCAATGCTCCGGCAGTTGAATATGAGGTACAGCCGCCGGCTGAAACATATAATAATGATAATGTTCAGCCAAGTTCAGAAATCAGTTCCGATGCGGAAAATGCTTCTGAAGATACTTCGCTTGAAGCTGAAGCTGAAACAAGCACAAAATCTATGCTGGATCAGTTCTGGGATAGTAAACAGCCAAATTACGTTGATCCATATGGCAGACTTGAAAAGAGTCAGACTCCTTCGTCTGTCAGGATAGAAATTGGATAATGGAGGAAAAACAAATGGTAGTTATCGAAATGGAAAATGGTAAAAAGATAAAGATAGAGCTTTATCCTGATATAGCTCCTATTTCGTGTGAGAATTTTGAAAAGCTTGTTAAGTCCGGCTTTTATGATGGACTTACTTTCCACAGAGTTATACCTGGCTTTATGATACAGGGCGGCTGTCCGAACGGAACAGGTACAGGCGGTCCCGGCTGGAATATCAAAGGAGAATTTGCAGCAAACGGCGTAAAGAACGATCTCAAGCACACAAGAGGTGTACTTTCAATGGCACGTTCAATGATGCCTGATTCAGCAGGTTCTCAGTTCTTCATAATGCATGAGGACGCTCCTCACCTTGACGGTCAGTACGCTGCATTCGGAAAGGTTGTTGAGGGCATTGAAGTAGTTGACGAGATCGCTGCTGTTGCAACAGATTTCAGAGACAAGCCTGTACAGCCACAGATAATGAAAAAAGTAACTATTGAATAATATCAGAGTGGGACTATCTGAAAGGTAGTCCTGCTTTTTTGCGTTTTTAACATACAAAAGGACGATGACAGCGTTAAATTTCGTCATTTTAATGTTACCAAAAACTTAAAAATATCTTTTCTTTCTTGTAATTTTGTGATATAATTTATTTACGTGTTTAATAATATCATTATATTATTTCATAGAAGGGAGTAATTATGAGATCAAAAAAATTTTTAGCGGCTGTTTTATCATTAGCTCTTACAATGAGTTCAATATCATTCGGAACAGCGACTGCTGCGGAAAAAGCAGCTGCTTCAGGCAAGAGCAGCAGTGACAATGTAACAAAACTTACTGCAGGAGATGTTGACGGTGATGACGCTGTCAGCGGCAGTGACGCTGCACTTGTACTTACTGAGTACGCACTTATCGCCAGTGAAAAGCCCGGCAACTTCAATGCTGCACAGAAGGAAGCTGCGGATGTAAACATGGATGGTTCTGTTGATGGTACAGATGCTTCACTCATCCTGATGTTCTATGCATATCGTTCTGAAATAAGCGATAAGACTATAACTGATTTCTTAAAGAGAAACAATCTTTTGGGAGGCAATTCTTCCGGGAATACAGGTACAACTACAAAGCCTAACACATCGGTAACAACTACCACAAAGAGCGTTTCTATAACGACTGTTTCAGGCGGCAAAGTAACCTCTACTACCGCCAAGTCAACAACAAGCGGCAAGGGAACATCTACCACTACTAAGTCAACTGTAAGCGGTAAGGCGACCACAACAACTGCCAAGACTACAGTAAGCGGCAAAGCATCCTCTACTACTGCCAAGTCAACAACAAGCGGCAAGGGAACATCTACCACTACTAAGTCAACTGTAAGCGGCAATGCAACCTCAACAACTGCCAAGACTACAGTAAGCGGTAAGGCATCCTCTACTACCGCTAAGTTAACAACAAGCGGCAAAGCAACCTCTACGACTGCTAAATCAACGTCCACAAGCACAAAATCTGCTTTGACTACAAGCTCTGATACAACATCTGCTGTATCGACCACTTCTAAGTCCTCTTCTTCAACTTCAACAGGTTCTGTAACCACTACATATGCTGACCCATACACGATCCATGAGATAAAACTCAGCAAGAGTGAAGTTAAGCTCAATGTAGGCGAGAGCGATATTGTTATAGCTTCATTGCTTCCGGTATCTGCACCTAATAAGGCAGTCAAGTGGACAAGTTCTGATGAGAAGACAGCAGTTGTTGATGTAGACGGATGCATAACTGCAAAGTCTGCCGGCTACTGCACTGTAACTGTTCAGAGCGTTGACAATCCTGATGTCAAGAGAGAAATAAAAGTTACTGTTACCGATCCTAACGGTGTAACAGAGATACGTCTCAGCAAATATGAAATGTACCTTAATGTTGGAGAAAAAGGTTCTTCAAAGGCTACTGTACTTCCTCTGACAGCAAAGAATAAAGCTCAGAAATGGATAAGCTCTGATGAGACTGTAGCTGCTGTAGATAATGAAGGTACTATAACAGCACTCAAAAGCGGAACCTGTACAATAACAGTACTCAGTATTGCTGACCCTTCTATAAAGGCTGATATAAAGCTCACAGTTACTGACAAGGATAAGGTAAGCGATATAAGATTAAGCAAGGTTGAACTCGACCTCAGAGTAGGTGAGGGAGACATGGTCATGATGATAATGCTTCCTTCAACAGCAGCAAATAAGTCAGCTGTATGGTCAAGCTCAGATGAGAGCATTGCTGTAGTCGACGATGAAGGCTGGATAACAGGACTTAAAGAAGGTTCATGCATAGTTACAGTAAAGAGCGTTTCTGACCCTGACGTAAAGGCAGAAGTAAAGGTCAACGTAAAGACAAACAGCAATTCTTCTTCATCCGGCGACAAGACACCGTCATCAATATCATATCCTTCAAATCATGTTGTACGTGTTATAGACGGAGTAACATTCATCGACGGAATACTTGTTGTTAATAAGACTTACGGACTTCCTGAAGACTACGCTCCGGGTGCATTGAATCCTACAGCTAAAGAGCAGTTTGCAAAGCTTGCAGGTGACGCAGCTGTAGAGGGGATGAGCATATTTGTATCATCAGGTTACCGTTCATATGCTGAACAGGAAAAAATATACAATAACTATGTAAGCACATTCGGCAAAACAAAGACTGATTTCTTTGCAGCTCGTCCCGGACACTCCGAAAATCAGACCGGACTTGCTATTGACGTAAATTATATGAGCGACACATTCGCTTCATCACCGGAAGCAAAGTGGCTCGCAGATAATGCTTATAAGTACGGATTTATCATAAGATATCCAAAGGGCAAAGAGAGCATCACAGGTTATCAATACGAACCATGGCATATAAGATATGTCGGAGCTGATACAGCTAAGGTACTCCACGATAACAACTGGACTCTTGAAGAGTATCTTGGAATAGACTCCTATTATCAGGACTGATCTCAGTCATAGTAAAATAGCATCGATCCCCGGAAGTGGTTTTTTAAACGGTCACTTTCGGGGATTTTTATTGCTAATCAGCAAGAAATATGGTATAATAAAATTATATTTATAAATTCGAGGTGATATTATGAATCAGCATACAAGATTCGATCTTCCGATATGTCTTGCAGTTGAGGAGGATGCGTTTTTTCATTCTGATGAGATAATCAAGCGTTATATACCTGATATTATAGGTCAGAAGACTATAGTTATATCTGAGGAGTTCCTGATAGGGATATATAAAGAAAAGATAACCGATATTAGCAAGGATTTCGGCGATGCGGAGATTTTTGCAATGAAAGAGGCGAGCTTTGACGAGGCTGTAGCTATAGCTAAGAAAGTTTGTGTCGAGGACATAAAAGTCATAATCGGCATAGGCGGCGGAAGAGTACTTGATACAGCTAAGTATGCCGCACATATAAGTAAGGCGGTCTACATCTGTATGCCTACTTCGCTGAGCAATGATTCACTTGCATCACCTTTCTCAGTTCTTGAAACATACGGAAAAGCTCGTAAGACTTTTGCCTGCAAGATACCAACAGCGATAATAGTAGATACAAATATGATAATCAATGCTCCGGAGGGGCAGACACTGTCCGGAATAGGTGACACAATAGCAAAGCATACAGCTCTCTTTGACTGGAAACTTTCGGCAGCAAAAACGTCCACACGAATAGACGATTTTGCATATGCTCTGAGCAGGATGAGCTATGACTCTGTATACCATTGCGACGAAAAGAATATGAAGAGCCGTGTATTTATCAGGATTCTTTCAAGAGCTCTTGTTATGGGCGGACTTGCTATGGAGATAGCCGGTTCATCACGTCCATGCAGTGGAAGTGAACACCTTTTCGCACACGCTATAGAGGAGTACTATCCGGATATAAAAATTTCACACGGTCTTGCAGTAGCACTCGGAAGCGTACCTGCCTGCATTTTTCAGTCGCAGGATGCAAAGGGACTTATTGATTTTTATTCCACTTATGGAATTGATATATCCCCTGTGTCGTACGGAATAACAAAGGATATGTTTGCAGATATGTGGGATAAAGCTCGAACCGTAAGAACAGGCAGAGTAACTATACTTGACGATATAATTCTCGACAGAGTACAGCTTGATGAAATATATGATAGGATGGTGGAAGGAAAATGAAACAAGGTCTGATATTTGATATGGACGGTACTTTGTGGGATTCATCGGAGAATGTTGCGGCTTCATGGACTGAAAAAATAAGAGAGATAGGCTGCGAGCGTGAAGATATAACAAAGGAAGATATAATGTCCGTTATGGGACTTACAATGGACAAAGTTGCTGAGGGAGTTTTTCGTGGCTATTCTGAAAAAGAACGCATGGAGCTCCTTAAATTGTGTTGTGAATATGAAAATGAGTATCTGCGTAAACACGGTGGAGTGCTTTATCCTGAGCTTGAAAAAACGCTCATACGTCTGAAAGAAAAAGGATTCAATTTGTATATCGTGAGCAACTGTCAGAGCGGATATATCGAAGCTTTTCTTGAACATTACGGCTTTGGAAAATACTTTGACGACATAGAATGCTACGGAAATAACCTGAAAGGAAAAGGGGAGAACATCAAGCTTCTTGCCGAGAGAAATTTGCTTGAAAAAGCCTACTATATTGGTGATATTCAGGGAGATTATAATGCAACTATGGAAGCAGGCTATGAATTTATTCACGCAGCTTATGGATTCGGAAAAATAGAGCAGACTGTTCCTGAGCTGAAAAAGTTCAGCGAGCTTCCTGAGCTGCTTGAAACTCTTGGGTAAAATATTAGGTCGAAATTTGCGAGAGGTATGATAGAATGAATGAGATAAAGTGTCCGCACTGCGGCAAGGCATTCACTGTTGATGAAGCCGGATATGCTGCAATATTAAGTCAGGTGCGTACAAAAGAATTTGATAACGAGGTACATAAAAGACTCGAAGATGTTATGGAGTCCGCAAGGAAAGAGGGCGAGCTCAACCTTAACAAGGCACTTGCTGAAAAGGACAGCGAAATAAATGGCTAGAAACTTCAATTGCAGCAGCTTGAATCTGACGCAAAGAATAGTCAGAGCCGTACAGAACTTGAGGTATCAAAAGCTGTCGACAAAGAGAAGAAAGCTTTTAACGAGATAATTTCAGCTAATAATGCAGAACTGAGCAAGCGAAATGAAGAGGTCATGAGACTTAATGCTGAACTTGAAAAAGCTCAGCTTAAAGGTCAGCTTGAACTTCGTGAAGCTGTTTCTCAGGTCGAGAAGGAGCGTGATACTCAGAAGGCTGAGTATGAGGCAAAGTTAAAAGCTCAGCAGGAGACACTGGACTATTATAAGGAACTTAAAATAAAGATGTCCACAAAAATGATAGGTGAGACCCTTGAACAGCATTGTGAGAACGCATTCAATATGATACGTGCGACCGCATTCCGCAACGCTGAATTCGGCAAGGACAACGATGTCCGTGAAGGCAGTAAGGGCGACTATATCTATCGTGAAAAAGACGTTGACGGCAATGAGCTGATATCCATAATGTTTGAGATGAAAAACGAAATGGACACAACTGCAACTAAACACAAAAACGAGGACTTTTTTGCTAAGCTCGACAAGGACAGAAAAAATAAGAAATGTGAATACGCAGTACTTGTTTCGCTGCTTGAATCAGAAAGCGAGCTGTATAATCAAGGTATAGTCGATGTTTCATATGACTATGAGAAAATGTACGTTATACGTCCGCAGTTTTTTATCCCTATGATAACCATACTGCGTAATGCTGCCATGAATTCAATGGAGTATAAACGTCAGCTTGCTGAGATAAAGAATCAGGAGATAGATATAACCCGTTTTGAAGAGCGTATTGAGGACTTCAAAACTGCGTTCTCCAAAAACTATACCCTTGCCGGTAAGCAGTTCAACAATGCTATTGAGGAAATCGACAAGACTATCGATCATCTAAATAAAGTCAAAGAGAATCTGCAAAAGTCGCTTAACAATCTCCGTCTTGCAAATGATAAGGCTCAGAATCAGCTTACTATAAAATCGCTTGCTAAGGACAACCCTACTATGCTTAATATGTTCAATGAGCTTGAAGAGAAATAGTGAGAGTTTGTTTTTCTAAGCGTGATTTATTCTCCTCACCTCTTTCAAATGGTGATGAAAAAACCGTCTAATTACTTAGACGGCTTCTTACATATGCAATTATGTCATCATACAGCAGACAAGAATTGAACCTGTTACTTATCGGCTTGTACCGACGGCATTACCGGCTTGCTCCATGCTGTATGCTTTAAGCCTGAAATAGTTTATAAAATTCTAATATCAGGATGATTTTCGAGCTGTTTCATTAGTTCTAAATACTTTTTAAATGCTTCTCGTGCTTCTAAAGGTGCTTTGTCAGTAAGATATGGCTGCTCATTTTCGTCATAGTCATACCATTCTGGATTTGTTTTCCAATAAAGGAATTCATGTGCATTTGCTACCATATCGCCACCTCATTTCAAAAAATAATCAACAATTACTATACAAAGCTCTCTTGGTTCTGAGCTTCAATAGTTGAGTTGCAGGAATATTATTTCTTGATTCTATTATACCACTTCCGCCGGAATTGTCAACAGATGAATTATGAACATTGACCGGATTTCGTGACAACAGCTCCTTCCGCTCCTCAGCCGTGACTTTATCCGTGACCTTAGCATCAACAGGCGGAACTCACTATTTTGCACCGCAGATTAAAAGAATCGTGACATCATATTGACAATATAACTTGTTTTGTGACAAAATGATATCTTGACTAATTGACATTTTTAGTTTATAATATAAAAAGTGAATTTCCAGTATACGGAAATTCGCTATATATCAGGAATACAAAAGCTTACTCCTGAAAAAATAATATTATAAAGGCGATCATTAAATAATGAAGTATAAACTAAGGACCGACAGAGTATTTTTAGTTGTATTGATCCTTATTGCGGCGATCATGCTTTGTCGATGCGTAAAGAGTTCCCATTCATCAGGCGAGAGCAAAAGTACAAAAGTGCAAAAGATAGTAACATCCGAAACTACGACTGCTTTGGTGACAGTAAGTCCCATAATGCCCACGACGTCTGTCACGACATTTGCAAAGGTAGATTCTCCGACTTGTGAAGCTGCTGCTTTGTACTGTGTTGAGGACAAACAGATATTATACAGTGATAACATTAATAAAAGAGTGTCTCCGGCAAGCCTTACTAAATTGCTGACTGCTTCAACAGCATTGAAGTATGTCAGAAGCAATGACATATGCACAGTTGGCTCGGAGCAAAGTATGGTGCAGCCGTATTCAAGTCTGTGCGGACTTGAACTGTATGATACACTTTCGATGCACGATCTTATAACAGGTCTGCTGATGTCGTCCGGTAATGATGCTGCATATGCTATAGCAGCTTCAACAGCATATTCGTTGAATAATTCTGATATGACCGACTATGAGGCTGTTGACTATTTTGTTGACCTAATGAATAAAACAGCCGCTGATATAGGCATGACAGAAAGTCATTTTACAACTCCGGACGGTTGGGACGATTCCGGACAATATGTAACTGCGGCTGATCTTATCAAACTTGCAGAATATGCGTTGTCTGCCAATGAGATCAAAAAAATAGTCGGCACTGCACAGACTACTGTTTATACATCTGAGGGAAAGGCTTTTAACTGGACCAATTCAAATCTTTTTCTCGATGTCAACAGCGAGTACTATTCAAGCAATGTTTTCGGAATGAAAACCGGTACTACACTTTACGCAGGATATTCGCTTATCACTGCTTTTGAATCACATGGAAAGACCTATATTTCTGTTGTTGCAGGATGTCAGTCCGACGAAGGAAGATATGAACTATCTCAAAAACTTATGGATTATGTAAAATAAATAAAGCTGTATATTTACATGGAGATGTGGATATACAGCTTTTTATATTTGTTGTGATACTAAATAAAAAAGTCCTCAATAAATGAGGACTTAAACATGGTCGAGGTGAAAGGATTCGAACCTGCGGCCCCTACGTCCCGAACGTAGGCAAAATCTTATTGTATAATCCTATATATAGGGGAATTTGCTTCAACGCTGACCCACATTTGACCCACACAGTGATAAAAACTATATAGCGGACTTATTAAAATAATCATTGAGTTTATTGATCTGTTTCTTTTTATGGAGTGAATCAAGATGAGTATAGATAGCAAGTGTAGTCCTCTTGCCAAATAGTAACACACTTTCGTATGGTGTGTAAACAACGCAAATTCACCTTAAAACAGGCTTCTCTTGTACTTGAGTGGTTCATCGAGCAGTTTGTAGTAGATATAAATATCACGGGGCTGTCCCTCAACATAGGCATCAAAGGTGATATACTCAATAAGCTCTAAGCACATCTCACGGGTAAGCTCCTGCACATCGGTGTACTTTTTCAGTCGCTCTATGAATAGAGCCACATCTTCCTCGTCCTGCCTGATCGTGTAGAACTTTTCTTCAAGGTCTGCGACTTCGGTGGACAGTTCTTTCTGCTCTGCTTCATATTTTACTATCAGCTTCATCGCTACGTCCTCTGACACCTTTCCGAGGACTTTGTCCTCGTAGATGTTCTGGATCAGCGTGTCAAGCTCCTGCAAGCGGTATCTGCCTTCTGTGAGCTTCTTGGTATCAACGGAATACTGCTCCTCGTGGTGCTTCGCCTTGCGTGCAAGAAACTCCGCTTTTGCCTTTTCCTCGTCCTCTACAACAAGCTGAGCGAGACTGCGAATATCTTCAAGCACAATTGCGTCCATATCCTGCATTTTTATATAATGACTGGGACAGTATCGCTTTCCGAACTTCATGTAAGATGTGCAGTTGTAATTGTGGCGAAGATACTTTCTCGGCTTTTTCTTACTGCCGTTCGTGGTGTTGTTCCACGCAAGGC
>JAFYGE010000007.1 GCA_017543335.1 Ruminococcus sp.
AAGTCATACGGCTTCCGATTAATTGTATAAGGGCCAATAGCTCAGTTGGTCAGAGCATCCGGCTCATAACCGGACGGTCCGGGGTTCGAGTCCCTGTTGGCCCACCATCCCTCTTAGGCTTCTAAGAGGGGTTTTTTATTTTATAAACTAATAAACCGGTGAACTTTAATAAAGTCCACCGGTTTTGTGTTTATTGTCTGCTTATAAGCAGTTTACGCATTAGAGCAAGGTCAAAAGAATCGATAATTTTATCTTCTGAGAGATCGCCAGCCTTCCAGTTAACAAGAGCTCCTTTGCGAAGCAGATATTTTTGCATCATAACAAGGTCAGCAATATTAAAATTACCGTCAGCATTTACATCACCTTTTACGTCTTCACATGGAATAGCGATAGCGATACGATCGATAGAAGGCCCATAAGCACTGTTATTATAGAGTTTTATAGTATTATTGCCTGCATTAAGCCTGATTGTTGTATCAGCTGCGGCAATACCTGACCAGTCATTTCTGTTAGCATATAGTCCGGTTAGGGAAGCTGCGTTTTTACCGTTAACATCAACGCTGAGATTTCTGCGTTCTCCGGAAATGTAGTAGATACGAAGCTTGTATTCTCCGGACTTATCAACATTTATATTTTCAAAAATAACAGCATTGTCCGAGCCGCCGCCTACATAGCCAACATAAGCTCCGCCGGAGCTATATTTTCCGTTTTTGTCGGCTGTTATGGAAGCTTTACCGGTTATCTTAGCTTTCTCAGCTTCATAGAATTTATAATTGCTGTATGGAGTTGTCAGCTTCATACCGTTTTTAGTGATCTTCATTGCGAATCCGCCGTTTGCGAGAAGCTGACGCTTTATGGTACTATTTTTGGTAAGGTCGTTGAGTACAGTAACTTCTATTTCGCTTCCGTCTTTGTTGTCGCCGAAAATATAGGCTGTGTAGTTATCGTTATCGCTGATAATGTCCGATAGCTTTATTTCAACTGTTCTTGCAGAAATTGTTGAAGCACCAATGTACCAGTCATCACCACTTTTTCTTGCTGTGACATTAAACTGCATAGGATAGCCGTCGAGCACCTTCATATCGTCCCATACAACAGGGACGTCGTTGAGGAATGGGAGTGCTTTATTTCCCTGATAAGTGTAGATTGAATGAGCGAAATGCTGTATTCCTGATTCGATAGTTACTGTATCAGCGAGAGCAAATCCGGCAGTCGCTTTTATATTGTATATTGGAACACCAGTTGGAGTGAAGTCAGCTGAGCCGGCTACACATCTTGTAAATGTATAAGAAACACGGTTTGCAAGTGACGGACTCTCAAACCACTTGTAGTACTCACTTCCGTTTACAGCCTCAAAAGAAACGATATTCGGATATGTTCTGCTTTCGCCTCGTGGCAGCGTGCATCCATGGAAAAGAACCATAAGCTTGTTCTCGGCAGCTATTTTTGCACAGAGGTTCATCTGCTTCATAGTCTGTTGAGTATCGCTTTCGTAGTAATCCACCTTTACACCGCTTACTCCGAGACCTTTAATTCTCTTGAACTCACGGAGAATAGTAGCTTCGTCCAGCAGAGAATAATATGGATATGCTGGATTTCCTGCACTGTCCTTATATCCGGAATGACCGGTATTGTTTACTCCGTACCAGAGATAGATGCCTATTCCTTTGGATGAAGCGTAATCACAAAGCTCCTTTACTTTAGCTGCACTGTCATCCCATAGTGCCCAGCCAAAATCAAGGCAGACAAAGTCCCAGCCATTTTCTGCTGCGAAATCAATATAGTCTTTCTGTGTATGGTATTCAACAGGGGAGTCACCGCCGCTGCTCCACCATGACCATGCTGTTTTGCCGGGTTTTATCCAGCTTGTATCGTCGATAACTGACGGCGGATTCAGATTGAGTATCAAGTCACTTGAAGACATCTGATCCAGAGAATCACCTATAACAACAGCTCTCCAAGGTGTATGGAATGCGTTATTCATTGAGATAGATTCAACTTTTACTCCGCCTTTGAAGTGCAGACTATGATAATTTCCAAGGAACTGAAGTGCACCTGCACAATAAGGGGCACTTTCATTGAATACGCTTGCCTCAGTAACAGTTACCCAGAATTTATCGTTGATAACTCCTGTATATGGGCAGGAATATGTAGAACTTCTTTCATTCGATCTGTCTTTTGGAAGCTCGACAATATCCCATTCGTAAGTAGCGTTAGGCCAGTTTCCCCAGAATTTGCTCTTATCCGGGAATATTACCTGACTTGTTTCCTCTTTGATAGTCGCACCGTGGTCAAGAGAATATCTGAATCCCATACCGTCATCATAGACTCTGAAATAGACGGTAAGTGTAGAGCTGCCTTTTTTAAGCGGAAACGAGATCTCTTTATAGTGGTCGGAGATTTTTCTGTGTTTTCCGAAAGGCATGGAATAGTCCTCATTATGCTCCACAACAACGGCAGACGGTGGAGTCTGCTGAAAACCGGAAGAAAGGTCTTCAGTTGTGGTTACAAGACCAAACTTAGATGGTTCGATAACTCTGTTTACAGTACCTCCGCTGATCTTATCAACAGAATAATAGTATCCGCCACGGGAGTCTTTCCAGAATTTTGTGATAAGTGACTTGTCCGGAGAAGTGACTTCATAGTCCGGAATACTTGTAACTACAGTACCGTCGTTGGCAAAAGAGTTTTCTTCTTCCGGAAGTGCAACTCCTTCGGTGACGGTATCCGATTCAAATGTGTAGCGATAAATAGGGTCAGAAGGAAGCTTTGCTGCCTGAGAAGCTGTAAGTGAATAATCATACATCGCCACATCGTCTATGCAAGCTTTAATATCACTGTCGGAGTACAAAGAATGTCCTATGGAATTATATGTATATGAAGGGAGTACTCCCTCGCTGAAAAGTGAGGACATTACATCGGATAATGTCTCATCCGCAGTTATGGAAGTTAGTTTGCCGTCCAAATAGAATTTTGCATCGGTTTTTGAGTAAACTGCGGTCAGCTCATGCCATTTCCCGCTGTCCGGAGTGGACTGTATATCAAAAATAGCTCGGTGTTTGCTGTCATTTTCCGTGGATGAGCCTTTGCCTACAAAAACGCTGGTTCTGTATGACTTTTTGTCTTTCAGGTCAACTGAAATATCCGGAGAAGAGTAGCTCGGAGCTGTTCCTGCACCAAAAGGCACAGGTGAGAACTGATAAAGTCTTGTGTAGTTTCCGGCATCACTGTCGAGTTTGAATTTCAGTGAAAAGCTGAATCCGTCAGAACATCCTTTACCGAACATATCGGAAGGTAATTGCAGCCATCCGCTGCCGAAACTATCTCCGTTCAGTTTTAGTACATCTGAACCGAGCTGTTCATCATAGACTAACGCTGCACTGCTTCCCTTTATAACTGCCGGACTGCTCTCTGAGCCCAGACTTGCTACATTGGCATTTCTGTAGTTTATTGCTGCGGCAGTTGTTTTCTGAACCGGAGGTATAACAGCGGTCTGCTGTGCTAAGACACAGACTGCTATTGCTGCACCTGCTGTTCGTCTGGCTAAATAATTCCCCATGAGTATTCCTCCTATTAAGTGATTTTTGTCTGTTTTTAATATTTTATTTCTATAAAAGCGTTTGAATTATGTTGCTTATGTTCATTGTATATCAATAAGTTAGTAAAGTCAATCTCACAAAACAAATATTTGGTGGATTATTTGAAATTTTTATTCTGGAATATCTTGTGATTCGGATGACAGTTTAAAATCAGCGATAAATTGTCTGCAAATGGAATAAATCAGGATATTTTATTGATGTTTTCTGCATAGCTGTATTAATGGTAAAACACAAATTATCAGTTATTAAGCATCATATGTCATTGAAAGGCAAAGTGAAAAATAGTATAATACAAACAATGAAACAGAAAGTTCACATATGAAAGAGAAACAAAAGCATTTAATTATTTATATTTTTTGGAGGGATATTAAAATGAAGGTAAATCTATTACCAAGACGTGCAGCAGCAGTAGCTGCCGCAGCTGTGATGTCGGTTTCTTGTATCGCAGGAAACTTCAATATCACATCAAACATTCTGCTCAGCAGTCCATTTACGTCAGTAGCTGCTGAGAGTACAGTCAAATTCATTCAGTCCGTTGGTTACGGCGAAGGAGTTTACGCAACTTGGTCATCTGTATCCGGAGCATCAGGATACAATGTTTACGTTGACGGAACTCAGATCGATTCTATGCTCATCAGACAGTATCCGGGCTATATGAGAGCTGATGCTGTAGGTTTGAAAGCTGGAAATCATACTATTAAGGTAGTTCCTATCATAAGCGGCAAGGAAGACTCATCAAAAGCAGCTCAGACAACTGCTTCTGCTTATGCACACGACAGAAGCGGATTCGCTTTCGTAAGCGGAAATGCTAACGGTGCTTATAACTCAGACGGTACTCTTAAATCCAACGCTACAGTTATTTACGTTTCAAATTCCAATAAGGACTCTGTATCTGTTGCAATGCCTGATAAAAAGGGAACAAATACAACAGTCAAGGGAATTCAGAATATACTTACAAATCTTAAAAGCAATACAAAAGCAGGTCCGGTGTGCATAAGATTTATCGGAAATATAACCGATCCATCTACTCTTATGAGCGGAGACCTCTATATTGATACAGTTACTTGCGGTCTTACAGTTGAAGGTATCGGCAACGATGCTACATTAAATGGTTTTGGTCTTGTTATGAAGAACAGCTCTAATGTTGAGGTCAGAAACCTCGGTTTCATGAACTGTAACAGTAACGAAGGCGATAACTGCGGTCTCCAGCAGAAAAATGACCATGTATGGGTACACAACTGCGACTTCTTCTACGGAGATGCCGGAAGCGATGCCGATCAGGCTAAAGGCGACGGTGCTCTTGATACAAAGACATCTTCTTATATCACCCATTCCTATAATCACTTCTGGGACAGCGGAAAATGTAATCTGCAGGGCATGAAGTCAGAGACAACGACCAATTATATCACCTACCACCATAACTGGTATGACCACTCTGACTCACGCCACCCCAGAATCAGAACTTGCTCCGTACACTGCTATAACAACTACTTCGACGGCAACTCAAAGTACGGTGTTGGTGTTACTCTCGGAGCTTCCTGCTTCGTCGAGAACAACTATTTCAGAAACTGTAAATATCCTATGCTTTCATCCAAGCAGGGCTCAGACGTTGCTACCGGCGGTACTTTCTCAGGCGAAAACGGAGGTATCATCAAGTCCTATGGCAATGTAATGTCCGGTCAGAAAGCGTATGTGACATATCAGCAGAACAGTTCTGATTTCGATGCTTATGAAGCATCATCCAAGACAGAAAAAGTTGGTGCATCCGTTAAGACAAAGTCCGGCGGAACTACATACAACAATTTCGATACATCCAGTGTAATGTACAGCTATACACCTGATAAAGCATCCGATGTTCCGACTATCGTTGCTGCAAAAGCAGGACGTGTTGACGGCGGTGACTTCAAGTGGACATTCAACAATTCTGTTGATGACGAAAGCTATGCTGTAAATCAGGCTCTTAAATCAGCTCTTAATAGCTATAAGGGAACTGTAACTGCTATCGGAAGCGGCTTCAAAGAGGACAGCACAAAACCTCCTGTAGTTACAACAATTTCAAATCCTGTTATCGTTACTAATACAACAGCATACCAGAATCCATCTCAGCCTGTAACAACTACTACATATACTCAGCCTTCAGTATCCACAGGCGGTCAGGTACACAACTTCACAACAAATGGTACTTCAAGCAGTTTCTATACTATCTCAGGTAATCTTTCAACTGCAAAGGGTACTGTAACTTATAATGGACTTACACTCACACAGTGCCTGAAAATTGAAACTTCCACTTCTATAAGCTTCAATGCAGGTTCATCAGGAAAACTCACTCTTGTTTTCGGCACAGCAGGTTCTACAATAAAGATCGACGGTACTAAATATACCGCTGACGGAAATGGTATTGTTACTGCTGACCTCGGAGCAGGCAGTCATACTCTTGCAAAAGCTGACGCTGTAAATCTCTATTATATGAACTTTGGCGGAAGTGCAGGAACAAGTCAGCCGGTAATAATCACTACTGCTGTTCAGCCGGGAAATGATCCTGTAGTTACTACAGCTGTAACACCTTCAACTCCTTCAACACCATCAAATGTTAAGCTTTCAGATGTTAAGGTGATAAATTCAGGCGGTTGGAACGAGATGCTTTATATGACCCTCTCAGGCATCAAGGATTCCGATATTACCGGAGTTTCCTACAGCGGTCCGACTACAGGTTCACTCTCCGGTGACGATTTCACATACCTTGTAAGAGATACAAGTGCAGGACTCAGAATAGATATTCCTGGCTTAAAGGCTGGTACATATACTGTTACACTCAAAACAAGCAAGGGAACTCTTAAAAAGTCAAACATCTCTGTAGGTGCTCAGGACCGTTCAGGATATGCTCACTACAACTTCACAGAGGGTGTAGGTGCTTACACAGATTCTGGAGAACTCAAATCAAATGCTAAGGTAATATACATTACTAACGACAATAAAGATACTGTTACTGTCACTTCAAAGGACGGTACTACAGTAAAGGGAATCGGTAACATTCTCAACTCTGCCGGTCAGGATATTGGCGGCGGAAAGACTTCAAACGGCGGAACAAAGCCGAACAGCAATGCTGGTATTATAAAGAAGCTTGCTGAAGACGGAACACCTCTCGTTGTAAGAATCATTGGCGACGTAAAAGCTCCAAGCGGACTTACAGCTTATGATTCAACTGACTTTGGCGGTTCTATCGGAGATAACGGCTACATGGCAAGAATGAAATCCGGTAAGGACGTTACTATCGAGGGTATCGGTACTGATGCCTGCATGAACGGCTGGGGAGTTCACTTCATTGCTGAGACTGCTGCTCCTAAATACGGAAAGAGCTTTGAAGTAAGAAACCTCAAATTCAGAAATGTTCCTGAAGACTGCGTTGGTATGGAAGGTGTTCAGGAAGGTTCAAACCTTACAGCTCCTGTAGAACACTGCTGGATACACAACTGCGAATTCTACAAGCCTTCTATATCCAATCCTGCTGAGTCTGATAAGGCTGGCGGTGACGGTGCCTGCGACTTCAAACGTGGACTTTACTTCACAAACAGCTACTGCTACTATGAAGGCTATCACAAGACAAACCTTGTAGGTGCTTCTGACTCAAATCTTCAGTTCCACCTCACTTATCATCATAACTACTGGAATAAGTGTGAATCAAGAGGACCTCTTGCACGTCAGGCTAATATCCATATGTATGATAACATATTCAGCGGTCAGACAAGCTATTGTATGAACCCAAGAGCTAACGCTTATATCTTCTCTGAGTATAACCTTTTTGAAAACTCAAAGAATCCTATGCAGATCAAACTCGGTGCTATAAAGAGCTATCAGGATGTCCTCACAGGATGCAAGGGAAGTACAGACGGTACTGTAGTTTCAAGCAAGAGCACAAAGGTTAATTCAGGCTGTAAGTATGCAAACTTCGATACAGATTCTTCTGTAAGCTATATCCCTTCAGGAAAATATCTCCTCCACACTGACACATCCAAGCTCAAGAGCATATTCGAGACAGACGGCGGTACTATGGATGATACTACAATAGGCTCCGGAAATCTTGAAATAGCTGATGCTCCAATAGAGACAACAACTACTTCAAAAACAACTACAACTACTACATCAACTTCAACAACAACTGTTACTGTTACAACAACTGATAAGCCTTTCAGCACAGTATGCGGAGACGTTGACGGTAATGGTGAAGTAAAAATGAACGATGCAGTTCGTATAATGATGTTTATGGCTAATCCGGATGAATATCCGCTTGAAGGTCAGGCACTTATAAATGCTGACTGCTCAGGAAACGGCGACGGTGTTACTAACAAGGATGCATTGGCGATCCAGAAATTCCTCGCAAAAATACTGCCCTCTCTACCGGAGGTTTAAACCTTCGGCAGAAATATAATGCCTAATGAAAAAATAGTCACAGGATCATTTCTGATCTTGTGACTATTTTTCTGTTCTTACATTTTGACTCTAAAGGGTCACGCCGTTTAGGCAGTACTGCACAAAACTGTAAAGTGTGTTTTGTGCGGTATTGTCTTTAAGGACGCAATGTAAGAAGCAGTTCATTATAGGAGAGTTAGAAGGAGGTTATCAATTAGAAGCTACTGCGAGGCGTTCCAATGAACAGCCATCGCACCAGCAATTATAGTATACTTTTGAGCATTTTCTGAATTGATCGAATTTGCGTTTGGCTTCGTTTTCATCACCGTACACTTTCCAGAATCCGGTCATTTTGCATGGGCGATGCTCTATAAAGCCCTTAACGTCCTCCGGAGGATATCCAAGAAACAGACCTATTTCATGCGGAAAATCCTTGCATTCACTAAGTCTTGTCCTTAATCTGGCTATGCACCGTTCCGGACTGTCACAGTTATATCCGCATTTTTTCAGCATATTACAAGCTTCAGCACTTTCAAGGTCTCTCTTTAACTTTGAGGGACGGTATAAGTATATCAAAGCTTTTTTGTCGTTATATCTCAGCGGTAAAACTCTGAGTCCCTTTTTGCAAAGGATACGATTCCAGCAAGTCAACTCGCTGCGAAGATCCTCGTTGCTTTCACATGGACATACAAACATATTTGCTGTTTTTAATCCTGCGAGAGTAGGGGAGCAGTGTCGTATAACCAGTTCATCAGGCATTTTTAATTCCTCCTTGTATGCGATTCCAAAATATTTTTAAGAGCAGATGCAGAACTTGAATGTGATCTTTCAACTTTTATCTGCATACCTTTAGTTTCGTTTATAGCACATCTTGCCATTTTATGTGACATTGTTCCAGTGAAAAGAACAAGAAGATCAGGAGTGCCTATCTGCTTTTTAAGATCAGTTTTCATATGAGTGAAAACCTTTGCATTGCACTTATACTGTTCACATATTTCTTTGTACTTTCTTATCATGCAGTCATTTCCGCCAACTATTACTACGCTCATATATAACTCCTTTCGGGGATATAGAATATGTTTATTACTGATAATATACGTTAGTTATAACTAACTTTATGCTTTAATTATACCCGTTTTCTGGACAATTGTCAACGTTTTGGCAGCAGTGTAGCATCGGGTTAACAAAAATTTATCAGTGTTCAATAAAAAAAGTACTATTATAGGTGCACTTAACATAAAAAACTGACAATTGTCAGACTTGATTCTTGGTTTCGCTAAGTTAACTACCGTTAAAAACAAAAAAGCCAAGCTTTTCGCCTGACTTTTTCTCTATTACTATTCTCTCACATAGAGAATATGCAATAAATCAATAAAAACTCCAATTATCTATCCATATAAACCATTCAAAATTATCTTTCCATATTTTTAATTTTAAGTCTGAGATTATCTGAGATCAGTGCAATAAATTCAGCATTTGTGGGTCTGCTGCTGTAGTATTCTGAATTAAGGTGGAAATATGGTTCGTTTATATCCCATTTTCCTCTTTGCCATGCAATATCTATGGCGTGACGTATAGCTCGCTGTACTCTTGAGGACGTTGTATTATGTTCCTCTGCAACATGAGGATAAAGCCGCTTTGTTATGCAGTCCATTACATCTCTGTTTTCTATTGCATCCATTATCGCTGTTATCAGGTATCTGCTTCCTTTAACATGAGGCGGAACTCCAAGTTTGTGCATCATCTCTGTTACCATTGATTCAGTATCATTACATCCGTTTACTGAAAATGACTTGCCTGCAACAGACTTTATAACTGTACATAGCGTTTCAGGTTCAAAAGGGGAGGTCAGGAAATATGATGCTCCGTTTTCAATTACCTGACGTTCTATAAATGTATTCTGTATCTCTGATACTACTATGAACATCGGCATCTTTTGAGCTCTAACTTTCGCTTCCTTCATTATTACTATTGCATCTGTATCTTTTAATGTAAGATCCAGAACTACTACATCCGGATGTTCAGTACAGATCGATTCGAGTATTACAGCTCCGTCTTTTTTTCGAGTGTACACGTACATCCCGCTTTCTCGTAATTTTGATGCCATTCTTACTCCGTTTTCTGCTGTGTTGTCGCAAATTAGTACGTTGATTTTTGAGTTCGTCATTTGTTTGATCTCCTTTTTTATTAATTGTTGCTATAGCAATATTGATTATACTACAATATTTATATATAGTCAATATTTTTATTGTATTATTTTGTAGTTTTTGCTACGCTATTTGTGTTTTCTCCCTTTTTTCTAATTTTTTTACCTACTTACTTGAATCGTTATATTACTACTTTTATTTTCTCCTATTATTCGCCTTTTTTATCGTTGTGTGTTTTTATATATTTTTCCACATTTCTGCCTTTTTCAAGTTTTTATTAAGTTAAATATAAATTATTTTTCTAAAGGTATTGACTTGAACGTTTTTTTGATGTATAATATTTAAGTACTTTGCGAGTGTGCTGGAATAGGCAGACAGGCACGTTTGAGGGGCGTGTGTCGAGAGACGTATGGGTTCAAGTCCCATTACTCGCACCATAGTATGGACAGATGGCTGAGCTGGTCTAAGGCGCACGACTGGAACTCGTGTATACGTTAATAGCGTATCGAGGGTTCGAATCCCTCTCTGTCCGCCATGATGGCATAACAAAATTGATGACATGCCCAAAAAAGCCCGAAATATCGGGCTTTTTTGCTATCCAAATCTTGAAAATTTTACTTCGATTTTCATAGATGACATTGGGCTGTTTTAGCCATGTGTAAGGATTTGAACTCTCAAAAGTGTAGATTCAGTCCCTCCCAAAGATCAAAATACAGGCAAATCTCGATTTTATCAGTAAAAAATAGTATACAAAGTTTCGGACTCGGTTTTAGTGGTTTTCACGAAA
>JAFYGE010000095.1 GCA_017543335.1 Ruminococcus sp.
ATGATACTTGTACATTACAAATGGATTTCATGCGCGGAAAACAATTCGCGTCCCAGAAAAACTGAGACGCGAAGCTGGCTGCGCGGACACCGCGCTGGTGCGGGTGACAGGACTTGAACCTGCACACCTTACGGCATCAGAACCTAAATCTGACGTGTCTGCCAATTTCACCACACCCGCATATTTAATTTTGACTGTCGAATTGAACTGCCGACAGTGGACAGTTTTATAAACCAATGACGTAGCGCAAACGAAATCTTGCGTGTCTGCCAATTTCACCACACCCGCATAAGCAACAATACAATTATACCGCAAAAGAGATGATTTGTCAAGTAGTAAGAAGACAAAAAATGAGGAGTATAAAACTCCTCAAATTTGGCTTATTATTCTGCTTTATTTTCATCTGACTCATTTTTTTCCTCAACAGGAGTAGAGGACTTGTCATCAAATTTGTTTTCGTTAGGAGCATTTTCTTTAGTATCCTGAGCCTGAGCATCATTCTGCTGATTATTTTTTGATTCTTCGTATGTGACAGAGTCATTTTTTTCAGAATTATTTTTAGCAGACTGATTGTCGTTATTTTGTTTGGAAGCTTCTTTTTCTTTTTCAGCACGATCGCCAGCTGACTCTATATAAATGTCCTCATCGGCGAGGCTTCCAACGAAATTGAGCTGTTTAACAGGGATTCTTTTTAATGGAGAATAGATGAAGCTATTGCAGGAATAGTTTGGGTCAACGAGACCTTTTTTTTCACAGAGTATCTTATTACCTGCATTAGTACGTTTACCGTGCTGACAATAATCACATTTAGCAGGGATCTTTTTATCAAAATATTTAACACCGGGTTGAAAGATAGAAAAAATGCCCATTCTGATCACCTCAAAAAATTTAATCTTCTAATATTATAACACAGTAAAAAGGATTTGTCCAGTGTTTTTTAGCGAAAATATATATTTTTTTAAAGGATATATTAGACTTTGTTGACTTTGAATAAATAATTAAAAAGATTTTGTGCGTATTGAATGACAAAATATATATCATTTGTTATATAATACAAACAAAATTAGTTTGACTTTGATCCGTTTTTATGTTAAAATTAAAGAGCGGAGATCAGGATTTATTCTGATTTTGGCTGAATAAAAATGATTACGTTTTCGGACAATAGGGTGAAAACTCTGTTATCGGATGGCAGTAAATATAATTGTATAGATATTACAGTGTATAACTCCGTCCGTATGACTATGGACGGAGTTTTTATCTTTGAGGAGGAAAAATGAACGAAAAAAGAATTGCTGTTGCAGCCATAGTGATAGACGAGCAGGCTGCGTCAGTAGAGGTGAATAAGGTACTCCATGAATATAACAGTATTATCATAGGAAGAATGGGGATACCTTATAAAGAGCGAGGAATATCGCTTATATCAGTGGCACTTGATGCTGAACCGGATAAAATAAGCAGTCTGACCGGAAGACTCGGACAGATCGCAGGAGTATCCGTAAAAGCTGCAATATCAAAGAAATGAGGAATAGGCTATGTATAATATGAAATCTCTCAAGGCAGAGGAGTTCATCAACCACGAGGAGATACTTGAGACACTTGAGTATGCAGAAAAAAATAAGAACAACCACGAGCTGATAGATCAGATACTTGAAAAAGCAGCTCCGAAGAAGACGGGCAGGGGAGTTGAATGTGCCGGGCTTAGTCACCGTGAAGCAAGTGTACTTCTTGCCTGTGATGACCCGGAAGTTATTGAGAAGATATATGCTCTTGCAAGACAGATAAAGGAAGCATTTTACGGCGACAGAATAGTAATGTTCGCACCTCTTTATCTTTCAAACTACTGTGTAAACCAGTGTGTATACTGTCCTTATCATTTGAAGAATAAGGAGATACCGAGGAAGAAGCTCACACAGGAAGAGGTTAAGCAGGAAGTTATTGCTCTACAGGATATGGGTCATAAGAGACTTGCTATCGAAGCAGGTGAAGACCCTGTAAACAATCCTATCGAGTATATACTTGACTGCATAAAAACTATCTACTCTATAAAGCATAAGAACGGAGCTATCAGAAGAGTAAATGTAAATATTGCGGCTACAACAGTTGAGAATTACAAGAAGCTTCACGATGCCGGAATAGGTACATATATCCTGTTCCAGGAGACATATCATAAAGAGAGTTATGAGAAGCTTCATCCAGCCGGACCTAAGCATGATTACGCATATCACACAGAGGCTATGGACAGAGCTATGGAGGGCGGTATCGACGACGTAGGTCTCGGAGTTCTTTTCGGTCTTGATATGTACAAATACGAGTTTGCAGGAATTCTTATGCACGCTGAGCACCTTGAAGCTGTTCACGGAGTAGGTCCGCATACTATCAGCGTACCAAGAGTTAAAAAGGCTTCTGACATCGACCCGAATGTATTTGATAACAGTATTGACGATGACACATTTGCAAAGATAATCGCTTGTATAAGAATAGCTGTACCGTACACAGGAATGATAATCTCCACTCGTGAGAACGAGACTTGCCGTGAAAAAGTAATGGGACTCGGTATCTCACAGATATCAGGCGGTTCAAGAACATCAGTAGGAGGTTATGCTGGATATACTCCTGAGGAAAGACCTCACGACACAGAGCAGTTTGACGTTTCAGACCAGCGTTCACTTGATGAAGTTGTTAAGTGGCTTATGGATCTTGGTTATATTCCGTCATTCTGTACAGCTTGTTACAGAGAAGGCAGAACCGGTGACCGCTTTATGGCTCTATGTAAGGTAGGACAGATTCAGAACTGCTGTCACCCTAATGCACTCATGACATTACAGGAATATCTCACAGACTATGCATCTCCTGAGACACGCAAAGTAGGTGAGGCACTTATAGCTCGTGAGATACAGAATGTACCTGATGAAAAGAGAAGACAGAGAGCGATTGATTATCTTGAAGAGATCAAGAACGAAGGTAAAAGAGACTTCCGTTTCTGAGAAAAGTGGGGCTTAGCCCCACTTTTTATATAATAAGAACCAATATAAGTGATTATATTTTTTGAATATTATGTTTAAACAAAAAATCGGCTTTGCAAGATGCAAAGCCGATAATTTTATATCATTACTTATTCTGTTTAGCTTCAATATCAGCAAGAGCGTCCTTGCGTGAAAGATTGATTCTGCCCTGACGGTCGATCTCAGTAACCTTAACAACGATCTCGTCGCCGATAGAAACAACGTCCTCGACCTTTTCAACTCTCTGCTTGTCCAGCTTGGAGATATGAACGAGTCCGTCAACACCAGGAACGATCTCAACGAAAGCACCGAAGTCCATAAGTCTGACAACTTTACCACGGTAGATAGCACCAACTTCCGGACCATTAGCGATAGTCTCAACGATCTGGAGAGCCTTCTTTGTGTTGTCTCCGTCTATACCGCTGATGAATACATTTCCGTCATCGCTGATGTCGATCTTAACATCGCAGTCAGCAGAAATTTTCTGGATGACCTTACCGCCTGAGCCTATAACTTCTCTTATCTTATCGGCAGGTATCTTAGTCTGGAGCATCTTTGGAGCATACTTATTAACATTTGGTCTGACCTCAGGAATAGCCTTGAGCATTATCTCATCGAGAATGTAAAGACGAGCTTTTCTTGTCTTCTCAAAAGCTTCCTTAATGATAGCAGGTGTAAGACCGTCGACCTTTATATCGACCTGAATAGCAGTGATACCCTTGTGAGTACCGCCAACCTTGAAGTCCATATCGCCGAAGAAGTCTTCAAGACCCTGAATATCTACCATAGTCATGAATTCATCGCTGTCAGGCTTTGTGATAAGACCGCAGGAAATACCGGCAACAGGAGCTTTTATTGGTACACCAGCATCCATAAGAGCGAGTGTAGAACCACATATTGAACCCTGTGAAGTAGAACCGTTTGAAGAGAGCACCTCAGAAACAAGTCTGAGAGCATAAGGGAATTCCTCAACTGGTGGGATAACAGGAGCAAGAGCACGCTCAGCGAGTGCACCGTGACCGATCTCACGACGTCCCGGACCTCTGCTTGGCTTTGTTTCGCCAACTGAGTAGCTTGGGAAGTTATACTGATGCATATATCTCTTAGTTTCTTCCTCATCGAGGCCGTCGATTCTCTGTGCGTCGCTTACAGGACCGAGAGTTGCGATAGTAAGAACCTGTGTCTGACCTCTTGTAAAGAGACCTGAACCGTGAACTCTTGGGAGAAGACCAACTTCAGCAGCAAGAGGACGTATCTCATCAATACCACGTCCGTCAACACGCTTGCCCTCATAGAGCCAGTTACGAACTATCTTCTTCTGGAGCTTGTAGATGCACTCATCGATCATAGGGATCTGTTCCGGATACTGCTCATCGAATTTAGCGTGGATATCATCAACGATAGGAGCAAGTCTCTCATCACGGACATTCTTATCGTTTGTATCGAGAGCAAACTTTACTCTGTCAGAAGCGAATTCTTCGATAGCATCGAACATATCGTGGTCAACTTCCATTGACTCGAAAGTAAACTTAGGCTTACCGATCTGAGCACGGATGTCGTTGATGAAAGCGACCATTTTCTTTATTTCTTCATGACCTTTAAGGATAGCTTCAAGCATTGTATCCTCAGGAACCTCATTAGCTCCAGCCTCGATCATAACGATCTTTTCAGCTGTACCTGCAACAGTAAGAACGAGGTCAGTCTTAGCTCTCTGCTCGAGAGTTGGGTTGAGGACTATCTCACCGTCAACGAGACCAACATTGATGCCGGAAATAGGACCATTCCACGGAATATCAGAAATTGAGATAGCGATAGAAGTAGCGATCATACCGGCGATCTCAGGAGAGTTATCAGGCTCAACAGAGAGAACGGTCATAACGACAGAAACATCGTTTCTCATATCCTTAGGGAAGAGAGGACGGATAGGTCTGTCGACACATCTTGAAGTAAGGATAGCCTTTTCTGTAGGCTTGCCCTCTCTCTTAGTGAAAGAGCCTGGGATCTTACCAACTGAATAAAGTCTTTCCTCGTAGTCAACTGAGAGCGGGAAGAAGTCGATGCCCTCTCTTGGCTTAGCACTTGCAGTAACGTTAGCCATAACGACTGTTTCGCCATAGCGTACCCAGCAGGAGCCGTTGGAAAGACCGCAGGTCTTGCCTGTCTCGACTACGAGTGGTCTGCCGGCATAGGTTGTTTCAAAAGTTCTGTAATTTTCAAACATATTTTTCCTCCATTTGATAGTATTTTGCTATCAGAGAAGAGCTTTTAGAAGTTAGAGGCAAAGGGTAGGGAAGATTTCATATCCCTTGCCTCTGACTTCTAATCTCTTAATTCTCTAATAGACTTAAAGGCAGAAGGGTATAAGACCCCACTGCCTTCATCACCGAAAAAATTACTTACGGAGACCGAGCTTCTCTACGATTGCACGGTATCTGTTGATGTCCTTCTTCTTGAGATAGCCGAGAAGGTTACGTCTGTGACCAACCATCTTGAGAAGACCTCTTCTGGAGTGGTGGTCATTCTTGTGGGTCTTGAGGTGGTTAGTAAGATCGTTGATTCTTCTTGTAAGAATAGCGATCTGAACCTCAGGAGATCCTGTGTCATTTTCGTGAGTTCTGTTAGCTTCGATAACAGCTGTCTTTTCATCTTTCAGTAACATTGAAAGCACCTCATTAATAAAATATTCCGTAAACTGAGAAGAGGGGTGAGAAACGAGGTCGAGCCCCAGTCCAAGTACACGGTGATAATATTATATCACAAATCCGGATGTTTGTAAAGAGTTTTTCTGAAATTTTCCTGAAAGATGCATAAAAATATCTGTGATAAATAAAATTTTAACGGCTTTCACAATTTTATGGAGAAAAATTGTTGACTATTGGTTCAATTTATGATAAAATAAAGAAAAGTATCATTAATCGATGAACATGATCGGAGGAATTGACCATGAAAAAAGATTCTATTAAATATATATGGACTGATAAAAAACGTGGACTTTTCGGTTTGCCTTGGTCTTTTACACGTTATTTTCTCACTGAGACAAAATTTATCACAAGAACAGGTTTCCTGAGTGTTGATGAAGATGAGATCGACTTATATAAGATCACGGATAAAAAAGTTAAATTTCCGTTCTGGCAGAGAATTGTCAATTGCGGAACTATCATTATATATAGCAGAGATACAGATACACCTTCAAAGGAAGTACGCTGCATAAAGAATGTGCGTCAGGTTTCTGAGCTTATTGATAAGCATCTTACTATAATGCGTGACAGATACGGTATTCGTGGACGTGATATGATGGGATTCCACGGAGGACATGATAATCACGATGGCGATGACTATGATAATTATGAAATTCACGATGGGGATGACGTTCAATAATAATTCAGGAGTGAGAGAAAATGCTTTCCTTTATAACAGAAAAAACGAACTGCTGGGATAAGCTCAAAGCGGAGCAGAGACCTATATTTATATATGGTATGGGTGACGGAGCACTAAAAATAATGTCCGCATTCCGTGAAAAGGGCATAGTCGTTTCCGGTATCTTTGCAAGCGATGATTTTGTAAGAGGACATTCCTTCGAGGGCTACAGAGTACATAAACTTTCTGAGATAGAAGAAGTTGTAGATGATTTTGTAGTTGTACTCGCTTTTGCAGCCGGTTATCAGGAGATCGTAGATAAAATAATAGATATAGCATCAAGACACACACTTTATGTACCTGATGTTCCGGTCGTAGGCAGAGGTTTGTTTACATATGAGTATTGCGTTGAGAACGCAGAAAAGATCCAGCAGGTGTACGACAGCCTTGCAGATGATTATTCACGCAAGGTCTATGCTAATATAATAAACTTCAAAATAAGCGGAAACATTGATTATCTGTCTGAGGTTACTACTCCAAAGGAAGAAATATACCGCAAGATAATCAAACCGAATATGAATGAAGTATATGTCGATCTCGGAGCATATAATGGTGACACTATAAGGGAGATACTTGAGTTTACAAGAGGAACTTATAATTCTATATATGCACTTGAACCGGACAGGAAGAATTTCAAGAAACTCGCTAAATTCGTAGACGGTATGAATCATGTTTATGCATTCAATGCAGCTGCGTGGTGCGTGGACACTGAACTTCCGTTTGCGGCAAAAGCCGGAAGACAGTCCGCAATAACTGCAAGTTCTGATAATATGGTCGCAGCACGTTCTGTTGACAGTATTCTCGGAAAAAAGGCGGCTACTATTATAAAAATGGACGTTGAAGGTTTTGAGCGTGAAGCTATTTGGGGAGCTGCGATAAATATTTCTCATAATTCACCTAAGATGATGGTCTCTCTCTATCATAGAAATGAGGATATATTTGAGCTTCCGCTGCTTATAAAGGCTCTTAATCCAAACTATAAGCTGTACATACGTCACCAGCTTTATATCCCTGCATGGGAGACGAATTTGTATGCTACACTGTAAGCGTTAATATTGAATTGAACGGTTGAGCTTTTGCTCAGCCGTTTTTTGATTGAATTGATATGAGAATTGTGCAGATTGATGATAAAATACTGTTGTTTTTGTAGAAAATGACGTTTGAAAAGACTTTACTTTTGGACTGATTTGTGGTAAAATATAATTATATTTTATTACTTTGAAGCTGTGGAACTTTAACGCAGAAAATCCACAGGTCAATCTGTTAAAAACAGAAAGGAAAATCATAATGCCGATAACAGAATTACTTGAAAGAAATGCCGCTTCCTACGGAAATGACGTGGCACTTATCGAAGTCAATCCGGAGATAACTGAACTCCGCAGAAAAACATGGAGAGATTACGATCTTATTGAGCCTGATAATATGAGCTTTTACAGAAGAGAGATCACATGGAAAGTCTTTGATGAAAAGGCTAACCGTTTTGCAAATCTTCTTCTTGAAAGAGGAGTCAAGAAAGGCGACAAAGTTGGAATCCTTCTGATGAACTGTCTTGAATGGCTGCCTATATATTTTGGAATATTGAAAACCGGAGCACTTGCAGTTCCGCTTAATTTCAGATATACACCTGACGAGATAAAGTATTGTCTCGACCTTGCAGAAGTAGATGTACTTATGTTTGGTCCGGAGTTTATAGGAAGAATTGAAGAAATTGCTGATGAGATAAGCAAAAACAGACTCTTATTCTATGTTGGTGAGGGATGTCCGTCATTTGCTGAGCACTATGACAGTCTCGTTGCTAACTGTGCAAGTTCAGCTCCTGACATAAAGCTTACAGATGCAGACGATGCAGCTATATACTTCTCGTCCGGTACGACCGGCTTCCCGAAGGCTATTCTTCATAATCACGAGAGCCTTATGCACTCCGCTAAAGTAGAGCAGAATCACCACGGTCAGACTCGTGACGATATATTCCTCTGCATCCCACCACTCTATCACACCGGAGCTAAGATGCATTGGTTCGGAAGTCTTTATTCCGGAAGCAAGGCGGTTCTCCTTAAAGGCATTAAGCCGAAGAACATACTTGAAACCGTACATAATGAAGGATGTTCAATAGTATGGCTCCTTGTTCCGTGGGCACAGGATATACTTGACGCTATAGACAGGGGAGACATAGACCTAAGCAATTATGATCTTTCTCGTTGGAGACTCATGCATATCGGAGCACAGCCTGTACCTCCGTCGCTTATTGCACGTTGGAAGGCTGTATTCCCGAATCATCAGTACGACACCAACTATGGACTTAGTGAGTCTATCGGACCTGGCTGTGTACATCTCGGAGTTGAGAATATTCACAAGGTAGGTGCGATCGGTAAGGCTGGCTATGGCTGGGAAGTAAAGATTGCTGATGAAAACGGAAATGCAGTTGAGCGTGGAGAAGTCGGAGAACTTTATGTAAAGGGACCGGGAGTTATGACCTGCTATTACCGTGATGAAAAAGCTACAGCTGATACTCTCAAAGACGGATGGCTGCTGACAGGCGATATGGCTCAGGAGGATGAAGACGGATTCATATACCTCGTTGACCGAAAGAAAGACGTTATTATCAGCGGCGGTGAGAATCTTTATCCTGTACAGATCGAGGACTTTCTCAGATCTCACCCTGCTATAAAAGACGTTGCAGTTATCGGTTTGCCGGACAAGCGTCTTGGTGAAATAGCAGCTGCTATCATTTCGTTAAAGGAAGATCACAACTGCACAGAAGACGAGATAAATGAGTTCTGCCAGAAGCTTCCGAGGTATAAGAGACCTCATAAGATCATCTTTGCAGATGTTCCAAGAAATCCTACCGGAAAAATTGAAAAGCCAAAGCTACGTGAGAAGTATTGCGGAGAAAGTCTCGTAGCAAAACAGATAAGAAACTGATGAGCTAAAATATAAAAACGCTGTATTTGCATAAAATATAGCGTTTTTTGCTTTACTTACGCATATATATTATAAAATAGTATGCGAGGTGATCGTATGAGACTGAACCTTGAGGACATTAAGCGAAAGGAAGTTATAGACATATCAAACGGCGAAAGATTGGGATATATCGATGATGCGGTCATAGATATACAGACTTCAAGTCTTGAATCACTTGTGATTTATGGACGGAATAAGTTATTTGGTCTTTTAGGTAAAGAGGACGATATATCAATTCCGTGCAGCAAAATCAAAGTAATAGGAAATGAAGTAGTACTTGTCGATCTTGAATCACACTATATCAACATAATGCACAAATAAATTCTGAGTAAGTTGTTCAAAAACGTTATAGTGACAACGGGGGAACCTCTTGCTTTTTTGTCTGGAAAGTGATATAATATTAAAGCAATTCGCACGCCGATGTTTTTACAGGTTGGTGCATCAGTGATGTTGCCTGTAAGTCAAGCTCGGCGGAGGATTAATATTAACCAATTTAAGGAGGACTACACCATGGGAGTAGTATCAATGAAACAGCTTCTTGAAGCTGGCGTTCATTTCGGACATCAGACAAGAAGATGGAACCCAAAAATGGCTCCGTACATCTTCACAGAAAGAAACGGAATCTACATCATCGACCTTCAGAAGACAGTTAAGAAGCTTGAAGACGCTTATCTTTTCGTTCGTGAGCTTTCAGCACAGGGCGGAGAAGTTCTTTTCGTAGGTACAAAGAAGCAGGCTGGCGATTCGGTTAAGGAAGAAGCTACAAGAGCTGGTGCACACTATGTAAATGCAAGATGGCTCGGCGGTATGCTCACTAACTTCAAGACAATCCAGACAAGAATCAAGAGACTTGAGCAGCTCCACACAATGGAAGAAGACGGTACATTCGCACTTCTCCCTAAGAAGGAAGTTGTTAAGCTCAACCTTGAAATAGAGAAGCTCGAGAAGTTCCTCGGCGGTATCAAGACAATGAAGAAGCTCCCGGCAGCACTCTTCATCGTTGACCCACGCAAGGAAAAGATCGCTGTTGCAGAAGCTAAGAAGCTCAACATCCCGATCGTTGCTATCGTAGATACAAACTGCGATCCAGACGAAGTTGATTACGTTATCCCAGGTAACGATGACGCTATCAGAGCTGTAAAGCTTATCGCTGGTACAATTGCTAACGCTATCATCGAAGGCAGACAGGGCGATGACACAGCTGACGTTGCTCAGGAAGCTCCAGCAGAAGAAGCTGCTGAGACAGAAGCTGAATAATTAAGATGAACTAAATCAAAAACCCGAACTAACACTTCGGGTTTTTGCGGATATTATTTACAATTTAATAGGAGGTAATAACAATGGGAAAGGTTTCCGTTGCAGAAATAAAGGAACTCATGAAGTCCACAGGCGTTGGAATGATGGACTGTAAGAAGGCTCTTGAAGCAAACGATGGCGATATGGATAAGGCTATCGAATTCCTCAGAGAAAAAGGACTTGCTACACAGGCTAAGAAGAGCGGCAGAGCTGCTGCTGAGGGTGTAGTTGCAGCTGTAGTTAAGGGCAATGTTGGTGTACTTCTTGAAGTAAACACAGAGACAGACTTCGCTGCTAACACAGACGATATCAGAAACTTCGTTGCTAACGTAGCAAACACAATCATTGAAAAGAATCCTGCTGACGTTGAGGCTCTTAAGAATGAAGCACTCGTTGGCGGTACAGGTACAGTTGGTGAAGCTCTTACAGAGCTCGCTGGCATGAAGATCAGAGAGAATATCGTTATCCGTCGTTTC
>JAFYGE010000008.1 GCA_017543335.1 Ruminococcus sp.
GCTATTCTCATCAATGTTATAATAATAGAAAAAGTGCAAACGAAAGGTGCTATAATGGCAATAAAACAAAGCGATAAGGAGCATTTCCGTGAGATATATGAACGTCACGTCGATGATATTTACCGATTATGCTTCTCATATATGAAAAATCCTCATGACAGCGAGGACGCAGTATCGGCAGTATTCTGCAAACTGATAAAGAAGTCTCCTGTTTTTGAAACTCAGGAACAGGAAAAGGCGTGGCTCGTTGTCACGGCTTGCAACGAGTGCAAATCTATGCTTCGGGCTCTCCGCCGACACCCTAGAGTTGATATTTCTGAGCTTCCCGAGCAGCGAGCTTCTGAAGAGTCGGAACATAATGAAATAATCGACGCAATTATTTCTCTTCCCGAGAAGTATTCCTCAGTATTGTATCTGCATTTTTATCTTGGATACTCGTTGAAAGAGATTGCAAAAATGACAAAGCAGAATGAATCAACAGTCCGTTCTCAGCTGTTTTATGGAAAAAGAAAGCTGGCAAGTCTGATAGGAGGTAATGATGATGAAGGAGTTCAATGAAGCAATGGATAAGATCTGTCCATCAGACGAGCAGAAAAGCAGAATGTTTGACAACGCGCTTTCTATGGCAGAAGCAAGCTCTACGAGCGTCAAAAAGCGTCCGAAGATGAAAGTAATCGCTGTCAGTCTCATTGCCGCCGCAGCTATGGTCGGAACTACTACGGCTTTTGCAGACGAGATAAAAACAGCTTTTTATAACTTCTTCAAAGATGACAGCACCATTTCTGAGCAGATAATTGAAAATATTTATGAGGACACGGACGGTCACGTTGACTTCAGCGTAAGCAGGATAGTTTCAGATAAAATGAACACCTATGCTATCGTCAAATATACCGCTCTTGATGAAACTGGCAAGAAATGGCTGGATAAAAGATTTGCTTCGTTTGATATAGTCGGTAAAGCAGAAGATATTCTTAACAGAGGACTATATATTGAACCTGATAATTATGAGGATCATTACGTCAATTTCTCGTTCGGGTTAAACGATGAAGAAATAACTGATTCTGACGAGGATAACTCGAGAGTCTTCAAACTGAGCTGCAATTCTAATGATGTTGTGTTTGATTCTGATTACGTCAAGGTCAGATATGTAATGTCATCAGGAGAGGAACGTTATGCAAGGCTGAATGTATCCGAGTCAGTTGAACTAATTGATATAAAGCTCGACAGTTCAATTGCTGCTGATAGGCTCTATACTCCAACAGGAGTTAAGCTGTCACCGCTTGGAATAATGGTCTACGGCAAGGATAAGGGCTGGTTTTCAAGTAATCATGAAATAGAGGAGCACGTTGACATCGGAGCGTTCAAGGTGGTCACTAAGGACGGCTCTGTTATAAAATGCACAAATTATATATCTATGAGCGATGTTTCTGAAAAAGAAAAAGGATATGATATTCAGATAATCTCAACCTTTTTCAAAGAACCAGTTGATGTAGATAACATTGCAGGTATTTGGATTGATGGAATTTACTTTGAGTTTTAATAGACCTGATAAGTCATAGATAATACTTGATATAAAAATGTCGCCACAAACGAAAAATAAATGTCTCCACATTTTATGCAAATGAGAATAAAGGTCCCATAATATATATTAGAGAGCCACACAGCGCTTGTAACTTTTACCGTTGCAGGTGCTGTTTTTTTGTTCAATATGAATGCCGCAAACGCACACACGATTGTACAACTATACAAATCAATGTGAAAATTATGTGAAATGGGTATGCAAAACGCCCTTCCCAGTTCCCTATAAGTAGAGGGGTAAATCAGAAACTTGA
>JAFYGE010000009.1 GCA_017543335.1 Ruminococcus sp.
AAGTCATACGGCTTCCGATTAATTGTATAAGGGCCAATAGCTCAGTTGGTCAGAGCATCCGGCTCATAACCGGACGGTCCGGGGTTCGAGTCCCTGTTGGCCCACCATCCCTCTTAGGCTTCTAAGAGGGGTTTTTTATTTGCTCCGTAAAGGAGCTTTTTTTGTTGCAATTTAAGTGTGAATGTGCTATAATTGATTAAATAATGAAAGTAAGGTGTTAAATTGTTTATCGATAATCTAATATTTAGTCTCAATGCAACGGTACCAGTTTTTCTTATAATGGTATTTGGTTGGTTTGTAAAAAAGTGGGGACTACTGGATGATCATTCGACGGCACAAATAAATAAGTTTGTTTTCCGGACAATGCTTCCGGCTCTGCTGTTTATGGACTTATCGGAAGCGGATTTCCGTGAAGTCTGGGACACAAAATTTGTACTTTTCTGTATAATAGTCACTCTTATATGCGTTGGAATTGCAGTTGGTTACTCGATGTTTTTCAAGGACAAAAACGAGCGTGGAGAGATAATACAAGCGTCCTACAGAAGCAGTGCGGCAGTACTCGGCATAGCATTTGTCAATAATATATACGGAAAATCAACAATGGCGGCACTGATGATAGTCGGAACAGTGCCGATCTATAATATAATCTCAGTGATCGTCCTCTCGGTTACATCGGCGGAAAACAAAAAAAGCGGTTCGCTGCTGAAAACAACCCTTAAAGGTATTGCGACAAACCCGATAATTCTCGGAATAATTGCAGGTATAAGCTGGTCACTTATTGGACTGAATCAACCTGTAATAATGTCAAAATCAATATCATATCTTGGAAATATGGCAACTCCGCTATCGCTGATAGCTCTGGGAGCATCGTTCAAGTTTGAGGAGGCAAAAGGTAAACTGCCGGTGACAGCAGGTATCGCATTCATAAAACTCGTGTTATTCTGTAGTATTTTCCTGCCTGTAGCGGTCTCAATGGGATTCAGAGGTGAGAAGCTGATAGCGATACTCATTATGCTGGGCAGTGCGACAACAGGAAGCTGCTTTGTAATGGCGAAAAATCTTGGTCACAAGGGAACTATAACGGCATTTGCGGTCATGCTTACAACGTTATGCAGTGCATTTACACTGACCACATGGCTGTTTATCTTAAAGAGTTTCGAGTACATATAATATTGCTTACAAAATAAAACCTTTCTTATGGAAAATTTAAAATGCGAAGCAAAAAAAGCTCACCCCAAAGCGTTAAATCGTTTTGGAGTGAGCTTTTTTATTGGCGACTTTTCAACACTCTTGAATTAAATGTTGAAAAGTCAGCCGCAAATCTCAACAATAGCCTCAGCCATAAGCTCAGCATTCAGAATTAGTTCGTCGATAGTGATGAATTCTTCCGGAGAATGCATATTGTGGTCAGTATTTGGGAGCTCCGCACCGAAAGCGACTCCGCCCTCTATCTCGTGGACGTAAGTACCGCCGCCAATGGCTATACATCGCCCTTTGTCGCCGGTAACACGTTCGTACACCCTGAGAAGTGACTGGACAAAATCACTGTTTCCGTCAGTGCAATGAGGCTCAACACCCTCACAGGAGTCGATATAGAAACCAGCCTCACGTAGTTTTCCACATATTATTTCACTTATTTCAGCTTTAGTGCGGTCGATAGGGAAACGGATGTCGATAGCACCGCACAGACGAGAGTTTTCAACATTCAGCATGGAGAGAACGCAGGTCATGCTGCCGGAAATTGGGTCAGAGAAGCCAAGTCCGCAGCTTTTACCGTCAAACTCACCGTGAGGGAACAACTCCGAGAGTTTATCGAGCAGCGGATGAAGATTTCCCTGTATACTGAGGAATTTGGTGATTCCATTTTCTCCCTTCTCCGGAGTTGAGGCGTGAGCCGACTTGCCGATGTAATCATCAGCGTCATCGGAGCATACAGCCGGTACAGCATTGACTACAGTTCCGCCATGTACCGGAATACCGCTATATTTTGCAGAAAAATAGACTCTGAGCATACCCTTTTCGACATTGATAACAGGGTACTCGCCGTCCGGAGTGAACACCATAGGCGGGAGCTGACGCTTTGAGCGATAATAAGCAAGGTCAGCCGAGCCGTTTTCCTCGTTAGTGCCGAATATAAGGCGAACTCCTTTTTTAAGGGGGATACCAAGCTCCCTGACCGCCTTAGCAGCCCAGAGAGCCGCTACAGCCGGACCTTTATCGTCGATAGTACCACGTCCGATGAGCTTGCCTGTAGCGTCGTCACGACGCATAATATAAGGGTCTGCGAGCCAGCCTGTGCCCTCTGGAACTACATCGAGGTGCGAGAGAATAGCAAGCTGAGGTTCAAGGTCATTCAGGTCGGCGGAGCCAGCGTAGTTTTCAACATTTTCCACAGCAAAACCGAAGCTCTTACACTTATTCAGCATCAGATCAAGAGCCTTAGCTGGTTCAGGACCAAAAGGAAAATCCGCCGTTGCATCTCCCTGAACGCTCGGAACAGCGACGAGTTCACTTAAAAAAGCGATCATTTCCTCTTTATGTTCTTCAAGATATTTTCTGATATTACTCATTGTGTACTCCTTTATAAATAGGTAAACAAAAATCCGCAGTATCGCTACTGCGGATTTTTGCACATGGACAGCTGCCCACGCAAGAAAGAAAGGATAAATATGAAAAGATTTATCAGTTTACAATAGCCTTCTCTGTTTCCTTATCGAAGATATGGATTCTGTTAGGATCGATAGCAACCTTGATGTCATCACCAGGTCTTGCTGTAGATCTTGGGCTAACTCTTGCTGTAAGAGAAACGCCTTCACAGAGGAGGTAGAGGTATGTCTCAGCACCCATCATTTCTGTAATTTCAACGTTACAATCGATTACACCGGTTGTAGCGTTAGAGAGGAACATTTCCTCATCGTGGATGCTCTCTGGACGAACACCGAGGATGATCTCTTTGCCAACATAGTGACTGAGCTCGTCGTTTACCTTAGACTCAGGAACGATTATCTGGTACTTAACGCCTCTTGATGTCTTAGTATCGTTAGAACCGAATTCAACGATATACTGACCGTACTCTTCCTTGAGAGTAGCGTCGATGAAGTTCATCTGAGGTGAACCGAGGAATCCTGCAACGAACTTATTAACAGGGTTCTCGTAGAGGTTCTGAGGTGTATCGATCTGCTGAACGAAACCGTCCTTCATACAAACGATTCTGTCACCCATAGTCATAGCCTCTGTCTGGTCATGAGTTACG
>JAFYGE010000010.1 GCA_017543335.1 Ruminococcus sp.
AGTTAGTCTTTCCGACATTATTTGGTCCCATTATTATTGCTGATTTCAGCACATTAGTGGAGTTTACGGAAACTACATTGCTTGGAAAATGCTTGTTACGCATATCAGAACGCATAGTAAACTCCGTTTCAGTGTTATAAATAAAGCAGTTATTGACCTTTAAAGAGATAAGCATTATATCAGCTCCTAATACTTCATTTTCTTTATTATACCACGATGCAATATTTTATGCAAGTATTTTTCATAAAAAATATGTACAATCTGCTTTTGCTTAATAATTGATACAAATCACTCCCTGTGTGTAAACACAGGGAGTTTAGTCACTTTATAAACTTGTTGAAAACATTCTGAGCTGATGCCATTTCTCTGGACGTAAAAGCGCAAAGCTTTACCTCTATCTCATAATCAGGATAGTCGGCAATGAACTTGTTATACGCTCTGCAACACTGCTTAGTCGATTCACCAGCCGGATCTGGCAGGTCACCGCCAAAGATACCTGAGCTTATGAGCGGAAATGATATGCTGTGAAGACCATTTTCCTTCAATACGCACAGAGAATTATAATACGCATCGAATAACTCCTTAAAAGCTGTAGGAGTATATGAGAAGTCAGGACCTACAGCGTGAATTATATTCTTAGCATTTGTCATGTTGAATGCAGGAGTTATGACAGCGTCTCCGTCATTTAAGGGAGTCTTGTACGCAGAGCAAGCCTCCGTCAGCTCCTTGAGACCTGCTTTCTGGAATATAACGCCACAGATTCCACCGCCAGCCCATAACCCGCTGTTTGCAGCATTAACTACAGCATCTACCGTCTGATCTGCACATGAGGAATTTATTAACTCTATTTTACTCATAATAATTGACCTTTCTTACAGCACTTCAACGCCGTGGAACAGGAAGTGCATCTTATCTATTCGCTTGTCTGTATGCCAGTGTCCGAGATACCATGCTTCGTATTCGAGCTTATCTTCGATAGTATCCAGCCACTCTTCTGTGCTGTTATCCACTCTGGACTGATCAATACCTGAAAGGAAGCACTCAGTAGGTATATACTTTGCAGGACAGGTATGAGAGAAAACAACGTCTATTTTGTTTTCGGAGAGCTGCTTTTCCACATATTCCTTTATTGTCGGCGAAGGCTGCTCGTCCGGCCACCACTTATAGCCATTTCTCAGCCGATAATACTTATCAACACTGTAAGCTCCGCCGATTACTATACATTTCTTCCCTTCAATCTCAAAGATTTCACCATCTATAGGGAATAATAGGTTGGGGAAGTCTTCTTCGTACATGACTCGACCGCCACTCCACTCCTTTTCTTCGTAAGAAGCTATATTTTGAGGACGGTTCTCATGGTTACCATGAATGCAGAAGAAAGTAGATTCGAGTTTGCTCATTGCAGTCTTGAGTCCTCTATCGTGAAGTGTGCCTGTGTAGTTTACACCGACATCCCCGAGAATAACGATTATGTCATCTTTAGATGGCCTATGCCTTATGAACAATTCATATATTGGATCAAGTTCACCGTGTATATCTCCTGTTATATATACCATTCTTTTCACCTGCTTTCAGTATTCTTTCTTATTTTAGACTATGATAGCACAAGCTTTTCTGCTTGTCAAGGCATTTTATATTCATCATAAGGCTCAAATAAGCCAATCATGTATATTTCTTCAACATAATTCTCAACATCGTCGAAAGTCCATTCCTTATGGAAAGTCAAATTCAACGGCAAATGCGTACCTTTTTGATATAACTGGACTTCATATTCAAATCCGTTATAGACTTGTTTTCCCGTGTTGTCACACATTTCCCATTTTTTAGCTGTTATAAAGTATTTTTGAGCAGCTATACCATCGAATCTTTTCTGATAAAAGTACTTTACCGCATCACAATCTATATCACTTGGAGGATATCTTTTGTATCCTCTTTCTTCAAAATCCTTATCTTCAGCCATATTTAGCTCCTTTATAGAAAACAGCTTGAAACCGAACCTCGGCTGCCTTGAAGCCGCAATAGAATATAGACCACTTGGTCGGCTTGTAACTTAGCCCTTGAACT
>JAFYGE010000011.1 GCA_017543335.1 Ruminococcus sp.
AGATCTCCATTGCTATTGCCACTCCTTGTTCCTCCTGTACACAAGCTCTTTCTCTTATTATTCAGGATTTTTATTTTTAGTGGCTCACTTTTTTATTATCATTTTGAGGCTAACTGGCTCAGTTTTATTTTAGCATACATACTCAGGGCTTTACTATTATTCGTTTTCAATAGAGTATACAATTGAAACAGTATAAACAATTATTCACGGTCTTTTAATATCTCTGCAAGACTTATCTTTCTAAGATATCTTCTGAGAATAAGATTACTTAGGAAATACGAAGCAAGAACAATTGCAGTAATAATGAGATATTCCTTGATAGTAAAGCTTGTGTCGAATGCACCGGCAACATTATAGACCATATAAGGGAATATCTGATTGATTGCAAGCTTGCATACAGGAACAGCAATAATTCCAGTAATAATAACCGTATATAGAGTGCTTCCAAGGTAGAGTTTTTTTACTCTATTCTCATGATAGCCTAATACTTTAAGCAGTGAAATATTGAATGTTGATTTGTCTATCATCATTTTAATGAGAAGGAACATAACAACAATGAATATAACTACTGACAGTACCAGAAGTACCACAATTGCTCCCATCATAGAGTCGAGGTATTTTTTTCCGGTAGTTTCAATATCATCTGAATTGACAACTGAAGAAACGTAATTATTATCTATATTCAATGCATTATCTGACATTAATATATTATAATAATTACTATCCATTCCAAAATATTCACGCATAATATCTATATCCATAAATAGATATAATCCGTATCCATATTCTTCAACGGACTTAACTTTAAACTTGTGTTCTTTTTCTTCAAGAGTATCCTTAAGGGTTATCTCATCGCCTTTTTTCCAGTTGAATTTAGATGCAGCAGCTGATGATACTACAACTTCATTACCTGTACCGAGATCGAATTTAAAATATCTGCTGTCAGGTTTAATTCCCTGAAGCGAAGCTGTAAGATCACCTTCTGCATATTTACAGTAGCTGTCAAGCGACTTTACAAAAGCGGTTTCACTTTCTTCCGGCACATCAGGTGCAGGAGCTTTAAGAATATACATGTATTCAAAAGGTATATCGTCGTTAAGACGGGTTGCGTAGTTATTCACGCCAGTATATACATTTATTCCGAATACCATAAGGAAAACTGCAAGGAACAAACCAATGAAAAGAGAAATATTATTCTTCTTTTCTCTTATAAATTGTCTGATCCTGAATTTGGTATCGAAGCTGAATCTGTTAAGATTCAATTTGCTCGTCTTGTTAGATACTTTCTGTTTCTTTATGAGTTTAAGAGGCTCAGCTGAAAGCTTTTTATTAAGGATAAACAGGTTAACAAGTATTGTTACAGCTACAGGAAGTACAAGTCCATAAAGCATCAGCCCAAGTGAGAAGGAATGCTGTACCTCTGGAAAAGAATATGCCTTTACAGTATCCTCACCCAAAACATCGGCAAGCACAAATCCCAGCACTGTACCCGTTATTCCGCCAAGAAGTGCAATTATAGCAGGTACGAGAATAAAACTTCCGATTATCTTTTTCTTAGTTATTCCCATAGCATAAATAGTACCTATAACCGAGCTATGCTTATCAATATTATGGCTTGTGAATACACTTATAATATATGCCATGAGTGCCATATAGAGTATTCCAAAATACATTGAGAACTGCTTATTAACCGCTACATCCTCTGAGCTTGCTTTTATTCTTGGATTGCTGGATGCAGTTATAAGACTGCTTAATCCTTCATTCTCAAGAGAATCTTTAATATCTTTGTTAGTATTTTCACTGCCGAGTTTATATGCATAATTGAACTCTTTACTTATAAGGTTATCTGACTGCATCATGTTATCAAAAGATTCAGCATTTACAAAACCCAATCCGAAATTATCCGGTTCAGCAAGCATATCTGTAACATTTTTCAGAACATTATCGTAATCAGGAACAGAACCTATACCTGAAACTTTATACTCACTTTCTCCGATCTTTATTACAGAACCGCAGCTGAGATCATGCTCTTCTGCATAATGCTTTTCAAGAACTATCTCATTATTATTCTGAGGAGTTTTTCCTTTATCAAGAGCAATTTTATTTATGGACTCTCTAACTTTATAAACTCTGAGAACAGAATCATCGTTTATATCAAGATCAAGAAAAAATTGTTCTTCGATATCAATTCCCGATGCATTTAGCTCATTCAGCTTTTCATCGCTTACTTGTTGAGTAACTGAAAAATTACCGTCTTCAAGATTATTCTTTTCAGCACCTTTGGTGACGGTGTCAGTAATAGATTCTGCCGAATAACTCAGACCCACTACAAGAAGTATTCCCAATGTTATTACCAGATACATCAGAACATTTCTAAGCAAATTGTGACGGGCATCACGTATATTCATTTTCTCAAACAGCATGATCACCACTCCAGTCTTTCAGCCGGTATGATATTGTCGTTCTCAACGAAATTATCGAGTTTGCCGTCTCTTATCTTTATAGAATAATGTGTCATATCCTGAATAGCAAGGTTATGTGTTACTATGAGCATTGTTGTTCCGTGAACCTGATTTATCCTTTCAAGTATCACGAGAATATCTTTTGATGTCTTATAATCAAGTGCTCCTGTAGGCTCATCGCATAAAAGAAGTTTCGGATTTTTTGCAAGTGCTCTTGCTATTGAGCATCTTTGCTGCTGACCGCCTGAAAGCTGTGACGGGAATTTATTTTCATGTGCCTTCAGATCAAGCTCTTTGAGCAGATCATCCACGTTAAGCGGATGATCTGTAAGATTTTCGCAAACCTGTATATTCTCCCTTACAGTAAGATCAGGGAGAAGGTTATAGAACTGAAAAATAAATCCGAGATATTTCTGACGATAATCTACCAATTCTTTCTGTGAAAGTTTAGTAATATCTTTTCCGTCTATAATTATACTGCCGCTGTCAGCTCTGTCAAGTGCACCGATAACGTTCAGAAAAGTGGATTTGCCAGAACCACTTGGTCCGACAATAGAATACATTTTTCCCTCTTCAATATCAAGACTGATATCATTCAGTACTTGAACTTTATTCTCACCGGCATTGTAAAACTTATTTATGTTCTTTACTTCAATAAGATGACTCATAAAAAATTACTTCCTTTATTATTAAAATTGTTTGGATCAGAAATCATAATCTTCTGTCTGTATATCGGGTGATGAGAAACCTAATGTACCGATACCTGCATCCGGAGATTCTATGATCTGTTCCAACATACTGATATAATTGCTTATGAATGTTTCAATGGTCTTTTTATAGTACAGATCAGAATTGTACTCAACTGTACCGATAATATTATCATCTTGTTCTATAAGAGTTGCTGTCATTTCAAATTTTGATGAATATGACGGAAGCTCGCTTACTTCTAATGAAAAAGCATCATTTTTGATATTTCCTGTTCCGAAATTCTGATATGCGAGCATAAACTGAATAAGCGGCAGATACGACCTGTCTCTCTTGAATTTTGTAACATTGACTATCTCTTCAAAAGGAAGCTCTGAATTGGTATAGATATTTACGAATCTGCTTCTTACCTCGTTCAGAAGTTCCTTTACAGTCATTTCATCATTGAACTTATTTCTTATTATAACAGTATTTACAAAGAAACCGATAAGCTCCTTGAATTCAGCTGAATTTCTGTTTGCAAAAGGAATACCGATGCAGATATCATCTGAACCTGTATACTTTGAAAGAGTAAGTGCAAAAGCACTCTCAATGAGCATGAACAGCGTGATATTATTAGACTTTGCAAAAGTATTTGCTTTAGCAAAAATCTCTTTTCCTATCTCGAACTCATAATAATCCCCGTTGTAAGTAACTATATCAGGTCTCTGCTTATCTATCGGAAATTTAAGTATTCCGTTTATTCCATCAAGTTCCTTTTTCCAGAATTCACGCTGTTTATCAGCCTGTTTGCTTCTGAGAAATTCTTCTTCATGGATAATATAATCAGAATATTGAGTCTTTAATGGCTGAGGGACATAATCCCTGTTCTTCATAAATTCCTCATAATATTTAAGAACTTCTGCTGCAAATACACCGTAGGAATATCCGTCACCTGCAATATGATGCAAATTTACTGCCCAATAATATGTACCGTTTTTGCTTTTTACAATAAGGCTCTTTATAGGTATCTCAGAATAAAGATCTACATTAAGATCATAATTGCTGATGTAAGAGAGCACCTTATCTTCGTCCATATCGTTAAGTTCTAAGTATTCATTGCTAAAGGTGTAATCCTCAAGTACAATCTGAGAATAATTATCTCCCTGCTTTTTGTATATTGTATGCAGAACATCATGTCTTTTTACAATAGCATCAAGACTCATGCGAAATACTTCCGGATCAAATTCTCCGCTTACCTTATGCAGCATCGACATATTGTATATTGCAGCATTAGAAGTCTGATCTGCTAAGAAAAGCATTTGCTGTTGATTATATGATGTCATTTCAGTAGACTGCGTCAGGGAGTTCTTTTTTGAAGTTTCATCACCTTCATCAGGCGACTGACTATTCATTAAAGAAACTATATAGTCAGCAAGTGAAGAAACTGAAGTATATTTATACATATCAGAAAATTCGAGATGTATATTTGTTCTTTCTTCAACTGCATCAGCTACATCCATAGCTTCAAGAGAATTTGCTCCGATATCAAAAAGATCGTCATCATTACTGAATTCTTCGATATCAAGTTCTTCTGACCATATATCACGCAGTATCTCAATAACCTCATCTCTTGTCATTACAGCAGCAGTCTTTACATCTTCTTCCGCAGACTTGACCTTTTCTTTTATATCCGGCCATGAATAGGTTTTAGCAAAAGGATATGTACTTATATGTACTCTTGCATATTCAGTATTTTTATAGAATCTTTCCCAATCTATATTCACGCCCATAGAGTACAACTCAGATAGTGCTCTATATATTGAATTCTTTTCACTGTTTAAAGCATAGATAACTTTGATACCGCTCAGATCATCCTCATTTTCTATGCAATCAGCAAGGCAGCCTTTGCATCCAATTTCAAGTACTGCAACAGGATACTTGCTTTTAACAGTGATATCCGCCATGAACTTTTTAAAAGCTTCAAAGTCGACCGTAGCATCATTGCTCTTTCTTACGGCTTCTAACGCCTTATCAAGTTCTATTTTGCCGCTTACATAATCTCCTGCGTACTTTCCAGCACCTGCTGAAACTATTTTATATGGAGTTATTCCCATTGAAACAACTGCATTATAGATACCGGAATATACAGCAAAATTACGTATATTCTCATCTGTATTACCGGCTTTATCGATTATCTGCTCATATGTCTTTTTAAATTCCGGATATACAGATGAAAGATACTCTGCATCTTCGCTGCTGAAAGTGCAGTCTCCGGAAAAAAGGAATATAACTTCGTGTTCTTCTGCTTCGGTAACTTTTATATCACTTTTTAACTTTCTATCATTTCCTCATCATTTTTTACGCAGAATGAAGTTCTGAATTTAAAGTCCTTACGACCTTTATTAAGTGTATAAGCTATGTCACCGAGTGGGAATTTTCCGACGTCGTTAAGCAGTTTATTACAGTATTCGCCAACGGCTTCTTCTCTGTCACCGCTTATAGTAATAAGGTATTCCGGCTCTGTTTTCTTTCCATAATAATGTTCTTTATGATCGCCAAGAATCACATGAACATTAGTACCGCTTGCTCCGAAAGCACTTAAACTGATATACCTGTTTTTGTCTGTGATCCAATCTTCAGTTTCTGTGATCGGATAAACCGGAGAATTTTTGAAATCAATAAGCGGATTCAGTTTGTTAAGACGGCAAAGCGGATACTTTTTGTTATTTTCAAAAGATGTAATGCCCTTTATCATGCTCACTACTCCGGCTGCTGAACCAAGATGTGAAAAATTCGACTTCAGACTTCCAATAGGACAAAACTGTTTCTTATCAGTAAAGCTTGAAAAAGCTTCGGTAAGTCCTTGTATCTCAATAGGGTCCCCTATCTTTGTACCTGTTCCGTGAGCTTCAATATAGCCTATATCCTCGGCATTGATGCCAGACTTTTTTATTGCCTTTCTGATAACATCTGCCTGTGCTTTCGAGCTTGGAGCAGTCAAGCTGTTAGAACGTCCTCCGTCCTGATTAGCAGCAGCACTTTTTATAACTGCATAAATAGGATCTTTATCCCTTACTGCATCATCATATCTTTTCAGGAATAATACTCCTGCACCCTCTCCGAGATTTATACCGTCAGCACACTCATCAAAAGTATTGCATCTTGCACTTGGAGATATAAGCTGAAGATTATCTATTTGTGCGTAATTCCACGGACGAGCTCTGAATTCCAGCGTGATACCGCCTGCAAGTGCCATATCTGCCTCACCTGCATTTAGCTTGACACAAGAATCGTAGATCGCATACAATGAAGATGAGCAAGCCGTTTCTACTACAGCAGCCTCACCCTCAAGATCAAGAGTATACGATATTCTTCCGGCAAGTGCATCAAGGAAGCTTCCGAGGAAAGCTATTCCAGTATTATCTGTTATATGATCGTCATACATATGACTGTTATGTACACCGATCATTACTGATGTATTTGTTCCTCTTAGGTCATCTGGTGAATAGCCTCCGTCTTCAATGGCAGAATAAGCAAGCTCCAGTATCATCTTCTGCTGCGGATCCATATTCTTTGCTTCCTGACGGGATATATTGAAGAAATTGTAATCAAAATACTGTACACCGTCAATATAAGCTGCATCAAAATATTTTATGTTCTTGTCAAGCTTCAGAAGATCTCTTCTTTCATCCTTAAATGGAACTACACAATCGACCTTATTTACGAAAATGTCATTCAACTCGCTAAGATCACTTATTCCCGGAAGTCTTCCGCTAAGTCCGATAATAGCAATATCCGTATTTTTCATATTATCCTTTACCTTTCTTTAAATAATAGCTCTCAGGAAGCTATATTCAAAAGCTGATATTTTCTATCTCATCCGATTCTTCTGAATTGACTGTACTGTCGATATATTCTGATATCTTGTATACTGTTGCACGATCAAAGAGCTCTCCGATATTAAATTCTATAGAAAACTCGCTGTTAAGTTTCAGGAGCATTTTTAGTACCGTTATAGAATTTCCGCCAACTTCAAAAAACTTGTCATGAATACCAAATGAAGTCTTTTCACCAAGAATATCCTTCCATATATTATAGACTTTCTGCTGTGTTTCGGTAAGTTTTGCCCTGTTATACCATTCGATTTCAGAGCCGCTTAAATAACCTGTCTTCAGGTCTGATGTTCTGAATAATGGAACTAAACCGTCCATTACTTCTGCGGCAGGCATCTTATTTTTATCTGAACTTATAAGAAGTGCAGCACCCTCCTGAGCATCATATATGACATTGTATCCGTCCCCAAGAGTACTGTTCATCAGAACTATATCTTCAGCAAGATTCTTCACAGCTATACAGCTTTTCAGATCAGGAGCTCCGGTATTGTTAACATCATAGGCAATGCTTATACCATACTTCTCAAAAAGCTCCCAGCGTTTTTCACTGCCGAGAGAACCGGTGTAATAAACGGCAAGTATACCGTTATTTTCAAGCGATCCGATCTTTACTAACGTGATATTATACTTTTCTGACAATTCCTCAGCAAGTTCTTCAGCATCTACGATCTTATCCCCTGACAATATGAGTCTTGAAGCAGAATTATCGATATTCAGCTTTCCATTTTCATCTATCATTGCGATTTGACCTGTACTGAACCATTTATCACTGTTCTTACAGAATAATTTACCGGCAAAGCAGTCTGGAACTGATCTCATTTTATCATCAAGCAGGCAGATACTATTATCTCCGGTACTTATTACTGATACGATATCCTCGTCAACATCGGCTTCTTCAAAAAGCTTTATTGGGGAGTACCCATCATTGATCGCACGGTCATTTTTCTCACCGCACAACAGAACATCACTGCAATTTTTATCAATATCACTAAGCATATTTTCAAGCACAGAAAAATAAGCATCGATAATGCATCTTACCCTGTTCTCAGAAAAATATTTCTCAGAAAATTCAGCCTGAATATCTATACCGTCTTCATCCTTATCAAGAGCTATAACAGCAAGATCAAGAGTAAAGTCGTTATTATTTCCACGTTCAATATTCTCAAGTGATATTTTTGTACCGTCAGCTACTGTTTCAGCTCCCTCACCCATACCGCTGAGCATTTTTTTGCTGTGAACGGAGAATATCATCTGATACAACGGATTAACGCCGTCTATACGCTGAAAATCAGTATTGCCGATAAGTTCGCTTAGAACTACTGATGAATGGTCCATGCCCTTGAAAAGAGTGCTTTTTACATGGTCGATATATTCCTTAACTGTACCTTCAATATGAGTATCTACCGGCAGTATGATAACGGATGCGAAGTCTCCGACTGTGCCGAGATAATTTATGTCATCTCTGTTAGCAAGTGTCGTACCGAAATTTATATTATCCTTATTGGCATAACGTCCGATAGTATAAGCAAAACCTGAAAGCATAACAGCATGGAGATTGCTTGATATAGCTGCAGTTACCTCCTTGACCTTATCAGCGAGCTCTTTTTTCATTGGTATAGTAATGACTGAGGAGCGGCTTTCACGGTCGTTTTCTCTTCCGTATGAAGTCGGAAGATCAGCAAATCCATCATTAGCAGCCAATTTTTCCTTCCAGTAAGCCATGTTTTCCTTACGTTTTTCTTTCATTCTGTCACTTTTTTCATTTATGACATATCTGGCATACTGATATTTTCCTGCTTTTAATTCTTTTCCTTTATACGCATCTATAAGATTCTTACAGATAAGTCCATCAGACCAGCCATCACTGATTATATGATGCACCGACACATAGAGTATGTACTTTTTTTCACCAGTTTTCAAAAGTCTGAAACGTATAGGATACTCATTGAAAAGGTCAAAATTTCTTAAACAGAATTCCTTTTCTCTTTCCTGTGCCTCAGCTTCATTGGCTGATTCAATATACTCGATGTCAAAAACAGCATCCCTGTCAAGATACTGATAAGGTTCACCGTCTAACTCGAAATATCTGAACCTGAAAATATCCTGACTGTTCCAAAGATTTTCAGCACTTTTCTTTATTCTCTCCGGGTCACCGCCATCAAATACTATTTTGAATATCGGATTATAATATGGATTTTCCTTTTGTGCATCTATTCTTGTAACGCTCCATATTCCCTTTTGATTATTACCGAGCGGATAAATGCCGTATCTTTGTCCGTCTGAGCGAATTGTATCTGCAAATTTGCGATATTCTGCACCTGCAAGTGTCTTTACCTTTTCATACAGATTCAAGGCTTCATGCCCTCCTTCCGGTTTTAGAGCGGCGGCGTGCATTCTTCATCTTTTCAGCACGTTCGCTTCCATCGTCATTATTTTCTTCTTTACTGCTTCCGCTGCTTCTGAGATAAAGGAATGAAGCGAACTCCTTTACATTAGGATATGTCATAATATCAACAGCATTTATAGTTTCTCCCAATTCCTTTGTCATTTTATCTGCAAGCAGGTAGATAGTAATGGAATTTCCGCCTATATCAAATATATTTGCATTGATGTCAATATCATTTATTTTCAGAGTATCCTTCCATATATCAAGGACTTTATCTATAGTATCCTTTACACCGCCGTCTTTAAGGAATGCAACTTCATTTACTCTGAATTCAAAATCATATTTACCAAACTTTTCTGATGATGATAATTCTTTCAGAATATCCGTATCTTCTTTATTTCCAGTCTCAACGATAACTGTAATATTATAATCATTGCAAATACCGGACATCATTTTTTCATTTTCAATTGCCAGACCTATATATGCAGCGGTAATATCTCTTTTTATTATAGTGTTGAACAACTCAACAGCTTCTTCAGTTTCAAGTTCGTTAAATCCGCCGAGAGAAGCACCGGTACCGGAATTTCTGCTTAAACCAGTCTCTTTCCACATACTCCAGCTGATAAGTTTAACGTTTTTGTCATTCTGCATGATATATCTGCAATAGCTGTCCTGCATGGAATTTGCTCCTGAATAAGCACACATATTTCTTCCGCCGAAGTCAGATGTAAGCGAACAGAATACTATAAATGGCACATTATTTTCATGGCTCACACTATAGAGATTCTTTGTTCCATAATACTTGACCGCAGCTGCTGCCAATAAATTATCTGTTGATTCATTTTCAACAGTATGTTTTTCACTTTCTTTATAGAAATTTTCTATAGGATCAGCACTCATTCGACCTGCAAGATCAACAACTGCTCCAAGCTTTGTACCAAACTTTTCAACAGCTTTGTTTACAGCCTTTTTAACTTCTGCTTCATCAGTTATATCAGCTGACAGATATAAAATATCATCAGAGTTTTCAAACTGTCTGTCACTTCTTCCGATAAGGAGGACCTTTGCTGAGTACTCATTTCTGTAATAATCAGCAATATACTTACCGATACCGCCTGCACCTCCGGCAACTACTACAAGCTTTCCTTCGAGGTCAGTCTCGGTCTCATCAGCTTTCTCAACAGGCTTATATTCATATGAATATCTGTTTCCCTGCCTATAAATTATGAATTCTCTGCCAAATGCAAGAGCTGCTTCATTCTTTATAAGTTTAGTATCATTTACATCAAGATCTACAAGCTTGAAAGAGAAATTGCTATTTTCAAGCTCCATAGTTTTTAAAACTCCATAAAGGAATGAGTAAGCTGGAGAATACTTTTCGCCAAGCATTTCCGGAACACTGTTCAGAGTTGTAAAAATAACATTGATCTTCTTTGATGTATTGCAATATTTACGCAGATGTGAAAATGTCTTTTCAAATATGTCTTTCAGATCAGAAATATCAGGATCTGCCTGAGTTTCAGAAATAAATGTATTGTCGATAAGGACTGCACCTTCAGGCAGACTATCAATATCGTCGCAGGACTTAAATTCACTGTCAGAATGTCCTAATAAATAAATATCGTTGACGTATTTTGTACCGTTATCTCTTATCCACTCTTTTGTGAGGATAGTCTGCTTTCTGTTTTTTGACACCTTTTCAATATTTGCATCAAATTTTCCGGCAAGGAAATCATTTTTATATGTGTTTCTCTGCTTCTTACCAATATCGGTTCTGGCAGTATAATTACTTGAGATCGGTACAACACAGTCCGGACTAAGAGTTGTCATTTTTCTTACATTGACCTTGATCTGATCTACAAGCTCTGTAAGACGGCTATCAGCTATTTTAAGTTCAAGGAGTGATTCATCTTCCGGTACAAAGAAAATAATTATTTTCTCTTTTCCGTTTCCGTCAGGTATGGATACTGCAACGGAATAAGATGTAAGAACGCCGTCCATATTGTCAACAACGCCTTCAATATCCTGTACAAAGTAGTTCAGTCCGTTGATGATGATAACATCCTTTTCTCTTCCTGTAAGATAGATCTGACCATCTTTTATGTATCCGAGATCACCTGTTATAAGGTAGCCGTCATCAGTAAACGAATTCTTATTTGCTTCGTCATTCTCGTAATATCCAGAAGTAACTGTATTACCGCTGCACTGTATATATCCGGATTCTCCGCAAGGAAGCAGTCTTCCGTCAGCAGACATAACTCTTACTTTTATGCCCGGCATCGGGAATCCTATGGATACATTCTTGTCATCGTCAGAAGATGTTGATAATGCAAAATTATCATTATATGTTATGCATGAAGATGTTTCAGCCATACCGAATGCAGGACGTATAACATTTTCTTTAAGTCCGTATTTACTTAATATATTCAGAAAATGTCTGAGTGTTTTACTGATATTAGCTTCTCCACCTGCAAACATATATTTTATGCATGAAAGATCCCAATCATAATTTTCAGTACCGTCCATACCGCTGACTATAAGCGAGAATGCAAAATTCGGAGCCCAAGTCATAGTTGCACGATATTTGTTCATTATCTCAAGGAATCTAACCGGCTTACTCAGTATGACTTCTGTTTTCACCTGTACCTGATCTATTCCCAGATATACATCACGGATATGTGACCAGATAAGTCCGGCTGCATGAGTAAGAGTCATCCAGTTGAAATCCACTTCTGTTCCGTCCATTCCGTAACGCTGAACTTCTCCGAGTGTTCTTCCGAAAATATTTTTCTGTTTAAGAACAACTCCTTTAGGGAAACCTGTGCTTCCGGATGTAAAGAAGAACAATGCCGGTTCATCGTCGGTCCACTGGTGGAATTCTTCAATATTATTTTCTGTACTCAAAGCGGTCACATCGACTATATTTATTGACTCACCAGCCATTTTTGAAAGTCCTGTAACGTCATGGTCGGTAACTATACCCGGCTTATGGAACTGCTTCCAGATATTGATTATTTTGTTTACACCAACACACTCAACAGAATAGTCCTCTACAGTTTCAAGAGGAAGTACGGTTATACCCAGTATCACACAAGCCCAGTATGTTTCAATGAACTGCTTATTTGTATTGAACAGGAACATAAGCTTATCTCCGCTTTTAAAGCCAAGTTCACGAAGTGCTCCTGCTTTTGATACAGCTGCTTTATACATATCCGCATATGTTTCCTCAACAGCTTCTTCTGTATCAAAGTACACTATCTTATTATTGCTTTTGCTTACTCTGATAAGAATATTCTGAAGTGTGTCATCCGGTTTTCTGATAGTAAGCTCACCGCCGTCAAGCAAAGACGGTTCATTATTCTCAGAAACAGAACTTGTATCATTTATTCTTGGAACATATTTTGGTATATTGATACCAAAATATCCTGCTTTAGCTGTAGTCATAAGTCTGAAAGGAACGTTCTTGCTTTCACTCTTGAAATCATTCATCATTTTATTGCTGAATGGCTTCATACGCATAAGTTTATCAGCATCAACAGCTCCGGAAGCATTCCTTGGAATAAATGGCACCTGAAAATATTCATATTCCTTAGGCAGCTTATCATATGCTCCAAGGTCGATAAATTTTTCAGCAGCCACGAACACCTTATTGTCTATTACTGCACTGTCCTTAACCTTATTATTAAGGTTACTGAAATCAAACATTACTAACATCCTCCTTAGTCAAAAAGAGCGTTTATATCTTCAAGTTCGTTTTTATCCGTTATTTCTTCTGAATTATCATCAATTATTTCTTCCTCTATCGTATCAAGCATTGCTGCCATATCTTTTACTGTGTGTGAGGAATATATCTCCTGCATACCTACTTTTTTATGAAGAACACTTTCTATTTTCGATACAAGAAGTACAGCTGATAGAGAATCCATTCCCAGCTCGTAAAGGTCAGTTTCGGTATCGAAATCCTCAAAGCCGGTTATCTCATTTATTATCGACCATATTGCTTTTTCAGTATCAGTCATTTCGTTTGTAATTGTGGTATCACTCACATTTTTTTCCGCAGCAGCATGGAAATTATCTTCTGTAACAATATTTGCTTTATCCATGACGGTATATTTCTTATATCTCCAGTAAGGCTTGCCGCTGAAACGATATGTAGGAAGAGCAGTTTTATATGGTTTGGAAGAATATAGTTTCTCCCAGTCTACCGTAATACCGCAGCTCCATATCTTACCTACAGTATTCAGGAAAGCTTCTCTGTCATCTGAAAACTCTCCTCTTGAAACGGATGCAAGAGTTACATATCCCTTATTTATTCCAACTTCACGCTTTACAAGGTCATTCAGCTGATTTACAGCACTTATCTCAATAAATACTGCATTCGGATATTTATCTGCTGCTTCTCTTACAGCCTTTCTGAATTCTACAGCTGTTTCCATCTGCTTTATCCAGTAATCAGGTGTGATATGAGCCTTTTCTCTTTCAATTGTTTGACAAGTAGGTATCATAGGAATATTTGCTTTTGAGAAGTTAACACCTTCAAGTACCTTACGGAAGCGTTCTGAAATTACACTTACCATATCACAGTGTCCGGCTTTATTTACAGGAAGTCTTGAGTTATTTATCTTAGCTTCAGAAAGCTTAGCTGAAAATCTTTCTATCGCTTCAACCGTTCCGCTGAGCATAAGACGATTCCTGCCGTTTTCTGCTGAGATCGTCACCCCTTCTTCAAGGAGCGGTTCAACCTTTTCTCTGTCAGCCGATACTGAAAGCATCGCACCTTCCGGTATCTCGGAATAAAGCTTGCCCCTCTCAATAAGAAGCTTTATAGCATCTTCAAGAGTAAATATACCGGATATGCAGGCAGCTGCGTACTCACCAAAGCTATGACCTATCATGCAGTCCGGCTTTATACCAAGTGAACACCAGTACTTTGCAAGAGCATACTCAACTGTAAAGAGAAGCATGAATCTTTCTTCCTCTTTTTCAGAATGCTGCAATTCACCGTTGATATAACGTTCCTTAACAGCAACACCTGTGGACCTTTCATATATATCAAAACACTCGTCTGCATACTTTCTGAATTCAGGAATAGAATTATATAACGATAAACACATCTCATCCGACTGTGTTCCGGCACCTCCGAAAACGAAGATTATATCTGAATCGCTCATATTTGTGCCAAGACTTCTGGAGTATGAAGAAAGTTTGTCAGATAATTCACTGGCGTTCTTTGCAGTAACAAAAAACTTCTCGTCAAATGAACCACGTCCGGTCTGGAGCGTATATGCAGCGTCCTCCATATCGGTATCCTTATTTTCTGCAAAGAATTCCTTCATATCATCTATGACCATGTCAAGAGATTCTTTTTTCTTTGCACTGAATATGAATAACTGCGGAGTTTCTGCACTATTCTTTTTCTTTTCACCCTCATATTCACTTAAAACAGCTATTGCGTTAGCTCCGCCCATACCTATCGCACTTATACCTGCTATTCGTGTGTCGTCAGTTTTCCAATCACGATATTCGGTATTGACTTTAATAGGGCATCCCTCTGCTTTAATCTCCGAATTAGGTGTTTTATGATTGATAGTTGGTACAAATTTCTTGTTCTTGAGCATCATAGCTGTCTTGATCACGTTTATAACACCAGATGCAGTACTTGTATGTCCGATATTTGATTTGACTGAACCTATCATAAGAGGTTCTTTTCTGTCTGAGGATGAAAAAACATTTTTCAATGCTCTGAGCTCAACTGTGTCTCCAAGTACTGTTGCAGTACCGTGGGACTCAAAATATCCTACCTGCGAAGGCTTGACCTCAGCAAGAGATAAAGCTGTTGAAATAGCCTCTGTCTGTCCCTGAACACTTGGTGCAGCAAATCCCGCTTTACGGTTACCGTCATTATTGACGCAGGTTCCTTTAACAAGTGCGACTATATTATCATGGTCGTTATAAGCATCGGCAATACGCTTCAGAATTATAACTCCCTGACCAGATGCCTTTATCAGACCGTCTGCATTTTCATCGAACGGACGAAGATAACCGCTCTGAGAAACAGTTGATGCATAATAATTGCATCCTTCCTGTTCAGGCTCTATATTTACACCGCCGACTATAGCCATATCGCACTCATAATTTAAAAGTCCCTGATATGCATTGTGAAGGCAGGCAAGCGATGAGGCACAAGCATATCTTGTTATTGCACATGGTCCCTGAATATTAAAGTAATAAGCTATAAATGTACTGAATGTACCGTCAAGGTATAATTCTGATTCATGATAATTCAGGAGCCATTCCCCTTTGGTCCTCATAAGATAGTTCCAGATATACAGATGCTCGTCTGATGTAAGATAAAGACCTATCTTTCCTTTATATCCGTCAGAAGTATATCCGGAATCCTCAAGTGCCTGATATATACCTTCCATAAGGCATCTCTGCTGAGGATCGATATTCATTGCCTCAGCTGCTTTGATGCCGAAGAAATCGGCATCAAAGTATTCTATGTCATCGAGCTTTCCGTAAGCAGCTATGAAATTTGGCTTTTTGAGCTCCTCATTTCTTGTTATGCAGTCTTTACCTTCGCAAAGATTTTTCCAGAATTCCCTGTAATTCTTTGCTTTAGGCACTCTTGCTGACATACCGATAACTGCTATATCAAGGCTGTCTTCAAGATCAAAATTATCCATTATTATGTCTCCTTGCTCTTCTTTTTACAACTACTTCTCCAGAATTTTCTGATGAACCATTGCCGCCGGAAGAAATGAATTCGCTGAGCTTTTCTATAGTTGGATACATCATTATATCTATAGGTTTGATCTCAATATTATTCTTTTCTTTTATAAGCTCACTTATTCTGTATATAGAAGGTGAATCTCCGCCCATATCAAAAATGTTATCATTTTCGCTTACATTCTCTATGTTAAGAACTTCAGAAAAAATCTCTTTAAGCATATCTTTAGTATTCATAATAATCTCACTTTCCTTTTAGTCCAAAGCATTCATAAAGAAACGGAATGTCTTTTCAAAATCATCATAATTCATCTTATAATTTGCTCCGACCTTATCGAGCATTTCTTCAGTAAATTTGTAGTCCATATCAAGTTCTTCAAAACCTTCAACAACTTCTGCTTTCGGGAATACAGCCATAATTGAAAGAAGAGTTTTGTCCTCTGAATTCTTTGCATAGTCTACTGCGTCTTTATACCATTTTCTGAACTGAACATCCTTTACCTCAGGATCAAGTTTTCTAATCCATGATACAAATTCAGCTGTATAGGTCTTCTTATATGCGAGATTATATCTGTGCTTTTCTTTTTCAAAAGGTTCAAGCATAAGTCTCACGATAGCTTTTCCCATTACATCTGCCGGTATCAGGTTATAACCGATATTTTTAAGCACAGGGAATTCCTTTACCTTAACTCCGGCATATACAAGACGCCAGAAGAAATCATTTTCCTGACAAATACCATTTACAGTATCTCCTGATACTGTACCGCTTCTGTAAATTTTTGCTGTAAGACCATCGTTGACCGCCATGTCAGTCATCTTGTCAGATATGAACTTTGAGAATGTATATGCATTTATATTTGCATACTCAAGTCTAAGAGGTGTATTCTCTGTTGTGTACTGACCTGCTGAATGAAGCATTGCCTCATATATTCCATATGAAGAAACGAAATGGAATTCCTTTTCTTTCTTATATGTGCAGAATTTGAGCATAGTTTTGGTACCTTCAACATTAGGTCCCTTCATCTGTTCATAAGGAGTTACGAAATTAACAAGTGAAGCTGCATGAAGAACTATTCCAGTATTTTCAGCAAGTTCGTCATATTTTTCCTTAGAAAGTCCGAGATATTCTTTCTCAGTATCTCCTGCAACATAACTTATTCTGTCCGAAAGAAGGTCCTCACTGAGCTTATACTTTTTAAGGTTCATTATTATTCTTCTCTTTGCAGCAGCTTCATTGCTTGCTCTTACAAGAAGACAAATATTCTTATCAGTTTCCTCAACAAGTGTCTTTAATATGAATATTCCAAGGAAACCTGTTGCACCGGTGAGAAGAAGATTTTTTGTATCGCCTTTTCCGCTGCACTGAGCAATACGCTCCTTTACAGAAAAATCAAGATCAAGACAGCTCTCCATTTCTTTTCTGAGCTTTTCAAGCTTAGCCTGTTCCTGTTCCTCACTTACCTTTCCGTTATTAATGATGAAATTATAAAGTCCCATAACGTTACTGTTTTCGAGGATATAGTGGAATGGGATAGTGATACTGAACTTCTTCAGCATCTCAAACATAAGCTTGGACACAAGAATAGAATTTCCTCCGGATTCAAAGAAGTCCTCATAAGGCTCTACACTTTCAGTATTGAGTACGCTCTTCCATACCTCACAGATTCCGTTATAGAGTTCCTCGTTTATAGAAACAGCCTTGCTCATATTGGAATTTTTTACTATCTTCTCTAATTCTTCTTTTACCACTATTCCGTTTTCACGAGGAATACGATCAATCAAATTACAGTTTACCGGAATACCAAGTTCATGTATGCGGTCAAGGAAATACTGTGCATCCTTTCCGCTCTCACTTACTATGTATATATCTTCATTTACGCCGGCACAATCCTTTACATCTGCATCTGCTGAAAGAGTCTCTATTACTTTATCGGTATTATAGTATTTTCCGTCAGAATAGAAATAATTGTCCTCAAATCCGGTAAAATAGGTCTTATCTGATGCAAGAATAACACCTTTGAAATAGGTGCTGAAGATCTCATCATCTGCTCGCTGTGCGATTATTCCCTCTGCACCGGCAGGAGCACCTTTTCCATTCTTATCAGTTATTGATAATGATGTACCTTTAAGAGGTCTTATCTCGTAAACATTTTTCTGCTCACCTGCAATAACTGCCTTTGTTAATGATGATACCAGAAGCTGATGCGGGAAACCAAACAGATTGTACCAGCTGATACCATTTTTATCAAAAACATCAGTATATGAGCTCTTTTTACCTGTTCTGCAACCGTATGTGATTATTACTGAATCTTTAACCAAAGTCATTATGTCGTTGAATTTTTCAGAAGGAAGAATAACAACTGCATTTTCAGCATCAAGTTTATTAATATCGCTGAAGATTATCACTTCTTCAAATGTATTGCCTGCTGCTTTAAATAAAATATCATCAGCATTGCTGAATATATATGCTTTTTTCTTTTCTTTTGAAACAGCTGTCATAAATGCAGCAGTTATCTTTGCTTTTGTTTCAAGCTCTCCAGCTGATAATTTCTCTGCTCTTTCAGTTTCGCTGCCGTCAAAAGCAGTGATCTTTGCAAAATTACTCATTATAATCAAACTCACTTTCTATAATATCTTTAACAGGTCTTTCCGGCTCATTCTGGCATATAGCCATTATTCTTTCAAAAATAGCCGCATAGTCCTCTATTTCATCATCGTAAAAAAGATTACGCTTATAATAAAATCTAAGGTAGGTCTGTTCCTCTTCTGACTGAACGAACAGTGAGAAATCAGAAGGTACGACCTGTTCTGAATACTCAGCCAATGTAACATCAAGTTTTTTTGTCGGAGTATTGTTCTTGATGTATTCGATCAGTACTATAAAAGGCACTTTATAGTATTTTCTGTTTATATCTGTACGTTTAAGTATTTGTTCAAAAGGCAGTCCCTGATGCTTGTTAGCTTCCTCGATAGTCTTTCTGCATTTTTCTATAACAGTACTGAAATTATCGTTATCGTCGATATAATTTCTGAGTACAGAAGCATATGCAAAATTTCCAATTGTATCCTGTATCTCATTTCTGTCACGACCGCAGGTAGCTGTACCTATTGAGATGTCTCTGAATCCAAGCATACCTCTGAGGAAAATAAAGAATACTGCTGAATATCCAACAAATTCCGACACATTGTACTCTGCAAACATTTCATCAAAGCGTTTTTGAGTGTCGATATCCATTGCTATTTTACGGCAGGCTCCCTCAAATTCTCCGAATACAGGTTCTTCAATCTCTTCAAATTTTATGATATTGAGATCACCTGAAAGCTTCTCGCTCCAATAGTCGGCATTTTTACCAATATTCTCTAAATTTTCTTTCTGCCAGAAAGAATAATCTGAGAACTCGACCGTTTCAGGATGTTCAGATACCTCCCCTTCACCGAGCATAGCAAGATATTCCTCTTCAACACGGCTTATAAGGATATTTATAGCATATGCATCAGATATTACGTGATGCGAACCTATGCTAAGAACGTATTTATTCTCACTTATTTTTCCTATATGGAAGTGGTACATAGGCAATTTTGTAAGATCATATACACGTGAGTATTCGATACGTTCATATTCTTTTTTCAGTTCATCTTCTGACATTTCAGGGCAAGCATCATATTCTATATCTATTGCCTCATCACAAGGCTCAATAGCCTTCATATAAGGCTCGTATTCATCTTCAAGCACAACAGTACGAAGATCAGGATACCTGTATACCGTCCTTTTTATTGCCTCGATAAAAGCATCGATATCGAGCTCATTGTTTATAGTAACACTAAGAACAACATTATATATCGGTTCATTCATGTTATTGAACCATATACCTTCCTGTGCCATTGTAAGCGGTACTCTATCGTATATACCACGGTGCGGTATAGTGTTTCCGCAGCTTTCAGAAGCGATAAGCTCTGATAAAACAGGTATATTATAAATATCCTGTACAGAATAGCTGTATCCAACTTTCTGCATTTCTGCAATAAGCTTTATGACCTTAAGTGAATCTCCGCCGTTTTCAAAGAAATCATCATTTTCTGTAAAATCGTTTCTTCCAAGAACGTCTCTCCAGATGTCAAGAAGTTCATAGCCGCTTTTAGATGTATTTGCCATACTTTCCTCCGCTAACTCGTTAAGCTTTATTTTATCGATCTTTCCGTTGATAGTCAGAGGGAAGCTGTCCATTATAAAAATATTATGAGGTATCATATATTCAGGCAGGGTCTCCTCAAGATATTTTTTCAGCTCGTTCTCTATATCGCTGTGAGATACAACATATGCATTAAGTACCTTATCTCCATTTTTATTTTTGACAACCGTCACATATGAATCCCTTGCTTCCGGATATGATACTATCTTTTCACGTATCTCAGCAAGCTCTATCCTGAAGCCTCTGATCTTCACCTGATCGTCGAGTCTTCCATAGTACTTGAAGAGTCCCTTATTATCCATAACAGCACTGTCACCTGTGCGATAGAGCCTGTCACCGTTTTTGAACATAAAGAACTTCTTATCTGTCAGTTCCTTATTGTTCAGATAGCCCTCAGCAACTCCAAGTCCGCCGACACAAAGCTCGCCTTTCATTCCGGGAGCCTGTAAATTTTCGTAACAGTCAAGAATATAAGCTGTGGAACCTGTTATCGGATAGCCGATAGGTATCGGCTCTTCACAGTCTTTCTCCACCGTATAACAGGTTGAGAATGTCGTGTTTTCTGTCGGACCATAGCCGTTTACAAGCTTGATCCCCCTGCACTTATCAAGAACGCTCATTGACTGCTTATAAGGCATTATATCTCCGCCGGCAACAAGATACTCAAGTCCGCAGAAGATCTCCGGATCGCTCTCTGCAAGCATCGTATAAAGCGATGTACTCAGGAACATCACGTTTATCTTTTTTTCAGATATTATTCTTTTAAGCGAAACGGGGTCAAGTATATTGTTTTTCTCTGTCATGAATATGGTACCGCCGTTAAGCAATGGTCCCCATATCTCAAGAGTTGAAGCATCAAACACAACAGAGGAAGTCTGAAGCAATCTGCTTTCTGAAGAAAAACTTATATAATTCGTATCCTTAACAAGACGAACTATACTTTTATGTCGTATAACAGCTCCCTTTGGCTCTCCGCTCGTACCTGAGGTATACATGACATACGCCTTATCCTCAGGTGATACAAAAACAATAAGTTCAAATTTTTCTATATTTTCAAGCTCATTTATATCAACAGGAATGTTCACAAGACTTGGATCATCATATTGTCTTGATGAAGTATTTACGATAAATTTTGCTTTGGAATTTGATATGATATTATTTATCCTCTCATCAGGATAATCCGGATCAATAGGCATATATGCTGCTCCAAGCTTCAGTATTCCTATAAGTGCGATGAAAAGTTCATGTGATCTTGCCGAGATAACTGCAACTATATCTCCTTTTTTTACTCCGCATTCATTCAGTTTATAAGCATACGCATTACTGAGCACATCCAATTCCGAGTAGCTCATAGAGCGTTCAGCATTTACAAGTGCCGGAGAATCCGGATGTTTTGCTGCTGCCTCTGAAAATACAGATACAACATCACCTGTTATACTGCCGGAAATGTCGTTTATCCTGTCATAAAGTTTCTCAAGTTCATCATCTGCAAAGGATATTTCTGAAATCATGATATCAGAATTTTCACATAACAAAGTCATAGCAGCTGATATGCATGACATCAACACATTTATATCAAAATCCAGTTTGCTGTATATTTCCACTGAATTATCATCAGTATCAAAAAAAAGCTCTATAGCAGCATTGCTTTCAGGATCACTTTTATCATTTACGTGAAGAACTGCTTTTTCCGACATCTTATCATTATTGTCATAATGATCTTCAGACTTATTCAGAAAAGCTGTCATTATATCAAGTATTTCACTGATTTTTTCGGGACCTTCCGTTGAAAATCTTATATTTCTCTTCTGACCGTCTTTTTCTAAAGAAAACATTACATCTTTCTTACAACAGTATCTTTGCCATACAATACCAAATGCGGTTGATATAGCAGAAGTCATTTTGTCATACGAAAGCTTATGCATTTCTTTTATTAATCTATCATCCAGTTTAAAAGTATAATGTTCAGATTCGTTTACACTGTTAAAAAACGGGATGCTATACTCATCTGAAACACCTGAAAAATCAACAACACCCATTAGTTATCTCCGTTTCGTATATTTTCCAGAACATCCTTACAGATATCCTCAACGTGCTTTTTTATAAAGAAATGATCTCCCTCGAAAACTCTTTCTGTTACAACCGACGATGTAAGTCCGTACCAACTCTTCATATCCTCTTTATCAAAAAGGTTATCCTCTGTACCAGAATATAATCTTAAAGGTGAGTGGACTTTCACTTTTTCAGAAGCTCCGAAATCCTCGATAAGTTTATAATCATTTCTTATTATGTTAAGATACATTTTAAGATAATCAGGCAGCGAAAGAAGCTGTTCATCCATACCGCCATATGATGACAGCTCTTGTATAAGCTCATCATCATTCATCTCGCTGACCTTCTGTTTTTTTGTACATATATTGATGCTTGATGCGGATATGACGCATAATTCCGGAGACAGATCGTATTCCTTTTCAAGTTTAGCTGTCAGGGCGTATGCTATCAATCCACCCATACTATGACCAAAAACAACAAATTTTCTGCCATTGATCACAGGAACTACCGCCTGTATTATTGAATTTACAACATCATCGATAGACGTTACCGGCTTTTCAGCGATCCTTTCTTCTCTTCCGGGAAGCTGAATAGGCAAAACCTCAATTTCATTGCCCATGACTCTCTGCCATCCCGCAAATAAACTTGCTCCGGAACCTGCAAAAGGTATGCATATCATACACTTTTCTGAATCAATTCTGTTTTTTCCGAATCTTATCCATTTACTATTCATACTATTCCTTCTTTAAAGCATATTGAATAAATCATCGATGTTTTTATCGATCTCGAAGTTTTCTTCCTCATCATTGTCAGATTCTTTGATAGTAGCTCCATCAAGCTTTTTAACAAGGTCTTTAACATATCGGCAGTCATATGCGTCACTAACACTTATATCAGTGCCAAAAGTCTCATTTACTCTGCTTATCACAAGGAGTATCGAAAGTGAATCAAGACCGATACCTATAAATTCATCATCAAGGGTTATACCGTTTTTTGAAATGATCTCCTCAATAATTGAAATAACCTTTGCTTCCTCAGGTGATATATCAAATCTTGCCTCGAAACCGCTGGATAAAATCGGCATATCGCTGAACATTATTTCATCTTCAGTATAATCTGCTTTATCTGATATATATTTTTCTATTTCTGAAGTATTGAATATCTTCACAAAATCATATTGTAACTCTGAACCTACAGATGATATTTTTCTTCTTCTTGCTTCCTTACTGATCGAAATATAAACTCTTTCAGAGATATCTTCAGTTTTACTGCATTTCGATATGTATATCGCACAATTTGAGTGATATTCGCTGTGAGGCAAAGCAAAAAGATTGCAGAAACCATTGTTTTTAAGTGCAGTCAGCCACTCATCATCTGTCATTGTTATTTTTCTTCCACGCATCGGATCAAAAGTAAAATTCCACCAACCAGGTGCAAGACCATAAACAAGATTATCGATGTAATTTCCTCCATGACTCTGGATCTGCATGAATAATCCGTCAGGAACAAGAAGATCATTTATATTCTCAAGGCACTTAGCAATATCAGGTGAAGCCTGTATAACATCATATCCAAGAACAATATCAAAACTGTTTTTATAGAAGCCCTGTTTTTCAATATCATCACATATATCAAGTTTAGCAAACTTCATATATCTTCTTCCAGCCTCATTAGCATCATATTCTGCTGATGAAACGAATGACTGTCCAATGTCTGTAAATGTATATATAACATCGTCCATATCATCTATAAGCGGAAGTAATCTGTAGGTCAGGTCACCGGTACCTGCCCCTATCTCCAGTATTCTTAATACTTTTCCTTCTTTTTTTGCTTTAGAAATATACGCAGTTATCCTTGCAAGCACCTCTTCATTAAGATACCTGTTTGTAGTCAAAGGAAGGCTTGCTTCAACATTATTTGTAAGTTCGTATTTGCCTTCAGGGTAAAGTACAGAATTTCCTGCTTTTTTTCCTCTGAAAACTTCGTCATAGCTTTTAGCACAAGTCATAAGAAGCTCGACATATGGCATAAATTTCTTCTGTTCTTCATTAAAGCTATTTACATATTCGCAAGGAGACTGCACATCATCAGCACTTCTGATAATTTCAAGTTCGTTTCCAGTTATTTTCACATACCCAAGATTTTCAAGCATCTGAAGCATATAAATAAACATAGGTCTGAAATTATCGATAACACGTCTTTTGAAGATCAGCTCATCAATATCATATTTTTCACCCGGTTTAAACATATCCTTACCGAAATATTCGATAGCACAGCAGCAGCATACTCCGTCAAGCTTTTCTACAAGGCCTTCATAATCTTCCCTGAATCTTATATTATTGTCTCCGAGGACTTCCTTTTCGATTTCTCTTATTTTATTCTCAGTTTCTTGAATATCAATATCTACACTGCAAACCGGATCATATTTTTCTGATATCTCGTCAACAGCAAGTATCGTATCGCACTTTGCTGCAAGATAATTTGTAAGCTCAAATCTCTGGTCGCTAAAAGCATTGAATATCATCTTTTTCATAAACTCAGTCATTCCTTTCGATATTCTCATCAATTATAGCCATTATTTTCGGGTGATCTACTTTACCGTTTACATTTATCGGGATGTTGTCAACATAAATGCATTTCTCTGGTATCATGTACGAAGGTATCTTTTCTGAATAGTATTTTACAAATTCCTGCTTGGAAATTGCTCTTTCACCTGTATATACAACTGCGATGCACTTACCTTTTTTACCGTCATATGCAGCAGCTGCTGAATTTTTTACAAGAGGATGTTCATTTGTAACTGATTCTATATCTCCAAGTTCAATACGGTATCCATTGATCTTGATTTGAAAATCATTTCTTCCTGCAACATTTACTTCTCCGTTTATCTGCCAGCAAGCGAGGTCACCTGTAAGATAAAGAAGACTGTCATTTGCAAGCGGATGTGATACAAAACGTTCAGCTGTAAGTTCCGGTTTATTCACATAGCCTTTAGCAAGTCCTTTTCCGTATATACAAAGCTGACCTAATGTACCAACCGGTACAGGCTGCATATCATCATCAAGAATGAGAAAACCCGTATCACGTATAGGGCGTCCTATAGTTATCTCTGTTTTTCCTGTAAGTTCATTGCTTGATGACCAGATAGTTGATTCCGTAGGACCGTAAACATTGAATATCCTTGTAAAAGGAAGTTTGTTGAGTTTCTTCAAAAGATCATTAGGGAACATTTCTCCGCCCACCAGTATTTTTTCTATCTGAGAAAGTCCATCATATGCTCCGCAAAGATACATCCATTTAAGTCTTGAAGGCGTTGTCTGGAACACATTGCAGGCAGAATATTTTATCTTTTCATTTATAAGATAAGGATCATTTTTCTCCTCCTCAGAAGCGATAACAAGTCTTGCACCACTTACCAACGGCCACATTATTTCTGCGAGAAATATATCAAATGAACAAGTAGTCACGGATAATACAGCGTCATTATGCTCAAAAGGCAGGCACTGCAGTGTGGCTTGTATAAAGTATGCAAGTGCACTATGTCCTATAAGAACCCCCTTAGGAGTACCTGTAGAACCTGATGTATATATCAGATAAGCATTATTTTCAAGATCAGTATCATAATCATGAAGTTCTTCAGTTTCACTTTCGCATTCTTCGACCTTGATAATATTCTTTCCTTCAAAGCATTTTCTGTCCGAATCAGTAATAATAAATCCTGTTTTACTATCGGAAAGGATATACTCAACTCTTTCATCAGGCATTTCTGTATCTATAGGAATGTAAGCAGCTCCACACATCCACATACCGATAATTGTATATATCATTGCAGGAGATCTTTTCATCAATATTGCAGATACTCCATTCTTTGTGATGCCTCTTTTCCGGAATGCTTCTGCATATCTGCACGAATTATGTAACAGTTCTTCATAAGTCACTGATACATCCCCATATTCCAAAGCAATATCATTTGCATATTTTTGGGCACTTTTAAATAATGTATTCAAAATATGTTCTGCTTTGTCTTCCTGTTCACTTTTTACTTCATTAAAAGAACGGATAAGTTCCATTTCAAAAGTACTCATCGACGGAATATCAGCTAAATACGAGTCTTTACAGCTATCATAATTTTTCATGAACTCTATCATGTCTTCATAAATAAGCTGAAAGAGTCTCTCAGTGTTTTCTCCTGATGCACCTTTGAATCTGATATTCGTCAAACCATTATCGATATATATCACAGGTGTATCTAAATCTGTCTCGTTGCTGATCTCATCCTCAAATACAAATACCGGAAGAACATTTTCAGATAAGACTTTTTTTATTTCATCTGTTGAATATTCAGCTTCATTATTAATAATATCATTGCTGATTTTTTCAAGGATCTCTTTTGAAGTGCTTTCGTATATATCAGACATCAGAAATTTGAACTTTTCTTCATTATCACTTTTTACAAAGCAGCCAAATTTTTTTCTATCGCTGAAATGCGTTAAAACAGCAGAAATCGCCAAAATAAAGTTAGTTTTTTCTAACTTAATATCTGAAAAAAAAGCTGAATCTCCAGCCACATTTCTTGAATATTCTTCTGTTTTTAATGATGTACCAAAGTGTGGTATAGTAACAAATTCAGAAAAGTCAATACCACTCAGATTATTACTCATTCGATCACAACTTTCTAATTTATTATTGATCTTCAGGCTTTTTACCTATTATAGCAACTGCATTACCTTTTAATTTTTTATTCTCATACATATTCTGAAGACACATAGGGATATCCTCAAAATCATATACATCTACCTTAGGAAGCGGATAACCGTCACGCTTTATTATGTTCACATAGCTTTCAACGTCGGTGCTGAAACCTGCATGAGAACCCTGAAGTCTTCTTATACCAAGCCATAAGTATCTCAGATCAAGACTTCCAAGATATCCGGTCGTTGCACCACATAACACGACCATTCCTTTTTTAGCACAAAGGAAAATCGATGACGGGAGTGTGTCTCTTCCCGGATGTTCAAGAACTATCTTCGGATCTTCTTTTTTACCTGCTATCTTATAAATATCTTTTCTGATCTTCAAATTATTTTTGAGCCATTTTTTATAGGCATTTTCGTCATTAAAAAGCTCATCGCTGAGTATTCCCCAGTGATCATATTCACTGCGGTTTATATATCCGTAAGCACCAAGCTTCTTGCACCATTCTCCTCGTTTATCAGATGATACAACAGCTATTGGTATTCCGCCCATTTCTCTTATAAGGGGTATTGCACTGCTTCCAAGACCGCCTGCACCGCCCCATACCAAAACAATATCACCTTTTTGGAGTTCATTTCCTTTCCAATGAGTCAGCATATTATATACTGTACCACCAGTTGCTGAGCATCCGGCTGCTGATTCCCATGAAAGTTCTTTAGGCTTATGTATGCACTGAACTTCCAGCACTTTTGAATACTGAGCAAACGCTCCGAAATTACCTTCGTATCCCCATATACGGAATGAAGGACTTAATCGTGGGTCACCGGTTTTCTTTACGACTTCGCAATTTTTATCATACTGTATGCCAATACATATAACTTCATCCCCGACTTTAAAGTCAGTCACATTCTTGCCGACCTTGCAAACTATTCCGCTTGATTCACAGCCGCAAATCAAAAAGTCCTGTTTCTTTTCATATTTTTGATGTGTTTTAACTGCATTTTTAGGTTTTCCTAAAGCAGCCCATACTCCATTATAGTTGATACCGCTGGCGATATTATAGATCAATAATTCATCATCACCGATATCCGGAACGTCGACTAATTCTTTGTGATACGCTTCGATAGGCTCTCCCAAGCTTTCACTTCTAAGAGTCCATGCATACATTTTTTCCGGAATCTCGTCGAAAGCCGTCTTATTTCTGATATTATAGTTTGTTTCTTTTATTTGTTCCAACATTTTCACCCTTTCTCAGATTTACGCACTAAATATGTTAGTTTTCACAAACTTATTTAGCAAAAAATAAATTGATATAGTAACAATATAAAAGCTACTTAAATCAATACTCACTAAGACTAAATTATATCATACTAACACTATAATGTCAAATTGTTAGTTTAGGGTAACTCCGTTTTGTAGCTTTATAATCCATTATGAATCAATCATATATTTCAGACTTATCATAAAAAACTATAAACACGAATTCAGAGTATAGTTCAAAGATATGCTTTCTACCGGAACATACCATATAAGAAAAGGACACACTTTAACAGTATGTCCCTTTCACAAAAGTATTATTGTAAACTTTTAACACTTTCCGCAAAGCAAAATAGTATCATTATTCTATTGAGCCGGACTTATTTTTCTGATAAACGGAATCATCATACCGCCTGCTGCATTACCTGCTGCAATCGTAAATATGTATAGAAGGTCGTCCGGAAAAGTTCCTGCTGTGAACATATAGAATGCATCAGCAATCGAGTGATTGAATCCGCAAATTATAAATATCATTACAGGAAGACAGACTCCGAAAACCAGCGACATATCTGCATTCTTTTTTCTGCATTCCTTAGCATTGTCTACTGCGAGATACATTAACATTCCGCAGAAAGCTCCGAGAATAAGCTGACTTGCGATACTGTCACCGGTCTTGATCTCCATAGACGCTGCCGCCTTATCACGAAGACTTCCGGAGAAGCGAGTCTGTTGAAGTAATATAGCTCCGAAAGCTGTACCAATTATATTACCGACAAGTGTTATAAACGTTTCAAGGATATACCCCGGAGAATTCTCCGGGATATATCCTACTTTTCCTGTATATAGGGCAAATCCTCGCTGAACTATTGTAAAAAGTCCGAAGCTGAAAAGGAAGCTGCCCATTATCTTATTATCGCACAGCAGATATACTGCACCGCCGACGCTTATCATAATACCTGACAAAACGGCATTAAAAATTATTTGAGTGAATTTTTTTACCTGCTTATTCATAATCAACCACATTCACCCATGACAAGAGAATGTCTTTCTCCTTATCTTTTTTCTTGACAGACTGTGAAGCTGCAACTATCGGCATCCACGACTGAACATACTTCTTTGCAGTATTGCTCTTCTTACAGAAGAGGTCAAGGTATTTTTCAGCACCTGCGATATTCCCCTCAAGGCAGAATGTGAGGTATGTTCTGGCTGCATCAGCTGAAGCGTTTCCCTGAGTTGCATGAGCCCAGTCGAGTATATACGGCTTATTATCAGGTGTAATAATAATATTGGAAGGTGTATAGTCGCCGTGACACAGCTTGTTATGCTTCTTCATTCCGTCAAGACGAGTATGAAGATCGTATTTTGTAGTATCGTCAAGTTCAGTAAGTTCGATCTTTCTGTTCATTTTGTCCTTCAGACGGCTCAGGAGCGGACAATTTCTTGACTGGATATCAAGCTGTATATCAACAAACATCTCCATATACTCATCATATTTTTTTGGATTTGCAGCAATAAGGTCAGCAAGACTCTCGCCTTCAATAAACTGCGAAACTATTGCCCATTTGCCGTCAATTCGTGTGACTTCGTATAATTCAGGAACATTAAGTCCTGTCTCTTCAACTCTCGCATGATTGAGAGCTTCGTTGAGAACATCCGCCTTTGAATAGACCTCATCAAACAGCTTTATACACTTGTCGCCGTCACGATATATCTTCTTATTTATTCTTTCCGAGATACAGTTATCAAGTTTCATATCACGATCTCCTTTCAAGCCTTTGGATACTCTTTTTCAGTGAATGTCCTGCCATAGTAAGCATTGAGGTATATCTGCTTTATCTCGCTGAGAAGCGGATAACGTGGATTTGCACCGGTACACTGATCATCAAAAGCATTTTCTGTCATTTCGTCGAGAGTTGCCATAAAATCTTTCTCAGAAACGCCGTAATCAGCAATAGTGTCCTTTATTCCGATCTTGTGACGCAGTTCTCTTATAGCTGCAATAAGCTTTTCGAGCTTGTCCTTAGGAGTTTTACCGCCAAGTCCGAGATAGTCCGCAACCTCTGCATAACGTTCAAGAGTATGAGGGTGATCGTACTGAGGGAATGTTCCCATTTTTGCCGGAGTTTCAGCAGCGTTGAAACGCAGGACATCTTCGATTACGAGTGCATTTGCGATACCGTGAGGAATGTGGTGGTACGCACCGAGCTTATGTGCAAGGGAGTGGCTTACTCCGAGGAAAGCGTTTGCAAAAGCCATACCTGCCATTGTTGCAGCATTAGCCATTTTTTCTCTTGCCTCAGGATCGTTCGGACCATTATTATAAGCACGAGGGAGATACTCAAATATTATTTTCAGAGCCTTGAGTGCAAGTCCGTCTGTGAAGTCTGTCGCCATTACGGAAGCATAAGCTTCAAGTGCGTGAGTTACTGCGTCTATACCTGAAGCGGAAGTAAGTCCCTTAGGAGCTGTCATGTGGAGATCAGTATCGATTATAGCCATATTCGGCAGAAGTTCATAATCTGCAAGAGGATACTTAACGCCGGTACTTTCGTCAGTGATAACTGCAAAAGGTGTTACCTCTGAACCTGTACCTGCTGATGTTGGTATGGCTATAAAATATGCCTTTTCGCCCATTTTCGGGAACGTGTATACTCTTTTTCTTATATCCATGAAACGCATTGCCATATCAGCAAAATCAGCCTCAGGATGCTCATAGAGAACCCACATTATCTTCGCAGCATCCATAGCAGAGCCGCCTCCGAGTGCTATGATAACATCCGGTTTGAATACTGAGATCTGTGCTGCACCTTCCTTAGCACAAGCAAGAGTAGGATCAGGTGCAACATCAAAGAACGAAGCGTGCTGGATTCCGAGTTCGTCAAGTTTGTCAGTTATAGCCTTTGTGAAGCCGTTTTCGTACAAGAACTTATCAGTTACAATGAATGCACGTTTCTTGTCCATAATATTTTTTAATTCATCAAGTGCAGTCGGCAGACAGCCTCGCTTCATATAGATCTTTTCCGGTGCTCTGAACCAAAGCATATTTTCTCTCCTTTCGGCAACAGTCTTGATGTTGAGCAAATGCTTTACTCCAACGTTTTCGCTTACGGAATTTCCGCCCCATGAGCCGCAGCCGAGTGTAAGTGAAGGAGTAAGACGGAAATTGTAGATGTCGCCTATACCGCCCTGAGATGAAGGAGTATTCACAAGTATACGGCAGGTCTTCATTCTGCTGCGGAATTCTTCAAGCTTGTTTTGCTGAGTAATAACATCGAGATAAATTGATGATGTATGACCGTAACCGCCGTCAGCAATAAGTTTTTCAGCCTTATTGAAAGCATCATGTATATCATCAGCCTTATACATAGCAAGGACAGGAGAAAGTTTTTCGTGAGCAAATTCCTCTGAAAGTTCAGTACTGTTGGTCTCTCCGATCAGTATTTTTGTTCCCTCCGGAACAGTGACTCCGGCTAATTCAGCGATCTTGCAGGCACTCTGACCAACTATCTTAGCATTGAGAGAGCCGTTTATAAGGATAGTCTTGCCGACTTTTTCCTTTTCAGCTTTTGAAAGGAAATAGCATCCTCTTGCAGCAAACTCCGCCTTTACTTTATCGTAGACATTCTTGTGGACTATTGTTGACTGCTCTGAAGCACATATCATACCGTTATCGAATGTTTTGGAGTGGATTATAGAATTTACTGCAAGGATTATATCTGCTGATTCATCGATTATTGCAGGAGTATTGCCCGCACCAACACCGACAGCCGGTTTACCGCTTGAATAAGCAGCCTTTACCATTCCCGGACCGCCTGTTGCAAGGATTATATCAGCTTCTGCCATAACAAGATTTGTCATTTCAAGGCTCGGAACATCTATCCATGAGATTATACCCTCCGGAGCACCTGCTGCAACAGCTGCTTCAAGAACAATTTTTGCAGCCTCAATAGTGGATTTTTTTGCTCTTGGGTGAGGACTTATTATGATTCCATTTCTCGTCTTTAAAGCAATGAGTGACTTGAAAATAGCTGTTGAAGTCGGATTTGTAGTCGGGATAACAGCTGCGATAACACCAATAGGTTCTGCGATTTTTGTGATGCCTGCTGCCTTGTCTTCTTCAACGACACCGCAGGTCTTCACGTTTCGATAGGTGTTATAGATATACTCGGAAGCATAGTGATTTTTAATGACTTTATCTTCCACAATACCCATACCCGTTTCTTCAACTGCAAGCTTTGCGAGCGGTATTCTGTTCTTGTTTGCAGCAGTTGCAGCTGCAAGGAAAATTCTGTCCACCTGTTCCTGAGTGAATGAAGCAAATTTTTTCTGTGCCTGCCTGACCTGCTCAATAGCTTTTTCAAGCTTTTCCGTGCTGTCAACTATCTCATAATTCTTTTTATTCATATTTACCTCCGTCTTGATCATTGATTATCACAGATGTGAATGGAAAGTTCTTGAAATAACGTCGTCCTGCTGTTCTTTTGTGAGCTTGACGAAATTTACTGCGTATCCTGATACTCTTATAGTGAGCTGAGGATACTTCTCAGGATGAGCCTGAGCATCAAGAAGTGTCTCCTTTGTGAAAACGTTTACATTAAGGTGATGTCCGCCTTTTTGTACGTAACCGTCGAGTAATTCAATGAGGTTATCGACCTGTTTCTGATTATCCATATTATTTCCTCCCATTTATTAAATAAACAAATTGAGCATAAATATTTTTCTTCATCGGCAGGCTGACATCAATTCGCCAATAAGGTCCCTCTGTTAGATCATAAGGTTCTTTCTGCCAATTCAGCATTGTAATCGATCACGCATTTGTTATTCTTTTGTCAATCATATGATACCACATTGATAAACTTTTGTCAATACCGTGTTAGCTGCCTGTAACATAATAAAGACACTACATAAGACTTTTTAAGGCATCACCGCACTAAAACGTCAGGTACGTTTATGCAGTGATGCCTTAATAATCAGATATTTCTATTATTTCGTCAGCTTACATCGAAAAGTATTTATGATCAATCGTCTATTTTTTTGCTATAACAGTTATCCAAGGTTTTGAAGGATGATGTGCTGACTTAGGTGAAAGAGACGGCAGATGTTCAAGTCCCCAATCTGCAAGCTTTGCGTGACCGGAGTTCATGCCGGAAAGCATCATTTTTCCGAGTGCTCCCTCTGGTTTTCTCGTCTGACTAAAAAACTTCTTCATAAGACCCATAATAATTACCTCTCTCTTGATTTATCAATTACAGCACTCTAAGATAAGCAGTGTTGCATTACAGTCTCCACGAAGCTGCTTCTCGTCTGCTTTCGACGAAATTACGATAAATTCCGTCCTCCTGCATAAGAGCATTGTGAGTCCCCTGTTGTGCTATGCGTCCGTTTTCTATGACAACTATCTGATCTGCATTGCGAACTGTCTTTAGTCTGTGTGCGATCATTATAATAGTCTTTTCTTTTGTAAGAGCATCCATAGCTTCGATCAGATCAGCTTCATTTTCCGGATCAACATTTGCTGTCGCTTCATCAAGCACTATCACAGGCGAATCTTTCATTATAGCACGTGCAATGGATATCCTCTGCTTCTCACCACCGGACAGACTTGCACCGCCCTCACCTATCACAGTTTCATATCCCTCAGGAAGTTCCATGATAAAATCGTGACAGCAAGCCTTTTTTGCCGCATCTATTACTTTTTCCATAGGTGCATCAGGCTGACCAAAACGAATATTATTTGCAATTGTATCAGCAAACAAATATACTCTCTGGAACACAAAGCTGTAATTCTTCATCAGAGCATCCATACTGTACTCCCGCACATCTTTGCCGTCAAGCATAACTCTGCCCTCGTCCACATCCCAGAAACGTGAAAGAAGCGACGTAAGCGTAGTTTTTCCGCCGCCTGAAGGTCCTACAATTGCAGTGGTAGTATGCTCCGGGATCTTCAAAGTCACACCGTCTATTATCTTTCGCTGATCATAGGAGAAACCAATATTTTCAGCTGAAATATCAAAGTGCTCAGGCTGTATATCTCTGCCGGAAATGTCCATCTGCGGAGTTGCAAGGATTTCCTGTGCCTGCTTTACAGATGCATCAACTGTTCGGAGCAGAGCTGAGTATTTACCGGCATTATCAAGCTGTGCATAGATAAGATATGAACTGATTATCATAATGATAGTTGTCAGCAGGTCCATTTTTCCGTCGATATGCAGCATTACAGAAACCAACACGATTATCGTTCCCAACGCTTTCAGCCAGAAACTCTGCATAGTCATAAATGGAATGAGTTTAAGCTCCATAGCTGAATTTGCGTTTTCATTTTCGTCTATCGCAGTATTCAGGTCCTTGCTTCTTTTTCCGGTCAGACGAAATGTCCTTACCTCAAATATTCCTTGAATATACTCAATTACCTTCGCCACAAGTGCCGAGTCTTTCTCTATCTTCTGCTTTGCCATGCCTGCTGAAGCTTTCATCAGACCGCTGTTTATCATAAAGAAAACTACAAGTCCGCCGCAGAGAATAAGTCCTATCCGCCAGTCATAAAACAGCAGCATAGCAGTAATCACAGCAGTTGAAAGCAGTCCGGAGCAAACAAGCATAACAACACGAGTAGCTACGTTTTCAAGATTCTGCATTGTATTGGTAGTTACGGACATTATGCGTCCGAGACTGTTCTCGTTGTAGTAACCCATAGGAAGATAGCGAAGATGCTCAGCAAGCTGCATACGCTTGTTGGCACAGGTATTGTAGCCGCCTTCGGTCTGAAGCATAGTTGCCTTTGCTTTGAAAACTCCCGAACCAATAATGCTAACAAGCATTATGCCAAGACATATAAGGCAAGTTTTGCTTGTAACCTCATCATCAAGAAGTGCCGACACCATACACGCTATAGCAGGTATCTTCAATGCCTCAAACATTGCCTGAAATAAACTCAGTACAATTGATATGTAGAAACGTTTTCTGTCTTCGGAATTGCAGAAATCAAAAAAGTTTTTCAGTATATTAAACATTGTCCTCACCGTCCTTCGCAGAGATATGTGCAGTCCACATTTTACTGTACAGACCGTTTTGTGCGAGCAGTTCTTCGTGCGTACCCTGCTCCTCGATATTGCCGTCTTTGATGACATACAGCCTGTCAGCATTTTTGACTGTAGACAGTCTGTGAGCTATAACTATCAGCGTTTTTCCCTCTACAAGCTTTGCAACACTTTTCTGGATAACTGCTTCGTTTTCCGGGTCAGTATATGCAGTTGCTTCATCGAGAATTATAATATCCGCATTTTTGAGCATAGCTCTTGCAATAGAAATACGCTGACGCTCTCCTCCGGAAAGATGTCCTCCCGACGAACCGACTACCGTATCATAGCCGTTTTCAAGTCCCATAATAAAATCGTGACAGCCGCACTTTTTTGCAGCCTCCTCAACCTCTTTATCACTTGCAGACTGATTTCCAAGACGTATATTCTCACGAACTGTCAGATCGAACAAATAATTATCCTGTGAAACATAAGCTATCTTGTCGTTATAATCATCAAGAGGAATATCCCTTATGTCCACACCGCCAAGTGAAATGCTGCCGCTGTTTACGTCCCATAGACTTGCAATAAGCCTTGCAGCAGTGGATTTTCCGCTGCCCGAAGGTCCGACTAATGCAATGAATTCTCCCTTGTTTATCGTCATAGAAATGCCGTGGAGTATTTCTTTGTCCTCATATCCAAAATGAACATCGTCGAGAACTATATCTCCGCCGCTGAATTTTTTTGTCATTTTTTCCGGACGTACCATTTCAGGAGCATCAATAATGTTTCTGACCTCAGTTACTATAGTGTCCATCTGAGCAATATCATCAGAATATGACATTATTCCAATAAGCGGTTCTATAAGTCCGACTGTCAGGATGATAACGGTAATGAAATCCGCAGTGCTGATAGTACCGTGTATCGCCATAATACCGCCTATAGGCAGAACTGATAGCATAGTCGCCGGCATAATGCACATCGCAAAAGTCATATATACATTGCATTTACGCATCCAGTCAACAAAGCTGGCAGCACTTTCCTTTGCTGCAGCAGCAAATTTATCATAGCTGGACTGTGCCTTTCCAAATACCTTTATTACTTCGATTCCGTTAATATATTCAGTAGTAACACCGTTGAGTGCTTTTGTCGCACGAACTGTTCTGCTGTAGTTTTCCTCATATCCGAACATCATCAGTGCATAGCATACAATACCGAGAGGGACTGTGATAAGTGCAGCAAGACCAAGCTTCCAGCTGATCGTAAATACGTAGATAAGAATAATTATCGGTGCACCGATGCCGGTTGTGAATTCCGGAAGTATATGTGCGAGCGTAGTCTCTATGCTGTCGATACGCTCAACAATAGTGCTTTTCAAAGCACCTGAAGGCTGGCTTATAACATTTCCGAGCGGCATTTTTGCAAGCTTGTCAAGAGCCTTTTTACGTATGACTGCAAGTGTATGGAAAGTCGCAAGGTGCGAATTTGCAGTTGATAGTGCGTGAAAAAGTGAATGTCCGAGCCACAGTGCAAAAATGATCACGCAATTGATGATATAGTTGCTTTTGTCGGTACTGCCATCAAGAAGGTCTTTCACTATCCTTGCGATAAAATAGTATGGCACAATGCCGCACAGCATACTGAATGCTGCAAGCACAACACTTATTATAAATTTTCCTTTTCGCTCCCCAGACTGACTAAGCAGCCATCCGAACGACCCGTTTTTATCTTTTCCCATTACATATCCTCCTGTCTGCTGCGGTAATTCTGAGGTGTTACGCCCATAACATCACGGAATGCCGCTGAAAATTTAGATGCATTATCATAACCGAGCCGCTGTGCAATATCTGCAATATTCAGCCTTTGTCCGGATATGAGCATTTCTGCCGCAGCTTTCATTTTGTAGCCTTTTATATATTGATAGATCGGAACTCCGTATACTGCCTTGAATACTTTACGTAAAGATGCTGCCGGCATTCCCGACATTTCGGAAAGTTCCTCAACAGTGATCGTCTTATCGAGACAACCTGTAATTATAGAGTGGATCTGTTTGATCTTATCGATCTGACTCGCCGGAAAATACTGCCGATGCTTTAAATATGCAGCAGCGTCTATAGTTGAAAGCAGCAAAAGAAGCTCTGCGATCTTCACTTTGAAATAATCCAGCCGTATACTTTTAGGTGCGTGATATAACTGAGATAGAACGGCATTCAGCTGTTCATTTGTACGGAGCAGAAATTCTTTGTTCTCCGGACAGAATTTCTCACCAAGCTTATCCAGATCAACCGATAAAAACGGCATCTCACGTCTGAGCGACTCCTGTGCCGTATCTTGAAGAAACCCGATCGTAACGCCGTGATAATGAGATAACGGCAGCTCCACTTTCCCTTCGTGATGCACACGCTTGTCTATACGCAGGTCACCTGCTTCCATATAATACCTGCTGCCGAGTGAGTTTTCATGTTCGATACGTCCTTCACGGCAATGGTCGATACAAAGCACAGTTTCCGAATTCTGATATTCCGATACACAGTGTTTCAGGTGAAGATCGTTATACATCAGATAGATACCGTCAAGCACACGGTACATCGTCATAAATCCCTCGCCGGATTCATCATCGATACGCAGCACACGGCACTCCACCTCAGCAGCGATCTCATGGACATTAGAGCCAAAGCCTGCCTGATCGAGTGCGTTGAATATGTCACGATTCATGCTTTGCCTTCCTTTTCATAATTACTCATGTCAACACGATAACGAAATATGTCACCTAAAAAAATTCCTATGTCGGTCAGATATTCAGCTTTCATATTTACCTCCTATTTGTTAGTTTTAACTAACAAAATGTCAAAATAATAAGTCCCATGACCAAGACCGAAAATTATTATAACACATCCCAGAGCTGTTTTCAACTCCATTTTGCTCTGCTAACTCCGATCTGATAATTTTTGAGTAAAGAATTCAGCTAATTTATGATACACTTATAAAAGTATTTGCTATTTTTGCTGATTTGTGGTAAAATATAATCAAACGCAACAATAGAATAACTGTCAAGCCAGTTCAATCAATACAATATTACTGTAACAATAAAAATGGAGGTTATTATCATGTTAGGAAATTTCAGTTACCACAATCCTACAAAGCTTTATTTCGGAGATGACTCATTGAAGTATCTCAAAGACGAACTGAAGAATTACGGCAAGAACGTACTGTTTGTTTACGGCGGAGGTTCAATAAAGAAAAATGGACTTTATGATGAGATCATTGCTATTCTGAAAGAGTGCGAAAAAAACATTGCTGAAGTTTCTGGTGTAATGCCAAATCCAACTTCCGACAAACTGAATGAGGGTGTAGCTATCGCCCGTGAAAACAATATTGACTTTATTTTAGCTGTTGGAGGCGGTTCAGTATGCGATTATTCTAAAGCTGTATCTGTTTCCGTCAATTGCAATGACGACCCGTGGGAGAAATACTTTATTCGCTTTGAAGAACCTGACTGCAAGATAATTCCTGTGGGCTGCGTTCTTACTATGGCTGGAACAGGCTCAGAAATGAACGGCGGCTCAGTCATTACAAACCATGAAAAAAAGCTGAAGATCGGTCATGTATTTGGTGACGATGTAATGCCAAAATTCTCTATCCTCAATCCTAAATATACAATGACACTCCCGAAATATCAGATGTGTGCCGGAATCTACGACATTTTCAACCACATCTGCGAGCAGTATTTCTCAGGCGAGGACGATAATACTTCCGACTACATCAGCGAGGGTCTTATGAGAGGTCTCATCCATGCGAGCCGTATCGCTGTTGAGAATCCTCAGGATTACGAAGCTCGTTCCAACATCATGTGGACCGCTACTTGGGCACTGAACACTCTTGTAGCAAAAGGCAAGACCGAGGACTGGATGGTCCATATGCTTGGTCAGGCTGTTGGAGCATACACAGATGCTACTCACGGTATGACACTCGCTGCCGTTTCTCTGCCTTATTACAGATATATAATGCCATATGGAGTGAAGAAGTTTGCTCGTTTTGCAACTGAGGTATGGAGTATCTCCTGTGACGGCAAAACCGATGAACAGCTCGCAAACGAAGGCTTGAACGCTATGGAAAGCTGGATGAAGGAAATAGGACTTGTAATGAACCTTAAAGAACTCGGTACAACTGAGGAAATGATCGAGGGTATTGCAGATGCTACACTCATACTGAACGGCGGTTACAAAGTACTCGACCGTGATGAAATAGTAAATATACTGAAAGAAAGTATGAACTGAGGTATGATCATGACAACACCAGAATTTCTTGAATACATGAACAGCGGCAAGCAAGTCACAGCGGAGTGCGGTGTTCATCAGACCATGCACAAACTTAGTCAGGAAGCTATACGGATAACAATGGAGATCAACAGCCGTTATCATACTCCCGATGAAATAAATTCACTTATGTCTGAACTAATCGGCGAACCTGTTGAGGTCGGACTTTTTCCACCGTTCTATACCGATTGTGGAAAAAATATTCATCTGGGCAAGGATGTGTTTATAAATGCAGGCTGCAAATTTCAGGATCAGGGAGGTATCTGGATCGGTGACGGAGCACTGATCGGTCACAATACTGTTCTTGCAACCCTCAATCATGGAGTGCTTCCTGAAGAACGTCACGACCTTATCCCCAAACCGATCCGCATTGGAAAAAATGTATGGATAGGCTCCAATTCGACTATTCTTTCCGGAGTCACTATCGGAGATAATGCCATTATCGGTGCAGGCTCAGTGGTTACAAAGGATATACCGGAAAATATGATCGCTGTAGGAAGTCCGGCAAAAGTAATAAAAAGCATTTACGATTAATTGAATCAAGCAAGCAGCTGACTTCGCAGATAAAGCGGAGTCAGTTTTTTATCTGATACATTGACATTCGCACAGCAGTTTTACACTTTTCACATTGCTGTCATAAAAAACGACCTTTTTTCCACATTCACTCCTTTATATGTTCAAAGATGTCCTGTATAATTAAACCATAGAAACAAATAACATCTCTCAATAACCGAAAGGAAGTGTTTTTATGAAAAAAACATATATAACATCAGCTATTCTGGCAGCTCTCATCGCTGCTTCAATTACAGGATGTGGAAATACAGCATCTAATGATAGTACTCCCGCAGCTGCCAATACAAGCTCAGAAATATCATCTGAAAAAGAAACCACAAACTCCACAGAAGCAAAAACCAGCGAAACAATCTCGGAACTTTCAAATAATAAATCCTCTGAAGACATTTTTACCGAACGTGACCTTGAGCAGACAGCAGATACAAGTGAAGCTCAGGACATTACAGTCGCTGATAATAAAATTATAGATATCACCAATGAGGGTGTATACGTCATCAGCGGAACTGCAAAAAACTGCACTATCAAGGTAAATGCAGACGATAAAGCAAAAGTCCAGCTCGTTCTTGACGGCGTAAGCATAACCAATGATGATTTCCCTGCAATATACGTTGTATCGGCAGATAAGGTATTTGTTACAACTACTGACAGCGAGAATTCTCTCACAGTCAGCGGAGAGTTCACAGCAGACGGTGAAACTAACACAGATGCAGTAATTTTCTCAAAGGACGACCTTGTACTCAACGGCACAGGCACTCTGAATATTACCTCTGATTACGGCAACGGCATCACCTGCAAGGACGATATGAAAATAACCGGCGGAACTTACAATATGAATTCAGCACTTGATGCTTTTGAAGCAAATGATTCTATCTCCATAAGCGACGGAAAATTCAATATAAATACCAAAAAAGACGGATTCCACTGCGAAAACGATGAGACCGGAGGTACTATCACTGTCACAGGCGGTACATTTGAAATAGAAGGTGTAAGCGACGGTTTTCAGGCTTGTGCTCTTTTACAGATTGACGGCGGTGACATTACTGTTAATGCTGCTGAGGGTCTTGAAGCTACTTATATCCTTATTAATGACGGAAATATCAGCATCTATGCCAGCGATGACGGCATAAACGCTTCAACAACCACCAATGCTTACGATACAGCTGTTGAGATAAATGGCGGAAATATTAATGTTGAAGTCGGCCCCGGAGATACAGACGCTATCGATTCAAACGGCTCAATTTATGTAAACGGAGGCACCATAAATGTTACAGCTCAGATGTCATCATTCGACTACGACCAAACAGCTGAGTTCAACGGCGGTACTATCATAATCAATGGAACTGAAGTTTCAGAGATACCTCAAAGCATGACGGGCGGCGGAATGCATGGCGGTATGCGTGGAGGTATGAACGGTGAAATGGACGACGGTATGCGTGGCGGTATGAACGGTGAAATGGACGGCGGTATGCGTGGCGGCATGAACGGCGAAATGGACGGCGGTATGCGTGGCAGAATGCGTGGCGGCATGAACAGCGATACGAACAGCAATATCGTCAGTGAAACAGACGAAGAAAACCAAATATTCTGAAACCCAGACTTTTATGAAATGCTCCTCTGACGCTTTACAAAGGAGCATTTTTCATGTATAATTATTACAAATGCCATACTCGGAGGTGTACCATGTCAAAAATACTTATCGTTGATGACGAACCAGATATAATCACTCTTATAAGCCGTTATGCTAAGCGTGAGGGCTATGATGTGATAACCGCAGATGACGGCAGACAAGCGATCGAAGCCTGTCAGAAAGAGGATTTCGACCTTATCGTTATGGACGTTATGATGCCCGATACTGACGGTTTTACCGCCTGCAAGAAGATTAAAGAATTCAAGGACATACCTGTTATTATGCTATCTGCAAGAGGTACGGAATTTGATAAACTGTTCGGCTTTGAAGTAGGTGTGGATGATTATGTTACAAAGCCATTCTCTCCTTTGGAGCTTATGGCACGAATAAAAGCTATAATGAACCACCATAAAACATATGCTCCCGAAAACGACAGCGGTATCGTAAATATCGGAAACATTGAGATCGACACATTCGGTCTGACTGTGACTGTTGACGGACAAAAAAATGAACTTACTGCAAAGGAATATGCTCTGCTTATGCTTTTTGTGAACAACCGTGGCATAGTACTCACCCGTGATAAGATACTTAACGAAGTGTGGGGATATGACAGCTTTGGTGTTGATCGAACCGTTGACTGGCAGGTAAAGCTGCTGAGAAGCAAACTCGGCTCATGCCGTGACTGCATAAAAACAGTTCGAGGGGTGGGATATAAATTTGAAGCATGAAGCAAAGACGTTCCGTAAGAAGTTGCTTGGGTATTTTATGCTGTTTACGGCTGTTATCTTTACAGTTCTCTGGCTTTTACAGACAGTTTTTTTACAGAGCTTCTACAATAGCATGATAATACGGAATACCATATCGGCTGCCGACAAGATTACTTCTTACGATCCTTACAGTAATACCACCGAAACCCTTGATAAACTCTCATGGGATAATTCGCTGCTGGTATTTGTTACGGATACCGACGGAAATCTCCTCTATTCTGCCGATGAATACAAAAAAGGACATCGGTTTATGGACGAACCTGAACCTCCAAAAGGCGATAGAGGTCCTATGGACAGACCTTTTCATTACAGACAACTTCCGGATAATTTTGATGAGTTCCTTAATAAACTCTCCTCTTCTGATAACGGAAAAGCAGAGATAAAGACTGAGCAGATGTATTTCTATGGCAAATACATAGACTACGGCAACAGCGAAGATAAGGCGATACTTTATCTCGGAACGAATCTGGATCCTGTAGGCTCTACTGCTCGTATCATTCGCATACAGCTTCTTATAGTCACCTTTCTTTCCGTAGCAGTTGGATTTTTACTCGCACTTTTTATTTCTAAAAGCTTTTCACGTCCGATATCACAGCTCAACAAAAAGGCTCACACTATTGGCGAAAACAATAATGATGCAGACTATCACAAAGGATTCTGTTCAGAGCTTGATGAATTAAATGATACCCTTGACAAAACGGACGATAAACTGAAAAAGAATCGTGAGTTCCAGAATGAACTTCTTGCCAACGTTTCTCACGACCTGCGTACTCCGCTGACTATGATAAAAGGCTATGCGGAGATGATACGTGATATATCTCACGAGGACGAGCAGCAGTGCACTGAAGACGTTGCAGTTATCGTCAGAGAAGCAGACCGGCTTACTGCACTCGTGGGCGAAATACTCGAATACTCAGAATTGCAGATGAAAGACACAGAAGATAACCTGACCGACTGTGACCTCAGCGTTATAGTAAACACCGTCACCGATAGCTTTGAGAGCCTTTTCTCAAAGGACGGATACAGCTTTGAACGCAGTATTGCCGAAAATATCCATGTCCACGGCAACTCATCAAGACTTACGAGAGCTGTATATAACCTTATTGATAATGCTGTGCGTCACATAGGCAATGATAAGTGGATAGGAGTTACTCTGAGATCCGAAAACGAAAAAGCCGTCATCGAAATAGCTGACCACGGTAATGGAATATCAGCAGATGAGCTTGAGCGTATCTGGGATAAATACTATACACACCGCCAACGAAGCGGAAAAGGTGTTTCCGGACTTGGACTTGCTATCGTGAAACAAACAGTCAGTCAGCATAATGGTTTGTGCAGGGCGGAATCAGAAGTCGGAAAAGGCAGTTTGTTCAGCATTGAATTGAATAAAATTCAGCCGTAAAAGCAATATGATCTCAAAACATATACTATGAATTTTTCAATTTTTTTGAAAAAAGGTATTGACAAATGCTTTTCTATGTGATATAATCCAAATATAAGCTATGAGGAAGACAAGCATAAGATTGCCGCTATCTTCAGAGAGCCGACGGTTGGTGTGAGTCGGTGATAAGCAATACATTGTATCCCTTCTGAGCTGAAGTGCTGAAAGTATCAGTAAGCACTTCCGTGATTCTGCGTTAATGAATAGGACTTGCTGGAGTCTGAAGTGGTGTTACGCAATAGCGACACAATTTGAGTGGTACCGCGGGTAATCAAGTAATGATACTCGTCTCAAAGTTTTCTTTGAGACGAGTTTTTTGTTTTTTCAGTAAAAACATCAGCAGTATTTCTCTGCGACCGTTTCATTTTCCAGTAATTATTATTTTTAAGGAGAGATTATTATGAGTAAAATGACGGAATTACAGGATGCCGAAGTAAAAATAAAGGAAATAGCAGAACGTATTTCAAATCTTCGTGAGGACCTCGGTTTTTCCGTAGAGGAAATGGCTGCAAATACCGGATGCTCGGTCGATGATTACAAAAAATATGAATCAGGTGAAAAGGACTTCAGTTTTACTTTCATCTATCAATGTGCTAACACCTTTAATGTCGATATAACCGATCTCATGGAAGGAAGCAGTCCTGAACTCAGCGGCTATACTATAACCCGCAAAGGCGAAGGAGTGCCAATAGTCCGCAGAAAGGGATTTACATATAACCGTCTTGCTTCAAAATTCAAGAACAAAACTGTAGAACCATTTCACGTTATCATCCCCTACTCTGAGGAAGCTTTATCTCAGCCTCTTCATATGGCAAGCCATGCCGGTCAGGAAATGGACATCGTCCTCAAGGGAACTCTCCGTATGACCGTAGGTTCACATACAGAGATACTCCACGAGGGCGACTGTATCTACTACGACAGCTCTATGCCGCATGACGAAGTAGCTCTTGGCGGTGAAGACTGCGAGATATACGCATTCGTAATGGCTCCCCGTGGTACAACAGGTATGGCTGAATATAAGGAGCACGTCGCAGAACATCATCTGACCAATGTGGACAAGGCTGGTCTGCTCCACCCTGTTGCAGAAAAATTTGTAAAATGTGAAACTAATGAAAACGGAGTCCTTAGTGCTGTTCATTTTGTCAACGAAGAAAAGTTCAACTTTGCTTATGATATCGTTGATGCATTGGCAGAAAAGTCTCCTGATAAAACAGCTATGATATATGTCGATGTCGATCACAATGAGCGTCATTTTACTTTCAAGGACATCAAGAAGTATTCTTGTCAGACTGCAAACTATTTCAAGTCACTCGGCATCAAAAAAGGTGACCGTGTTATGCTGATCCTTAAAAGACATTATCAGTTCTGGTTCTCAATAATCGCTCTTCATCGTATCGGAGCTCTTGTTATTCCTGCTTCAAATATGCTCAAGGAGCACGATCTGGAGTATCGCTTTAACTCGGCTGAAATATCTGCTATCGTATGTACCTCCGACGGTGATGTTGCGGACGAAGTAGACAAGGCTTGTGCAGTATCCCCTACACTTAAAACAAAAATAGTCGTCAATGGTCAGAGAGAAGGCTGGCATGATTTCAATGCAGAGCTCCCTGCATACAGCACTCATTTTGAACGTACTGATGATACTCCGTGCGGAACTGATCCTATGCTTATATTCTTCAGCTCAGGAACATCAGGTAACCCTAAGCTGGTACTTCACAGCTATCAGTATCCACTCGGTCACTACGTAACTGCCCGCTACTGGCAGAATGCCGATCCAAACGGTCTGCACTTCACTATCTCAGATACAGGCTGGGGCAAGGCTCTCTGGGGCAAGCTTTACGGTCAGTGGATGTGCGAGGCGGCTGTATTCGTATACGATTTCGACCGTTTCCACGCTGACGACATCCTCCCGATGTTCAAGAAATATAATGTCACATCTTTCTGTGCACCTCCTACTATGTACCGCTTCTTTATCAAAGAAGACCTTTCAAAGTACGATCTTTCTTCACTAAAATATGCTTGTATCGCAGGTGAAGCTCTCAATCCGGAAGTATTCCACCAGTTCTACCGTGCAACCGGCATCAAGCTCATGGAAGGCTTTGGTCAGACTGAAACTACACTTTCTATCGCAAATGTAGTGGGCATGGAGCCTAAGCCCGGAAGTATGGGAAAACCAAATCCACAATATGACGTTCAGGTGCTTCTCCCTGACGGTACTCCTGCAGGTGTCGGAGAAACAGGTGAGATTTGCATAAAGCTCAAAAATGACAGTGCCGCAGGTTACGGCGTTCCCGGACTTGCACTCTGTTATTATGGTGATGAAGAAAATACTGCTGAAACATGGCGTGAAGGCTACTACCACACCGGCGATACCGCATGGGTAGATGAAGACGGTTACTTCTGGTATGTCGGCAGAGTCGATGACGTCATCAAGTCATCAGGCTACCGTATCGGACCTTTTGAGATAGAGAGCGTTCTTATGGAACTTCCATACGTACTTGAATGTGCTGTTACAGGTGTTCCGGATGAAATCAGAGGACAGGTAGTCAAGGCTACGATCGTCCTTACAAAAGACAAAACTGCTTCCGATGAGCTCGTAAAAGAAATAAAGGAATATGTCAAGCACCGTACTGCTCCTTACAAATATCCAAGAGTTATCGAATTTGTTTCAGAACTTCCTAAAACTGTAGGAAGCGGTAAGATACGCCGTGCTGCTATCCGTGAAATGGACAAAGCTAAGTATCAGAAGTAAACTCGGACTTTGCGGACGAAATTTTGGGACATATTAAAATATCATATCAATAAATAATAAAAGGCAGCCAGAAATGGCTGCCTCAGCTTGTAAATAAACAAAAAAGCAAAGCGAATAGAAAAGAAAAAGCTCTCCATCAAGCAATGTGGAGAGCATATTTTTTGATATTCATTGCAGCAAAATTAAGCCTGACCCATTTGTTAACTTCAAAGAGATCTCTGACATGAATGTAACGCATACCATGCTTTTTTCAGGCTTTTTCCTCTTTCGATACCGCTTTTTATTATCTCTTTACGAAGTACTCCTCATACCATACGAGGAATGTGTAGATAGTCCAGATTTTTCTCCAATTATCGGAGTTGCCGCCAACATACTCGTCGTAAATAGCATTTATCTCGTCGAGATCAAAGAATTCAGCAGCCATTTCGCTGTGGAATTTCTCTCTTACATCGGCATTAAAACGCTCGTCAGCAAGCCATATCCTTATAGGAACTATAAAGCCGAGCTTCTTACGAAACGCTATTTCGTCAGGGAGCACTTTTGCTGCCGCAGTTCTGAATGCGACCTTATTCTGCTCCTCATTGACTTTATACTCAGACGGCATACGTGAGGCAATATCAAATATTCTGCGATCTGTCAGAGGCATTCTTATCTCCAGACCGGCAGCGGTACTCATCTTGTCGACATTGAGATAAATGTCGCCTTCAAGCCATATCTGTATATCAACATCAGACATTTTTGTAAGCGGATCAAGCCCCTCAGTCTCGTCATAGATATACTTCACAAGATTGATAGGAAGTACTTCCGGATCATAATGCTTCAGTATACGCTGCTTTTCTTCCTCTTTCATTATGTTGGTATTTCCGACATAGAAAGTCTTTAGATTCTCACCATAACGCTCTGCATTACGGTACATATTGTATCCTCCGAAGAACTCATCTGCACCCTCTCCGGAATAGCATAATTTAGTATGCTTTGCAGTTGAAAGGCATCCGAGTGTGAATACTATAGCTGATGCGTCACCTAAAGGCTGCTCCATATTATACATAACGTATGGAACTATATCGAAGAAGTCCTTAGGCTGGATATTAGCAACAGAGTGTTCAACTTTGAGAAGTTCAGCAGTCTTTGCAGCTACTCTTGACTCGTCAAAACGTTCCTCGTCATAACCGCATGAATCAGCTCTTTTTGCGTCGCTCATTGCGAGTACGTATGAGGAATCAACACCGCCGGAAAGGAATGACTCAGCAACTTCGCCGTCCTCCTTGACTTCCGTCATTATATGCTTTAGAGTTTCATGTATCTCATCTGCATATTCTTCAAGTGACTTACTTCTGTCCGGCTTGAATTCCGGAGTCCAGTAACGGTGTATTTCCAGCTTTCCGTTCTTGAACGAGAGCCAATGTCCGGGCATGAGCTTTTTCAGACCTTTGAAAAATGTATCTTCGCCGGCAACATATGTCAGAGTCATATATATCTGGAGCATATCCTTATTAAGCTCTTTCACAAATCCGTCCTGAGCCATTATGTCACGTATCATAGTGCCGCACAGTAATCTGCCGTCTGCTGTCTGATAGTAGTAGAAAGGCTTTGTACCAAACTGGTCACGCACACAGAACAATTCCTGTTCAGCATCGTCCCAAACTGAAAATGCAAACATTCCATAGATATGATCTGCTATATCATGTCCCCATTTTTCGTAACCCTTTTTCAGGATCTCCAGCTCTCTCTTTTCACGATCAAGACTGCTGTCTGCTCCAAGTTCATTACAGAGCTCCCTCCAGTTACGGATATGACCTCTGTACTCACGTATCTCTGCCATTATAATTCACCTCGAAAAATGTTATTTATTATACTTCTTCGTAAACCTGCGGACGATTCATAAGTGCTCCAAGAGCTCTTCTTACATCTCCGCCTTTGAATAATACTTCATTTAACTGCTCTGTTATAGGCATTTCCACACCGAGTTTCTGTGCGAGGTCATATGCTGCCTTACAGCAGAAGTATCCCTCTACTGTTCCGACTCTCTTCACAGCTTCTTCCGGAGAAACTCCCTGACCGATAAGTATACCTGCACGGCGGTTTCTGCTGTGCATACTTGTACAAGTAACTATAAGGTCGCCTATTCCTGTAAGTCCGCTGAATGTTACAGTGTCAGCACCGGCAGCTTTTCCGAGTCTTGCTATCTCGTGGATACCTCTGGTCATGAGAGCAGCTTTTGTATTGTCTCCATAGCCAAGACCATCACATATTCCCACGCAAAGTGCGATGATATTTTTGAGTGCTCCGCCGAGCTCACATCCCTTGACATCGTCGTTGAGATAAATTCTGAGATAATCCTTGCCAAGCTCTCTCTGAACATACTCAGCTGCTTCATGATTGTTTGATGCAGCAACGACTGTTGTCGGAATACATCTTGCAACTTCTTCTGCATGAGAAGGACCGGAAAGTACTACAAGCTTATCAGTCTTTATTTCCTCACTTATGACCTCACTCAATGTTTTCAGACTGCCTTCTTCAAGACCCTTTCCTGTATTGAGTATGACCATATTTTCGGTTATATATGGAGCAGCCTCTTTAGCTACGTTTCTCACAAATGAAGAAGGTATGCCAAAAATTACCATATCACAGCCTTTGATACAGGAAATATCACTTGTAAGAACGATGCTTTCTGAAATCGGCACTCCAGGAAGTTTCTGTATATGCTCACCGTGTTTTCTTATTTCATCTATCTCAGACTGAAATTTTGACCATACAGTTACATTGTGTTTTCCACAGTGCTCCGCCATTATTGCCAGACTGAGACCAAAGCCTCCTGAACCAAGTATAACGATCTTTGCCATAAATTCTCTCTCCCTCCGATAAAAAACAATTACGTCTCTTCATGTACGTCCTTACTCTTGAATTTGAATTTATTTTCAGTTCCGTTCTTTAATCTTACGATATTTGTACGGTGCATCCATATTACCATACCCATCATCGGCAATGTGAGCATCATGTACAAAAAGCTCCTGCCGAAAGAATTCTGCTCAACGATCAGCGACATGAGCAGTGTTGCAAGAGGAACATACGAACAGCTTATTATCGATGCAAGCGATACATATTTTGATAACGCAAGCACAACTATGAATATAGTTATACAGGCTATGAATACCTTTGGATTAACTGCAAGGAATGTTGATGCTGCGACCAGAACTCCTTTTCCGCCTTTAAATCCGTAATATATAGGATAGATGTGTCCTATTATTGCAAAGAAACCTGCAATGTATCCTATGTAATGAGTATCGTTACCTGAGCCTATACCTGCGTTTATCAGATTACAGAATCCTCTTGACATCGTTACAGCGATGATTCCTTTCAGAAGGTCACCGGCAAGGGTTATTGCTGCACACGTACTTCCTGCACAGCGTAAAGTATTCGTAAGACCGGCATTATGACTGCCCATAGTCCTTATATCCTTGCCTTTGAGCAGTCTTACTGAAATAATAGAAGAATTCAGACTTCCTAAAAAATATCCGCTTGCAGCAGCAAATATAAGTGCTAACAAAACTTTCATTATTTATCACTTCCTCCTCTTTCACGCACTATGAACCTTACGGGAGTTCCCTCAAGTCCGAATGTAGAGCGTATCTGATTTTCGATATATCTTCTGTAAGAGAAGTGGAAAAGGTCAGCTCTGTTTACGAAAGTGACAAATGTAGGCGGCTTTGTAGACGGCTGGGTCATATAGTATATCTTCAGACGTCTGCCCTTATCCGACGGCGGCTGCACCCTTGTAGTAGCATATGCAAGAACATCATTCAACATTCCTGTTGATATTCTCATGCTATTCTGCTCGTAGGTGTATTTTATAAGCTCATAAAGCTTATTGATACGCTGTCCGGTCTTAGCCGAAATGAACACGAACGGTACATATGACATGAAACTGAAATCATTTTCAAGCTTTGTTCTGAACTCCTGCATGGTCTTATCATCTTTTTCTATAAGGTCCCATTTATTGACAGCAACTACACACGCTTTTCCCTGTTCATGAGCGTATCCTGCTACCTTGGAATCCTGTTCAGTAAAGCCCTCTGATGCATCAAGCATTATAACACACACATCAGCTCGGTCAACAGCCATATAAGCTCTGAGCACGCTGTAGTGCTCTATCTTTTCTGTGACCTTCGATTTCTTACGTATACCGGCAGTGTCGATAAAAACAAACTTGCCATAGTCATTTTCAATAACTGTATCCGTTGAATCACGGGTAGTACCTGCTATATTCGAGACTATAACACGCTCCTCACCTGCAATCTTGTTGATAAGTGAGGATTTTCCGGCATTTGGCTTTCCTATGACCGCAACCTTGATATACTCATCCTCATACTCCTCTTCCTTGGTATCCGGAAGATACTCATATATTTTATCAAGCATATCTCCTGTACCATGACCGTGTACCGAGGATATCGGATAAGGGTCACCAAGTCCGAGATTATAGAACTCGTATATCTCCATAGGAGGCTCACCGAGCGTATCGCACTTATTTACGGCAAGTATTACCGGTTTGCCGCTTTTCAAAAGCATCTGAGCGACTGCATAGTCATCAGCAGTTACTCCGCAGCGTATATCAGTCACAAACACTATAACATCAGCCTTTTCAATAGCAAGTTCAGACTGACGACGCATCTGTGCAAGTATAACATCATCGCTGTCCGGCTCGATACCGCCGGTGTCCACTATCATGAACTCCTTGCCACGCCATTCGCATTTAGAATAGATACGATCACGGGTCACTCCCGGAGTATCTTCAACTATTGAAAGACGCTGACCTATAAGTTTATTGAATAAAGTGGACTTTCCAACATTAGGTCTTCCGACTACTGCTACTATCGGAATTGACATGATCTCCACTCTCCTTTCATTATATTTTAATATGTAATTCCCATCATTGCATCAAGAAGCTCATAACCGTCGCTGTTCGTAGTGACTACCTTGATACCGAGTTCACGCTCTACATCACCGATAGTCATGTCGTCCAAAAACACGTCCGAGTCTCGTCTTACCATTGATGACGAGAGCAAAAGCTCCGTACCGAGGTCTTTACCCTTTAGCTGGGCAATGAGGTCCTGAGCTGTTATAAGTCCTGTTACAGTGATAGTATCGCCAAAAAAGTCATTTCTTATCCGGTACACATCGCATCTGAGCTGAGGAAACTTGTCCTCGGCCATTTTTGCAAGTGATGATATAACTCCATATGGAGAATATCCGGTTGCGATCGTAACATGACGGTCTTCACCCTCCCATTCAGCCATATCAAGAGCACTATAGAACTCGTCCATGAGCGATCTGAGCATACCTACTCCATTTTCGTACTGTGGATAATCCTCATAGACCTCAGCAGGCGGTATCTCTCTGCCTGCCAGCAGGTAGAACTCATCAGAAGGAAAGACTGTTCTCGTACCGAATTTTTCAAGGAATTCACGCTGATAGCTCTCGATTATATCCAAAGTCTCAGCCGCACCCTCCGGAGTAAATGGTGTAAGCGGATAAAGTCCCTCACGGTATTTTGTAACTCCAAGCGGAACAACAGCCATACTCGTGATATTAGGCATAAGTGTACCGAGATCGGTAAGAGTTCTGCGAAGCTCGTCACCGTCATTAAGTCCCGGACAGCACACTACCTGACAATTCAGCTTTATACCATTCTGTGCGAGCTGCCATATAAATTTCAGCTTTTCACCTGCAAATCGGTTATGCATCATTTTGACACGCAGCTCCGGATTTGTCGTATGGACTGACACATTGATATTTAGCTTCATTTCTATGATACGGTCTATATCAGACTGGCTCATATTGGTCAAAGTAACGTAATTTCCCTGCAAGAAAGAAAGTCTCGCATCATCGTCCTTGAAGTAGAGAGTTTCTCTCATTCCGGGTGGAAGCTGATCTATGAAACAGAACACGCACTTATTACTGCACGACTGTTTACTGTCCATAAGGAAGGTCTCGAACTCAAGGCCGAGATCATCGTACTCATCTTTCTGTATAGTTACAGTCAATTCCTCACCGTGGCGGACTAAATCGAGTTTTACATCCGTTTCGGCTGCATAGTACATATAGTCGAGTACGTCCTTAACGCCATGACCGTTAATGCTAACGAGAATATCCCCGCTCTGAACACCACACTTATCTGCCGGCGAACCGGGAATTATGCTATTGATCTTTACCATAAATATAACTCCAAGCTGTCTTTGCAGTTAAAAAGGAGAGAAGGAATACTCCTCCTCTCCTTCTCATACTCGTGTTCAGCTGATTATTCAGCATCGATCTTAAGAACCTCTACGCCCTTATAGAAACCGCAGTTCTTGCAAACTCTATGTGGAGCTTTATATGCACCGCAGTTGTCACACTTTGACATAGCTGGTGCTTCGAGTTTCCATACAGCAGAACGTCTCTTATCACGTCTTGCCTTGGAAGTTTTTCTCTTCGGTACAGCCATTCTGGCACCTCCTTACAGAGCTTCACAGCTCAAATTAATTAAGACAATCACACTCTCCCAGATTAAGATCCTGACCGCAAACCATACAAAGACCCTTACAATCGTCCTTGCAGAGGTTCTTTGTAGGAAGCTGAAGAAGCAGATCGGTAAGTGCGATCTCATTCAAATCAATGCTCTCACCATCAGCGACGATATAATCATCGTTTTCACCGTTGATGGAAGGAACAACAATATGGTCGAAGTCGAAGTGGTATTCTCTTTCAAGCTCTTTAAGGCATCTGTCGCAGATGATATTAAGCGTGAAATCGACAGAATACTCCAGATAAACTACACCAGCCCTGTTATACACACGACCATTTATGCTTACAGGTGAACCAAACGTATACCCTCTTACATCAGAGAGTTCGTCCGCTCCTATCTCGCATGAGATATCTCTGGAATCCCCGACAATACTGAAAATCTGTTTTAAGTTAATCTTCATAATACAAATCCTTCAGAGCACCATAAGATACATTATACACCAATTGACCAAATATGTCAATAGTCCGGTATAAAAAACTTTTTTTGCAGATTACTTAAGGAACTGCTTAACTACTTCTGGAAGCTCAGACTCGTCAGCAGAAACTGTAAATACAACAGTGATGTCGTTCTTGCTTGTAAGAGCATCGAGCTTTTCAAGAAGAGTGCCGAAAGCCTCGTAATCACGGCCGCCGATCTTGAAGATACCGTCAACGTATATCTTTTCTATATCATAGTTACCAGCGATCATACCAGCTACATAGCCATAGAATGCATCGAAACCGTTGATATCGAATTCATCAACATCGCACCATCTAACCTTGAAGCTGATAGAACGTCTAACGTTTGCACCCTTTTCGATACATACGAGATCGCCTGTTGTAGACTTTACAGCGTCATTGATCTGATCGATGAGTATTTTGGTCTTGCCTGTGCCTTTTTTTCCGGTAATAAGCTTAATCATAATTTACTCCTTCCATGCCTTGCGGCATTTATGACGTATTTTGTTTTAATAATATATAGTGTAAGCCTGTAATTAGCCAAGCTTAGCTTCAAGAGCTGCCTTTGCACCCTCGTAACCTGGTTTGCCGAGAAGAGCGAACATATTTGACTTGTAGCTCTCAACGCCAGGCTGATTGAACGGATTAACACCGAGTACGTAGCCTGAAACTGCACAAGCCTTCTCGAAGAAGTAGATCATGTAGCCAACGCTTTCCTCAGTAGTGTCATCGAGTTCAAGAATGATGTTAGGTACGCCGCCCTCTGTATGAGCGAGAACTGTTCCCTCAAAAGCCTTTCTGTTAACAACAGACATATTCTGGTTTGTGAGGAAGTTAAGTCCATCGAGGTTCTCAGCATCAGGTTCAAGGAAGAGATCAGTCTTTGGCTTCTTGATGTCAACGACAGTCTCGAAGAGTATTCTTGCACCGTCCTGGATGTACTGACCCATGGAGTGGAGATCAGTTGAGAATACTGCTGCTGATGGGAAGATACCCTTGTTGTCCTTGCCTTCGCTTTCGCCGAAGAGCTGCTTGTACCACTCAGACATCATAACGAAGCTTGGGTCATAGGATACGAGCATTTCAACAGACTTGCCCTTTCTGTAAAGGATATTTCTGAGAGCTGCATACTTATAGCAGTCATTGTTATCGAAATCAGCACAAAGCTCAGCCTGTGCCTTTGCAGCACCCTTCATGAGTGCATCTATATCACATCCTGCAACAGCGATTGGGAGAAGACCAACTGCTGTAAGAACAGAGAAACGACCTCCGACATCATCAGGAATAACGAATGTCTCATATCCCTCTGTATCAGAAAGGCTCTTGAGAGTTCCTCTTGCCTTATCTGTAGTAGCGAAGATTCTCTCCTTAGCACCTTCCTTGCCGTACTTATCTTCAACCATTTTCTTGAAGATTCTGAAAGCAAGTGCAGGCTCGGTTGTTGTACCGGACTTAGAAATTACGTTAACAGAGAAATCCTTGCCCTCACAAAGAGCGATTATCTCATTGAGATATGCAGGATTGATGCTGTTTCCAACGTAGTAGATATCAGGTGTATCCTTCTTCATATTGTTATAAAGAGGAGACTTTAAAAGCTCTATAGCAGCTCTTGCACCAAGGTATGAACCGCCGATGCCTATAACGATAAGTATATCAGAATTTGACTTGATCTTTTCAGCTGCTGCCTTGATCCTTGCGAATTCCTCCTTATCATAGTTTGTAGGGAGTTCTACCCAGCCAAGGAAATCATTGCCAAGACCAGACTTGCTGTGGAGTGAAGCAGCTGCTGCTTCAACCTGTGCCTTGATACCAGTCATTTCATCAGCATTAATGAAATCCTTCAGGTATTTGGTGTTAAGTTTTAAAGACATTTGTATTTACCTCCAATATGCACGGTTGACCGTACAAATATAATTTACCATCTTTATGATACTATATTTTCAGATTTTTTTCAAGTATCTTTGCGATAATAATTCTACTTTTGTATATTTGCAACAATTATAAACACATTCACTTCAACACTTTATACAACATTTTCTTCAAAACGTAATCAAAATCAAGTTTATTAACATCATTTTTTACAATAATATCAGTTTGAAAAACCTGCTCTTTACCGTCATAAAAAACCGCCTCCCCTATCACCTGACCTTTATGCAGCGGTGCGACAAGAAATGAAGGTATCACAAATACCGTTTTCAGTTTGCGGTCAGCTTTGGGGACTACTATTTTTCCACTGTCACTAAGCTCTATATCTACCGCAGACTCCTGTCCGTTACGCACTTTTACCGGTTTTAGTATATCATCAGGAAAATGAGCTGCTGTGATACGGTAATCGCTCATTCCCCTATTTATAAGCTCTTTTGCCTTTGAAAAACTTATTTCCTCACTCTCAGCTCCAAGTATGACTGCTCCAAATTTCGCTCCGCTCTCGCTTTTTCCGCACTCCGCTATACAATAACCGCTTTCGTCCGAATGAGCTGCTTTGAATCCGCAGTGCTTCTTATAGGTCCTTGCGAGAGTGTTTTCATTTACAAGCTCAGTCTGTCCCTCTTTTACGAAGTCTCTCCAGATGCAGAAATATTCTTCAAGAAACTGGAACTCCGACAGTTTACAGCATACAACCGAAATATCATGTGCGGTCGTATACTCCCTTTCATCATAATAACCATATGGCGAAACGAAATATGTATCACGCATCCCCAGATCAAACGCCTTTGCATTCATGTCCATTACAAACTCCTCAACAGTCCCCGACGTTTTTTCTGCCAAAACAATCAGTGCGTCGTTTGCATTTCCAACTATAACTGATTTTATAAGCTCATCAGTACTCAGCTTATCCCCCGATTTCAGCCATATAACTGAGCCTTTTGTGCCACTCACCGACTCCGAAGCTGTCAGCTCATCTTCCAGACTAAAATCTCCGTTTTCTATGCTCTCCGCAATCAGAAGCAGTGACATAAGTTTGCTTAAATATCCCGCTTTAAGTCTCTCATCGCCATTCTTCTCCTCCAGTATCTTTCCTGTACTGCAATCAAACAGCACATAAGCCTTGATACTATCCCCACTATCCTTCTTAGCATTCGCAGCTGCACACGGTACACTCATCAGAATCGCTGTTATTATCGCAATTATCCTGCTCATATTTATCACCTCTGTAATGAATATGAGACTTTTCTCGGTTTTAATACTTAAAATGAAAGCTCCCCTTCCGGGGAGCATTTCTCACGTATTTTCATTTTTCAAAGCATCGATAGTATTATCTTTTTTTATCTTTGATATCGAGTAGATCATAGTTGAGAATACTACAGCAAATACGCTGAATACAGCTAAAGCAACTGCATTCCAAGGCATATGCATCTTAGTTTCAAATCCCTCAGAAACGAGCATATAAAGGCCGTAGTTAACCAGTGCTGATACAGGGAGTCCGAGTATCAACGCTTTGAATCCATACAACAGGCATTCAAAATTCATCATTCTGTTGAGACCCTTATTACTCATTCCGACAGATTTCAGCATAGCAAATTCTTTTCTTCTAAGACTGATATTAGTAGAAATAGTGTTGAATACGTTAGCCGCAGCGATAAGTGAGATTATAATTATAAATCCGTATGCAAAAACTTTTATAATAGTTATAAGATTTCTCACCATCTCAACTTCTTCTGCATAATCATAAACCGAATCCAATGATATATTTTCATCATCTATGATCTCACGCATTTTTTTAGTAGTATTCTTATGGTCATCAGATGTAAAAACGAATCTATAGCCTCCTGATTCACGAGTATCATAAAACGTGAACATACTGTCACGGAAACTAAGCGGATAATAGAGTGTCGTATCCACTGTAAAGCTATCATCAATAAACAGAGGTCTATTTTCTGTAATATGACCTATCCTGAGTTCTTTGGTAGTATAGAGCTCTGATTCATCAATATACTTATACTCAGGCTCTTCACCTTCTTTGCGGTCAAGCTTGGAATATTTCATCTTTCCTTTTTCCCAACCAACAAATCCATAGTTTTCACTAAGCTCCTTATCACCGACATATACGCTTGAATCAAAAGTTACATCATCATGTTTAAACATATATCTCTTTTCATACTTCTGAGTAAACGTATCATACATATTAAATCCATCCACAACTATTGCCAAAGGGTGCTCAGGATCCATGTAATCGCTTTCGCTGAGTCCTTCTTTTTTCAGGAACTTTTTATAAGCTTCATCATAAACAAAAGCTATATGAATAGTCAACTCATACTTGCTATCGTCGTTCGCTGAATGAGTATCTTTTACGTAACCTGACACATCATCCGCAGAAAAAAATCCTGTAGCATCAGTTGTAATAGAATATGCAGAATCGGTCACATCATCAATAGCTTTCATTTTATTGAAAAGCTCATCGATCTGCACTTTATCTTTACAAATATCCTCATTTTCGCCTATAATAACTTCTATATCGTATGTTAAAGAGTCGAAGGAAGTCTCAGCCGATTCAACGAGATAAGTTGTAAATGAAGCCGCTGAAATAAAGAGAACTATGCTCATAAAAAGGCTTATTATAGTAGCTCTGTATTTTTTCTTATTTCTCTTGAAGTACTTGTGTGCGAGCATTCCCGGAAATCCGAAAACTTTATAAACAAGCTTAGGAGTTTTTACCTTCTTGCCTGACTTTATATCATTATTCTGACGTATAGCCTCAACTGCTGTAACACGCTGTGCTCTTACAGTAGGTATCCATGATGACATTCTTACTGTGAACTGTGCTATTAATATCGACGCAATAATAGCTATAGGTGAAATAACGAGTTTAAGCTTGATGTTACCAGCTGACATTTCACTTATAGAAGCAAGCTTATCACCGAGAAGTGCAAATGTAGTTCCTATACCTGCGATACCGAGAAGTATACCAAGCGGTATTCCTATGACACTTACTATAAATGACTCAAAACCTATCATCTTCTTAATCTGTTTTCTTGTTGCTCCGATAGAAGAAAGAAGTCCGAGCTGTTTTGTTCTCTCGTTTATAGAAATAGCAAAAGCGTTGTAAATAAGTGCGATAGAACCGAATACTATAAGTGCGATAAGGAAAGCAGCAAATCCATATAATATCAGCATCGTTGAACCATTTCTTGCTACACCTGAAAATGCAAGAAGCTCGCTGTTCGTTGAACCGATAAGATCATTATTCGACATAAATGAATAGACTTTATTTGGATTTTTCATCTTGAAATATACAGCATATTCTTCATCGTTATCGCATAAAGCCTCGCCGCCGTCATCAAGAGTCATCACGTTTCCATCTAATAACATCGAGTCATATTCGCCGACTATAGTATATGTCCTTGAAGTTTTATATGTAAAATCATACTTTGGTCCGTCTTCATCACCATCTAAAATCTCAAGATCACCTATATCAAATGTTATCTTATCTCCTACTTTATACTTAGATTTATACATATATTCTAATACAAATGGAGTAAAGATGATCTCGTCTGATGATTCAGGAAGTCTGCCCTTTACTATATTCACAGGCATACTGTTAAAAAATTCTTCATTGGCTGCTAAAATTGGATCATATTGAGAATAAACTTCTCTTTCATAGTTCATTTTTGCATTTCCGATACTCCTGCAATAAAAAGCCTTGCTTACCTCTGAGGCATCTTCTATCTTTTTAAACTCGTCATAGTTTTCAACACCTGCACATCCATGCCAGTCGCCCTCCTGTTGTATAACTATCTTTTTTCCGAATTCCATAAAGCTTACAACAGATGTTGTTACAGCACATATAAGAGCTGTTGAAAGTATTATTCCTATGATAGTAACAATTGTACGAACACGGTTTTTCTTTAAAGTTTCTAATGTGACCTTGTGAAATACGTTCATTTTCTTATCACCTCGTCACGCTTTATCTTTCCGTCTTCAATCGCAATTATGCGGTCTGCCTGAAGTGCAACATTTTCATCATGAGTTATAACAATAAGTGTCTGGTTGTACTTCTGATTTGATACTTTCAGAAGATCAACTATCTCCTGACTGTTTTTACTGTCAAGGTTTCCTGTCGGCTCATCTGCAAGAACGACTGCCGGTGCATTCATAAGTGCTCGACCAATAGAAACTCTCTGCTGCTGACCTCCTGAAAGCTCATTAGGAAGATGAGATTCTCTGCCTTTGAGTTTCAGTATATCCAGAAGTTCATTAAGTCTTGCTTCATTCACCTGCCTTCCGTCCATGAGTACCGGAAGAGTTATATTCTCAGTTACGTTAAGTACAGGGATAAGATTATAAAACTGATAGATAAGTCCAACCTGACGGCGGCGGAAAATAGCAAGCTGCTCATCGTTCTGTGCGTATACATCATTTCCGTCCATCCATACCTTACCGCTTGTAGGCTTATCAACTCCTCCGAGTATATGCAGAAGTGTTGACTTTCCTGAACCTGATGGACCGATTATTGCTACGAACTCTCCCTTTTCAACTGAAAAAGAAACGTTATCCAGAGCGTTTACCTGATTTTCGCCTTTACCATATATTTTTGTGAGATTTTCAACTTTAAGTATTTCCATGATAATTCTCCTTATCTTTGATGATGTAATTATTATATCAGATGTTTATGACAGGTCAGTGACTTTAAAATAACAAATGTGTCACTAAACTGCACCGTTATAAAAACGCATTTCAAATTCCGCTCCGCCTTCCGGAGAATTACACGCTTTAAGCGTACCATCCTGACTGCTGACTATGTTTCTTGCAAGTGCAAGACCTATGCCAAAGCTCTGTTTGTTGTTTTCATTTCCCTTATAGAATCGCTCAAATATATGCGGAAGGTCTTCGGCTCTGATGCCGCATCCGGTATCTTTTATCTTTATTTCCTTATATAAAGGATTATCTGTACCGGTCACAGTAATAGTGCCGCCAACCGGAGTGTGCTCCATACAGTTTTTTACTATATTGCCTATAGCTTCACAGGTCCACTGTATATCGCCTTTGAATGTTCCGGAGCCTTTTATTATAAGCCTCTGTTCTCTGAGTTCAATAGGTATCTGCACAGGCATACAAGCTTGTTCGAGCAGCTTTTCCATAGGTACTTCGTCCTTGCGGAATTTTACAGTTCCGGCATCAAGCTTTGACATTTTTAGAAGTGTAGTTATAAGCCAGTCAACTCTTCTCAGAAGTCCGTTCATTTCATGCATGAGCTCTGACTTTTTTTCGATAGTGGTATCAGGTCTTGAAAAAAGCGACATTATAAGATTCATAGATGTAAGCGGTGTACGAAGCTGATGAGATATATCGGCAAGAGAATCTGCAAGAAATTCTTTATCCTCCCTTAGTTTTTGTTCCTGCTCACGAAGTCTTATAGTCATTTTCCATATCTCGTTCTGTAGTATAGCAAGCTCGCCCTCGGAGTATTTATGAAAATCTATATGCTCATCACCATGAAGCACTTTATCTATATCTGACGATAACTCTGTAAGTTTCTTGTATCTGTAAAAATTAGTCACCAAATGAATGATTATAAACAGTAAACAAAAAACTGATAATAAGATGCCTGTACGAATCCCATTAAAGCTCGCCGCAGCTACTGCGATAACTGAAATAGCTATCATCAGCCAAAAAGAAAGTCCCACTTCAAAATTTCTCAATATTTTTATCATAAGTCCACCTTATATCCCATTCCACGTACCGTCTTTATAATTTTAGGATCCTGAGGATCATTTTCGATCTTTTCTCTCAGTCTTTTTATGTATACTGTCAGAGTATTATCATTCACGAACTCCCCTGCTATATCCCATATCGCCTCAAGAAGCTGAGTTCTTGAAAGTACTGCTCCACGATTGTTTATGAACACAAGCAGTAATCTATATTCAAGTGCGGATAAATAAAGATCGTTTCCGTTTTTAGTTGCGATTCCCTTTACAGTGTCTACAACAACGTCCCCAAGCTTAGTGACGCTGCCGCTTCCTCCTGTAAGACGAAGTATGTTCTTTATTCTTAGTATAAGCTCTCTCGGACGAAACGGCTTCGGTATATAATCATCCGCTCCAAGCTCAAATCCAGTAACTGTACTGAACTCGTCACTTGAAGCCGTAAGGAATATAACAGGTATATCATGATCCGACTTTATTGCTGAACACACAGCAAATCCGTTTCCCTCTGCGAGAGAAACATCGAGAAGTACAAGGTCAAAATGCTCATTTTCTATCATTTCGAGTGCCTTATTCTGTCCGTTAGCATTTTTTACGCTGAACCCTTCCTTTGAAAGAAATTCAGTAAGATTTACTACTATACTTTTATCATCTTCAACTAATAAAATGTTTGTCATTTTTTTACCTCCATGACTTACTACATTATATAATAACATATCATTACATTTTTTTCAATTACAATTCTTTCACTTTACTCCTGAAACCCTCATATCCTCACGATTTTCCAGCAGAGCAATTCGACATAGAGAAACATAGCAGATGATACCAACAAAGGACACGCTTGAATGGTTTGTACTTTCTTTTAATCTGATAAATGCAAATAAAAAAGACAGGTCACAGAATGAACTGTGCCTGTCTATAAGGTTATTGATTATTACTTGTCCTCAGACTTAGCCTCTTCTTTATCAGACTCTTCATCTTCGCTCTCGAAATCCTCGATAGTAAGATCATCATAGTCAAATTCAAGAAGCTCGTTACAGTTAGGACAATTGATAGAGCCTTCTTCGATCATACCATCATCAAGCAGAATAGTATCTCCGCAAGTAGGACATGTGATCTCATAAAGCTCATCGTCATCATCGTCGAAATCGAACTCATCGTCATCATCGTCGATATCGTCTTCTCCGTCATCTCTCCAGTCTTCTTCGTCGCAATTTTCGCAATCACCGTCGCAATTTTCGCAGTCCTCATAGAGGTCGTCCTCTACCTGACCGAGATCCTCATCGAGAATATCACAAAGCTCTGTGAGTTCATCTACCTGTGACTGAAGATCCTCTACATAAACTACTAACTCAGACATGACCTCAGACATCTGAAGTAATGCTTTGCCCTCTTTTGTAGAGTTATCAATTTCGAGACCATCAAGCAGTCCCTGTAAATAAGACATTTTTTCGGTAAGCTTCATAAACAGCTCCTCCTCTCAATTTAATGACAATAATTAAATTATGCTCTTGACATATACTCGCCGGTTCTTGTATCGATCTGGATCTTCTCTCCTTCGTTGATGAAGAGAGGAACCTTTACCTCAGCACCTGTCTCAAGTATAGCTGGCTTTGTAGCATTTGTAGCTGTATCGCCCTTGAAACCTGGGTCAGTCTGAGTAACAACGAGCTCAACAAAGTTTGGTGGCTCTACGCCGAAAACGTTACCCTTGTAAGAAAGGATCTTACAGATCATTTCTTCCTTAACGAACTTGAAGCTGTCGCCGAGAGTAGATGCACTGATCGGAACCTGCTCATAAGTTTCAAGATCCATGAAGTAGTAAAGCTCGCCGTCATTGTAGCTGTACTGCATATCCTTTCTCTCAACGAAAGCTGTTGGGAACTTAGCAGTTGGGTTGAAAGAAGTTTCAACAACTGAGCCTGTGATAACGTTCTTGTATTTAGTTCTTACAAAAGCGGCACCCTTACCTGGTTTTACGTGCTGGAACTCGATAACCTGAACAACCTGTCCATCGAGCTCAAAAGTAACGCCGTTTCTGAAATCGCCTGCTGAAATCATTAAAAATACCTCCGTAATTTCAATTAAAGATTATAGTTTATTTTACCACATTTTATGTTTTTTTGCAATACCCTAAATGATATTATTACAAAGTTATGAGATTTTTATCAATTTTCGTCAAATTATCGCATCCGTTTTCAGTGATTATGACAAAGTCCTCAATACGAACCCCGAATTTTCCCGGTATATAGATACCCGGCTCGACTGTGACTACAGTTCCCTCCGGAAGCGAGAGCTTATAGTTCGGAGAAGCATTTGGTTTTTCATGTATTTCAAGTCCGACACCGTGTCCGAGTGAGTGACCGAAACATTCGCCATAACCTTCCTTGCGGATGATCTCTCTTGCAACAGAGTCAAGGTCGCAGCCTGTGATGCCGGCTTTTGCAGCCTTTATGCCTGCGAGCTGAGCTTCAAGGACAATACCGTACACTTTCCGCATGTCCTCTGTAGGCTCACCGACGCACAAAGTTCTTGTCATGTCGCTGTGATAGCCATTCCATACAGCACCAAAGTCCATGAGGACAAAGTCGCCGTCCTCAACTTTTTTGTCTGACGGAACTCCATGAGGCATCGAAGTATTTGCTCCTGAAAGGACGATAGTCTCAAAGGACAAGTCCTCTGCTCCGTTTTTGAACATAAGTCTGTTGAGTTCAAGAGCTATCTCACGCTCTGTAACTCCGACTTTGATAAATGGAAGAAGCTCATTCATGGACTTTTCAGCTATCTCCTGAGCTTTTCTGATGCACTTTATCTCATCCTCGTCCTTTATCATTCTGAGAGAGTTAATAGCATTGCTCAGCGAGTCTGATTCGTTGATCTCCAGATAATGAAAAAAATGCTTATAGCTGTTAAGCTCCTTTACTGTCATTGTCTCGGACTCTATGGCTACTGATTTAACATGATTCGCCTTGAATATCTCCGTAAGCTGAGGAAAGAGCTTTTTCAGCTCGATTACCTCTGCATCTTTTACTGTCGCACGAGCTTTCTCGATATATCTGAAATCGATAAGAAGATAGGTCTTTTCAGGAAGTATAACTACGACTCCGGCCGATGACTTCATACCTGTAAAATATCTTCTGTTTATGTCTGAAGTTATGAGGGCACAATCTGCGTCCTTGAAATGTTCAAAAAGTTTATTTGCTCTTGTCAAGATTTTTCCTCCTTAAAGTTCAGCAAGTGCCTGAACTGCAAGATAATAGCTTCCAAATCCGAAACCGCTGATGCTTCCCTTGCATACAGGTGCGATAACTGAATTTGAACGGAATTCATCTCTTGCGAAAACGTTGCTTATGTGAACCTCAATACAAGGTATCTTTATTGCAGATATAGCATCACGTATAGCGTAGCTGTAATGAGTATAGGCTCCGGCATTTATTATAACTCCGTCAAAAGAAGTTCTTGCAGCGTGGAGCTTATCTATGATAGCTCCCTCGTGATTTGACTGGAATATCTCACATTCAAGTCCTTGTTCTTTAGCTCTGTCAATGATATTACTGTTAAGTACATCTATGCTTGTATTTCCGTAAACTCCGGGTTCACGTTCACCTAAGAGGTTAAGATTTGGTCCGTGTATAACAAGGATCTTCTTTATCATATGGATTCTCCTTTATTTTTCATCAATAAATTTTTTTGGCAGGAATGGTTTTTCCAGCACTCTTTTGAATCTGATAAATCTTTTATGTCTGCCCTCAAGTTCAATGGGAGACACATATATCATTCTGACTCCGGCAAAATTTGCTCCCCAAACGTCGGTAAACAGCTGATCTCCGACCGCACCTGTCTCTCTCGGAGAGAGCTTCATCCGCTTCATTGCCTCTGTATAACCTCTTCTGAGCGGCTTACCGCTGTCCGACACGAATTCAAGTCCGAGAGGGTCAGCAAACGGCTTTACTCTTTCAGGATGATTATTTGAAACTATCATAAGTTTTATCCCGTTCTTTTTCATTTTTTCAAGCCATTCGATGATACCTTCTGCCGGTACAGGGTTATCGTGCGTAGTCAGGGTATTATCGACGTCAAGTATCAGACCTTTTATCCCGTGTTTTTTCAAAAACTCCGGAGTAATATTGACTGTCTTCCTGAACGCAAATTCTGTCTCGGTTTTGGTTATCTTGTGTCTGAATCCCATTAAAATAGTCAACTCCGTTCAATAAATGAAAAAGCGAACCCGAAGGATCGCTTTTATCAACATAAATTTTTCGTAAGATCAATACTTACGCTTACGAGCTGCCTCAGACTTCTTCTTACGCTTTACTGAAGGCTTTTCGTAATGCTCTCTCTTACGTACTTCAGCAATGACGCCATCCTTTGCACATGATCTCTTAAATCTCTTAAGAGCTGTATCTAAAGATTCGTTTTTGCCAACACGAACTTCTGCCACTTCTTTCCCTCCCTTATTCAGAGGTTGCACGAAGCTGACCTCGTACATCTATACTAATCACTCATAAATGAGTGTCAGTCATCCCTATCTCTGAAAACAGCAGATATAAAAATCATATAATATACTAATAGTTTAGCATATTTTTTTATGATTGTCAAGCATTTTTTTCGCTATTTCAAATTTCGTTATTTTGCAACAATATTAACAAGTTTATTTGGTACATATATCTGCTTGACAATATTTTTGCCCTCAACTGCTTCCTTGACCTTAGCGTCTTCCATAGCCTCAGCTATAACGGAATCCTTATCAGCGTCAACAACTATATTGAGCTTTGTCTTGAGCTTGCCGTTTACCTGTACAACTATCTCGATAGTCTCATCCTGACAAAGAGCCTCGTCGAACTCGACCCAGCTCTGTTCACTGAGAACTGTACCGAATGCTGCATTGTACATTTCCTCAGATATATGAGGTGCAAACGGGTAAAGGAGAGTGCAGAATGTACCAAGCTCAGCCTTTGTTATTGAACCTGCTGCATATATATCATTGATAAGAGTCATCATTGCAGCAATAGCAGTATTGAACTTCATTGCCTCAATGTCCTCACTGACTTTCTTTATTGTCTTATGGAAGTTGCTGCGAAGCTTATCGCTATAATCGTCACCATCGACCATTATGTCCTGAAGTCCCCATACACGGTCAGCAAAACGCTTGCATCCCTTTATGCTGGACTCGCTCCAAGGAGCTGCCTTTTCATAGTCGCCCATGAAGAGTACGTAAAGTCTGAGTACATCAGCACCGTACTCTGCAACGACATCATTAGGGTCTATGACATTTCCTCTTGACTTAGACATTTTTTCGCCGTCCGGACCGAGGATAAGTCCCTGAGCTGTTCTCTTTGCGTAAGGCTCAGCTGTTGGAACAAGACCGAGGTCATAGAGGAACTTATGCCAGAAACGGCTGTAGATCATATGACGTGTAACGTGCTCCATACCGCCGTTATACCAGTCTACAGGCATCCAGTATTTAAGAGCTTCCTGTGATGCGAATTCCTTATCGTTGTGCGGATCGCAGTAACGGAGGAAGTACCATGATGAACCAGCCCACTGAGGCATAGTATCGGTCTCTCTTCTTGCGTCCTTGCCGCACTTAGGGCACTTACACTTTACGTAACTGTCTATCTTAGCAAGAGGGCTCTCGCCGTCTGTACCGGGTTCAAAGTTCTCAACTTCAGGAAGTCTGAGTGGGAGCTCCTCATAAGGTACAGCGACCATACCGCAGTTATCACAGTGAACTATCGGGATAGGTTCTCCCCAGTATCTCTGACGGTTGAATGCCCAGTCCTTCATCTTATACTGAACGCCCTTTTCGCCGCATCCAAGCTTTTCAAGTATTTCAAGAGCCTTATTAATAGCATCTTTCTTGTTTGAAAGACCATTGAGCTCGCCGGAGTTTACAAGCTCACCTTCACCTGTATAAGCTTCCTTGGAGATGTCTCCGCCCTTGATAACTTCGATTATATCGATACCGAACTTCTTAGCAAAATCGTAGTCTCTTGTATCATGTGCAGGAACTGCCATTATAGCACCTGTACCGTAACCCATCATTACATAGTCAGAGATGTAGATAGGTATCTCTTTGCCGGTAATAGGATTGATACCTGTAAGTCCCTCTATCTTAACGCCGGTTTTGTCCTTTACGAGCTGAGTTCTCTCAAATTCGCTCTTCTTAGCACACTCAGTCTTGTAGTCATCGAGTGCCTGTATATTTGAGATAGAATCTCTGTACTTCTGGATAATAGGGTGCTCCGGAGCGATTACCATGAATGTTACACCATAAAGTGTGTCCGGACGTGTTGTATATATGCGGAGCTTCTCGTCCTGCTCTTTTATTTTGAAATCAACAAATGCACCTGTTGACTTTCCTATCCAGTTCTGCTGCTGGAGCTTTACATTAGGGAGATAGTCAACCTCTTCAAGTCCCTGAAGGAGCTTGTCGGCATACTCTGTTATGCGGAGGTACCATACTTCCTTGGTCTTCTGGATAATATCGCTGTGACAAACGTCGCATTTACCGCCCTGAGAGTCCTCATTTGAGAGTACGACCTTACAGCTTGGGCAGTAGTTTACAGAAGTCTTATCACGGAAAACGAGTCCCTTTTCAAACATTTTGAGGAATATCCACTGTGTCCACTTATAGTATCCCTCTTCTGTTGTGTCAACAACTCTTGACCAGTCAAAGGAGAAGCCTACAGTTTTGAGCTGTCCGGTGAACTTTTCAATATTTCTGTCTGTAACTATTCTTGGGTGGATATTTTCCTTGATAGCAGTATTTTCAGTAGGAAGTCCGTAGGCATCGAATCCGATAGGGAAAAGCACATTATATCCTTCGAGTCTGCGTTTACGTGAAACTACCTCAAGACCTGAATAAGCCTTAATATGACCAACGTGCATACCGTGTCCGGACGGATAAGGGAACTCTACAAGACCATAGAACTTCTTCTTGCTGTAGTCATCAGAAGCCTTGAATGTATCATGTTCATCCCAGTATTTCTGCCATTTTTCTTCGATAGATCTGAAATCATATCTTCCCATTTTTATCATTCCTTTATTCAATATATGTATTTATCGGACTATCAATTGATATCCAGATTATTTGTAAAATGCTCTTTTAAGTCAGACTGGAACAGCAGTGCTGCCGCACAGCCGGTATCTATAGCTGCTTCTATGAGATAAATAAAGCTCCCAGGCAAATTGATAATATTATCATCAAAATTAACGATAACTATTATCATCATAATTACCGCAACAGTTGTATTTACGTATTTTATTCCAGTATAAAGTGCAATCGACATTATAACTGCGAGGAGAAGCTCGGCAAAGACAAACTCACCGCCTATTATCATATTGAGTATAGTTTTTACAAGAAGATATGCACCTATAAAAAGTGCATATTTTTTTCCAGTCTCATTATTTGTCCGCATCAGCTGTTACTCCTTGGTGATATACTCGCTTATGTCAAGCTGCTCACCGTCAGCCCAGAGTCCCTCAAGCTTGTAGAAGCTGCGGGTCTCCTTATAGAATACGTGGATTATAATGTCGCCATAATCGAGCACTATCCATGTATTTCCCGTATCAGACTCACGGCGGAGCGGTTCGATGCCCTTCTGTGACATCTGGAACTCAACTTCATCAGCAAGTGTACGTGCGTGAGTATTGCTGGTACCGTTTACTATTACGAAGTAATCCGCAAGAATAGTAAGGTCTGATATTCTTATTGCCTGTATATCCTCGCCCCTTTTGGAATCGAGAGTTTTAATTATAAGTTCAAGTTTTTCTTTCTCAGTCATATTTACCGCCTTTCATTCTCTGAGTTAACCGGAAGCTCTTGCCGGCTCTGCTCCATTCAGCACCTTATCAAGAGTTTGTGTTTTATTATCGTAGTTAGATACTGCGTGTTCTGTTATCCACTCGATTATAGCTGTATCATTTTTGGTCAGGGGCTGCTGATATGGTCTATAGTACTCATTCAGCAGGTTAAGAGTCTCCTGAAGGTGAATGGAGTATATTGAGTATTCTCTTCCGTCCGGACCAAAATACGGCTTTGTTCCATCGCTTCCCTCACCAGGGACCATATCCACCTGAACGCTGTCCATTGTCAGATTTGATGCGAAATCGATAAGTTTGCTAAGATCTTCGATGCTCATATCTGTAGCTATCCACTTATGATCGTAGATCTGTTTCATATAGCTGTAAAGCTTTGCCTTGCCCTCGTCCTTAGCGATATTCAGCATTTTCTGCATTGCAGCTGCCATAAATCTTCTCTGATTCTGAATACGTCCGATATCGCCTTCAAGCCAGCCTTTACGGTATCTGATGAACCACTCAGACTGCACACCGTTCAGTACAACATCTCCGGAGTCTACGATTGTGACACCGTCATACTGTATAGGTGCATCAAGAGTCATCGGGATACCTCCGACGCAGTCGACAAGATCAACGATGTCGAAGCAGGTTGTTGTAACATATGCATCTATCGGGATGCCGAAGCACTGATATACTGCGTCAAAAACACGCTGTATAGGAGGCTGGATATCCTGGTCGCCCATTGAATATATGCTGTTGAACTTTGTATTTGGTGAACTTGTGAAGTCCGGCACAGCTGAGTCTCTTGGTATCTGAAGTATTCTAAGCTTACCAGCCATGATGTCGAACTGGCATATCCACATAACATCGGTATTGAATGACTCCTCATCGAATCCGAGGAACATTACTGTAAACTGACCTTCAACCAGCTGTGGAAGATCAAGACCGTCATCATCCGGCATAACTTCTGTATTGACTTTAGGGTCGATAGATGTTTTATCAAGTTCGCCCTCGATCTCAACAAGCGGCTGCCAGCGTTTGAAATAAGTTATAACTGATACTCGCTCTTTTACGCCATTCTTTTTATACCAGAGTATCGGCATATTAAGTATCAACGCCAAAATCAGCACGAGACTTCCTGTTATTGCAGCTACCTTTACCAGAATATCCTTCCAGCTTCTCTTCTTGCCGGCTTTTTTCGGTTCAGGCTCTTCATTCAGGTATGCCTGTTCTTCAACGAATCCCTGTCTCATAGGCGGAGCTTCGTGAAGTCCATGATACTGCTGTGCAGGCGGAGCTTCATGCAGACCGTGATATTCATTCATATCGTGCGGCGGAGCTTCATGAGCTCCGTGATACACATTGTTCTGCTCATTTATATTCGGAGCAGCCTTTGAAGGCTGTATCCTTTTCAGTTTTCTCAGCGGCTTTGGGTTCGACGTGCCGGCTGAATTACTGATAATTTCCTCATTATTATCCATTTCGTTCATTTGAGTCCTCTTTTCGCACTAACCTTATTCTTTTCTTCTATTTGTAACCTTGTATAAAAATTATACCCCTCAGCAGTACAAACAGGCACAAGTCCGCCCTTTTTCACCACTGATTTTATAGAAAAAGCAAAAGCTTCCAGCATAGCTGCATTCAGACTTGAATACGAAAGCTTCCTCATTCTGTCGACATCCTTATAATCCCTGTCTGCGGAGATAAGATCACCGAGATACACTATCTCTTCAAGTCTTGACATACCTGCTCTTCCGACTGTATGGAATCTTACAGCGTTAAGGATGTCAATATCTTCGACACCAAATTCTGTCTTGATAAAATAAGCTCCGGCAATTGCGTGCCACAGAGAGCGTGTTTCAAGTTCCTCACGGCAGACCGTAAAGCTGCTTTTGAGCACAAGAGCCTTCTGCTCATCATCAGGCAGTTCCTTGCATATATCATGGAGCAGTCCTGCAAAGTAAGCCTTATCAGGGTCTTCTCCGTATTTTATAGCCAGTTTTCTGCATTCCGCAGCCACATTCAGAGAATGAACATAGCGTTTTGCAGACAATCTCGCCTTTAAAAATTTCTTTTTCTCATCAGGATCAAATAACAATTTTGCTTCACCTCTGTAAGAATATAATCCTTTTGATCTTATATATTGTACTACATTTTCGTCAAGATAGCAAGCAAAATTCTTATTTTTTGCAATTTTTTTTCTTATTTCGGTCGATGAAACGACTACAGGTGCAGATTCACTTATAAGTACCTCACCATATTGTCCCAGTTCATCTGCTTTCTTTTTCAGGAGCTTCATATCACCGTCGTTCCTTGAAACGACACAGAGCGTCACTTCATCAAGGATGTCCTCAAACCTGAACCAGCTGTCAAATGAAAGCAGCATATCGCTGCCCACAAGAAGGAACAGCTCATCTTCAGGGTGAGCACTCCGGAAATGCTCCACAGTATATATCGAATAACTTACTCTGTCGGCACATAATTCAAAATCGCTCACTTCCAGAAGAGGATCATCTGCCGCTGCAAGCCTCAGCATTTCCAGTCTGTCGAGTCCTGAAACGTACTCATCACTTGAACGGTGAGGCGATATTCTCGACGGCACAAGGTAGACCTTATCCAGCTTGAACTCTTCAGCAGCTGCCTTTGCCAGATGAATATGTCCGTTATGCACCGGATTAAAACTTCCGCCAAATATTCCTATACGCATTTCGCACCTCCTTGCAGTTATTAACCTTTTTTGACAACACCGCACCAAATTCATCTTGCGGTATTGACCTACATCACTTTGCTTTCGGGATATTTTCGATGACAGGATCTTTTTCGTTACGCTTGAAAAGTACAAATTTGCTTCCTATCACCTGAACTACATCAGCTCCGGTAGCCTCAGCTACAGCATCAGCAGCTTCTCTTGCTGTCCAGCCGGAATTTTCAAGTACTCTCAGCTTTATCAGTTCTCTTTTACGGAGTGCCTCTGCAATGTCCTTGCACATAGCTTCTGTAACTCCGCCCTTTCCTATCTGATATATTGTCTCATATGTTGATGCGATACCTCTGAGGTATGCTCTCTGTTTGCTTGTAAGCATATCAATCACCGTTTCTTTCTTTCAGGTACTTATACAGCTCTTTCAGAGCTGCTCCCCTATGGCTAATCTTGTTCTTCTCGTCTGCATCCATTTCCGCAAGAGTACGTCCTTCATAGAGGAATACCGGATCATATCCGAAACCGTTTGTACCTCGCTTCTCATTTCCTATACTGCCGCTGCAGGTGCCGGAAACTACTTCTGTAAATTCGTTATCCATAAAGGCTATCCAGCACTCAAATCTTGCAGTTCTCTTCTCATCCGGAACTTCTTTCATCTCGTCAAGGAGCTTATCACATTCCTGTCCCTTTGAAGCATATCTTGCTGAATATACTCCCGGACGGCCGTCAAGTGCATCGACACAAAGTCCGCTGTCATCAGCGATGACCGGATACTCCACTAAATCAAAAACTGCCTGAGCTTTTATTATGGCATTTTCCTTGAATGTATCTCCGGTTTCATCAGCTTCAACATCCGCACCTGCTTCCTTCTGAGAAATGACCTCTATACCGAGCGGAGAAAGTATCTCCCTTACCTCACGAAGCTTATTTGCATTATTTGTAGCCATTACGACCTTTTTAATCATCATCTTCGTCCTTTCTTCCGAACAGACGGCTGAAGAATCCACGTTTCTTCTTCTTTTCAGGTTCCTCAGCAGGCACTTCTTCCTGCTCTTCTTCGTCAGTCTCTTCTATATCTTCCTCGTCATTTTCGTACTCATCATCAGAAGCTTCATCTTCCTCAGCTTCTTCATACTCAGTACTTACTTCGTCATCGTCTTCGTCCTCATCATCTTCCCAGCTGTCCATGTAGTTGGTATTGTAAACGTAGCCCTCAGCAGCTATCACACTGTCTTCGTCTTCCTGCTCAGCATCGGACACATCCTGAAGCTTATCTCCGTAGTACTCTTTGATAGCTTCGAGAGCTTCTTCCTCATCGTCTTCATCATCGTCGTCAGAGTATTCTTCTTCATCCTCATCATCGAAGTCTTCGTCCGAATCCTCATCGTACTCTTCGTCCTCAGAATATTCCTCTTCATACTCTGCATCTTCATCAGCTTCTGTCTCGTTTTCTTCGAGTTCTGTCTCTTCTTCATCTTCCTCATCGAAGTCGTTGTCACTGAAGAGAGCCTCGACGAATGTACGGCTGTCGAACGGCTGAAGATCGTCTATCTTTTCGCCCACACCGATAAGCTTTACCGGTATGCCGAGTTCATTCTTTATTGAAATTACTATACCGCCCTTTGCAGTACCGTCAAGCTTTGTGAGAACGATACCTGTTATAGGTGCAGTCTCGCTGAACAGCTTAGCCTGATTAACAGCATTCTGTCCTGTAGTTGCATCAAGCACGAGAAGTACTTCCCTTGAACTATCGCCTGCTTTATTGTCGATAATTCTGTTTATCTTAGCAAGCTCCTCCATGAGATTCTTCTTATTGTGAAGTCTTCCGGCAGTATCGATTATAACAACGTCGCATCCTCTTGCCTGTGCAGCTTCAAGAGCGTCGTATACTACCGCACCCGGGTCTGAGCCCTCTGCGTGTTTAACGATGTCTACTCCGGCTCTTTCAGTCCACACTTCGAGCTGATCTATAGCTGCGGCACGGAAAGTATCAGCTGCTGCAACGAGCACCTTCTTGCCCTCATTCTTGAACTGATAGCAAAGCTTGCCGATAGTAGTAGTCTTTCCAGCTCCGTTTACACCGATGACCATTATTACTGCCGGTGACTGTGTAAGGTCAAGACCTGTATCGTCGCCCATTATTTCTCCGATAACTTCCTGAATAAGTTCCATTATCTCGTTAGGATCGGTAATTCCACGCTCCTTGATCTTTTTGCGTAAACGGTCGCAGATCTCCTCAGAAGTCTCAACACCGATGTCGCTCATTATCATAGCTTCTTCAAGCTCTTCAAAAAGCTCCTCATCGATTTTTGTAAATGAGTTGAAAATTCTTTTTAATCTGCCAAGGAAACTGTCTTTAGTCTTTCGCAGACCAGCTGCGATCTTAGAAAAAATACCCATAATTGTTCCAATCTGCCATTAAAAAACGGCTCTGTATTAATATTCGTTTTACCACGTCCAAAAAGGACATTTTTATTGTACGTCTGCAACGTCTTCCTGAAAATCGACCTGTTCCATCTTCAAAAGCTTGGATATACCGTCTTCCTGCATCGTAACTCCGTATAGAACATTTGCCTCTTCCATAGCACTTCTTCTGTGAGTTACAAGCACGAACTGAGTTGTATCCGTGAACTTTTTCAGATACTGTGCATACTTCCTTACGTTTACCTCGTCAAGAGCAGCATCTATCTCGTCAAGGATACAGAACGGTGCCGGTCTTAGGCGGAGTATTGAGAAATATATCGCTATCGCAACAAAGGACTGCTCTCCGCCTGAAAGTGAGATAAGGTTCTTTATGACCTTACCGGGCGGTGCTACGCTTATCTCGATTCCGGATTCAAGAACATTCTCCGGATCGGTCAGTATAAGTTCAGCTTTACCTCCGCCGAACAGCTCTACGAATATTTCCTTGAAGTTTGAATTGATTATCGCAAAACTCTCGGAGAATATCCTGCACATATCCTCAGTAAGTCCGGCTATGAGCTTTTCAAGCTCTGACTTCGACTTCTGTACATCAGCTATCTGTCCGGACATAAATTCGTATCTTTCAGACACTTCACGATACTCTTCGATAGCGTCAACATTTACGCTTCCGAGTCTCTTGATCTGATTTTTGACATTATTGAGCTCCTGCTGAGCTGCATTCATGTCCTCTATTTTCTCAGCAAGCTCGACAGCCTCAGAAAGTGTCAGCTCATAAACATCGTGGAGCTGATTTCGTATGAAATCATTGTCTCTGCGTCTTGCCTCACGGCGTTCTTCAAGCATAGTGATCTCACGGGATATCTTCTCTTTAGCTTCATTGAACTGTTTAAGTCCCTTATTCAGCTCATTTACGAGCTTATTCTGCTCGCTGTGCATGGACTGATAGCGGAGTATCTGTTCATTATATGAAGCTGTATTGTCCTTGAAACCTGCGAGCTTCTCTTTGAGCCTGTCTATCTCTATCTGCTTATGAGAGATGATGTCATTCTGACGGTTTATCTCGTCGTGGAATACCTGACTTCCATGCTCTATCTCGCTCAGACTTGCAGCAATACGCTGTATTTCAAGCTCCTGAGCCTGAGTGTCCTTGACGTACTCAATGCTTTTTATTTTGAGTGCTGATAGCTTCTCGGATAATTCAGCTCGCTGTGACCTGAGCTTTTCTCGGAAGTCCTTACCCTGAGCAAGCTTATCTTCCTCAGTGCGGATCTCCTCCTCAGTTTCAGCAAGAGATTTTTCAGAATCTTCTATCGTCTGCTTTGAACTCTCTATCTTCTGCTCAATATCAGAAATGAGCTTTCCGGAATTCTCAGACTGCGAATCCGTCTGCGTTATGAGAGAATTCAGAGTCGATATTTCTGCATTTATCCTTACCGCATCCGCATCATTCTGAGCTATCTCAGACTTTACTGCCTCCGAGTCGAACCTGAGCTTCTCAGATTCAGCACGAAGCTTCTCGGCGTTGACTTTCAGCTTATCCCTTTCAGCTGATAAGCTTTCGATAGCGGTGTCAAGTTCGTCTATTTCATTTTTTCTTGTTATAACGCCTGCCGACTTCTGAGCCGAACCACCGGTGAATGAACCTCCGGCGTTGATGACCTGTCCGTCAAGCGTCACTATCCTGAACTTATAGCCGTACTTTTTAGCGATAACAGTTGCTGTATCGATATCCTCAGCTATTACTATCCTGCCAAGAAGTGAAGCTATAATTCCGCTGAACTTAGGGTCATAACCAACTATCCGGCTTGCATTTGCGATATATCCTTCGCAGTTTTCAAGTCCGGACTCGTTCAGCTCACGTCCCTTTACTGAAGTAATGGGGAGAAAAGTAGCTCTTCCGCCATGCTGTTCTTTAAGGAAACGGATGCATCTTTTAGCGATGTCCTCGTTCTCGACTATTATATTTTGCATTGCTCCGCCGAGTGCAGTCTCTATTGCGACCGCATACTCAGGAGCTACATTTATATTCTGAGCTACAGTGCCGAATACTCCTCCGAGTCTTCCCTGCTTTGAGGCTTTCAGTATCTGCTTGACGCTTCCCGCAAAGCCCTCCATATTATTTTCAAGGTCAGTGAGGAATTTTCTTCGCTGCTGCTTGTCTTTGAGTTCGTATATCATCTTCTCGAACTCTGCTTTAGCCTGTTCAAAACTATCACGTCTTGAATGGTAGAGTTTTTCAAGTCCGCTGAGACGATTTTTCAGCTCGCCCGACTTGCCTTCGCACTGCTCTTTTTCCTTTTTACTTTCAGCAAGCTGTGCTCTGTACTCATCAAGTTTTCTGCCGAATTCATTCCCGCTTTCACGGAGTTCAGCAAGTCTTGCCGTATCTTCTTCTATGGAAGACTTAGCCGATTCTATAGCAAAACGATACTCGCTCTGACGAATATACAGGTCATTAATCTTGCTTCCGGCTTGATTTACCCTGTCACCAAGACGTGAATTCTCCTGCTCAGCTTCCTCGAATTTCTCAGTTACATCAGCTATTTCCTTTTCAAGCTCTGTCTGAGCTTTTTTGAGTTCTTCGAGTTTTTCCTCAGCTTTCTTTCGGTCAGCCAAAAGTGACTTCTTGCTGTCCTCAGAGCCCTCAATACTCTTTTTCGCAGCCTCTATCGCTTCGTTACAGTGCTTGATATCGTTCTCATAAACTGCGATACCGGATTTCATTTCAGAAGCTTCCTGCTCCTCTTCGAGCATCTTTCTTCTGAGCTCATCGGAGCGTATCGTACTCTCCTGCATTTTACGGTATCCTTCAGATATTTTATCCTCTTCATTCTGGATATCGTTCTCGATATTCTCGTACTCATTCTGCTTTATGAGTATCTTTTCTTCGAGCTGTTCAAGCTGAATTTTAAGCTCGTCAAGACGATTCACCCATACTGATATTTCGAGTCTCTTTCTCTCTTCGGCGAGCTTCACGAACTTCTGTGCCTTCTCCGACTGTATCCTCAGCGGTTCAACTCGTCCTTCAAGCTCTGAGAGAATATCAGTAAGTCTCAGAAGATTCTCCTGTGCAGCAGTCAGCTTTCGCTCGGCTTCAAGCTTTTTATACCTGAATTTGGAGATACCTGCCGCTTCCTCGAAAATATCACGGCGTTCATTGCTCTTTGCTCCGACTATCTCAGCGATACGGCCCTGACCTATGATAGAATATCCGTCACGTCCGAGACCTGTATCCATGAAAAGTTCATTTATATCTTTCAGACGGCACTGTCGTCCGTTTATCATATACTCACTCTCGCCGCTGCGGTAGAGCTTTCTTGTTATTGCTACCTCGTCTTCCATGTCCGCAAGGGTCTTATCGGAGTTGTCTATATTCAGCGTTACCGCCGCAAAGCCCATTGGCTTTCTGGCAACAGTACCGGAAAAAATAACGTCCTCCATTTTGTTTCCTCTGAGAGTTTTTGTGGACTGCTCTCCGAGTACCCAACGAACTGAGTCACCGATATTACTTTTTCCGCTGCCGTTGGGACCGACTACCGCTGTAAGTCCCTTGTCAAAGGTAAGGCTTATCTTGTCCGGAAAGGATTTGAAGCCCTGTATTTCCAGTGATTTGAGGTACACCTGCTCACCGCCTTTCTATAACTGATATTTTATCATCAGCTGAACCGCTGACCTTTATCTCTATGCCTTTTTGTCTGAAATACTCAATATTGCTCTTTTTGTGTCCTACAGCTCTGCTTATATCTCTTGAAGGAACTGAGATGTGGACATAGCTGCAGCCTTCTGCAAGCTCCTCTATCTTTCTGAGGTATATCCTGCTCTCACACAATTCACGAAATGCAGGGTGATAGAATCCTCCGACCATATCCTGCTCTACGAACTCACTTGCATGAAGTCCGCACTTTATCACTCTTATCCCTTTTTCATCAGCATACTGCAATATCTCTGAGCATAGCTCCACAGCCTCGTCGAAACTATAAGGAACATATTCTCCGCTTTTATAAAGCTCCGCAAGTTTAGTGCCGCTGAGTATAACAACAGGGTATATCCTCATGACAGCAGGACAAAGCTCCGCAAGCTTGTTGAAAGTCTCCATATCTGTCTGTACGCTGCTTCCGTAAAGTCCCGTCATCATCTGCAAGCCAAGCTCAAAGCCGTAATTTTTGATAAGTCCGGCAGCTTTTACAACGTCAGCTGATGTATGACCACGTTCATTTAGTTCAAGCACTTTTTCCGACATGGACTGAGCTCCGAGCTCAATTGCAGTTACTCCGCTTTGTTTCAGCAGACTGAGTATCTCATCGTCTATGCAGTCCGGACGTGTTGAGCAGCGGATACCGCTGAACTTACCCTCACCCACAAATTCTTCAGCCGCTTCAAGAAGCTCGGTCATATAGTCATGGGGAATAGCTGTAAAACTGCCGCCGAAAAAAGCTATCTCGGTATTCTCCGGCGACTTTATTTCAGCAAGTGCCTGACTGCATATCTCCCTGACCTCATTTCCGTCCGGAAGATGCTGAGCACCGCTAATAGTCCTCTGGTCGCAGAAGCTGCACTGATGCGGACATCCCACATGAGGGATAAATATAGATATGTTACTGTGCTTCATAACCCATAAGTTCAAGAGCCTCTCTTGCTGCAAACTGTTCAGCTTCTTTCTTGCTCTTTCCTTTTCCTTTGCCGATGACCTGTGAATTGAGCCTTACCTCTACAACAAATCTCTTGTTGTGGTCAGGGCCCTCTTCTCCGATAAGAACATATTCGACCTTTTCCTCCGGATTCTTCTGGACTATCTCCTGAAGTACCGTCTTAAAATCGCTGAATACAGGCTTTTTGGTATACTGTATATCGTCCGGCATGAATCTGAGGATATGCTTTGCAGCAGCCTCCATGCCTCCGTCGAGGTATATTGCTGCAATGACAGCCTCGAAAGCATCCGCAAGTATCGAAGGACGCTCTCTTCCGCCGGTATTTTCTTCTCCTTTTCCGAGAAGGAGATAGTCGCCAAGATGTATCTGCTGTGCGAATATATGAAGCGACTTCTCACATACCAAAGAAGCTCTCAATTTAGTGAGCTCGCCCTCAGCGACATTGATGTTCTTATACAGGAAGTCAGATACGACTATCGAAAGAACACTGTCTCCGAGGAATTCAAGTCTCTCATTGCTTCCGCTCGGGTCTTTTTTCTCGTTTGCATATGAGGAGTGTGAAAATGCCTGATGAAGCAATTGTTTATTTTTGAAAGTATAGCCTATCGTTTCTTCAAATTTTTCTATTTTTTCCATTACGCTTACTCCTTGTCGGAAGCTGAAATACGGGCAACGTAGCTCTCTATTTCTCCTGTAACATTAGTCTCTATGCACTTCTTTGCCTGTCTTACAGCATTAAAGAATGCTGTAGCGTCTGAACTTCCGTGAGCTTTTATTACCGGCTTTTTAACTCCGAGAAGAGCTGAGCCTCCGACTTCTTTATAGTCCATCTGCTTTCTGAAAGTCTTTATCTTGTTGAGCGAAAGCAGAGCTCCGAGCTTGCCGACTCCGGAATAGAGCCACTTTATCTTATTCGAGAAGAAGTGACCAAGTCCCTCATAGAGTTTGAGGACTACATTTCCTGTAAAACCGTCAGTAACAATTACCTGTACTTCTCCTTCAGGGATGTCTCTTGCCTCGATATTTCCGACAAAGTTCATACCAGACTCCTTCAGCAGCTTATAGGTCTCGATTTCAAGGTCTCTGCCCTTTGTATCCTCTGCACCGATGTTGAGAAGTCCGACTTTAGGGTTCTTTACTCCCATTACCTTTTCCATGTATGCACAGCCCATTATTGCAAACTGCACCAGCATTTCAGGTCTGCACTCTGTATTTGCTCCTGCATCGACAAGGACAAAACTTCCTTTATCTGCCGGCATCACCGGTGAAGGTGCAACACGCTTAATGCCTTTGATACGCTTGACGATGAAGGTCGCACCCATTACGAGAGCTCCGGTGCTTCCGGCAGAAACGAAAGCGTCGCCCTTGCCGTCAGCAAGAAGCTGAAGTCCGAGTCCCATTGATGAATTCTTGCCGGACTTTATAATTTCCTTCGGTTCTTCATGTATATCAAAAACATCATCTGTATGTGCTACTTTAATGCCTTTTAAGCTTATGCCGTTGTCTGCCGCACATTTTTTTATCTTATCAGAGCTTCCTGTCAGGATAATTTCAACACCAAGCTCCCGAACAGCTCTTGAACATCCCTTTATTACTTCAAGGGGAGCATTGTCCCCACCAAATGCATCAACAATGATCTTCATACCCTATCTTCTCCAATTCTGCTTTTAGCGAATTTACTGCTCTTTCAGCATATGCTTCGTATTTAGCTTTTTTATCTTTTATCCTTACTCCTATATCAGGGAGTATTCCCATATTAGCTCCCATAGGCTGAAATTTTCCGCTGTTGAACGGATCACTTATGTAAGCCGAAAGAGCTCCGGTCATAGTATCCATCGGGAGAACAAGAGGTTCGAGCCCCTTTATCTTCCTTGCCGCAGCTATACCTGCGATGAGTCCGCTTGCTGCCGACTCCATATAGCCCTCAACACCTGTCATCTGACCTGCAAAGCTTATCTCAGGACGTGTTCTCATAGAGAAATCAGCATTGAGAAGCTGAGGACTGTTTATAAATGTATTTCTATGCATTACTCCGAACCGCATAAACTCGGCATTTTCAAGTCCCGGTATCATGGAGAACACTCTCTTCTGCTCGCCAAATTTGAGATTAGTCTGAAATCCTACAAGATTGAACAGCGTACCCTCATGGTTCTCACGGCGAAGCTGAACTACTGCATACGGTCTTCTGCCGGTTTTCGGGTCATCTATACCTACAGGCTTCATCGGACCGAAACGCATTGTGTCCACTCCACGTCTTGCGAGCTCCTCAATAGGCATACAGCCCTCGTATACACTGAAAGGATGTGTCTCAAAGTCCTTTAGCTGAACCTTTTCCGCAGAGATAAGCTCCTGATAAAAAGCAAGATACTCCTCCTTGTCCATAGGACAATTCACGTAATCAGCCTCACCACGGTCATATCTTGAAGCAAAGAACACCTTGTCCTTATCAAGACTTTCATATGTCACGATAGGAGCTGCTGCGTCATAGAAGCTCAGTCCCTCGCCGCAAAGTTCCTTTATCGTATCAGCCATTGCTCCGGAAGTCAGAGGACCTGTTGCGATTATAGTTCTTCCCTCCGGAAGAGCTGTGACCTCCTCTGCGATTATTTCGATGAGAGGATGTGACTTTATCTTCTCAGTGACCGCATCTGAAAACTTCTCACGGTCTACCGCAAGAGCTCCGCCTGCTTCGACTGAATTTTCCTTCGCACACGGAACTGTAAGCGAACCAAGAAGTTCCATTTCATATTTAAGGAGTCCGGCAGCTGAACCAAGTCTTGCAGCTTTAAGCGAATTTGAGCATACAAGCTCCGCAAAGCCGCTGTACTTATGTGCAGGAGTATACTTCTCAGGCTTCATCTCGTAAAGCTTTACATTGATACCATTCTGTGCAAGTATCCATGCGGCTTCACAGCCTGCAAGTCCGGCTCCGATAACATTAACTGTACCGATCATTTTTTCAGCTCTCTTTCGTATCCGCATCCTTCGTTCTCGCAAACGAGTTTTCCGGACTTTCCGCCCTTTATGAAGAGATGCTTTCCGCAGGTCGGACATACCTCATTTGAAGGAACGTTCCATGTCATGAATGTGCATTCCGGATAGCCCTCGCAGCCATAGAAGCTTCTGCCCTTCTTTGACTTTTTCAGCAGCATCTTTTTGCCGCATCTCGGACAGCTTCCCTCAGCCTCTGTGACTATCTTCTTAGTGTTCCTGCACTCAGGGAATCCCGGACAAGCAAGGAATTTTCCGTACTTGCTGTACTTTATTACCATATTTCTTCCGCACTGTTCACAGACTATATCAGTCTCCTCATCAGGTACTTTTACACGCTTTCCCTCCATAGCTTCCTCAGCTTTTTTCAGCGTCTTTGAGAAATCGTCATAGAACTCGTGAAGAGTGCTCACCCAGTTCTTATTGCCGTGCTCGACTTCATTGAGGTCATTTTCCATACCTGCTGTGAACTTCGCATCAACTATCTTTTTGAAGTGCTCCTTCATAAGTTCGGTTATAACTTCACCAAGATTAGTCGGTTTGAGAGCTTTTCCCTCATGCTCGACATATCTTCTTGCGGTTATTGTGGTTATGGTAGGAGCATAGGTACTTGGTCTGCCTATGCCATTTTCTTCAAGAGCCTTGATAAGTGAAGCTTCCGTATATCTCGGAGGCGGCTGTGTGAAATGCTGATTTCCTGTTATGGATTTCAGTTTAAGCTTATCTTCAACTTTCAGCTCAGGGAGCATCTTCTTGCTGCTCTCCTCGTTGTCTGTAGACTCAACATAAAGCACCATAAATCCGTCAAACTTTACTGAATATCCGGAAGCTCTGAAAGTACATCCGTTAGCTTCTATATCAGCCGAAACCGTGTCAAGGAGTGCATTAGCCATCTGGCTTGCGATGAATCTCTCCCATATGAGCTTATAGAGCTTGAACTGGTCATTTGAAAGACTTGATTTTACTCTTGCCGGAGTAAGCTCAGGAGTTGACGGACGAATTGCTTCGTGAGCGTCCTGTGCGTTATTTTTTGATTTGAAGTATCTCGGCTCAGCCGGCAGGTAGTCCTTGCCGTATACAACTCCGATATACTCAGCAGCCGCAGCTCTTGCTTCCTCTGATATTCTCAGGCTATCGGTTCTCATATATGTGATAAGTCCGACAGCACCTACTCCCTCGACATCGATACCTTCATAAAGCTCCTGTGCAGCTTTCATTGTACGCTTTGCAGTGAATCCGAGCTTTCTTGAAGCCTCCTGCTGGAGTGTTGATGTTATGAACGGCGGTGCAGGCTGTTTCTTGGTTACTCTCTTTTTTACAGAAGCTACTGTATATTCAGCACCTTCAAGTCTTGCGAGCAGACCGTCAGCCTCTGCCTGTCCGGGGATTTCAAGCTTCTTTCCGTCAACAGCAACAAGTGCCGCATCGATTATTTTTCTTGAACCCGGAGCTGTGAATTTTGCATCTATAGACCAGTACTCCTTAGGGACAAAAGCTCTTATCTCATTTTCCCTGTCAACAACGAGTCTTACCGCTACAGACTGAACTCGTCCGGCAGAAAGACCTCTTTTTACCTTTTTCCATAGGAATGGACTCAGCTCATATCCCACAAGTCGGTCAAGGATCCTTCGTGCCTGCTGAGCATTTACAAGATCCACATCTATCTTATGAGGATTATTCATACCGTTTTTAACACCGGTCTTGGTGATCTCATTGAATGCAACACGGTTATTTGCGTTCATATCGAGTTTAAGCATCTGTGCTATATGCCATGATATAGCCTCACCCTCACGGTCAGGGTCGGTAGCGAGATAAACTTTATCGCATTTCTTAGCACGTTTTTTAAGCTCCTTGATAACATCTTCCTTGCCCTTCATATCGGTATACTGCGGCTCGAAATCATGTTCCTTGTCGACACCCATTTTTGACTTGGGAAGGTCTCTTACGTGTCCCATTGATGCGATAACTTCGTACCCCGGCCCAAGATATTTCTGTATTGTTTTTGCCTTTGCAGGCGACTCAACTATTACTAAATCAGACATCTATCCATCCCTCTTACGCTATTATTTCAAACATTTTTCCAGGAAGTGACCTTACAGCTCCGAGTATTTCAAGCTCAGTAAGCTCCGTCATAAGCTCAGACGGGTCAAGCTCCAGCTTTTCTGAAATAATATCAGCATGGACTGCTCCCTCTGATATTATATCGTATATACTTTGCTGTATTTCGGTCATTTCACTTCTTAGATCATCATTTTTTATTGATATTTTTTCCTGAGCAGCTTCTTCTGTTACGCTCTCAGTTTTCTGTTTCTTTCTCGGCTTCACCTTTTTTACTATTGCTTTGAGCTCATCAAGTGTGATACTGTCGTCTTTTGGACGAATATCCTTTACTGCGAAACTGCTTATACCCTTATACTCCGTATCACGTATCTCAGTATCCACCGGACCTCCTATTGCATAGTGATCCATAATATCCATAACGCTGTAAAGCGGAGCAGCACCGCTCCTTAACAGCTCTATATTTCCGGAGAAAGCATTGCTGAAAATATCAGCAGGCGGCAGACAAAATACCTCCCTGCCCTGCTCAGCGGCAAGGTCGGCGGTTATGAGTGAGCCACTTCTTACGGAAGCTTCAAAAACTATCGCAGCTCTGCCAAGTCCGGCGAGTATTCTGTTCCTCTTAGGAAAATTCTGTGACAGCGGCGGAGTTCCCGGAGGATACTCCGAAACGAAAACTCCTCCGTTTTCAAGTATCTTATCTCTGTATTTAAAATTAGGCTTAGGGTAATCAACGTCGACTCCGCAGCCCAAGACTGCCACTGTCGGACGCTCCTTATTAACAGCTGCCATATGTGCGGTTATATCTGTTCCGAGAGCAAATCCGCTCACTATAACATAACCGTTTTTAGCAAGGTCGCTGCAAACACGATATGCAGTTTCTATGCCATAATCCGAAGCTTTTCTTGTACCTACAGCAGTTATAGTCCTCGTACCTATAAGGCAGGATATATTTCCTCTATAGTAGATTACTGCCGGCGGAGCATAAATATTCCTGAGCTGCGGCGGATAATCGCTGCTGCTGTATCCTGCAAGCGAAACTCCTATCTTTTTGCACTGTGCGATATGCTCCTCAGCAGCAGATATGCTCAGCTTTCTGACAGCATCTTTTTCTTTAGCAGTAAGCGGAACACTGTCCGGCTCATCTTTAAGGGACGAAAATGCCTCAACAACATCTTCAAATAAACATACGACTTCCCATATCCTTGGATTTCCTATACCGAATACCATGGACATCCAGAGCCAGTATTTAGTTTCATCCATAGAAAAGTCCCCCTTTGTTTATTTTTTCAGTTCCCACATAAGTATGCCGGCTGCCATAGCGGCATTAAGCGAATTTATATTTCCCTGCATAGGTATGATGACCTTTCGGGTGCATCGTGAAGCTATATCATGCGGAAGCCCGTTTCCCTCGTTGCCTATGAAAACAGCCTGACTTCCGGAAAAACTGCATTCAGTTACCGGAACAGCATCCTTGTCGATGACTGCGGCTGAGGTAACTACATTCTTCTCATCAAGAGCGGAGAAAAGTTTGTCCGCATCGTTTTCAAGAGCTATTTTCATTCTGAATACCGAACCCATAGTCGAACGTATGACTTTAGGGCTGTAAAGGTCGCAGCTTCCCGACATTATAACTCCGTCAATACCGAGAGCATCAGCAGTACGGATTATCATTCCCACGTTACCGGGATCCTGAAGTCCGAAAAGGACTATATATCTTCCGTTATCCGAAAGGAGCGTACTTACTCCCCTGTCATGAGGGATACGGCATATTGCGAAAACTCCCTGAGTAGTATCGGTAGAAGCGATCTTATTTCCAAGCTCATTTGAAACGACAATTGTCCTTGTATCTCTCAAATCAGCCTGAAACAACTGCTCGCCGAATTTTTCTTCAGCTTTTTTTGTGAGTATAAGATGAGTTATACCGCTATCCTCTTTAAGTGCGTCCTCAACAATACGCAGTCCTTCCAATACGAATAAGCCGTACTGAAGTCTTTCCTTTTTCGAGGACGAGAGCTTCTGATACAGCTTGATAACAGGATTATCTTTTGAAGTAATGATATTTTCCAATAGTAAAAACACCTCCGTATAAAAGGCGGCAGAAGGCGGAAACTTATCCGCCCTCTACAAGAAAACACGCTCTTTAAATAAAGGAGCGTGTTTTATTAAGCAATTAAAGAGCTGCCTTTGCCTTGTCAGCGATAGCTGTGAAACCAGCTGCATCGTTGATAGCGATCTCTGAGAGCATCTTTCTGTTAAGTGTGATGCCAGCCTTCTTGCAGCCGTTCATGAATGTTGAATAATTCATGCCGTTGAGCTTAGCAGCAGCAGAGATTCTTGTGATCCAGATCTGTCTGAAAGTTCTCTTCTTCTGCTTTCTTCCGATGTATGCATAGTTGCCGGACTTCATTACAGCCTGTTTAGCCATCTTGAAGTGTTTGCTCTTAGCTCCGAAATAGCCCTTAGCAAGCTTTAAAGTCTTATTTCTTCTCTTACGAGTCATCATTGCACCTTTAATACGTGCCATAGTCTTTTACCTCCAAAATTAAAATTACGGTTCTACCGGTCAATGCTCCTTATAATGCGTTATAACGCTTACGAATTAAAGATAAGGAACGAGCTTCTTGATTGTAGGAGCGTTTGTTACATCAGCTACACCAGCGTTACGAGCGATTCTCTTACGCTTTGTATCCTTCTGAGTAAGTCTGTGTCTCTTATTTGTGTGCTGATACTTAACCTTACCGGTTCCTGTAACCTTAAAACGCTTCTTAGCGCCTGAATGAGTTTTTACCTTAACCTTTGCCATTATATGATCCTCCTTACTTAGCAGCCTTCGGGGAAACGAACATTACGATGCTGCGTCCCTCCATTTTAGCTGGCTTTTCCACAGTGCCGACTGAAGAAACTGCCTCCTTGAATCTGTCAAGCAGCTCGTTTCCAAGCTCAGGATGAGCAATTGCACGCTTACGGAATCTTACTGATACCTTAAGCTTATCTCCTCCCTGCAAAAACTTAACAGCCTGATTGACCTTTGTTTCAAAATCGTGGGTATCGATAGTGGAGAACATTCTGATCTCTTTGATCGAGACAACTTTCTGATTTTTTCTTGCTTCCTTCTCACGCTTAGCCTGCTCAAAACAATACTTTCCATAGTCCATGATACGGCATACGGGTGGTGTTGCGTTCGGAGCTATCTTTACGAGATCGAGATCTTTTTCAAAGGCTATCTGCTGAGCCTCTTTGGCTGATAATACACCGAGCTTTGTTCCGTCAGCGTCGATTACGAGAATTTCCTTATCTCTTATCTCTTCGTTGATCTGCAGTTCCTGTTTGCTAATAGTCAAGCACCTCCAACTATAAAATAATAAAACAAAAATGAGTGCAGAAATTATCCGCACTCACACAATACACTCGTAAAACTATATATCAGTTTCATTCACATATTGACCGTTTAAGCTCAGCCTGACGGTGAGAACGCATAGTTCTGCTTTGTTTTCTTAATTATTATACAACTCCTTCCGCTATTTGTCAAGCAGAAGATATATTTTTGTCATTTTTTACATTTTAGAGATCAAGCCAGCTCTTAATTTTGTCCCAAACAGCAAATCTGACCTGATATTTTTTTGGATGATACATTATATCAAGCTCCTCATCATCGAAGAATTCCTCTTCAGTCTCCTTATCGTCCTCAATTCCGCACACTGCAGGTATACAGAGCGGAGGGTACATCACGCACCACCAGTTATGTCCCTGGGCTGAACCTATACTCACTCTTAACGCCTTATAGTTACCTGCCGGCATGGTGATATCTCCATAAACTCTCTCGTCGAAATCGACATTTGTTATTTCAGCTTTTACCTTGTCTTTGCAGCCGTAACGTCTGAGCACTGATTCTGATATTTGTTCTATCAGGTCAAGTTTTTCTCCTGCATTTTTTTCAGCTTCTTCAAGTGAATCAGCATCAGAAAAAATATAGTCACTTTTTCTAAGAAGCTCGTCACGGACTTTCATTTTCAGCCATTGATCCATTTCACTGTCGGAGTCAGCTAAAATATGGAGTCTGAGTACACTTTCCCTTAGCTCATCAAGTTTTCTGCCGTCCCTTATGGAAGCACAGACGTTTGAAATAAGTATTGTAAGTACAAGTCCGAATGTAAAAATAAATGCGGAGTATTTTTTCATTTTCTTCACCTCATGTCATATGATTGGAAGAAAACGGAAAATTATTCATCTTTTTGTATTTAAATTATACCATAAAAACGAAGCGTTATGGTATAATCGCCCGATTGCAGGGAGCAGATCGCTGATCTGCATATCTGCAAGGGCATTAAAATGCCCTGCGTTCATTATACCACATCCCGACATTTTCAGCAAGTTTTTTTCGACTTGTTTTTACTGCAAATATCAAGTTATAAACGTTTTATATAGCAATATTGGTCAATGTATATCATATAGCAGCACTTTATGCAGATATACTGTGTTTTTTTCTTATTCACATTCATTTATTTTTAATGTATATTATTATTGAAACGGAGGTATTAAAATGAATAACAACGCAAAAATCGATCTGTCTGACCAGATAAAATATACTATTATCGACCAGAAAGTAACTATAATCGGCTATAAAGGCGAACCCGAATATATAGTCATTCCGGATACAATAGAGGGACATCCTGTAACTGAGATCAGAGATAATTCATTCTATAATTGCTCAACTTTAAAGCAGATACAACTCCCGGATACTCTGACACTTATCGGTCACCATTGCTTTTACGGCTGCACTTCACTTGAAGGTATCGACCTTCCGGAAAGTGTTTCAGAGATCGGCATGGGATGCTTTTGCAAATGCAGTAACCTTTCATATGTCGGACTGCCTTCAAAGCTTAAAGTTATCCCTGATTCCTGCTTCAGATATTGCAATTCACTAAAGAGTGCAGAACTGCCTGAAAGTATAGTTTCAATAGATAAGTTTGCATTTTCCTGCTGCACCGACCTTGACTCGGTCACCCTTGACAGCTCTCTTGTTTCAATAGGTGACTACGCTTTCTTTATGTGCGATTCACTAAAAAATATATCAATTCCTGAGTCCGTTACCTGCTTCGGAAATGAGGCGATCGGGTATCATCCTGTCCCCTCAGGACATTCCGTGATAAGCGATCTTAAAATAACCTGCAACAAAGATTCTGCCGCTTACGACTACGCTCAAAGCAACGCTATCGAACTCTCCTACGGAACTGAATCGCCAGCCGCTCTTGATTCACTCAACAACTGTAAACTGCCGATAGATGTTCCGGACTTTTTCTTCTGGAGCGGTCTGATTTTACTGACAGCCGCTCTTATTTCAGTTTTCATCAGTCAGAGAAAAAAGAAAAAACGCAGTCGCTTCTGACCAAATATTGCACATATATAATGTGTAATACCATTTTTAGTTTTTTTTCACTAAAACTATTGATTTTTTTTAGGAATCATGATATTATTAAGCTAATAGCTTTACATAAAGTGAAATTTCGCCCTCTCAACTTAAATGATAATTTCACTTTCCGATTTAAGTAACATAATTTAATTCAAGGAGGAGTTTAACTTGAAAAAAACACTGCTAAGATCATCTGCTGGTATGGCACTTGCCACAGTTATTGCAGCAGCAAGTATTTCATTCGCACCGCAGGCACCGGTTTCTTCTGCCGTTTCCGACAACGTCCAGAAATACGAATTTGAGGACGGCTCCACAAACGGCGGCAAAATATACAGCAACGGTCTTGACGGCTTTGACAAAAAAAAAGATTTGCCGGAAGATACTGACTTGTCCGGATTTTCAGGAAAAGGCTTCGCTTACCTCGATCAGAAAAACACTACTTTAAGTATCGAGGTCGATGTACCGGAAGACGGTCTTTATGAGCTGGCTATCAGCTATTGCGAACCAACTGATCCGAATAAAAAAGTCCAGTATCTCAACATCAACGGCTCAAATCAGGGTGAAGTAACATTCCCGTATAACAAGGAATTCTCCGAAACATCAGGCGGTGTCATCAATCTCAGAAAAGGCAAAAATACTATCGAACTCAAAGCCTATTGGGGTTACACCTTCTTCGATTATCTGACCATTAGACCGGCTGATGAGAAAATAAAAAATCTTTCACCTACAAGTTCACTTTCAAATCCAAACGCTTCTACATCTGCAAAACGACTCTATAATTACCTCTGCGACCAGTACGGCAATCACATTATTGCCGGTCAGCAGGAGTACTGCGGAGAGCATAACTACAATATAAATGCTGACCCCAACTGTAAAAATTATATTGTCGACAATGAGGCAGAATTTACATATATAAAAGAAAAAACCGGTAAACAGCCTGCTATCAGAGGTATCGACCTTCTCGCTTATAATTCCACGTCTACATGGCGTGACCACGCTCCGGAAAGAGCTATCCAGTGGGTAAACGAGTATAAAGGTATCGCTACTCTCACATGGCACTGGAACGTTCCATGCGAAAAAGGAAGTTCCAAAACCGCTTTCTATGTTGAATCTACCGGAAATACTCCTTTTACCACTTTCAGTATCACCAATGCTCTTGAAGAAGATACTTGGGAACATGAACTTATAATGGCTGATATAAAAGTCATTGCCGAAGAGCTGAAAAAGCTCAAGGATGCCGATGTTCCTGTACTCTGGAGACCTCTTCATGAAGCTGAGGGAGGCTGGTTCTGGTGGGGAGCTGAAGGTCCTGAGGCTTGCAAGAAGCTCTATAGATTCCTTTACGACCAGCTCACAAACGAATACGGTCTGGATAACCTTATCTGGGTCTGGACAGGCTATACTTCACCTGTTTCAGCTCAATGGTATCCGGGCGATGACGTTGTAGATATAGTCGGCTATGATAAGTATAATGCCGCTGACGGTCTGCCGAATCTCAGCTCTATTGCCTCAACATTCTACAGCCTCGTAAAAGGTACTGACGGACAGAAAATGGTTGCAATGTCCGAAAACGACTCTATCCCTTCTCTCGAAAATCTCGTCAATGACAGAGCCGCATGGCTTTATTTCTGTCCTTGGTATATGAACTACCTCACAAGTGAACAGAACAATCCTGTTGAGAATCTCATAGAGATATATAACAGTGATTACTGCATAACACTTGACGAACTGCCTGACCTCAAAAAATATGAGGTAAGTGTAAATCCAACAATTATCCCTACCGAAAACGATAAGTTCCTGCTCGGAGATGCCAATTGCAGCGGCGAGGTTAAAATGAATGACGCTGTCCTTGTCATGCAGGCTATAGCTAATGCGGACGCTTACGGCGTAGGTGGTACTGACAAAAATTGCCTTACAAAACAAGGTGAAGATAATGCTGATGTCTACGAAAGAGGCACCAGCGGTCTTACAAATTTCGATGCTTTACAGATACAAAAGTATCTGATCGGCAAAATAACAAGTTTTTAATAACGACTGACTGTCTTTGTACAGCGTTGCCAAAACATATTTTTTCAGGAGGATGATACATAATGAAGTTTTACAAACGCATGACCGCCGGAGCATTGGCGGCTCTATCTCTCGCACTGCCGAGCTCCTCTTTTTCCTTTGTAACAGCAGAGGAAGAAGAAGAACCGGTGTTCTCGGCACCAATCAGCGAGATCGTTCAGGACTCAGGTCTTGACATCGACTATGCTCGTTCACTCCAGTATTCGCTCTATTTCTACGACGCAAATATGTGCGGAGATACCGCAGAACGTGACTCGCTTCTCTCTTGGCGTGGAGACTGCCATACTTACGATGCTCACGTTCCTATGATCGAATGGGACGGTGTTACCACTCCTTCAAGCAAGGGCGGTACAAACCTTTCTCCGGAATTCATGGAGAAATATAAAGACGTTCTCGACCCGGACGGCGACGGCACTATCGACGTTTCAGGCGGATTCCATGATGCCGGCGACCACGTTGAATTCGGTATGCCTGAAAACTATACTGCTGCAACTCTCGGCTGGGGTTATTACGAGTACCGTGATGTGTATAAGAAGCTCGAACAGGATTCTCATATCGAGACTATTCTCCGCCACTTCAATGACTACCTCATGAAGTGTACTTTCCGTGATAAGGACGGTACTGTTATCGCTCACTGCTATCAGGTCGGAGAAGGTCACATCGACCACTCTATCTGGAATACCCCTGAAGTAGATACTATGGCTCGTCCTGCTTACTTCCTTACAGCAGAAAAGCCTCAGACTGATTACGTTGTATCAGCTTGTGCATCACTTGCTATCAACTACCTCAACTTCAAGGACACCGATGCTGAGTACGCTGCAAAATCACTTGATTACGCAAAGGCACTCTGGAAGTTCGCAAACGATAATCCTAAGGAGCTTTCAGACAATGCTGACGGTCCAAGTGAATTCTACCGCTCAAATCATTGGGAAGACGATTACTGCTGGGCTGCTGCATGGATGTATCTCGCAACAGGTGACGCTTCTGTCTTTGATGACGGTGCATATAAGTACTTCGATTATTATGCTCCTTCCGGCTGGGCATACTGCTGGAACGATATGTGGTCAGGTGCTGCACTCCTTTGGGCTGTTATAAATGAACAGCACCCGGAGCTCGATATGGTAAATCAGATAAGAAAAGCTCAGGGCAAGAATCAGTACGTATTCAAGGACTTCTGGGATAACGACTGCCTCGGCAAGTGCCTCAGCACATGGAAGGCTCTTGAAACTCCTCAGGGATTTGCTTTCCTCCAGGTATGGGGCAGCTGCCGTTACAATACTGCTATGCAGCTGATATGCCTGCTCTATGATAAGTACCACAACGACGGTAAACCTTCAGAGTGGAGCGAATGGGCTAAGAAGCAGATGGACTATGTCCTCGGTAAAAACGATATAACTTTCAAAGAAATACCAAAGTTCTCTGTACTTGCCGGTAAAAACGGTACTCATGGTCCAAGATCATTCGTTGTAGGTTACAACGATACATCCGTAAAGAATCCTCACCACCGTGCTGCTTCAGGTCTTCTCATGGCTGAAGATCCTCGTGAGCAGAGACATATCCTCTGGGGAGCTCTCGCTGGCGGTCCTGACGGTAAAGATCAGCACGATGATGCTACTAAGGACTGGACCGAAAACGAAGTAACTATCGACTACAACGCTTGTCTCCCAGGTGCTTCCGCAGGTCTCTACGCTATTTACGGAACAGAAGATATGGCTATCACTCCTAACTTCCCACCAGAGGATGAGAAGCGTGCATACGGCAACAATTCCGACGGTAAAGGCGGCGGTTACTGGGTAGAAGCTATCGGTCTTGATAACCGCAACGATGACGGCACAGGTGCTGTTGAGATCTCTATGAAGGTCCTTTCAGGCGAATCATCACCTGCAAAGAATATCACTGTAAGATATTTCATCAATACATCTGAGATACTCGATCCAACTATCGTTGACGCAAAGAAGCTCTACGATCAGTCAGAAATGGAAATCGAGGGTGCTACAGCAACTGTAAGCGGCATCCAGAAGTACAAGGACATGAAGGATGTCTACTATGTTGAAGTTTCATGGGATGGCTGCAATATCGTCAACTCAGGTAAAAAGAGCCAGTTCTCCGTTGGTTTCTACGGTAAGGGCTATACAGATAACGAAACACATAAATATATTGTCTATAATTGGGAGCCGGAAAATGACTGGAGCTTTAAGGATCTGAAGCTCGGTAAGAAAACAGACTTCTTCGCTGTTGATGATCCGCCGGAGGTTCGTACAGAAAACATCTGCGTTTATGCTGACGGCGTTCTCGTAGGAGGTACTGAGCCAGACGGAACAACTCCTGTAAAGGAAGAACCTACAGAGCCTACAACTAAGACTGATCCTACAACAAAGCCTACTAAGCCAACTGAGGGTAAAAATTTACTCTACGGCGACGCAAACTGCAGCGGCGAAGTAAAGATGAACGATGCTGTTCTCGTTATGCAGGTACTCGCAAATCAGGACGCTTTCGATGTAGGCGGTACTGATGATTCTGCTATCACTGAAGACGGAAGAGTCAACGCTGACTGCTATGATCCGGGTTCAGACCTTACAAATAAGGATGCTCTTGCTATTCAGATGATGCTTCTGAAAACAGCTGTACTTCCGATCTACGTCAACTAATAATTTCAAAAGGACTTTCGCAGCAATGCGGAAGTCCTTTTTTCTTTCACTGAACTATCATTATTCTCAGAATTTACTTGTTGTTTTTTTGTCAGCTGTATGTTATAATCAGCTCATCAGCAAAAGGAGATGATTTTTCAATGAATGAAAAAAATAACAATAATAAAAAAAATTATCTGATCTTCGCTGTCATAGCACTGATACTTATGCTGTTGTACAACTCTTTCGTGATACCGTCCGTAAAAAATAAAAGGATAAAAGATACTAACTACAGCTTTTTTCTGGAACAGATAGATAATGGTAATGTTTCTCAGGTACAGATAAAAGAAAATGAGATAATTTATAATCTGAAAGATGTAAATGGCTCGAAAAAGCTCTGTTCGACCGCAAAAATAAATGATCCAGAGCTAATTTCAAGACTTTACAACAAGGGTGATATAGACTTTACAGGAAGTATCAGAACTGAAAATCCTGTCGCTGAATTTATAGTCTCGTGGATACTGCCGCTCATTTTTATGATAGTGCTCTGGAATTTCATTATTAAAGGCATGGGAAAACGTATAGGCGGACTCGGAAACGCAATGTCGTTCGGAAAAAGCAATGCTAAAATTTACGTCAAGGCTCAGACCGGTACTACCTTTGAAGATGTTGCCGGTCAGGATGAGGCAAAAGAAGCTCTTGAAGAAATAGTTGATTTTCTGCATGATCCTCAAAAATATGCCGAAATCGGAGCAAACCTGCCTAAAGGTGCTTTGCTTGTAGGACCTCCCGGAACAGGCAAAACTTTACTCGCCAAAGCTGTCGCAGGTGAGGCTGATGTCCCCTTCTTTTCAATATCAGGATCTGAGTTTGTTGAAATGTTCGTAGGTATGGGTGCAGCTAAAGTACGTGACCTTTTTAAACAAGCTAATGAAAAAGCTCCGTGCATCGTTTTTATTGATGAGATAGACACTGTCGGCAAGAAACGTGACGGTCAGCCAAGCGGTAACGATGAACGTGAACAGACTCTCAACCAGCTTCTAACTGAAATGGACGGTTTCGACGGCAAAAAAGGTGTGGTCATACTTGCTGCGACCAATCGTCCGGACTCGCTTGACCCTGCACTTCTCCGTCCGGGAAGATTCGACAGACGTATACCGGCTGAACTTCCCGACCTTGCAGGTCGTATAGCGATACTCAAAGTTCACGCAAAAAAGATAAAAACCGAACCAGATATTGATTATAACGCAATTGCTCGTGCAACAGCCGGTGCTTCGGGAGCTGAACTCGCTAACATCATCAATGAATCTGCTCTGAGAGCTGTGAGAAACGGCAGAAAACTGGTCAGTCAATCAGATCTTGAAGAAAGTGTTGAGGTGGTAATTGCCGGATATCAGCGTAAAAACGCTGTTATCTCCGCAAAGGAAAAGGAGATAATAGCTTATCACGAGATCGGTCATGCACTCGTTGCCGCTATGCAAAAGGATTCCGCTCCGGTACATAAAATTACTATCATCCCACGTACCTCAGGAGCTCTTGGCTACACCATGCAGGTCGATGAGGGAGAAAAATTCCTCATGACCAAAGAAGAGGCACTTGCACGAATCGCTGTACTTACCGGCGGCCGCTCAGCTGAGGAGCTCGTTTTCAATACCTGCACAAGCGGTGCTTCAAACGACATTGAAAAGGCTACTCAGTTGGCAAGAGCTATGGTCACAAGATACGGTATGAGCTCAGAGCTCGATATGATAGCACTTGAAACGGTCAACAATAAATACCTCAGCGGAGATACCTCCCTCACCTGTTCACCTGAAACTGCTGCCAGAATCGATAATGAAGTAAACAATATTATCCGTAAAGCTCATATTAAGGCTGGAAAGATACTCTCTGAAAACTCCGGCAAACTTCACGAACTCGCTCACTTCCTGCTCGAAAAAGAAACTATCACAGGTGAAGAGTTCATGAGCATCCTAAAATCTGATAGCAATACTATCACGCAACACTAACTTGTCCCCCCCAGTTTTACTCTATATAAGTAAGACTGGGGATATAATTTACTTATAACCAACTCATAATATCAATTTTTTCCACTATATTTAATATTTTTATAGCTATATAGTCCAAATTATCACCTGTTGCACATAGTAAATCCCTTGATTTATCACATAAAATATGTTATAATTAATTATAAAATTGTTCAGGAGTGATATAAATAATGAAGACAATAGTAATAATTGGTGCAATGCCGTCAGAACTTGTAGATATAAGAAAAACTCTCGGTGAAGCTGAGATCAAAAAATTCTCAGGTTTTGATTTCTACATCAACAACTACAAAGGAAATACTCTTATCAATGCTTGCTGCGGTATAGCAAAGGTAAATGCTGCACTTTGTGCCCAGGCTGCAATTGATAATTTCCACCCGGACTTTATTATTAATGCCGGTATCGCAGGCGGAATGAATTCGGCTGTCAAAGTTTGTGATATCGTAATTTCTAATGAAGTTCTTCCTCATGACCTCGATCTCCATTTCCTCAAGGATTACCCACCTTACTGCGGTATCTTCAAGGCAGATAAGAATCTTATGGATACTGCTGAAAAAGTATGCTCAGAATTCGGAGTAAAGAGCTTCATAGGAAGGATCGTTTCAGGTGAAGCATTCATTTCAAGCACAGAAGTGAAAAACGACATCCAGAAACGTTTCGATCCATACGCTGTTGATATGGAAAGTGCTGCTATCGGTCATTGCTGCTTCCTGAATGATATGCCTTATGTCAGCGTAAGATGTATTTCAGATAACGCTGATGATGAAGGTGCTATGTCTTTTGATGAATTTGAAAAAATTGCAGCAAAACGTGTTGCTGAGATTGTACTCAGGATGACTGAGCTGCTCTAAAAGGAGTAATTTCTATGAAAAAAATCTCTGCTGCTATTTTAGCAGTTTCTCTTGCTGTTTCATCAGCAGCTGCATTAACTTCATCCGCCGAAAGTGACGACTCCTATTCCCCTGGTTTTTACTTCAAAGCACAGCCAAGTGAGGACTTCCAGATACTCCACTCCGGACGTGCTTACCTCGATACTTCAAACGCTAAATCCGATAATCCGACCCTTAATGTCAACGCCTATATTACTGACGAAAAAGAACTTGTAGGCGGATTTGTAGCTAAATGGTCCGGCTCTGAGGGCGTAACACTCGATAATCTTAAATCTCCTAAGGACGTATACGGAGTTCTTCCATATACTCCGGATGAAGAATATTACGATATTTCTCTCGCCTGTGACACAGAAAAAGGCTTTATATCAGTCAATTACCCAAATATGATGATATTCCCGGATCAGCCTGATAAAAAATATGCATTTGCTCTAACCGGTGAAAAATCAGATGACTATCCATTTGCTATCTTTGATGCTTCATTAGAAAAGTCAGCGGACCCAGGAGTTTATTCGATCAACTTCCATGCAAATGGGTCCGGTGACAGATGCAATATCATCTATAAACCAAGTGCAAAAGAAATTATAGATTTTGTCCCAACCGGAGACCTCATACCAAGTCTGTATATAAATGTTTCTGACAGAGCTCTGGGTGACGTTAACGGAGATGGAGATGTTGACGGCTCAGATTCAGCTTTAGCTCTTTATGCTTATGCACACGCAAATGTTGCTGACGATGTTGTTGATGAAGCTGGTATGATAGCTGGTGACGTCGACGGAAGCGGCGATGTTGACGGCTCAGATGCTTCACTCATTCTTGCATATTACGCTAATAAAGCTACAACAGAGCTATCACTTGTTGATTTCATAGATACTATAGTTGAATAATATTTTAAAGCCAAAGCTAACCGCTTTGGCTTTTATTTGCAATAAAAAACCACAGGCGATCAATACCTGTGGTTTTATTCTTATATCTTAATTATCAGCCGTACAATGAAACATCTTCGATATCAAGCTTGAACGGAGCATATCTCTTATATGCTGATTTATTCTTCTCAACTGAGTAGCTGTCTGCAATAGCATTGAGCCAATCATCGAAATCTACACCATATCTCTGCTGAAGGAGAGCATCTATGTTGTCATCTGACCAATAATCGTCCTTAGTCATACGCTTAGTGATGTCGCCCTTGATAACTAAGTAAATAGTGCTGTCATCGTAGTTATACTTAACAGCCTCGTATTCTTTAAGGTCATCAAATACGAAGTCGTTATATTTTTTCACAGCGACCTCAGCTTCGGACTGAGTAGTTGTTGTAGTAGGCTGTTCGTCCTTATCAGCAGTTGTTGTAACATACTTTGTTACAGTTACTTCATTCTGATACGGACTTGTAGTTGTTGTAGTAGTTGTAATTACTGAGCCGTTTTCATCAGTCTGAGTTGTACCTGCTGTTGTAGTACCGGTTGTCTCAGTGGTTGTAGCTGTAGTAGTTGTGGTAGTTGTTGTACCTGTTCCGCCGTCAGCAGATGTAGTAAGTGTAGAAGAGAACTCCTCATACTCTGTTTTGATGTCGTCCATCTTCTTCAGCTTCTCTTCATCATCCTTGACATCGTTTATCTCTTTTACCCAGCTGTCGACCTTCTTGTCTATCTTACGCTTTATATCCTCATCGTAAGCATTTCCCTCAGCGTCAGTGAGCTTTATCTCGATGTACTTGATACGTGCGGTATTATCAGTAAAGTACTTCTTGAGGTCTTCTTCAGAGCAGCCTTTCTCAGCATCGATACCATAATAATGATTGAAAAGGTATTTCTTTTTATACTCGTTTCTGCATCCCTTTAAGAGAGAATCCTCACTGATACCGTTATTCTTGAAACGATCGTTGTCACGAATAGACTTGATATACTTCTTTATCTCGTCCTCTTCTTCCTGTGTGAGCTTTCCGTCGATCTTATCGAATTCCTTTTCTATAGCAACATAGAGCTTGCAGGTCTCTGTAGCCTGATCCTGTATCCAGTCCTCAGCGTCCATATCTTCGATCTTTGCCTTTTTCATATCATCGAATGTCGGGAGAGAGCCCTGCTCCATAACAACTCTGTACATTGCATTTCTGTATGCAGAGATCTCATTATTTATAAAGATTCCCGCAGGTACATCGCAGCCGTCAACTGTAAGTGCGTTCTTTGTGTTATTGCCAAGTGTTATCGCACCGGGAGCACTGCATCCTGCTGTTGTTGCTGCAAGAGCAAAAGTAAGTGCAGCAGCGGCAAATCTATTGACTTTTTTCATTATGTATTCCTCCGATTTGTATAAGATAATTTCAGATACGGATTTATTATACTACATTTTTTTTAATTTGTCCATAGTAATTTGAAATTTTTTTCAAATTGTCACATTTTCATTACTTTCGGTAATTTTAATTGCGGTTTCGTCTTGACTAAAAGTCTTATAAATGATACAATAATAATATATGTATTTTTTTAGACGGAGGTTTTTTCATGAAAGTAGAACTCCTTGCACACACTCCTGATCCGGAGAGAATAGTTGCAACTGCTGCTAAACTCTGCTACTCAAGCAGTGATATAGGCTCTCTCAGAGACGGTCTTACTGATGACAAGATAGAAAGCTTTATCGATATGCTTGCTTCAATAGGTCACGAAAGCGTTATGGAGCACGTTACCTTTACATTCGGCATTGAAGGAATATCAAGAGCTTGCTCACATCAGCTCGTAAGACACAGAATAGCATCCTATTCCCAGAAAAGTCAGCGATATGTCAACGAGGACGGCTTCGAGTTCATAACTCCTCCCGCTATAGCTGACATACCTGAAGCAAAAGAAGAATATGATCGTGTTATAGATATTATAACTGAAAGCTATTCTAAAATTGCTGATATGCTCACCGAAAAACATAAAAAAGCTCTCATGGACGACGGAGCAGACGAAAAAACTGCTGCCGGAAAAGCTCGCAAGCTTGCTAATGAGGACGCAAGATTCCTTCTGCCTAATGCCTGCGAGACTAAGATAGTAGTTACTATGAATGTGAGGTCCCTTTTCAACTTTTTCAGACATAGATGCTGTAACCGTGCTCAATGGGAAATAAGAGATGTTGCAAACGAAATGCTCAGACTATGTCTGAAAACTGCACCGCATATTTTTGCTCACGCCGGTCCGTCATGTGTGGCAACCGGAAAATGTCCGGAAGGCAAAATGACCTGCGGTAAAATAAATGAAGTCAAGAACTACTTTGCTTCGCTTAAATCTGCCGACTGACCCCTTGGAGGAAACTGATGCTCGAATTCAGAGATATTGCTATTACCGATAAAAATAAAATATGTACCGCTTTGAAAAAGTCCGATTTTATGGGATGTGAATACAGCTTCGCAAACAATATGGCTTGGAAGCGTCTTGCGGATTCTCAAATTTGCTTCTATAAGGAATTTTACATATGCGGTGCGTTCAGTACCGATGACGGAACTCCGCATTTTATACTCCCTGCCGGAAGCGGTGATTACTGTGACGTTATCAACGAACTGAAAAATTTTTCCAATTCTCTGAATAAGCCTCTTGTACTGACCGGTGTTACCGAGAATTCATTGAAAATGCTCGGGGAGCTTTTTCCGGACGCTTTCACTGCCGAATATGACAGAGACAGCTCCGATTATATCTATGACTCGCAGAAATTCATAACTCTGCAAGGAAAAAATAATCACGGTAAACGTAATCATCTTGCAAGATTTATGGAGCTTTCACCAGTGTACTCCCCTGTCACTGATAATGATATCGACGACTGTATCACTTTCTGCACTAAGGAGTATAACGACCGCTCAGATAATGCCGACCATTCTTTTATAGCTGAACAGTACGCTATAAATACTTATTTTTCTTATTTTCACGAATTAGGTCTCAGTGCAGGTCTGATAAGGATCGACGGTAATATCGCAGCTGTATCTATAGGTGAACAGCTTAATTCCGATACATTCTGCGTCCACATAGAAAAAGCCGATACACATTATAATGGTATCTATACCGGTATCGCAAACTTATTTGCTAAAAATAATGCAGCCGGGTTTAAATACATCAACCGTGAGGAAGACCTCGGTTTAGAGGGACTTAGAAAATCTAAGCTCTCGTATCATCCTGAGTTCCTCCTCAATAAATATATAGTCACTTTTAAATGAAAGGATCATTACTATGATATACGCATTCCTTGCTAACGGATTTGAAGAAACTGAGGCTATCGCTCCGATAGACCTCCTCAGAAGAAGCGGAAAAACTGTCGTGACTGTCGGAGTTGGTGACAACATCATCACCGGCTCTCACGGTATTCCTGTCGTGACCGATACTATCGCTCAGGAAGCTCCGCTTACAGATGAACTTGAAATGATAATACTTCCGGGAGGTATGCCGGGTACACTCAATCTCGAAAAATCAGATTATATTCAGGCTGCTATCGACTATTGTGTTGCTAACAACAAGTACATCGGAGCTATCTGTGCTGCTCCTTCAATACTTGGTCACAAAGGACTCCTCAACGGTAAAAAAGTTGTCTGCTACGAGGGATTTGAAACTCAGCTCGAAGGTGCTGTGATCGCTGATACTTCTGTCGCTGAGGACGGTATCTTCATCACCGCAAGAGGTGCAGGAGTTGCTGTTGATTTCGGTCTTAAACTCGTTGAAAAGGCTGTCTCTAAAGCTGAAAGCGACAGACAAAGACGTGCTATTCTCTGTGACTGATATGACAGATAAAAAAGAGCTCAGAAAACATTTCAGCATCCTGCGGGAAAACGCAAAAAGCCCGTCAAAGGACAAGCTTATATGTGAAAAACTGATGTCTTGCGAAAATGTAATGTCTGCCGATGTGATACTCATGTACGCTTCATTCGGTTCCGAGGCAGATACTTGGACTGCCGCAAAAAAATTGCTTGGTCACGGAAAGACTTTAGCTTTCCCAAAATGCTTAAAAAACGGCATAATGACATTCCATATCGTATCAGAACTTGAGCAGCTCAGGTCCGGTAAATACGGTATAATGGAGCCTGATGACAGTCTTCCTCAACCGGTATGCACTGATAATACTGTCTGTATCGTCCCCGGACTCGCTTTCACTATGACCGGCGGCAGACTCGGCTACGGAGGCGGCTTCTATGACCGCTTCCTCGAAATGCACCCCAATATAAAGACGATCGCTCTGAGCTATGAAGCTCTGATAACTTCTGAACTTCCGCTTCAGAAGCACGACCTTTGTGTAAATTCAATTATTACAGAAGAAAGGATGATAATTTGTAATGAAAAATAATGACGATCTTATAAATAATATACTCAACGAACTGGACAATAAAGATTCTTCTGACAAAGATGAAACCGAATATGTCCCTTTTGACGAAACTCCGGGTGACGATCCGACAGAGTATGCTCCCCGTGAAGAGGACGCTCAGTTCGCTCAGGAAGAACCTGATATGTCCTATGACGACTATATTCAGGAGCAGCCTCAGGAGCAGTACGAACCACAGTATGAAGCTCCGCAGCAGCAGTATTATAACGATCAGGAAATGTATGACGAACCTGAAAGAGCTGTGCCGACAAAAAAGAAAAGAAGCAGAGTTCCGGGAGTTCTTATACTTACTACGCTCATCTTTGGTATATCTATAATCCTTTCAATGGTAATTATCGGATTTGGCAAGGATATGCTCGGAATCGGAAAAAGCGATTCAACAAAGCGTGTTGTCATCAAAGAAGGTGCAACTACCGAGGAGATCGCATACCTGCTTAAAGATGAAGGTATTATAAAGTCCCCTAAATTCTTCATGCTGTTTTCAAGAATGAGAAAGTCCGACTCTCTTTATATTGCGGGCGAACACTTTATCCGTCCGAATATGGCTTATGAAACCATTATCCAGAACCTCACTACCGACGAGATACAAAATAAGGATACTATAGAGATCACCTTCCCAGAGGGTATCACGCTCTTTGAAGCTGCTGATATACTCGAAAAAAATGGCATCTGCAAAAGAGATGACTTTATCTTCAATTTCAACGCAGGCGGATTCAACTTCCCGTTCGAGGACAGACTTCCAACTAATCCAAAGCTGAAATTCAACAGAATGGAAGGCTATCTGTTCCCTGATACCTATTTCTTCTATCAGGAAATGGAACCGGAAAAGGTCTGCCAGAAGATATACAGTAACTTCAATCAGAAAATGACCGATGACCGCTATAAGAAAATGGAAGAGCTCGATCTCAGCCTCGATCAGCTTATAACATTTGCTTCTATTGTACAGAAAGAAGCTGGTAACGTCGACGAAATGCCTACTATAGCTTCTGTATTCTGGAATCGTCTCAGAAATAAGGACGAATATCCGAAACTTGAATCAAATCCAACTCAGAACTACGCTAATAACGTTATCAAGAAAAATATGGAAGTTCTCGATAAGACTATGATTGATGCTTACGATACCTATTCAGGTACAGGACTTCCTCCGGGAGCTATCTGTAATCCTGGTATGGAAGCTATCGACGCTGTTCTTGCTAACTTCCCGACAAACTACTACTTCTTCTACGCAAATGTTTATACTAAGCAAACTCGTTTTGCTGAAACTTATGAACAACATCTCCAGAATGAAGAGATAATACATCAGGAAGAAGCAGAATACGAAGCTGCTCAACAGGAGGCTGCTAATAATGGACAATAAACTTGAAGTACTCGCTCCTGCCGGCGATGAGGAAAGACTCGGTGCTGCACTGAATTTCGGTGCAGATGCCGTCTACCTCGGCAGACAACAATTCGGTATGAGAGCATCACCGATGAATTTCGATTTTGAACAGCTCGTTAAAGCTGTTGAAGCTGCTCACTCAAAAGGCGTTAAGGTTTACCTTACCTGCAATACGCTCCCAAGAAATAACGAGATACCTTTCTTTGAAAAATTTGTAAAGGAAGCTGTTGAAGCTAAAGTTGACGCTCTTATCGTTGCTGATATAGGACTGCTGATGCTCATAAAAAAATACGCTCCGGATATGGAGATACATATTTCAACTCAGACAGGCATAGTAAACTACGTCACCGCTCGTGAACTCTACAACATGGGAGCAAAGCGTGTCGTACTCGCAAGAGAGCTTTCGCTGGACGAAATTGCTGAAATACGTGCAAAAACAAGTCCCGATATGGACATTGAAACTTTCGTACACGGTGCAATGTGTGTATCATTCTCCGGAAGATGCCTGCTTTCTCAGTATCTCGTGAACCGTGATGCGAACAGAGGCGAGTGTGCTCAGCCTTGCAGGTGGGGGTATCATCTTGTCGAGGAAAAGCGTCCGGGACAATACTTCCCGATTTTTGAAGACGAAAAAGGTACTTACATCCTCAACGCAAAAGATATGTGTATGATAGAACACATCGATAAGCTCGCAGAAGCCGGTGTAACAAGTCTGAAAATTGAGGGCAGAGCTAAGTCGGCTTACTATGTTGCGGTCGTCACAAATGCCTATAGAATGGCTGTGGACGAATACTACAAAGATCCGTATAACTTCAAGCTCCCGAACTGGATAAGAGATGAAGTATATAAAGTGAGTCACAGAAAGTACTGCAACGGATTCTTCTTCGGCACTCCGGAGGAATCACAGTACTACGAAAACAGCGGTTATATCAGAAATTACGACGTTGTTGCTATTGTTGAAGAATGCAGTAACGGCACTGTCTTCTGCACACAGAGAAACAAGTTCTTTGCCGGTGACACCGTTGAACTGCTCGCTCCTTCACTAAAACCGGTCGAGTTAGTTCTTGATAAACTTTACGACGAAAAGGGAGAAGAAATAGAAACAGCAAATCACGCTATGATGAAATTTTCATTCAAGTCTGATCTGATATTCCCTAAGGGTACTGTTATACGAAAGCAAACCGATCAATAAAAAAGACCTGAAAGAGTTTCGGCTCTTTCAGGTCTTACTTTTATCATATTATATATAAAACAAAAAGCACTCAAAATGAGTGCTTTGGAGGCGCCACCCAGATTTGAACTGGGGATCAGGGTGTTGCAGACCCACGCCTTACCACTTGGCTATAGCGCCGGTTATGGAGCGGATTACGAGGCTCGAACTCGCTACCTCCACCTTGGCAAGGTGGCGCTCTACCAGATGAGCTAAATCCGCATTGGCGACCCCGAACAGACTCGAACTGTCGACCTCCTGCGTGACAGGCAGGCGTTCTAACCAACTGAACTACGAGGCCAAGAAATTGGTGGGGACTACAGGGCTCGAACCTGTGACCCTCTGCTTGTAAGGCAGATGCTCTCCCAGCTGAGCTAAACCCCCACGTTATTTCTTATCGTCATCAGTCTCTCGCCTGACGACTTTAATATTATATCACATCTTTTTGAATTTGTCAAGTACTTTTTTCAAGTTTTTTTAAATTCTTTTTTAATGTGATCGTCACTCATTGAAGCGACTATGATATTATAGCACAGCAAAAGCTATTTGTCAATACCTTTTTTCAAATTTTATGATTTTTTCTATCAGAATATTACTGCTGCATTAAAAGTTGAAAAAATATCGAAAAAATGATATAATATAAAAAAACTATCGAAAGGAAATATCATGTCAGATATTATACGAATAACCTCTGATCTGTCGCATAAAATAGAGATTTTTTCATTGAAAGAGCCTCAGCTTCTTCATTATTATGAGCCGGAAAGAGGAATTTTTATCGCTGAAAGTCCGCTCGTTATCGGACGTGCTCTTGATGCTGGTTACCAGCCTTTATCGCTGCTTGTTGATGAAAGCGTACTCAAAGCTCCTGATTTGAACATTATGTCACGCTGCGGAGATGTCCCGGTCTATACTGCCGAACCTGAACTGCTCACGCAGATTATTGGATTCAAACTCACCAGAGGTACTCTTTGTGCCATGAGAAGAATGGAGCTCCCACCCGCTGAAACGCTTTGCAAAGATGCGAGAAGGATCGCAGTACTTGAAAATGTGCTGAATCCTACAAATGTCGGTGCAATAATACGTTCTGCCGCCGCACTCAATATTGATGCAGTCTTGCTGACAAACGGATGCAGCGACCCACTTTACAGACGCTCGGCAAGAGTTAGCATGGGTACTGTATTTCAGATCCCTTGGACTTATGTCGGCGACGATTATATATCTGTTCTGCATAAACTCGGTTTCAAGACTGCCGCTATGGCTCTCTGTGAGGACTCGGTCAATATAGATGACAATAATCTTATGTCGGAACCAAAACTTGCAGTGATACTCGGTTCAGAAGGATACGGATTGTGCGACGAAACTATAAAAAGTTCCGACTACACTGTAATGATCCCTATGACTCACGGAGTTGATTCACTTAATGTTGCCGCTGCAAGTGCTGTCGCATTCTGGCAGTTGGGAAGATGACTACAGCTTATTCTGCAAAATCACTTTACTTTTTCTTCGTTTTGTGGTACAATATAATTTGCATCATTAACAAAGAAAGAGTGGATATATGAAAGAAAAAATTTTGAACCTTGTTAAAAGTCCTGTTTTAGCCGCAGTACTTTTAATTTCAGGTCTTGTTATCGGTTTATGTGCGTATGCCGCTAAAAACACAAACGAGATACCGTCAGGTGATACCTCGTCTGTTCTAACAAAAGCTTCTGAAAACAAACGACCGGTAAGCAGCGAAATGGTATTCTCAGAGACAAGTAAAAAAGCTCACACAACTTCGCTCGTGACCACTAAAAAATCAACTACCACTTCCACTACAACAGTCACTACCACAATTGCCACAACAGAAGTTACTGCCGTTGTCACAGCTGCACCAACAGAAGCTCCCCAGCCTGAACCACAGCCGGAGCCTGAGCCGGAACCGGAGCCGCAGGATACAGCTCCGCAGCCAACTCCGGGACAGCCGCTCTCCCCTTATCTTTATGCAGGTGTCTCTCCAAACAGTGCTTTTTATCAGGAAAGACTCGCTATATTGGGAGACTCAATAGCAACAGGCTACTCCCTATACGGTTACATTCCAAGTGCTCATAGTATCGCAAGAGAATCTGTCGGACTTTGGAACATCCATAACTATACTTTCAATTTCGGGTACGGCGATATGAACGTTTCAAATGCTGTCGCCTATATGCAGCCTCAGATAATAATGCTTTCAATAGGTATGAACGATCTCCCGAACCGCAATCCGGAATGGTTTGCCGGTCTGTACTCAGCTTTTGTAAATGAGGTACTCGCTGCTTCTCCAAATACATATATTATATGTGCAGGTATCACTCCTGTTGCCGACTATGTTACGTACAGTACCAACGAGAACATCCGCAACTATAATGCCGCCATTGAAAATGTGGTCAACAGTATGAATTCTGATAAGGTGTATTACTTCGACGCCTACTCTGTACTTGCTGACAGCAATACACTCGCTTTAAGTCCGGCAAACTCCGGCGGCGACGGTATTCACATCGGCTCGGGAAGCTATAACAGCATCCTCACAGCTTTATTCAATTATCTTGATACAACTCCGATAATGGAGAATTTATCAAAGCAGAATCAATAAATAAATAACCCGAAAGCAGTTACCAAAATCGCTTTCGGGTTTGTTTTTTTATTTGGAGTCATCGCTGAATTTCCTTTTCAACTGACATTCAGTCATAACTATTGAAACTATGATAGCCGCTATTTGAAAAAGCAATATAGCTAACTGGACAACAGCTCCACTTGTATCACCCTCTGCTAAAAATACAGAAACTATTGTAAATACAAACGAAACTATACCTATAATGCTCCATATCCTGCCGCATCTGTCATTAGCAAAATGCCATGCTTCTTCACTGGACATAGCTCTTTTTGTCCTGAAACCTATCGAGTAGTCTATCGCAGACTTAGCATATTTTACCATGCAATAGCCTCCAAGGAGCACTCCAAGCGACACTATTATGTTAACTATCATCAATACATCCATAATCTATCTCCTGTTCTTTTTAAGAATTATATCACTAAGCAATATATTTGTCAACAAAAAATCCTCTCCGTTTTATCAGAGAGGATTTTTTATCATATTTTTCTTCCATGCTCGGCAAGGAATTTCTGTCTTTGAAGTTCCTCGAACATATCCATTGTTCTGAATTCAAGTGTTGCCAGCGATATAGCTATCAAAGCCGACAGGAAGTCCGCTACCGGACCGGTATAGAGAATACCGTCTATTCCCATGAAAGCAGGCAGTACAAGAAGAATCGGCACAAAGAAGATTATCTGTCTTGTAAGTGACAATATAACACCTTTTATCGGCTTTCCTATCGACGTGAAGAACGTTGACGTGATTGGCTGCAAACAGTTTATCCACGTAAAGAACAGGAATATCCTGAAAAATTTAGCTCCGAACTCATAATATCCGTCACTTGCGTGTTCATTTGCAAAGAGTCCGAGTATCTGTCTTGGAATCGTCTGGAACAGTGCAAATGCTAAAATAGATATGATAGCTCCGGCAGCCGTCGCAAGCCAGTACGCATCTTTAACTCGGTCATAACGTCTTGCACCGTAGTTGAAACTCTCAATAGGCTGTGTTCCCTGAGCAAGTCCTATAACGATAGAGAACACTATCATGTTGACTTTCATAACGATTCCGGCACAAGCTATAGGGTCATCAGTACCATATTCAGAAAGTGCACCATAATGCTTGAGCGAATTATTCAGCACTATCTGTACTACTGCAATAGCTATCTGATTGAAAAACGATGCCATACCTATCGACATTACCCTCGATGTATGCTGAAAAATCGGAACAAAGTGAGCTGCTCTGAGTTTCACAGTCTTATAGTGGCTGACATATACGATTACTATAACAGCAGATACTACCTGTCCGATAACTGTCGCCCATGCCGCACCTTTCATGCCCCATTCCAACTGAAATACGAATATATAGTCGAGAACGGTATTTATCAAAGCTCCCGTGATGTTGCATATCATCGTCATTTTCGGACTTCCGTCAGCTCTTATGAGATGACCGCCTCCGGTAGTAAGTATGAGAAATGGGAAACCTATCGCTGTTATACTTACATAATCTTTAGCGTACGGCAATACCATGTCTGAAGCTCCGAAAAGTTTCAGGAGCGGTTCAAGGAAGCCTATTGTTATACCGCAAAGTACAGCTCCGAACCCGACAAGCATTGTAAGTGCATTTCCGACGTAATATCCGGCTTTTTTCTTATCTCCCATGCCCAATGCAAGGTTAAAGCAGGACGCTCCGCCTATTCCAAAGAGCAGTGCAAGTGCCATACATCCCGTAGTAAACGGAAACGCTATCGAAGTAGCCGCATTACCTAATGTACCAACTTTTCTTCCTATAAAGAACTGGTCTACTATATTATAAAGAGCACTTACCAGCATACCAACTATGCTTGGTATCGCAAATTTCAGCATTAGTGCTGTTACAGGAGCTGAACCCAATGGATTTCCTGCCGCACCATTTGGCGGTGGACCTCCTGCTCCAGGTGGTCTGCCCATTCCCGGTGGTGGTCCTCCCATTCCCGGAGGTGGTCCTCCAGTTGCACTGGCAAAGGTCGGATTACCCTCACCTTCTTTTATATTTGCTTCATCCATATTTATCCCTCTTCAAATTAAACATTAATAAATTCTTATTAATTATACATCATTCAGACAAAAATTTCAATCGTTTTAATACATCAATTCGATACTTTTAAAGAATTATTTTTATGCATATATCACAATTTACTTTATATACACTCATTATAAAATATAGTTGTGTGTTTTTTATTATTAAATATATGAAATTTACCCCTTTCAGACTTGACATTTTGCTGAAAAAATGGTATAGTAATTAAGTAATGCACAATTGTTCACCCACGGCGGACGATTTGCGGTATTTTATTTTTTTGGAGTTTCAGTATGGACAGAAAATCACAGTTGATAGTCGCTGATGCGAATGTCCTTCCTGACGTGTTTTCAAAGGTTCTGGAAGTTAAAAAGCTAATCGCTCAAAAAGGTGAAAAAAGCTTTGCATCCGCCTGTAAACGTGTCGGTATCTCAAGAAGTGCTTATTATAAGTATAAGGACAGTGTTTTTCCATATGAAGAGCTGTTTACAAGAAAGATAGTCAATTTATATCTCCTTCTCAGCGACAGTCCCGGAGTACTTTCAAGTGCTCTTGTTTTTCTTCATAATCTCAATGCGAATATCCTCACAGTGAATCAGAGCATCCCTATCGATGGTGCTGCTGCTGTTAATATCTCTTTGCGGCTCACTGATGACTCTGATGACGAGCTCGATTCGCTTAGCTTGATATCTGAACTCGAAGGCGTTCTTGAGGTCAAGATCCTCTCCGCCGAATAGTTTTTTCCGGAGGTTCTTTTTATGTCAGTTAAATTTGCAGTTTTAGGCCATGGTGTTGTTGGTTCCGGTGTTGTTGAGCTTTTCTATAAAAATAAGAAAAGTATCGAAAAACGTGCCGGAACTGAAATGGATATAAAATATATCCTCGATCTGAGAGAGTTCCCGGATTCACCATATCAGGATAAATTCACAAAGGATTTCAAGGATATCCTTAATGATGACGAAGTAACTTCAGTTGCTGAGTGCATGGGCGGTGTTGAACCTGCTTTTTCTTTCGTAAAAGCTTGCCTTGAAAGCGGTAAAAGTGTTTCAACATCAAATAAGGAATTAGTCGCAGAAAAAGGCGATATTCTCCTTAGAATAGCTAAAGAGCACAACTGCAATTTCTTCTTTGAAGCAAGTGTCGGCGGTGCTATCCCGATAATCCGTCCGCTTCACCGTTGTCTTGCAGCTAACGATATTACAAAGGTTGCTGGTATCCTCAACGGTACTACTAACTTCATACTTACAAAAATGTATCACGAAAATATGTCTTTTGAAGATGCCCTCAAGCTTGCTCAGGATCTCGGTTACGCTGAAAAAGATCCTACTGCTGATGTTGAAGGTCACGATGCTTGCAGAAAGATATGCATTATTTCTTCTCTCGTTTACGGAAAGCACGTTTATCCAAGAAGCGTATACACTAAGGGTATATCAAAAGTCCAGCTCTGCGACGTAGCTGCTGCTGATGTTCTCGGACACGCTATCAAGCTCATCGCATCTGTAAGAAAGCAGGAAAATGGTAAGATATTGCCTGCTGTTATGCCAATGCTCATCTCTCATGAAAACATAATGGCTGGCGTAAATGACGTTTTCAATGCTGTTCTCGTGTACGGTGACGGTATCGACCAGACTATGTTCTACGGCAGAGGTGCCGGAAAGCTCCCGACTGCAAGTGCTGTTCTCGGTGACGTTATAGAAACTGCTAAGGCTAAAGATACTGTTCTTTCACAAACATGGGAATCTATCAATAACGACCTTTTCGTTGATGATATAGATAATCTCAAAAACCGTTGGTATTTCCGTGTTCCTGCCGGAAGCAATGCTCCTGAGGGTTCATATGAACACGAAAGCGGCATCTCTTTCATCACTAAAGATGAACTCACATTTACTCAGGCTGCTGAAATGTCTGCTGAGCTCAACGCTCTCGCATTCCTCCCAGTTTTTGAATAATTCTTCAAACCGGAAACTTTACGTTTCCGGTTTTTTATTACATAAAAAAGCTTCTTACGTTCGACATAACATAAGAAGCTTTTTCTTTATATTTCGTGCGGAAGTATTACTATTTTGCCCTCTTTTTCCGCAGTTTCTTTCAGAAGAAGATTTTTCTGATTCATCGCACCTATTTTTTCAGTACAAAAAATGACCTTGCTGCATACTCTCATCATCTCCAGAGCCTTATTGTAGTTTTGCTCTGAAATAGGCTCGTATGCACGTTCTGAAACTAACTTGACAGCAAGATGCTTTGCCAATGGATAGTCTATATCATTTTCGTGAATTATTCCAGCCGCAAATGGTATTCCCTCTCTTTGAAGTTTGTGGTAGACAGGTATACCGCATCCTCCGCCTCCTATGACAAATACGTCCGGAGTCCCTTCAACTCGTTTCGGCTCGGAAGAGCCGTACAATGGCTCGAATGTACCGTTTTTTATACTATATAGATCATTGATGTAACTGCCGGAAAAAACAAGTTCCGGAGTACCGTATTTGTCGGCTTTTGCGTCCTTTATGCACAAGACCTTATCAGAAAACCTCTGAGCGAGGTCAAGCTCATGAATTGTCATTACAACTGCGATCTGTTTATCTCTTGCCAATTTTCTGAGAAGTGTCAGCAGTTCAAGCTTATGGTCTATGTCAAGGAATGATGTAGGCTCGTCAAGCAGCATTACTTCCGGCTCCTGAGCTATAGCTCTTGCAAGCATCACGCACTGACGCTGTCCGTCACTTATATTCCTGAAATCTACATCACGTAAATATGAGATGCCGGTCAGCGACATTGACTCCTCGACTATTTTTCTGTCCTCTTTTTCCAAAATTCCAAACATACCTGTATATGGGTATCTTCCGGTTGCAGCAATATCATAGCAAGTCATCATTTCTGAATTTATCCGCTCAGTAAGCATAAGCGACATTTTTCTCGATAGTTCCTTTTCGCTCATCTCTGAGATGATTTTTTCACCTATATGTACTTTACCGCTAAGCAAAGGAAGCTGCGAGGCTATCGTCTTTAATATTGTACTCTTACCTGCTCCGTTAGGTCCGATTATAGATATGACTTCACCTGCTTTGACCTCAAAACTAACTCCGCTAACTACTATCTTCCTGCCGTATCCGACAGAAAGTTCTTCAGCCCTCAGCATCTCATACACTCCCCCTCTGTCGATTCCTTTTCAGCATTATCATTATTACTACAGGAGCTCCGAAAAATGCTGTAACTGTACTTATGCTGAGCTCGACAGGTGCAAAAAGTATCCTTGCTACAAAATCACAAGCCATGCACACAACTGCTCCGCCTAAAAAAGATGCCGGAATTATTATCAGAGGTCTTGAAGTTCCGAAAAGACTTTTCATAAGGTGAGGAACTGCAACTCCCACAAAAGAAACAGGTCCTGCAAATGCCGTAACACAGGCTGATAAGACACTTGAAAGAAGTATGAGGACAATGCGGAACAGTTTTATATTTACTCCCATATTACTTGCGTATTTTTCACCGAGCTGATATGCTCCAAGAGGCTTTGAAATGAAAAACGCTGCGATAAAGGCAGTAAATACTATCACTGACATATAACGAATATCTTCCCAGTCTGTACCGGAAAAAGTTCCCATAGACCAGTTATGCAGATTTACTATATTTGAGTCGTCTGCAAACGTGACCGCAAGTTCAGTAATGGACGAACACACATAGCCTATCATAACTCCGCTTATGATAAGCTGAGCCATATTTCTGACTTTTCCGGACATAAGAAGTATAAGTCCCATTGAGATCAAAGAGCCTATGAATGACGCAAGCACCATTACCCCTGAGCCAAGAATTATACCGTTTTTAAGAGAAAATATCATTGCCAGTGCAACTGCAAGTTTAGCTCCGGACGATATGCCAAGTACATAAGGTCCTGCTATAGGATTGCCGAAAAAACATTGCAGTAAAAATCCCGATACTGCAAGTGCTCCACCAAGTATCATAGCGGCAAGGCACCTCGGCAGACGTATATCTATGATTATCCTGTGTACCGATATCGGTACGTCACCTCCGGTCAGTGCGGAGATCGTGTCATGCAGAGATATACTGCTGCTGCCTTTGACAAGATTCATGAAGAAAAAAATCAAAACTGTAACCGACAGCAGCACAAAACCTGCTATTATACGGATATTTTTCTTACAAGTCATACTAACTCCTTATTTCAGGCGATGAAGATACGAAAGCTGCTCGTTGTCATTGGCTTCTCCAATAAAAATCGTGTGGAGGTCGAGTATCATATCGGCTGCACCTGTTGTCTGCTGGAACATATTCTGCTCGGTACACCAGACATTCCCCTCTTTTACAACTTTGAAGTCCTTTAAAATACTGCACTTTTCCAGCAATTGCTCCATAGAATCAAGTCTTCCGTCAACAGTACTGTTATATATAAGATAATCAGCATCTTTTGCCGATTCGTAGAAAGTTTCGACCTGTATATTTATCGTGGACATTGCATTGTCATCTACATTCAGGTCCTTGCCTGTGAATATGTACTTTCCGCCGGCAAGCTCTATCATCTTTGAGATATAGTCTCCCGGCTTTCTTGTGTTGATATATCCATTTGGACTTACAGAGAAAAATGCTGCTTTCTTTCTTTCATTATCCGGTATTTCATCAGCAACAGCCGATTCAAACAAGTCAGACTTCTTTTTGAAATACTCATCAGCTTCTTTGCTTTTTCCAAGGAGGAGTCCATACAACCGCATCCACTCCATTCTGCCGAGAGGATGCGATTCGTAACTTGAAAGCTCGACCATTACCGGAATATCCAGTCTTTCGATCTGCTCCTTTACTTCCGGAGTGTGCCATATCATTGAGTTTTCAAGAACAAAGTCGCAATCGTTTTCGATAAGTGCCTCATAGTCCGGAGCACTGTACTTGCCTATATAGCTTATATCTTCGTTTTCAAGAGCTTCTGTCACCGACGGCAGACACCAGTCTTTTTTTGCAGTCGAGATCATCTTTATCCTATCAAGCTCACCAAAGCCGTCAAATAGATCTACAGATGATGAAGATGCTGCATATATGTTGTCTATCGGCTGCCTGAGTATAGTGATGTCTCCTGTATCTTCCGGAGCATCCTCACCCTCCGGCACGAGAAGGAACTCATCATCACCTATGATTATATGCGAAAAACCGTCTTCGTAATAATCAACTTTAAACTGATCTGCATAATAAAGCTCCATTGAACCTGTCTTTTTCATTCCTGATAATACATCTGTATTCTCCTTTTTAAAGGAGCACGAACTGTTTATCACCAGAAAAAATGCAGATGCAGCTGCAATTATTCTCTTCTTCATTTTAATGTTGCTGTATCAAAATATAAGGTGTACTCTATTTCATGCGGAGTGCTCATCGCTGTTGTATCTGCTGAAACTTTCATCTTCTTGTCAAAAACAGTTACAGGGATCTCAAAAACTGAATTTCCCTCTGTATTTACAGGGAGATATTTTTCTCCGTCAACGATCATGTAATCATAGTTGCTGCTGCTCCAGACAATTTCAGCAATTGATTTACCGTCCGTTACTTTTAAAGCTGCCGGTGACTGAACACTTGCTTTGCCGGAACCGCCCTCAAGAGTAACGTCAATTTTGTATTCGCCGTCTTCAATATCTATCGATTCTATACCATGGGATGCACTGTCCTTAAATGCTGATGCCGGAAGAGAATCTGCTCTGAAAACGAGCTTTCGATCGTACCATTCCTGCTTCTTGGCACTTTTGGATGTACAGATTATCTCCTTGTCAAGAGCTTCGACCGGTACGGTAAAGCAGCTTACTCCATTCTCAATAACAGCCGGTATCTGCTCGGTTTCAGCAGCTTTTTCAGCTTCCTCTGTTGTGCCCATAAACATACTGTCGTAACCCTTGCCGCTCATGGTCATTTTTGCAGTCATAGTGCCATTTTCAACAGTAAGTTCACAGGATGTTATTTTGAACATTGATGATGTAGAATCAACTGTTATATCATAAGTACCGTCATTAAGTTCATCTGCGGCTACAGCGGTCATGCCTTCGTAACCGACCTCCTGCTGCGGAGCTGTTGCGTGCTCAGTCGACTCAGCAGACTGTTCAGTATTCTCCTCAGTCTGTACAACAGTTGTTGCAGCATTTTCAGTTGCAGAAGAGTTTTCCGTTGAAGAAGAGCTTTCATTTGCTCCGCATCCAGTAATAATTATTCCACTCAATAAAAGAGCTGCTAAATATGATCTTTTCATTTTTACCTCACTATATTGAAATCGGGCAGCTTAAACTGCCCGATGTTTTTTTTCTTATTCAGCTGCCTTTTCGATAGCTGCCTTTGCGTGATCTACGTAGATCTCTCTGATAGCCTCGTTTTCTCCAAGGCCTCTTACAAGGCACTCTACATCGTAGCCTGCTGCTGTGAATACTGATTTCCATGAATCCACTTCATCACCAGCCATATCGTTGTTAGCGTGATCTCCGGCAACGACCATAAGAGGCTCAAGAATTACCTTCTCGTAATTGCCCTCTTTTACCTTAGCAAGTACATCATCTACAGAAGGAGTAGCTTCAACAGTTCCTACAAAGTAATTTGTGTATCCGTCAGCTGTAAGGAGATCCTGCATCTTCTGGTAAACTTCATTGGACTGTGCCTCTGTACCATGACCCATGAAGCAGATAGCAGTCTTTCCGTCGTCATATTCGGAAGTCCAGTCAACAATAGCCTTTTCAACTCTCTTGAAATCATCGTCAGAAGTGAGAAGTGGCTCACCAAATACAACTTTATCAAATCCGTCAGCGTAACTGCCGACCTGATCTATAAGATCGTTATACTCAAGACCGTTCATGAGGTGAGTAGGCTGAACAACAAGTGTCTTTACTCCGTTATCAACTGCTCTCTTCATTGCAGCATCAACATCATCTATAAGTATACCGTCTCTCTTGTTAACATGATCTATAATGATATTTGCAGTAAAACCTCTGCGAACTGAGAATTCTGGAAACGCTTTTTCAAGTGCATCTTCTATAGCACCTATAGTAAGACGGCGGCTGTCATTATAGCTTGTACCGAAGCTGAGAACTAAAAGCTCCTTTTCTCCGATTTCATCCTGATTACGAACATTATCCAAAGATGCATCACCTGTATTATAGTTTTCTTCCTCTTCTTCCTCTTCAGCAGCCTCTGTTGTACCCTCTTCAGCTGTAGCTTCTTCACCAGCAGATGTTGCAGCTTCTGTAGTTGCAGCCTCCTCAGATGAAGATGATGAAGTTTCACTCTTTGATGAGCTATCGCTGCTTCCACAAGCTGTAAAAGCAGATGTAACAACAGCAAGTCCGAGAATAAAAGCAAGCATTTTTTTCATAATTAAAACATATCCTTTCCAAAAAGAGTACGGATCGTTTAAGCAATAAAAAAACCCTCTGAACGATCAGAAGGCACCGCAAACTGACCCTCATTTAAGAGAGCCTGAAACAGTACGATCAATACCTCGTGACCCGGATCTTTCAGATCCTGTACCAACAATACGGCAGGTTTCCTGACTTATGCATCAACACGATATAGCAGTCTTCCCAATTGCTCAGTGACTAAAAATGAATATCGCTCCACAAACACAGTGACGAGAGCGTGCAGGCATCTAACCTGCTTCCCTTTTGACCATCAGTAAAATATTTATACATCCGGCACCGCTTGTTTTATTAAATTTTTACTTGTTCATGAACATATTAATTATAGCAAATAGATCCTTAAAATTCAAGTATTCTGCATATTTTTCACGTTTACAACAATATAGCTTCACTTTTGAGGAACGTTTTTAGCATCAAGCATATAAAGAAGTGCATTACATATAGCTGCCGCAACATTGCTTCCGCCTTTTCGTCCTCTTGCAACAATACACGGAACTCCGGACTCTATTATCATTTCTTTGGACTGCACTACATTAACAAAACCAACCGGAGCACCAATTATAACCTCAGGCAAGAAAGTACCATTTTTGATGTGCTCACTCAGACGAATAAGTGCCGTAGGAGCATTGCCAACTGCATATATCACAGGACGATCTATTAATGATGCCTTGTCGACAGAAGCCACCGCTCTTGTAGTACCATTCAGTTTAGCAGATCGAGCAATATCATCATCAGCCATATAACATACACATTCACACCCATGTCGTTCGAGTGCTTTTTTATTGATACCCGAACGAGCCATATTGGTATCGGTAACTATAACTGCCCCTCTTTGCAAAGTCCTCAAAGCTATTTCAACAACATTGTCCGAAAAAAACAAATTATTATAGTAGTCGAAATCCGCAGTTGTATGTATCGCCCTGATAACAATGGGCTTTATATCATCAGGAATTTCAACATTTCCAAGTTCGCTCTCAATTATCTCAAAGCTCCTTTTTTCGATTTCCGAAGGAAGCACATATTCTAAATTCATACACCCTCCTCGATAATTCTATATACAGCCGACATATCGATATTTTTCCTGACAATGTCAGCGATCAAGTCGAGCTGCTGTTCTCTGAATTTTTTTCGATCAATAATATCGCCATTATATTGTAAACCTTTACGTCTGAAAAGCTCTTTTATCAGACGTCCAGAAACATCGGAACTGTCAAATAAACCGTGAACATAGCATCCGGCAATATTATGCGAATATCCACCGCCATGCTGGAGCAGTTGAGAACAATTAGAAATAGTACTCCCCATATGGACTTCATATCCATAATACTCAGCATCAGAAAGAAAAGAATAAAAATCTACTATTTTATCAAATTTCCCGTTAACCTGACATTGCTTTTTTTCAGTGCAAAAAATCGTTTTATGGTCAAGCAAACCCATACCTTCAATTACTCCTCCAGACTCACATCCAACAGTATCATCAATAGAAGTACCAAGCATCTGATAGCCTCCGCATATTCCAAATACCGGGACTCCATTAGCAGTAAATTTCTTAATCTTTTCTTCCAATCCACTTTTTCTAAGCCACTTCAAATCAGCGATAGTACTCTTCGTACCGGGGATGATTATCATGTCAGGCGAAACAAGTTGACTCGGTTTTGTAACAAAATTCACAAATACTCCAGAGTATTGCATAAACACATCAAAATCGCTGAAATTAGATATTTTAGGCAATTTTATAACAGAAATTTCAATATCATGTTCTCCAGATTTATTATTAAATTTACCAGACAAACTATCTTCATCTTCAAGTAGAGTTTCAATATATGGAATAACTCCGAGAACACTCTTTTTGCTTTTCTCCTCAAGAATTTTTACTCCATCAGAAAAAAGTGAAATATCTCCTCGGAACTGATTAACGATCAATCCCTTTACAAACTCTTTTTCATTTTTTTCTAATAAAGCAAGCGTTCCAATAAGCTGTGCAAAAACTCCTCCACGATCAATATCACCAACAAGTAACACAGGCGATTTTACAAGTTGAGCAAGTCCCATATTTACTATATCATCTTTTTTTAAATTAAGTTCAACAGGACTCCCTGCACCTTCAATAACTATTATATCGTATTCAGATTCAAGTTTTTTATAGGCAGCAATAATATCCGAAATCAACTCTTTTTTATATTTAAAATAGTCAGCAGCCCTCATATTACCTCTAACTTTTCCATTAACAATGACCTGAGAACCAATATCAGTCGTAGGTTTCAATAAAATCGGATTCATGTATGCTGTCGGAGCTATCCCAGCTGCTTCAGCCTGAAGAGCCTGAGCTCTTCCAATCTCTTCGCCAGCCAAAGTAATATAGGAATTGAGAGCCATGTTCTGTGACTTAAATGGAGCTACTTTATATCCGTCCTGGCTAAAAATCCTACATAGAGCAGCAGTCAAAAAACTTTTTCCAACATTAGACATTGTTCCTTGAAGCATGATGTTTTTAGCCATTAAGGTCACCTTTTTTCTTTTTGTATTCACAGCATTTTTGTATAAAATTTTCAGCAATTTTTAAATCCGAGTAAAAATATAAGTGTGGAAATCCAGCATATATACTTTCACTTGTATGGCAGGAATTCCAGTTCCTACCATCTTTCTTTTCAGCTAAAAAATCTGAACCGCAATCGGTACTATCGAAATAATGGAACTCATGAGCTAATATTGTATCGCTCTTTTTACAGATCAAATTATCAAAAGAAGCAGTCATTTTAATGTATCCAAAACGTGTCAACTTATCAGTCTGAAACGCTGTTGCATCGAAAACTCCTGACATTTTATATTCTCCCTCATGGCAAGCAATATTGTTATGAAGTATCATAAATCCGCCACATTCAGCAATCGTTGGCAGTCCTGATTCGATTTTTTCTCTTATACTACTTAGCATTGATTTATTGGAAGATAGTTTTTCAGCAAAAATTTCCGGATAACCGCCCGGAATAATCATGCCATCTGATTCTGGTACTATATTGTCATTAAGCGGAGAAAAAAAAGTAATCTTACATCCCATTTCTTCAAGTAAAGCAATATTTTCTGAATAGAGAAAACAAAATGCTTGATCATTTGCTATTGCAATAGAAGGTGCGTCAAATAATCTCTGTATTTTTAAAGTATCAACTAAATCAAAATCGCTTGAATAAAGTTCTAAAATCTTATCTATCAATATGTTTTCTTCAACAGCCTTGGTAATTGTTTGAAGTTTAATATCAATATCAGTTATTTCACCAGCCATCACAAGTCCTAAATTTCTACTCTCGAAAGAAAAGCCAACATCAGGCATTATTCCATAAAAATTCGTCCCACAATTCAAACAAAATTGCTTTACCATCGGAATCAATCGGCTTGGTAATCTATTAAATATAAATCCAGCAATATTATTTGAATTGCAATGACTTATATATCCTTTCATAATTGCTTCAATTGAGTCACTCATCCCTTTACAATCTATAACTATAATCACCGGAACACTTAAAATATCGGAAATAGATTTTGCCGACGAGTTCCCTCCATCAAAAAATCCCATTACACCTTCGATTATGGAGATATCTTTATCTTCGCCATACTTTTTAAAGATGTATCTCAACGTTTTATCATCACAAAAAAAACTATCAAGATTATGAGAATCTGTTCCAATAACAGCTCTGTGAAATGCAGGATCAATATAGTCCGGTCCGCACTTAAATGATGCAATTTTTAAACCTCTATTTTTTAAAGCTGATAAAATTCCGCACGTTATTGTAGTCTTTCCACAACCACTTCTTGTTCCAGCTATCATTACACTTCTCATAAATTATATCCTTTAATAACAAATACCGGATTTTGTGCAGCAAACATTATATGCTTCCCAATATTTTTAGTTTCATTAACCGAAATCTGAACAAATGAACATTTTATATTTTTCTTTTTAAAATAGGAAATAGCTACATTAAGCGTTTCAAGCGTCACCGCATTTATTGTTATATCAACGTTATTATTTAGTGTGTAAATATAATCCAAAATATCGCATAAATTTCCTGACGAACCACCTACAAATACTTTATCAGGTGCAGGAATACCACTAAAACAACTCGGGCATATCCCTAAAATAGGTACAATATTGTCACATCCAAATTTTTTTGAATTAATTTTTGTCAAGTTCAAAGCATCCTCAGATTTATCGAATGAATATACAGTTGAGTTAACACACTTGTATGCCATTTCAATAGAAACAGATCCGGTTCCGCAGCCAATATCCCAGCACACTGAATCACTATGAATTTTCAGTCCAGACACAACTGCACCTCTTACCAGTGATTTAGTCATAGGTACATTGCCTCTGATAAATTCGTCATCACTTATTCCTATAGGATCATATGACAAATATTTACTATTTATCGTAATCATTACACACAATTTTCCAAATTTAGTTTCGATAAAATCGGCAGCTTTGCCCTTGTATATTTTTTCATTTTTCCCACATAGATTTTCTCCAATTAAAACGTTAACTTCACCTAAATTATTTTCAAGTAGCCTTTTACATATTTCATCCGGAGTATTAATGTTATCAAGTAAGAAAAAACATTTTTCATTCATTTTGACTTTTATTGCTACACTATCATTTGTACCATGCAATGAAAATAATTTTATGTTTTCGTAACAAATTCCAGTCGCTGCACAAAAATATGAAAAACTTGAAATACCACAAATAAGTTTATAATTCAAATCGCCAATTCTATCAATTAATTTACTTGCACCACTGTAAAAGCCTATGTCTCCCGACATTAAAATAGCCGCGTTACTATACACTTCGTTACGTAATATATTTGAAATTTCTTCCGAATTATAGGTAATATACGACTTTTTTTCAAGTAGTTCAAACATCTCAATCATTCTTTCAGCACCAATCATTATATCAGATTCTTCGATTGCTTTTTTTGCTTCAGAAGTTAAAGTTTTTTCGCCATCCATTCCTATTCCGATTATATATATCATTTAACGCCTCCCTTTAACATCTCCTTTATTTGCTCAATACTATATCCATAATCCGACGGTCTAACAAGCGTAAGAGTTGTTATTTCGCATTTTTTTGCTGCTTTAATTTTTTCAGGATATCCACCTGTTTTACCACTTTCTTTTGTAAGCAAAATTTTAGCTCCACTCAATTTTATATGAGAAATATTTTGCTCAATCGAAAATGGACCTTTTTCCATTATCAATTTAGACATATCAAATCCAAGTGAAGAACAATATTCTACTATATTATCTGATGGGAGAACTCTGCTCCACACTCTCGTCGAATAATTATTGACTTTAATTAGGTAAGGTAAAATTTTACTTCCCATCGTGTTTAAAATTGTATCTGAAGTACTATTAAGTCTTTCAACAAGATCGTTATAATTATCAACTTTTCCGCCTTCAACTTCAGAACGCTCTCTAACGACACGAAAATATTTAACAGAAGTCACATCACACGCTTCCTTTATATTCTTACTTGCTTCCTCTGCATATGGATGTGTCGCATCAATGACCACAGTGTACAAGTTTTTTAAAATCAGCGTCTGCATTTCTGCGAAATCCAATCTACCGCAATATATTTTTATTTTAGAGGACAACATCTTAGCTCCGTACTCTGTAGCAACCGAAACATCACACGGAATAGAATTTATATAACAGTATTCCGCTAATTCACGACCTTCAGTTGTTCCACCAAAAATCAATATTTTAGGCATTTTGGTATCCTCTTGGTGTAACTATTTTGCCATTAATAATTTTAGTTTCAGAATTGCCTATATAAACAGTTGTGAACATATCTACCGCCATATCCTTTAGCTCTTTTAAAGTCAGTATTCTACTATCTTGTCCCTCACGTCCAATATTTCTTACAACACCGCAAGGAGTTTTTTCATCTCTATATTTTAGTACAATATCACAAGCTTTTTTCAAATAATCAACTCTTGTTTTGGACGAAGGATTGTATAAAACTATAACAAAATCACCTCCTGATGCACATCTTAATCTTTTCTCTATTTTCCCAATAGGAGTAAGCAGATCCGACAGACTTATCAAGGCACAATCATGAGTAATCGGTGCACCCAAAATTGCTCCTCCGCTAAATGCAGCTGTCACTCCAGCAACAACTTCAATTTCAACATCAAGAAACGATCCACCTAATTCAAAAGCTAATCCAGCCATGCCGTATAGCTGAGAGTCTCCACTGCAAATAAGTGCTACTGTTTTTGTAACAGCATTTTCAAGTGCCAGTATAACTCTCTCTTTTTCTTTTCTCATGCCTGTACTTAAATATTCTTTTTCAGGAAAATATTGCTTAATAATATCAGTATATGTGGAGTATCCAACTACAAGACTGCTTTTTTCTATTGCCGACTTAGCTTCGAGCGTCATTCCTTCATAATTTCCCGGACCAAATCCAACTACATATAGTTTCAAATTATACTCCTTTCAAAATCAATCACTATATTTTTTTCTGCAATCGCTACAGTAACACCATTCATAGCACTTTTTCTAACAATTAGTTTGCCCCCACTACACCTTACAGCACTTCTTTCGCACACATTGTCAACACCGGTAATACTTTCCACAAAATCAGAACTTGTAAAATCACCATCAACTGTTTTCAACTTTTCAGCTGAAAATGTTGAAAATTCGATTTCATTCTTTTGGCAATATTCTACTAATCCATGTTCGTTTTCCTTTAAGTCTATCGTAGCAATTTGTGATAATCTCCTGATATCGATTTCATTATCTGAAAACACATTTTTTATTGCTTCATCAATATGTCGGCAACTCGTTCCTTTCTTGCAGCCTATTCCTACAACTATATTTTTAGGTATAAGTTTTAGTGTTATCTCAAACGGATTATAATCTTGATTATCACCAATATATAGCCCTATTCTACACTTCTTATCAAAGCTTATCTCACTTGGAATATTAACACAATTATAATCAGTATCCAGTCCAATTATTTCACCATTTAGAATTGCCGATGCCATTTCTTTTGCTATTTTCAAGTCATCTATTATTAATTCATTTGCAACAGCAAAGCTATCCGGAGAAAAAACACGACCAATATCTGTTGCAGTAGTTACTATTGCTTCAGCTCCAATTTTTACAGCAATATATTTTGAAAAAGCATTTGCTCCGCCAATATGTCCAGATAAAATCGGTATCACATATTTTCCGTTATCATCAACAACTAAAACAGCCGGGTCAGTTTGTTTTGAAGCAATATACTTCGATATTGCTCTAACAGCTATTCCGCACGCACATACAAAAATAATAACACGACTTTGGGCAAACAATTTTCGAGTCAATTCGTTAATATCGTTAAACGCTTCAGAATCATTGTCGCAATTCTTATAAAACGAATATCGACTTATCGAATCATCAGCAAGCTCATCAGCAATATACTTTGAAATTTCATTTCCCTTTTTAGTCACGGATATAATTGATATGCTCACTATTTTTCTGCCTTTCTGAATTCTGTTTCAAACGTCGGATCGTATAGTTTAGAGAATGAATATTCGTCACCAAGGAAATCTCCGACAGCAATCAGTGCTGTCTTTTTTATATTGTTAGACCTTGCAGTCTCTGCAAGATTCGCTACTTTACATCTACAAATTTTCTCATCTTTCCATGTAGCTTTATACACTATTGCAGCAGGAGTTTCCGGCGAATATCCGCCTTTAATCAGCTTTTGTGAAAGCTCTTCAAGCATTCCTGTACTCAGGAAAATTATCATTGTAGCTCCATGTTCTGCAAGCTTTTCGATACTCTCTTTTTCCGGTACAGGAGTGCGTCCAGCCATACGTGTAAGGATAACTGTCTGCGATACATCAGGCAGTGTATACTCAGCTTTCAGGGACGACGCAGCTCCGCAAAAAGAGCTTACTCCCGGACATATATCATATTTTATTCCAAGTGAATCAAACCTATCGATTTGCTCTCTTATTGCTCCGTAAATACTGGGGTCACCAGTATGCAGTCTGACTGTTGTTTTACCTGCTTTTTCAGCATCAGCCACCACAGCTGTCACTTCATCCAGAGTCATTTCTGCACTGTTATATATTTCAGTGTTTTCTTTTGCATACATTAAAAGCTCAGGATTTACGAGTGATCCTGCGTATATCACTACGTCCGCCTGTTCAATAAGTCTCATTCCTCTGACGGTTATAAGGTCGGGAGCTCCGCATCCTGCACCAACTATATGTACCATTTATTCCTCCGATATATGTTTTATAAGTTCATCCGCTTTGCTTGTTTTTAGGAGTATATTGTTCTTGGTTGAAAAAATAACAGCTCCTATTTCAACTTCATTATGAACTCTTGCAGCAATATAATGCTCAACTCTCTCTACAAGAACTTTAAACACAGCATCAGCAGCATTATTTTCTATAAGAATATCAATCGCCGCATCAGTTGTAACGCAGTCCAGCAGCCGTACAAGAATATCATTTGACACTCCAGCTGCAACGCCACATGATATAAGCGTCTCCATTCTTCCATCGGCATACGAAGAATGAGTATTCATAATTCCTGATCCAAGCTTCACAAGCTTTCCAATGTGACCAATAATTAGTATTCCCTTAAAACCTAAAGCAACACCTATATCGAATGCATCGCCAATAAAATTGCTGCAAGTCACAGTTCTGTCGGAGAGCTTTTCATTTTTTAGTTTTATAAAGTCCTCACTGTAGTTGCCAACATTCAGCAGCAAATACTCGTGACCGTTAGCTTTTCGCATATTTGCTTCTGTTCTTATGGTCTCAACTATTGCTGAGCTGCTCATCGGCTCGACTATACCAGTCGTTCCGATTACCGATATTCCACCTACTATCCCCATTCTTGGATTGAAAGTTTTTTTGGCAATTTCTTCTCCCTGAGGAATCGATATAACTATCCTGAAACCGCCTTTGTATTCGTAGATCTCAGCAGCTTCTTTAACCGATTGCTCTATCATTTTTCTCGGGACCGAATTAATAGCGTACTCCCCTACAGGCTGATCCAGCCCCGGTTTAGTCACTTTGCCGATACCTTTGCCGCCGGTTATTTCAATGCCGCTTTCAATACAGCTGACCTCGGCATACACCATAATACCGTTAGTCACATCCGGATCATCACCGCTGTCCTTCACCACTGCACAAGAGGCTGAATCACAGTTTAAGATCTGCTCTTTTATCTCAGTTCTGACTATTATTCCTGCCGGAGTTGAGATCGATGCAGAGCACACCTTATGTCCGCTGAGCAGCATTTCAGCAGAAGCTTTAGCAGCCGCAGCTGCACAGCTCCCGGTTGTATATCCGCATCTTAGCTTTTTACCGCCGCTATAGACATATTTTTCCGTTTTGATTCACTCCTTGCAGTTTAACATTCATATAAAATTATAGCATACTTTCCTTTCAAAATCAACATCCGCATTAATTGTTAAATATGCTTACTCTGATATTTGATTTTTATATGCGATTTTTTAGAATATTGGTTGCAAAATACAATGAATTGTAGTATAATATTAAAAGTATATTTTGCTGAATTATATCGTAATAAGATTTCTTTTTCAGCAGGCAACATATGAAAACGGAGGTATCAATTATATTATGTGTGGAATCGTTGGCTTTACAAACACTATAAGCGATTCAGACAGAATACTTGAGGATATGATGGACAGAATACGTCATCGTGGACCTGATGCAGAAGGTAAATACATCGACGACGATATAGCCCTCGGACATAGAAGACTCAGCATAATCGATATCAGTTCACAGGGCGATCAGCCTATTTTTAACGAAGACAGCTCACTTGTCATCGTTTTTAATGGTGAGATATATAATTATAAGGAAATCAGAGAAAAACTTGTAGCTGCCGGTCATAAATTCTCTACTAATACCGATACTGAAGTTCTTATACACGGTTATGAGCAGTACGGAGAGGGACTTCTCGATATGCTCAGAGGAATGTTCTCGTTTGTAATTTGGGATAAAAACAAGAAGGAGCTTTTCGGTGCACGTGACTTCTTTGGAATAAAACCTATGTACTACGCTCAGATGAACGGTACTTTTATGTTCGGCTCTGAGATAAAAAGCTTTCTTGCTCATCCTGAGTTCAAAAAAGAGCTCAACGAAGAAGCTCTTGAAAACTATTTAACTTTCCAGTACTCCCCCGCTTCTGAGACTTTTTTCAAAAATGTCTATAAGCTCCAGCCTGCCCACTACTTTAAGCTGAAAGACGACAAGCTCACTATCAAAAAATACTGGGATGTAAATTTTGATGCCGACAACAAGCCTTCACTTGAACAATGGGTAAACAAAATTTCTGATACCTTCCATGACTCCGTTAAAGCTCACAAGATAGCTGATGTTGAAGTAGGCTCATTCCTTTCAAGCGGTGTCGACTCCAGCTATGTGGCAGCAATTGCCGATGTCGACAAGACTTTTACAGTCGGATTCGGTAAAGATGAAAAGTATAACGAAATAGGCTGGGCAAAAAACTTCTCCAAAGCTATCGGAAAAGAGAACACCAGCAAGGTAATATCTCCTGAGGAATACTGGAACAGCCTTTCAATGATACAATATCACATGGATGAACCTCTCGCTGACCCTTCAGCCGTCGCACTTTACTTTGTCTGCAATATAGCGTCAGATAAGCTGAAAGTCGTGCTTTCCGGCGAGGGTGCTGACGAAATATTCGGCGGTTATAATGTCTACAGTGACCCTGACGGAACATTGTACGATAAACTGCCGAGAGTACTCAAAAGAGGTATAGGCACTGTAGCTTCAAAGCTCCCGGCAAGAAGAGGAGTAAACTTCTTTGTCCGTAAGGGTAAAGACGTTGAAGAAAGATTCATCGGAAACGCCTATATGTTCACTCCGGAACAGAGAAAAAATATCCTGAAAATAAAGACAAATGCTCCGGACCCTACAGTCCTTACAAAGCCGTATTACTCCAACGTGAAAGACAAGGACGACGTTACAAAGATGCAGTATCTTGACCTCCATATGTGGATGGCAGGAGATATTCTGCTCAAAGCCGACAAAATGAGCATGGCTAATTCACTCGAACTTCGTGTACCTTTCCTTGACAAGGAAATAATGGCTATGGCTGAAAAGATACCTACAAAGTACAGAGTTACTCATGATAAAGGCACAGCCGAAACAAAATATATCACCAAGTACGCTATGCGACTTGCTGCTAAAAAGGATACTCCAAAGCAGACTGCAAAGACAGCTGCAAAGAAAAAACTGGGCTTTCCGGTCCCAATAAGAGTATGGCTCAAAGAAGACAAATACTACAACATTGTTAAAAATGCATTTGAAAGCGAAAGCTCAAAGAAATATTTCAATACAGCTCCTCTTATAAAGCTTCTCGATGAACACAGAGCCGGTAAAGCTGATAACAGCCGAAAAATCTGGACAGTATTCATATTCCTTATATGGTATAAGGTTTATTTTGAAAATGACGGAAAATATTAAGGAGAACTTATGCCAAGTTTAGTAACATATAAGTATATAAAGCAAAACCCCGATATTATGGAGTATATCCGACGTGCCGACCAAGCTCTCGAAGCACAGGGATATACTGAACATTCCTTTGCTCACGTTGAACGTGTAGCTGCAACTTCAAGCATGATACTAAGTACGCTCGGCTACGATGAACGTACTGTCGAGCTCGCAAGAATAGCTTCTATCATGCATGATATAGGCAACGTTATAAATCGTATCGACCACGCACAGAGCGGTGCGGTCATGGCTTTCCGACTGCTTGATAATCTTAGTATGCCAGCATCGGAAATATGCTCGGTTATCTCTGCAATAGGAAATCACGATGAAGGTACAGGTCTTCCTCTTGACCCTATCTCAGCTGCACTCATCATAGGTGACAAGACAGATGTAAGAAGAAGCCGTGTAAGAAATACCGACCTGCTTACTTTCGATATCCACGACCGTGTAAACTACGCTGTTGTAAGTTCGGATGTTAAATTCAACGATGACAAATCTTCAATAATCCTTGATTTGAAAATAGATACTGAAATTTCTTCCGTAATGGAGTACTTCGAGATATTTATGAAGCGTATGCTGCTCTGCCGCAGAGCTTCCGATTATCTTAAAGTTCAGTTTGAAATGATCGTAAACGACAGTAAAATACTGTAAAAATATAGGAGGTCTAAATTTTATGTTTTCAGAGTATCAGCACCTTATTGATCTGAGCGATTATCCTGTTGAATGGTGGACTAAGGTAGTATCTCTCGGTGAAGAGATAAAAAACGATCCTTCAAAATTCGCTCATGAATGTGACGGAAAAGTTATGGCTACGCTCTTTTACGAGCCTTCCACCCGTACTCAGATGTCGTTTCAGACTGCAATGATAAGGCTTGGAGGTCAGATCATCGGATTTGATAATCCGGCAAATTCCTCTGTTGCTAAAGGTGAAACTATAAAAGATACCACTAAAATAGTCAGCAATTATGCTGACGTACTCGTTATACGTCACCCGATAGCAGGTGCTGCAAAAGCTGCTTCACTTACCGCCGATTGTTCAGTTATCAATGCCGGTGACGGCGGTCATCTCCACCCTACCCAGACTCTCACAGACCTTCTTACTCTGAAAATAGAAAAGAAGACTCTTTCAGGTCTGACTATAGGTATGTGCGGCGACCTCATAAATGGCAGAACAGTACACTCGCTCTGCAAAGCTCTTAGTATGTTCCAGAACAATAAGTTCGTATTCATATCAACTCCGGAGCTTGGTATGCCTGCTTATATCAAGGATATTATCAAGGCTAACGGCAGTACATATGAAGAGGTAAACACTCTTGAAGAGGCTATCGGCAAACTTGATGTTCTCTACATGACAAGAATACAGCAGGAAAGATTCGCAAGCGTTGAGGAGTACCTCGCTCAGAAGAACACATATGTCCTCGATAAGAAGAAAATGCAGCTTGCTAAGAAAGATATGATAGTTATGCATCCGCTTCCTCGTGTTGATGAGATAACTGTTGATGTCGATGACGACCCAAGAGCAATGTACTTCACTCAGGCTAAATACGGAGTTTTTGTTCGTATGGCACTCATAATCACGATCCTCAAAGAAAAGAGATCCTCTGAAACACTTAAAGGCAAAGTATATAACAGCGTAAAATGCGATAATCCTAAGTGTATCACCAATCACGAGGAGTACCTCCCTAAGAGTTTCCGTTCAAGCGGTGATGAGACACTCCTTGAATGTGAATACTGCGACGAACGCAAGCTTATATAACTCAATATAAAATCAAAACCGTTTTCTCGAATCTGAGAAAACGGTTCTTTTATTTAATACTTTCTTTTTTTAATGGTTATATGTTTCTTAAAGCTATCTTTAATAACCTCTTCTATCGATATTGTCCCTTTTTCATGAACCCAGCCGTTTAATTCATGTGAATAATACCATGTACCATTAGGTCCGTGATAAGCTTTAAAAAAAGTATAAAGTTTAGTATCATCAATATTTGCTGTTACAATATCAGGATTTCTAAGCATTACGTTATCCACATTTGAATCGTAACTTTTATAGATAAAATAATATTTACGTATAAATCGCTGTACTGGTGGCACTAAAGTTTCTTCATAATAATATTGACCAATATCAATTGAATGATCATTATGAGGTTCAAATGGTAATGCTTGTGTAGTTATAGAATTAACTACTTTACTGTTTGAAGAAGGGAGTGCAACTGCTCCGGTAAGAGCTACAACAGCCATAAGTGCTGCAATACTTTTTTTAGCGTTTATCATACAAACACCTCCATAAAAAAATGATATTTATAATATATCACAAAATAAACAGTATTTCAAGTTAACAAAATATATTTTTAGGCAAAATCATCTTAATTCTACTTTCCACTCAATACAACACGTTTTTGTACATTACTTTTTGTTAAATACATACATAAATAGGTGTTATAATATTTAAAATGCTCCTTCAAAATGAAGGAGCATTTTTATTAGTCATTTAAAAAACAGAATCAATAAGCCACTTGCCTGATGAATCCTTTATCACATGGAATTTATGTGATACACGTTCGCCGTCGTACTGGATAAAATATTTTTCCATATCGAAGCTGTCGCTTGTAACGTTTGTAAATATAGTCGGATCGTCTGTCCATGAGTCAGCTTTCATAGGTCCTACACCCTGTGTCATAAAGCCGTAAAGTTTACCATTGTAAGTAATAAACATATATATCTGATCTAATTTTATATGAGTAGGATCATTTTCATCTACTGCTATCTCAGGTCCCCATAATGCAAGATTATTATGCTGCTCTGAATAATGAGGTGTAACTACTGAATAATAATAGTTTTTAAGAGATTCCATATCTGAGAAGAATCCCGGGTCAACTGCAAAATACGGCCAGTCATTATTGTTTGAATCATAAATAACATCATCAGTGAGTTTTTCTCCTGACCATTCTATCCTGTCGATAGTCGGATATTGTGAAAGGAGTTCATCAGCTGCCTGTCTTATCTCGTCGCTTACCTCAGATGAGTTATCATTGTTATTATTGTTATCATTATTTTCAGTTGCAGCAGTATTCTGATATTCATATTCAACATCCTTCTGCTCGATTCTCCAATCCTGAGCAGTTTCATCGAATACTATTTTGAATGTTACTTCGCCCTTAGATGCTTCATATACCTCGTTTCCATCATTTTCAAATTTTCTATTCAATGTAAAGGAGCCTTCTGTAACATCAGATATATCTACCTGCTCATCTGACCAATGATAACCGCCAAAATAGTCTTTACCCGGACAATACTGATATAATTCACCCTCATACTCAATATATGTATATGCAATATCCAATTTTCCGTCAGCTGGGAGAGTAGCTGCTGTAAATGAAGGTCCGAATAATTCATAGTTATTTGTGTATTCAGCATTTACAGAATAGAACGGATCATAGTTTTTGCTGAAATAAGTATTGTAGAGTTTTCTAAGACCGTCCATAGATTTCTCTGTAAGTCTTTCATCAATAGTTTTGCAATATACCAGCTCGATATCAGGTGTATATCCATCATACTGCATCGTGTAATTAAACTTTAAATTCTTGCTCTCATCATAATCCGCCTTTGAATGTGAAACATAATCAAAGAAGCACTCATAGTCCCAATAGTTGTCAGTAAGCTTATGTGCAGCTTCCTCCGGAGTTAGATCCTTTACCTCAGTTACTACTGTAGTTGTCTCAACAACTGCGGCAGTTGTAGTAATGTCTGTTATTACAGAAGATGTAGTAGTAACTTCTGTTTCTGATGAAGAGCTTGTGCTTGGAGCTGTTTTATTCATATTGTGGAGCAGA
>JAFYGE010000001.1 GCA_017543335.1 Ruminococcus sp.
GCGTTAGTCCTGAGCCAGGATCAAACTCTTTATAAAAGTTGTATATCAATCAGCTTATGCTGTATTGAAATCTATCCTGTTCATAACGCTTGCGTTATTACTGCGTTTTTTAGTCTTGTCTTGACTTTTTCTCTTCTCCCCAATCTCTTGGGTCAAAAAGGAATCTCAAGGGTCGTTACTTTTTTCTTGCATTGTTTGGTTTTCAAGATGCTGTGTTCGCATTTCGTTGTTTTTGTTACCCCGTCCTGCGACTTTTATATTATAGCATAGCTTTCCGGTTTTGTCAAGCCAAACATTTATTGTTTATTTATCGAAATTATTGTCTATTTTTACCACAGTCAAATGATACTCTTAACAATTTATTGCTTGATTATTACTTTACATGATGATATAATTGTATTATAGTATTATTATGTTAAACTGCAAAGGAGGTTCATTATGGCTAAACATGATCCCAACCGCCATGCTATGAATAAATTAAGTAAATACAAAATACTCCTTATCCTTGGATATGCTTCTATAATCATTGTTTCTATAATGATAGTATCTACTCTTTCTGTACAAAAGACTGATAAGGTCCTGAAAAATAAGGTCAGTACGATCGCTTCATCCCTTAATGTTCAGATGAAGCTCAATCTTGACAGCTATCTTGAAAAAATGGAGACTGTAGGTGCTCTCGCTTTCGCTTCCGAAGAAGTATACAATTATGATGCAACTGACCCTAATAATGATGAATATGAAGCACTTAATACTGAGAAGATAATCTCAGATAAGCTGTATAGTCTTTGTATTATGGAAAATTTCATTGATTATGGTATCGTTTACAGCAATAATCGTACCGTGGGTAAAATCTCTAACGGCACATCCAATCTTTTTGGCAATCGCATTTTTACTGATCTCTATAGCAAAATAACTCACCCAAGAACTCACGACGGCTGGTTCACCGGTTACAAAGACGATTTCAAAAGGATTTACTACGTAAAAAAGATACATAATAATGCTCTGCTTGTAATTTCTTTTTATACAAGTGAGCTCGAAACCGTTTTCGATAACCCTGAAGCCATGGATGACATGGATATTCGTCTGATAAACAGCAATTACAATATTATATATTCTTCTGTCAGCGGAGAAGTTGGTCAGAAATTGTCCACTGACCTCTCTGAACGTGTGGATTCTCTTGATTCATCTACTATCATTGATGACGATTACCTCGTTTCCGTAAACTCTTGCAGCGACGACTGGTACGTTATATCCTCTGTTCCAACAAAAATTATACTTAATGAGAAAAATGAAGTTCGATTATACATATATATGATTGCATTTTTAGCTGCTGTTTTTTCGATCCTTGTCGGTATAGAGCTTGCTATAAGACTTACTAACCCTGTAAGCTCCTTCTTCTCCACACTAACCGCAAAAGCTCAGATCGACCAGCTTACCGGAATACTCAACAAAAGAGCTTTTGAGGATTGCTGCGAACACAGTTTAAAACACGCCTCATATACTGAATCCCACGCACTTATTATTCTGGATATCGATAACTTCAAAGGTATAAATGACAGTCTCGGTCACGCTTTCGGAGATAAATCACTCGCTAAAATAGGAAGCATTCTCAGAAGTACTTTTTCTTCAGAAGACTTCCTCGGCAGAATCGGCGGAGATGAGTTCTGCGTTTACCTCAATCATGCTCCTGACAGCAGTTTATCCTATTTAAACTATGTAAGAAACAAATGCGACGAAGTTTGTGATGCTCTGCACAAAGCCTTTGCTGACGACGACAGTAAACTTCGTTTATCCGCAAGTATCGGTATCGCTCTTTTCCCTTCTGACGGTCAGTCTTTCCAGGATCTTTATGCAGCTTCTGACAAAGCTCTCTATCTCTCAAAAAGACGTGGAAAGGATAACTATACATTTTACAATGACTCTGCTTTATCGGAGGCGGTTGACTTATGAGAAAAACTAAAGCTTTAATTTCTATATTATGTGCTGCGGCTGTAAGTTTAACTTGCTCCTGCGGCAGCAAACCTATTGTAAGATCACAGAATCAGCAAACTGTAATAACTCTTTCATGGTGGGGAAACGATACCAGAAACGATTATACTATAGAAGGTATGCAGCAGTTTCAGGAACTCCACCCTGATATACAAGTGAGATGTAACTACTCAGAATGGTCCGGTTATGAGTCAAGAAACCGTATCCGCATGATTTCCGATACAGAAGAAGACGTTATGCAGATCAACTATTCATGGTTGTCACAATACTCTCCTGATGGTCTTGGCTACTACGACCTTGATTCATTAAGTCAGTATATCGACTTTTCCAATTTTACAAAAGATATGCTGGAATACGGCAGGGTCAACGGTGTACTTAATGCCATACCTATCGCAATGAATACAATGACTATTTACATCAATAAAACCGTTTATGAAAAATACGGACTCGATGTTCCCAAAACATGGGACGACCTTTTCAAAGCTGCCGAAAAAATGAGCAATGACGGTGTTTACCCTATGTCAGCTGCAAGTAAATCTATGTGGCTGTTAGCAATAGCGTATGCTGAACAAATTTCAGGTAAAGTCATCCTCAGTCACGACGGCGAACTCAATTTCTCTAAAGATGATGTTAAAACAATGCTGAATTTCTACTGCGACCTTGTTAATAAAAAGGTAGTTCCTCAGGTCGAGTACTACGACAGACTTAATATCAACTCCGGTAAATATGCAGGAACCGTCGCATGGGTCAGTGACGCTGTTAACTACTGTCAGTCTGCTATTGACAGTGGCTATGACATCATAGCATCTGATTACCTGTGTACCGAAAAAACTGCTCCCGGTGAAGGCTGGTACGCTAAACCGGCTACTCTCTATGCCATAAGCAAAAATACTGAGCATCCCGAAAAAGCGGCTCAACTGATGAATTATATGCTCAACAGCAAAGATATGGCTGTATTACAAGGTGTAGAAAAAGGAATACCACTCAGCTCATCTGCCAGAAAACACCTTGAAGATGCAGATATGCTGAATGGTATACAGTATGATGCTTCACTAAAAATGGAGGAAAACGACAACCTCCGGAAGATGAACCCTATCCTCGAAAATTCATCTGTTATAGACGCTTTTATCGATTCATGCAATCTTGTAATATACCAAAAAGATTCTATCGATAATGCCTGCGATTCGTTCTACACAGTCCTATGTGAGCACGTTAAATAAACTACTTCTTTATGAGTCTTTTTGTATTGACTATAAGTATGTCCTTATTCTTGAGCACTACGTTATCCGCAGGGATAACAGTCAGGTCGTCACGGATAAGGACATATATTTTTATTTCATACATATCCTTGACCTCATTTATTGTCATACCGCAAAGCTTATTCTCATCAGTGACCAGTATTTCTCCAACTTCTTTTATATCATTGAATCGTACTGAATCATTCTGCTTTTTTGTGTACTGCTCAACAAAGCCGGCACTGATGATACCGGTCGGTATAGCAACAACTCCAACTCCGAGGAAAGCTGTCAGTATCCCCATTATCTTTCCGGCAACAGTTACAGGGTAAATATCACCGTATCCGACCGTCAGAAGAGCAGAAACGCTCCACCATATTCCTGAAAATGCGTTCTTGTATACATCGGGCTGAACTTCATGCTCTGCACCGTACATCCCTATTGACGACGCAAGCATAAGAGTGAATATTATAAATACCGATGATGCTATCTGATTCTTTTTCTCTGAAAGTACATTTGTTATTACATTAAACGAATCATACTGTGCATTCACTTTGAAAAGCCTGAATATCCTCACTACCCTCAGCATCCTGAATACTATAAAACCGTCAAGAAAGAAGAACGGCAGTATCGTAAGAAGGTCAACTATACCGTCAAATGAAAACAAGAACTTAAAAACTGACCGGCTTTTGCTGCACTCAGGAAAAAGATAGTCAGAAGTCCATATTCTGAGCGAATATTCAATAATGAAAACTGCTATAGTGAATATCTCGACGATAGTGAACAAATGATAAAGCGGCGAAAGCTCATCAAAAGTATCTAAGAAAGCTATCAATATATTAAGTATTATTACAGTAACTATAAAGTAATCAAAAACTCTGCTGGGCAGGTCTTCTTTGTTTCCTATCTGGATTATGTCGAATATCCTTTTTCTCAGACCCGTTTTCTCATTATGTCTTTTCATCTGTTTATCCGGCTTTTCGCCTTTCCTTTCCGGAACTGTAAACGTCCCAAATATATACTTCATTATAGCATAGTGCTTCGTTTTTTTCAAGACTTGCAAACTCTTGACATCAGAAAAGGTCGTGGAATTTCCCACGACCTCAGAGTGTCGAAAAACTATAACATAAAAAGATAACTATAATAATGGGATTCCAAAGGGTTTATTAACCCTTTGGTCAGGTCAAGGGCTGACAGCCCTTGTGGGGTGTGGGGCAAAGCCCCACATATAGCTGCAAAACGCTCCGCAAGGGGTGAATTCAAAAACAGTCCGGTGGACTGTTTTTGAAGAGGCGGACGCCCTGCACGAGAGGGCGTCCCCTAAAGTTTTTCAAAAGGCTGAGGTCGTGTAATTTCCCACGACCTTTTATTATAACTTAAAAAAGATATGCTTTTTATGAGGTGAAAACCGGTACAGTTTAGAACTTTCGGAAGAAAGTACCCTGCCCTTTTTATCGTCTGCCGGAGAGAATGTGAAAAGTCCGTCATGTCTGTGAGCGGCTCTGAAAACTGTACAAGCTGCTCCGTTGACCTGTACTTCAAAAGGCTTGTCCTCATGCAAGAACGATATACCGTCCTCTGAAATTTTTACAGTATAAGGCTGAGCTTTCGACGTAAGACTCACTTTCATACCGTCTGCAAGATAGTGACTTTCCTCCGGAGTCTTTTTCAGATCACAATAATATCGGTAAAGCAACGCACATACAGTAAGTTCAGCTACCTGAAGTCTATGTGTTATAGCACTTACAGGGTCGGTAAGCAGCAGTTTCGGCTCACCTATCTCCGCCTCAACTATAGAATTCAACACCTTTTCAAAAGTAGACCTGTCATCGAACAAATGGAGCTGTTCGTTTGTTATATCCTGTTCCGGAATAGCATCAGCGTACATAGCTCTTGCAAGGTCCTCATATGACTGGTGAATTTTTTTCTTCGGCGAATAATAAGTCATACCGCCGCCGTGCGGAAGACAGCACATATCAGCAAGCATATGCACTGCTCTTGCAAGGTACTCCATACCTTTATCGGTAAATCCGGCACGATTCATAGTAAGAGCCATTGTGTAGTCCTCTTCCATCATGGTACGAGCACTCTTATGAAACTTGTGAACTCCGTTTTTATAGTAACCTCCGGACTTTTTCATCTTCATGCCAAAAGAATTAGTAGCTGAATAATAGTGCCAGCCCATTCCTTTTTCATAGTCCGAGGAGCTGTCCGGACGGCAGGCAAAGTCCACAAGGAATTTCCGATACGGTCCGTAAAATTCCTCAGCTTCCGGAATCTGCTTATAAAGCATCGGCAACGCACGGTAAAAGAACGTTCTGTGAACTGATATTGACTCACTTTTTCTTACATCAATGTAATGCTTGCGAAGTTTCATCATATTAAGTGCAGCAGCTCGCCATTTCCAAAACATACAAAAGCTCCTTTCGTGTTGATGATTTGCAGTATCTTCAGGGAATATTTTGTTATTTCATATTAAAATTATACATCAAAACGCATTTCATGTCAACAAAAAAGCCATAGCGGTCACCGTTCAAAAACTCGGCACCGCTATGGCTTGGATTATTATTTATTCAGAAGTTTTCTTCTTAACAGTATCATATCAAAACCGTCTATTTTACCGTCTTTATCGAGGTCGGCAGCTTCAATATCATTAAGTGTATCCTTTCTCCTGAGCAGATAGTTTTGCAGCAAAACAAGGTCTGCGATCTTTAATTTACCGTCCGCATCAACATCCCCGAACAGTATTGCAGGTCTCATATATACAACAGGTTCAAGAATAAACTTCTGACCGTCACCGCCCCAGAATTCCCACTGATTTATATTAGCTCCGTTTTCCTTGCTTATATCGTAAACGTCAAAGCAGGCTTTATAGTCCGATGAACCGGTAAGGATAGAGTATGTACCGTCCTTGTTGCAGTTAAATTTAAAATTAACGATCGGACTTTCATCGACAATATCAATAGTCGCAGCAACAATATTTACACCATTTTCACCCGAATTCTTTTCTGTGAATATTTCCTTGCCGGTGCGAGGATCAATAATAAAATAACTTCCGTTGCTGTTTTTGCCTATATTCCATACTGTCGGAGTATCTCCCTGTACTATATTTCCGTTATTCTCAGTTATATACATTCCGCTGTTGAGATTCTTTATAACGTAGCTTCCCGGAGTAACTGCCGGATATACAGGTGCTATATTCCATAGCTGACAAGCATACTCATGGTAAGCATACTGATTTATGTTACCGCCGTTTTCCTTTGACCACTCAAATACGTCAAGTGCTCCGCTTCCGTTTGAGCATTTAGAAACGATACCGTAGGATGTTCCGCTCTTTACTATCTTGAAAAGCTGATTATTCGCTCCGGTATAGGTCTGTAATTCTACATTTATACCGTCGTTTGCAGAATTCTGAGCAACTGCGATACACTTGGACTCATCTCCCATTGAGACTATCCTGCACCACTCATTATCAACTGCAACTATTCTCCACTGCTGTGCCCATGACTTGTTGAAATCCCACTGCTGGATATTAGTGCCCGCATCAAGACTTCCGGACGGCAGGTCAAGTGAAAGTCCGCTGTTTACGTTAGTGATAAAGTATGGGATTCCGCTGATAAGCTCTGTTCCTGAGAGCTTTACGGCTGCACTTGGCTCTTTGACTGTATCAGGTGCTACAACGAGCTGTGCATCGTTATTTGTAAAATCTCCGAGAGCAGCTCTTTCAGTGCCGGTAAATTTAGAAGTTTTAGCTCCCCAGATAGTCTGGTTGTTGCTGCCAACTGCGGTAAAGGACATTACCTTAGTTCCCTTTTCATTTTCGGCTGCTACAAAATAACCGCTGTACTTCTGATTGCCTATTGTTATGACTGCTGCATCACTTCCGGAGGATTCCTCCCATTTACCGGTTACTGCTCCTGAGATAGTATGGTCGGCATTGAGCTTGATATTCTGATAGTTGATTATCGTACCGTTTGTAGCGTTGCCATGATTTATGAACTCATAGTCACCTACAATGTCTGACTCCTCATAGCCGCCGTCTGAGAAATGGTCACCGCCGTACTCAAATGGTGTGACTACAGGCCAGCCCTCTTCGTTGAATTTCATTTCATGCACACGTACTTCGTGGAATTCTTCTCCGTCATCAAAACGAGCGTGATAGAAAAGATACCACTTGCCGTCATCATCACGAAGCACTGAATTATGTCCGCAAGCCATATAAGCCTTATCGAGCGAGCTGAACTTATAGTTACCCATAACTTTAAGTCCGGTATTGTCAAGGTTGGAATTTGAATTCATTATGCCCGATCTTCCGGCAGGGTCTGTAAACGGTCCGGTCGGAGACTTAGAGCGGAATACACGCATATTATATCCGCCGTCCGAAAACAGTCCGCCGTATGTTACCCATAAATAATAGTAACCGGTATCGGCATTATACTCTATGAAAGGTCCTTCGCCTGACTTGTGATAGCCGCCTGTCAGTTTAGTTCCGAAATAACTGTCAATGGTGCGTCCGTCAGAAGTAGTGCCGCTCTTCGGGTGTATGCACTTACCGGTTTTCGGGTCTATCTGGAGCGTGTAGATACCTCCGGACCACGAACCGTATACCATATACATCTTTCCGTCAGTATCATAATAAATAGTCGGGTCGATAGCGTTAGGAAAAGCACGGTAGTTATATCCGGTACCGTCAAACCAGCTGTTGTTGTATGTTACCTCCCCTGATGCCATAAGTTCATCTATGTTTGTAGAGGTGTACTTTCGGTTTACATTTTTTGTCGAGCTTTTTGCCCAAGTGTCATTTGAGGTGAATCCTGAATAAATAAGTGTGTCAACAAATGTGTATGGTCCTTCTATTTTCTGGGAAGCTGCATAGCCTATTACTGATGTATTCCATGTTGAGGATGTACAGAAATACATCAGGTACGCTCCCTTTGAACCGTCCTTGTTGATATAATCCGGATTCCAGATAACGTCAGGTGCCCAGACTGCAAATCCGCCTACGCAGTCACCGAGGTCCTCACCTGCCCATGCAAAAGCTTTTTTAAGGTTGTCCGACAAATTGCCGAACTCCACATTATTAGTCCTTGCATAGCCGTTTGTGAATCTTGTCCAGTTCTGGAGATCGTTGGTCTTAGCTGCATCTATGTGCGAGCCAAAAACATAGTATGTACCGTTTTTGTCCTTGACTACAGAGGGGTCATGGACTGATACACGAGCTTTATTTGCCGCCGCAAATGCATCCTGCCGCTGAACATTCAGATATGTGCCGGTTGAGAGAGTGAGGGTTCCGGCAATTGCGAGGGATAAAAGTTTTTTAATTTTCATCTAAACTCCTCCATAAAAATTATTTGTAACAATTATATCATGGATTCGTGAAGATTTCAATACATTTTATACCAAAACTAATGATGTATTGTCTCATTTTCATGATTATTTGTACTTTTAAGATGTCAGTTGCTCAATCATACATAATTCTTCACTTGTTAATTTTATAATACTCATATTTAGTTTAACTCATTGTTTACATATTCTTCGGTATCATATCTTATAATATCACGATTTTTCGAGGTAGATGTTGCAACCCTTTTATGATTAATTGCCAAATCAAAAAAGAAAACATTGTTTTCAATTTTATAACAAGGATCATTATTTGAATAGGTTGCTTTTTTTACATCTACATTTTTGACTATATTCAAATGGTTATTGGAAACTATTTTGTGCTCATACAGCCACCTTGCAAATTGAGGTGCAAATTTCTCAAGATCCTCCGCATTGAAGTATTCATCTGAGAAAAAAAACGAATTCATTACTCCGATATTCCAATTAAAATTGCCATTTTTCACTTCTTCCATACTCTCTATATCGCTGTCATTAACTGTCATGAAATAGGCAATTTCATCAGATTTGAAATATCCCCTTACATAATCACCTATCAGCTTTTCCACATAGCTGCTTACATCCATATTGCTGTAAGTGTCTGTAAAATCACCGTTTTCGTCCAACGTTACTTCAACTGTATTCTTTCCGCCTTCTGCACCGTATTGCTTCGGATAGGCATATAGCGTTTCCTCGTCCATAAGCCCCGGTTCAACATATCCGGCATAAACGAATTCCTCATCATACTTTTCGTTGAGATACGTTATCATCTCGTAAATATGCTGGATAGAACGTTTCTGCGTTGGTGAAAGCTGCTCGATGTCAGTTGGAAGTCCCTGTGATTCAAGCAAGCTTTTCTGCCATTCGTTCAGCGTTTCTGAGTTTTCCCATTTGTGTCCGGTCTGACTGCTGCCATTGCTTTTTCCGCACGACGTTACCATTGATACTGCAAGAACTGCTGAAGCAAGTAGTGCGATTGTTTTTTTCATTGTTAGTTCCTCCATATGCTGCATAAAAATTCTTTATTTACAGATTAGCATAATAGAACAGCTGTGTCAATACTTTTCCGGCAGTTAAATATTATCCTTTTAATAATATGCGGCAAATCAAACCTAAAATTGTCCGCAGCCTTACATTGACTTTTAAAAACTTATATGATATAATCATACTTATCCTATAAAACACTATTGCTCCCCCAATTAAACTTTGCAAAAAAGGCGAAGGCAGAAAGGAAATTTATCAAGGAAGGAAAAAGCAGGAATTCTTATGCATTTCAAGTTTTTCTGACGCTGAGAAATTTTCTTTATGACGCAAGTTGGTTGGCAAGGTTTAGTTGGGGGAGCAATATAATACAGCACATTAAGGGAGGCAGGCATATGAAGCACAATTTTACTTTGCGACATACATTAGCTTTGCTTACCGCCCTTACATTCATCCCTTTATTTTTATCCGGTAAAAGTATCAACGGAACAAAACTAAGCGATAAGCAAAACCGCAATACACAAAAAGTTATTTCCTGCGATGCTTACAGATTTACCGAAACTGTATTCGCAGAAGAACTTAAGTCTCAGAATCCTATCAGGATAATACGCTGCGACTCTTCCCAAAGGCTTAACCAGCCAAAATTCCTTGACTTCTGCTTTTATTTCGGTACGCTTATTCGATCTGCTGTCGGTATATTATTCATAACGATATATCTCGTTTTCAGAAAAATATGCCATAAATGCAGATATATAATAAAATATATCCACGATCAGGACGGATTTAAGATCATACCTTCGTTTTATTGAAAAAGGCTGCGAAAGTTAACTAAGACAATATTACGGAGGATCAAAAATGATAAAAATAGTGCTTATTATTTTATGTGTTTTATTATTTATAGGAATGTTAGGACTGGATCGCTTTATATCAAAAGATATAAAACGTTCGTCCAAAGATAAAAAAATTGATAATAACTCCGAGAAGAAATAAGGAGTAAATTCAAATTTTTATAATACTTACTTCAATCAAGGCACAGTGGTTTTCTGACTGCTGTGCCTTGATCATTCTCTATTTCCTGCGGCAGTTAAAAAATTATCCTTTCAGGTATTGAAATATCTTTACGGATGTGATATAATTATACCATAATACTAATGTAATATTTGGAGGTATAGTAACATGGGAATGTTCGACAAACTCATTGCTAATTTAAAATCCAGCAAGAAAACTATCGTTTTCACAGAAGGAAGCGACAACCGTATCCTTTCTGCTGCTGACAGACTTCTCAAAGAGGGACTCATGGGAGTTGTTCTTTGCGGTAACGTTGACGACGTAAAGGCTGCCGCTGCTGCAGGCAACTTTAATATCGACGGTGCTGAGATAATCGACCCTGAGACATATCCTGAAATGGACGCTCTCGTTGCTCAGATGTTCGAGCTCAGAAAGGGCAAGATGACTGAAGATGAGTGCAAGGCTGCTCTCAAGAAGTCAAACTATTTCGGCACAATGCTCGTTAAGGCTGGCAAGGCTGACGCTCTCCTCGGCGGTGCTACATACTCAACTGCTGATACTGTAAGACCTGCTCTTCAGATCATCAAGACTAAGAAGGGTTCAAACCTCGTAAGTTCTTCATTCATCCTTTTCCGTGAGAAAGACGGTCAGGAAGAAAAGATCGCTATGGGTGACTGTGCTATCAATCTCGGCTACACAGACAGACTCGACAAGGACGGAAACGTTGTTCTCAGTGCTGCAAGACAGCTCGCTGAGGTTGCTGTTGAGACTGCAAAAACTGCTGACTACTTCGGCATTGATCCAAAGGTAGCTGTTCTCAGCTTCTCTACATACGGCTCAGGTAAGGGCGGCACAGTTCAGCTCAGCCATGATGCTGTTATCGAAGCTCGTCAGCTCGATCCAAACCTCGTTATCGACGGCGAATTCCAGTTCGACGCTGCTGTTTCCGCAGAAGTTGCTAAGACAAAGTGCCCTGATTCAAAGGTTGCTGGTCAGGCTAACACATTTATCTTCCCACTTATCGAAGCTGGTAACATCGGTTACAAGATCGCTCAGAGACTTGGCGGTTTCGAGGCTTACGGTCCTATCCTCCAGGGTCTTAATGCTCCTATCAACGACCTTTCAAGAGGATGTACTGCTGATGAAGTTTACAAAATGGCTATCATCACAGCTGGTATGGCTTGATTCTCTGAATATCAATAATTCAAGGACGCTTCACAGTGAAGCGTCCTTTTCTGTTATCTGATGCAGAAATACCTGCTGTACGCTTAATACAGCAGGTATTTACTATTTTTTATCCTGCGGCGAAGCTCCGTAGTCATGACAATGTCCCTGCATCGCACAGTTCTGACATCCATGACCACATGAAGTCTTTCCGGCTTTTTTGTCTCTTATCAGAGTGTAAATGATGAGTGCAACTATTGCTATAAGTACCAGAAGTACGATCACCCACCTCATATTATCCGCTCCTTTATATAATGCGAGCTCCCTGAAAAAGGGAGCCGCATTGATAACTCACTATTATTAGTCTTTCTTTATTGTTTCCTTGTATGGTCTTACAAGCAGATAGACAGCAGCGGCGAGTATTGCAAACGAAAGAACTGTGCCAATATAACCGACACCGCTTGCTCCACCTGTAAAGAATCTTCCAAGCTGATTGATAACAAATGCTGTAAGATACGCAAAGCAGCACTGGTACAGAATAGCAAACCATGTCCACTTACCATTGTTCATCTCACGCTTTATAGCTCCGATAGCTGCAAAGCACGGAGCACAAAGAAGATTGAATGCGAGGAAAGAATATCCGGATATCTTTGTGAAGTTATCCGCAATTGCTGCATATACCGATGATTCTCCGCCGCCGTAAAGCGTACCCATTGTCGCAACGATATTTTCCTTTGCGGTAAGTCCGATAACTGACGAAACAGCTGCCTGCCATTCTCCCCAGCCAAGAGGTGCGAACATCCATGCGATTCCCTTGCCAACAAAAGCAAGTATAGAGTGGTCGAGCTCATCTTCTTCAAGCAGTCCAAAGCTGCCATTGACAGTACCGAAACGGCTGAGGAACCATACTACTATTGTCGAAAGAAGTATCACTGTACCTGCTTTTTTCACAAATGCCCAGCCACGGTCCCACATTGAGCGTAGTACATTGCTTGGTATCGGCATATGGTATGCAGGAAGCTCCATTACAAAAGGAGAGTCCTCACCTGCGAACATTTTTGTCTTTTTAAGGATTATGCCTGATATGATTATTGCTGCCATTCCGAGGAAATACGCTGAAACAGCCACCCATGCCGAACCTCCGAATATTGCTCCGGCTATCATAGCAATGACCGGTGTTTTTGCTCCGCACGGAATAAAGGTCGTAGTTATGATAGTCATGCGGCGGTCACGGACGTTTTCGATAGTACGTGAAGCCATTATTCCGGGAACTCCGCATCCTGTACCAACAAGTATTGGTATGAACGACTTTCCTGATAGACCAAATTTGCGGAAAAGGCGGTCGAGCACGAATGCTACACGGGACATATATCCGCATGATTCAACTATTGCAAGAAGCAGGAATAGTACAAATATCTGCGGTACAAATCCAAGAACAGCTCCAACTCCGGCAACGATACCGTCGATAAGAAGTCCATGAAGCCACCCCGGACAATTATCTCCAAGAGCTTTTTCAATAAGTACAGGAACTCCGGGTACCCATGTGCCAAAGTTTGCAGGGTCAACTTTACCGTCGTATTCCTTAAAGAGTGCTATTGCTTCCTCTGCGTCAGCAATAGTCGCATTCTTATCGCTTACTTCAAGTGTATCTTCGTTCTCAACTTCATATCCGAACTCAAAGTTCTCATCGGTATAATTTGCAAGAAGTGTATTAAATTCTTTCACAGCAATTTCTGAATCGAAATCGTCTGATTCAATATCCATTGCATCTTCTGCCGCAGTAATATCATATCCGTCAGAATCTGCCTGTTCAAGAAAACCGTTTAGTATAGCATCTGTATCGCCGTACTTTTCCTCAGCTTCCTCATACTGTGAAGTACCATTTCCAAGAAGATGCCAGCCTTCTCCGAAAAGTCCGTCATTAGCCCACTGTGAAGCATTTGCTCCTACTGCAACCATTGACAGATAATATATCAGGAACATTATAACTGCGAAAATAGGAAGTCCAAGCACTCTGCTCGTAACGATCCTGTCGATCTTATCAGATGTTGTCAAGCCGTTTTTATTCTTCTTTTCAAGACATCTGCCGATTATCTTAGAAACATAGTTATATCTCTCGTTTATGATGATAGCTTCTGAATCGTCGTCCATTTCAATTTCAACAGACTTTATATCCTTTTCAATATGATCCAGAACTTTCTTATCAAGACCAAGCTGTTCAAGAGCTTTTGAATCACGCTCAAATATCTTTATAGAATACCAACGCTGAGTCTGCTCCGGCAGCTCGTGAAGTGCGGCTTCTTCAATATGAGCAAGTGCGTGCTCAACAGGACCTGAAAAAGAATGCTGAGGGACCGTTGTCGACTCCTTTGCAGCAGCTATAGCAGCTTCGGCAGCTTCAATGATACCGTCACCTTTTAAAGCCGATATCTCAACAGCCTTGCAGCCCATAGCTTTTGCAAGGGCATCCATATTTATCTTATCGCCGTTTTTCCTGACTACGTCCATCATATTTACTGCAAGAACGACCGGTATACCGATCTCTGTGAGTTGTGTTGTAAGGTACAGATTTCTTTCAAGATTAGTACCATCAATGATGTTCAGAATAGCATCAGGATGCTCTCCGATGAGATAATTTCTTGCAACTACCTCTTCAAGAGTGTATGGCGAAAGAGAATATATTCCCGGAAGGTCAGTGATTATAACTCCGTCATGCTTTTTCAGATTACCCTCTTTTTTCTCTACTGTAACACCGGGCCAGTTTCCGACATACTGATTTGAACCTGTAAGTGCATTAAACAGGGTAGTCTTGCCGCAGTTAGGGTTACCTGCCAATGCAATTTTTATACTCATTTATTTTTCCTCACTTTCAATACTCATAGTCAGTTTCATCTCCGTGATGCGACACTTTAATGCATCTCTCCAAATAGCGTTTTTACTTTACCGACTATCTAAACTTCTTTAAGATCAATTATTATTTCCCTTAAAATTGTTTTATATTGCTAACAAATTTAATCTATTACCAAAATTTATTATACATCACTAACATATTTAAGTCAACCAATTGCGGTCCTTTTTCAACATTTTTGTCTAAAACCTTCTATCGTTAAAATTTCCGGTAATATTTATGTATATTTTGCCGATATATCTATTTTATCCCATTTATGTTTTTATATTTTCTTTTCAACAATGCATTTTATCGTCAGCTTGTCGAAAAAGTATTGATTCTTTAGGGGACGCCCTCTCGTGCAGGGCGTCCACCTCTTCAAAAACAGTCCACCGGACTGTTTTTGAATTCACCCCTTGCGGAGCGTTTTACAGCTATATGCGGGGCTTTGCCCCACACCCC
>JAFYGE010000012.1 GCA_017543335.1 Ruminococcus sp.
AATCCGGAGCATCATCAGATGGTGCTCCGGATTTTTATCTATTCCGATATTGTTAAGTGATATTTAGTTGTTATTCGTATTATTGTTGGTATATGAAGTAATTATGTTGTCAACTCCGACTGCGATATCATCCTCCTCTATGCACTTGTACCATGTCTCTGTACTGTCACTTGTTATTTTATTAATATAGCCGCCGTTGAAGAAAGAAAACGAGCATCCAACACCTCCGTCATAAAGGCTGTTGTAAAGTGTAACAAAGCTGTTTCCTAACTTTTCATAATTTGCTGCGTTCTCTATAGGCTGGGAGACCTCTGTCCAGTGATGAGCATTGATGTATGCCTCGACTGATACAACTGCCTCAGCAGGTACGCCCATTGCCCAGTCAACACCTAATGACTGGTAAGAGTTCAGGTCATAGTCTGTAAGATGTCCGAAGGGTGGAGTTTCGTATGATGTGTCAATTTTTAAAACAACCTCTTCACCAAGAACTTCAACGATCTTATCCCTGAATTCCTGATAGTCAACGAGGTAATAATCCTCCTCGTATCTTTCATTATCAGCTACTGCAAAAGGACTTGACTTATCCCATGTGAATGGAATGTATTTATATTCAAAAAGTCCGCTATTATGGATAGTTATCCCAACCATCTGCTGGTCATCAAGGTAAACAAAGCTTATCGATTCCTTTGTAGATGTTTCCGGAAGGTCAGTAAAATCTGTCAGTTCCTTATAATCGGCATGATTGAAGAAATTTTGCAGAGTATCTCGTTCTTCCTGAGTAAGAGTCCTGCCTGAATATTCTGTAGGTGTAGGTGATTCTTTAAGCCAGGGCTGCTTATATATGTGGTACATATTTATGCCTGCCGGGCGATCACCTAAATCAGAATTGATCTCAGCATTGTTGATTTTTACTATATACTCATGGTCTGTAAAAGTGCAGAACGGTGCGAGCTTTATTGTCAGGTAATCCAGATATTTCAGTTCGTTTATAAGACTTTCAGTATTCTCACATTTGTAGTATTTAGTATCGTGTCTGATTTGTGGATATTTATCTTCATCGGGCCTCTTCTGATCGAAGGCTTGGATATTGAGATAGACGTATCCGTCATCATAAATATTAAATGCAGATTTCTCGAACGGGAAAGAAGTTGGTTCAAAGTCCGGATAATTATTACGGTCCTGACTGGCATCTAAGTCTAATGAAATAGCCGGTTCGATGTTCCCGGTAGGAAAATCTTCTTCGGTCGTCTCAGTAAACTCGTATTTTCTTATTATATCAGTAATTTCAGCTCGCTGTTCTTCTGTAAGTGTTGTAAAAGTAACATACGGCAGCGTGTTGCCAGACTCATCAGTATCCGACAAAGTTACTGTGAATTCTTTTGACAGGAATTCTTCTATAAGGTCATCGGATCCTGTGCTGCTGACGGATTCAGTAACAGTTTCTGCAGCTGCTGTGGTGTCGGTACATTCTTCCGGAGAAGCCGAAATTGAAGAGGGGGACGGCTGTTTTTTCATAAGATGAGCAGAAAGTCCAATACCGCCGGCAAGGACTGCACAAGCCGCTATACCGCTGACA
>JAFYGE010000013.1 GCA_017543335.1 Ruminococcus sp.
ATCGCAGGTCTGATGATTCAGATAGTGAAATCCTGTAGGCTTTCCCGGACGCTTCATCAGTCCGCATTCAGGATCTGTAACGCTTTTGGTGATCTCTTTAGTTTTAGTAGTATCGTATTCAACAGGCTCTTTGATAAGACCGAGTTCATATGCCTCACGATCAAGCTTCTGTATATATTCACTTGGTGTGTCAGGTACTTCAATGACTTCACGCAGGTCATTACGTGCATTCGCTCTGATGTGTGTAGAGTCAGTCAGAAGGAGCTTTCCGTCAATAAGACCTGCCTCGAAACACTTACGAACGATCTCATCAAAGACATCTCTAAAAATTGTTGTACCATCAAATTTTCTGCGACGGAGCTGTGAGATAGTTGAGTGATCCGGAACACGTTCATCAAAGTCAATTCCTAAGAACCAACGGTAAGCAATATTTACTGTGATCTCCTGTTCAAGTTTACGCTCAGAATCGATACCGTAGATATATCCAATCAGCATCATTTTTATCATTACAACAGGATCAATCGCAGGCCTTCCTGTATTTGAATACAGGTCAGCTACCTTGTCATAGATGAAATCAAAATCTACAAGTCTATCAAGATCTCGCAGAAAATGCTCCTGTGGCATTAGTTCTTCAAGTGTCACAAATGACATTTTCATTTGCCTGCTTTCGGCTCTTTTTAACATTGCTGCTACCTCACTTTCGGTACTTTTATTATACCACATTCAGCTCTCTATGTCGAGGGTTTGTCAACAGCACCTCTTTGGAATCCCATTATTATGGTTATCATTTTATTTTATAGTTTTTCGACACTCTGTGTGCAGGACTTTTTTGTCCTGCACTTTTCGTTTATTTATTAAAATAATCCTCAGGTACTTGAAATTTGTTCAAAAAAGTGGCATAATTAAAGAATACTATTTATTCCGGCAGCCGCTGCCGTAAAGCGGTCAGTTTAAAGGAGGGTCTATGGCTAACCAGCTTTGTATCGTTCTCGATTTCGGTGGACAGTACAACCAGCTCATCGCAAGAAGAGTCCGTGAGTGCGGAGTCTACTGCGAGATCAAAAAATATGATACTCCCATTGAGGAGATCAAAGCATTAAATCCTATGGGTATCATCTTCACAGGCGGTCCTAATAGTGTTTATGACGAAACTTCTCCGCATATCTCAAAAGATATTTTTGAAATCGGTGTTCCTATCCTCGGCATTTGCTACGGATGCCAGCTAATGGCTTATACACTCGGCGGTACCGTGGAAAGCTGCGAGAAAAGTGAATACGGCAAAATTGAGATATCTCATAACGGAAAGAGCCTCCTTTTCAAGGATATCCCTGAAAAGAATATCGTATGGATGAGCCATACGGATTTTGTTAGTAAGCTCCCAGAGGGATTTGCTACTACAGCTCATTCGGCTGACTGCCCTTGTGCTGCTTTTGAAAATCCTGCAAGAAAATTATACGCTGTCCAGTTCCACCCGGAAGTTACTCACAGTGAGTACGGCAAACAGATCCTCAAAAGCTTCCTTATGGACGTTTGTCAGTTCTCCGGTGACTGGGTCATGGACGACTTTATCGAAAATACTGTTAAAAAACTCCGTGAACAGATCGGAGATAAAAAGGTCATTCTCGGTCTTTCAGGCGGTGTCGATTCTTCCGTCGCTGCCGGTCTCCTCAGCCGTGCGGTAGGCAAGCAGCTTACCTGCGTTTTCGTCGATCAGGGCCTTATGCGTAAGGACGAGGGCGATTTTGTCGAGGAAACTTTCACAAAACTCTTTGATATGAATTTTGTCCGTGTAAACTGCAAGGACAAGTTCCTCTCCGCTCTTAAAGGTGTTACCGATCCGGAACAGAAACGTAAGATTATAGGTACTGAATTCTATAACGTTTTCTGGGATAAAATTCGTGAACAGGGTACTGACGGTTTCTTCGCTCAGGGTACTATCTACCCCGATAGAATCGAATCAGGCCGTGGTAATGAAGCCGGTCACGGCAGTACTGCTGTTATTAAAACTCACCATAATATGGTTAAAATGCCTGACGATATCAAATTCGCCGGCACTATAGAGCCTCTCGGCGACCTATTTAAAGACGAAGTCCGTAAAGTCGGCGAAAAGCTCGGTATACCTCACGATCTCGTTTGGAGACAGCCTTTCCCTGGTCCGGGTCTTGGCGTCCGCATAATCGGCGAGATCACTGAGGAAAAAATAAAAGTCCTTCAGGAAGCTGACGCTGTTTTCCGTGATGAGATCCGCAAGAGCGGTATCGAAGACCAGCTCAAACAGTTCTTCGCTGTTCTCCCAGATGTGCGTACTGTCGGCGTTATGGGCGACCACCGTACCTACGACCACCTCATCGCTATACGTGCCGTTACTACTGACGACTTCATGACCGCTGACTGGGCTCGTATCCCTTATGATGTCCTCGCTCGTGTTTCTAACCGACTCTGCAATGAAGTCGACCACGTCAACAGAGTTGTCTATGATATTACTTCTAAGCCTCCGGGAACTGTTGAGTGGGAATAATGAACAGTACTCAGAAAACAGCTCAAAAAAATCTTGATTTTCAAGTCCTCTATGTTTTGGGGATGATGTTTGTTTTGTGCGGACATTTCCAAGCGAAAGAATTGAGTTTGAACTCCTTGTTCTCATATGACACTTTTCATATGCCTCTATTCTTTTTTGCGTCTGGATATTTTTATAAAAGTAAGAATGCAGAAAACATCAGATGTTATGCTCGATTCGCCCGAAAAAAGCTCATCCATTTAATTTTGCCTTATCTTGTCTGGAACATATTCTATTATCAATTTGCATATATATTACAAAATAACACAGATTTTAAAATTCTTTCACAAGATGAGATGAATATTCGCTCTTTTATGATCACGTTTTTTTCGTATGCGGCAGGTGCAAAATATAATGTTGCAGGCTGGTTTTGTGTTGCACTGTTCTTTGTACAAATCTTGTATAACACTTTATGTTTATTCTTGAAGCCAGTACGCAATGATAAAATGAAAAATACATTTCTACTAATTATTACACTGTGTATTTCGATTTGTTCAGCCCTGTTTGCAGATCGTTTGCCAATTGCAATTTCAAGAACAGGATATCTAATGTTTTTCTATAATTTCGGTTACTTTTATCATTATAATCTTGAAGCAATCATATCTCGTATCAATTGCGGTTATGTGCTGCTCAGTTGCTGTCTTGTTAACACAATTCTAATTATTATGTTTGGAGCGATTGAACCGATTGTTTTTAATATGTATGGATTTAGCAGCAAGACTATTCCGGTGCATATCATCAAAGCGATTTCCGGTATTATGTTTTGGCTTACAATTTGCCGAATGATTCCGAAAAATGTAAAAGCAGCAAAGCCTATTGAATATTTTTCAAATCATACATTTTCAATCATGATGCATCAAGGAATTGTCGGAATCTTTTTCAACGGAATTGTGATACATTTGTTCAAAAGATATGAATTTCTTGAGGTTTATCATAAAATAATATGGATGAGTGCATTTCGAATAAAGCTTCTACTTCCTGTTCTGATTTGTATTAGTATTCTTCTTGCTGACAAACTGTATGAGATTGCTTTTTTATGGACAAGAAAAAACATACAAAAAAATATGATAAAGTGTAAATCAGCGTAATACTTTGTTTTACTGTTATCGTGATAACATTTTGGCAGCAATTATAATTATATAAAAAAGATAGTAGCTATCCGATTCGTAAATGAATTGGATAGCTCTTTTTGTTGATTTTTGATAATTGTAATATAAATCCATGTATGATATAATATTAATAAATTTCAAATAAAAATAATCCCCCGCAAAATGAAAGGTGATAAAATGAAAATAGGATTTATTGGTGCCGGAAAGGTAGGATTCTCGCTTGGCAAATACTTTTCGGAAAACAACATAGATATATCTGGATTTTACAGCAGAAATTATGAATCTGCCAAAGAAGCTGCCGACTTTACAGGCAGTTTCCCCTACGACAACACCTCTGACCTTATAAACGACTCGGACGCCATATTCATCACTGTGCCTGACGGTCAGATAAAAAAAGTTTTTGAGGAGCTTCCTGCTGATTCCCTGACCGGTAAGATGATATGTCATTGCAGTGGTGCTATGACCGCCGAAGAAGCTTTCCCTGATATTTCCGATGATAATGCCTACGGATTTTCTATACACCCACTCTTCCCTATCAGCAGCAAATATGAGTCATATAAAGAATTAAAAAATGCATTTTTCTGCCTTGAAGGAAGTTTGGAGAAAATCGATTTATGGTCGGAGCTTTTATCAGGTATGGGCAATAATGTCAAGGTTATTTCTGACAGTAACAAGGTGCAGTACCATGCAGCTTGTGCTATAGCAAGCAACCTTGTATGTGCTCTTATAGATGAAAGTGCGTCACTTATGGAAAACTGCGGATTTACCTATGGAGAGTCGCTGAAAGCACTTTCTCCGCTGGTACTATGCAATGTAAAAAACATCCTCGACCGTGACCCTGTTTCTGCTCTGACAGGTCCTGTTGAGCGAAATGACATTGAAACAGTCCGCAAACATCTTGAATGTATAAAGGACCTCAATGATAAAGAGATTTATATATCTGCATCAAAAAAGCTTATCTCTTTAGCTCAAAAAAAACATCCTGAAAACGACTACTCTGATATGAAAGATTTATTGAAGTAATATGCATCATATCATTAGCTTTGAACGTGCTAAAATTGACAAATTATAAAAGTTATGATATAATTTACCTGTTTTATGTATGAATAGTAAGGAGAATAATCAGTGATATTATTGACTGCACAAAATATATCCAAAACTTATATGGAGAGAAAAGTGCTCGACGAAGTCTCATTCTATCTTAATGAGGGTGATAAAGTCGGAATCATAGGTATTAACGGTATGGGAAAATCTACACTGCTAAAGATACTCGCCGGAGCTGAAGAAGCTGACAGCGGAGATATTATACGCACTAAAGGTACAAGAATATCCTATCTTCCGCAAATACCTGAGTTTGACGACAAGGGAACTGTTATAAGTCAGGTCTTGTCGCACCTTCCTGCCGACCTTAAAGAAGCTAAGGAATACGAAGCTAAATCTATTCTTGACAAGCTCGGTATCACAGATTACGACAGGGATATAAGTACTTTATCAGGCGGTGAAAAAAGAAGAGCCGGAATCGCAGCTGCTCTTGTTCAGCCGAGTGACGTTTTGCTTCTTGATGAGCCTACTAACCATATCGATAACGAGACTGCTCAGATGCTCGAAGAACTTCTTATTAAGTATCGTGGAGCAATAGTTATGGTTACTCACGACAGATATTTCCTTAATAAAATCTGCCGCAAGATCGTTGAAGTTGATAAGGGAAAGCTCTATGAATGCGACGGAAATTATAGTGCTTATCTCGCTCAGAAAGCTCAGAGAGAGGCTGATGCAGAAGCTGCTGAGCGAAAAAACAAGTCACTATATCGACGTGAGCTTGAATGGATCAGCCGTGGAGCAAGGGCGAGAGGTACAAAATCCAAAGACAGGATCGAGCGTTTTGAGGAACTGAAAAGCAGAGATATCCCTGTAGAATCCGAAAAATTACAATTACAGTCTGTCTCGACACGTCTTGGCAAGAAAACAATAGAGATCGAAAACATAAGCAAGTCTATCGACGGTAAACAGCTCTTAGACGACTTCTCTTACATTATTTCACGAGATGCAAGGATAGGTATAGTCGGAAGAAACGGTGCAGGTAAAAGTACGTTTCTGAAAATGCTAATTGGTCAGATAATGCCGGACAAGGGAAAAATAGTGACCGGAGATACCGTGAATATCGGCTATTTTTCGCAGGAATGTGAAACTATGGACCCCAATATGCGTGTAATAGAATACATAAGAGAAACTGCCGATATAGTAAGAACTCCGGACGGAACAGTCACTGCCTCACAGATGCTTGAAAGATTCCTTTTCAATTCCGAATTGCAGTGGAACAGAATAGAAAAACTCTCAGGCGGTGAACGTAAAAGGCTCTATCTTTTGAAAATACTTATGACAGCTCCGAATATTCTTCTGCTTGATGAACCAACTAATGATCTCGATATCTCAACTCTTACAATACTTGAGGACTATCTGAGTTCATTCAATGGTGCTGTAATAGCCGTATCTCATGACAGGTACTTTTTAGATAAAACCGCTAAGGAGATTTTTGAATTCAAAAACGGAAACTGCACAAGGTACAACGGCAATTATTCTGATTATTTTGAAAAAGCTTCTGAAAATGAGGAGCAGTCAGCAGTTAAGCTGAAGAAAAAAGGTGAGAAGAAAGAGCGTATCTATACCGGAAAAACAAGGTTGAAATTTTCCTTCAAAGAGCAAAGAGAGTACGATACGATAGATGACGATATTGCGGAACTCGAAGAACAGATAAAGTCAATAAATGCTCAGATAAATGATAATTTGTCCGATTACGTTAAGCTTCAGGAGTTAACTGATAAAAAAGATGAGCTCGAAAAAACTCTCGAAGAAAAAATGGATAGATGGGTCTATTTGAATGATATTGCTGAACGTATCGCTCGTGGTGAAATGATATAAAAATATATAGCAGCCAGAAATGGCTGCTTTTAATATCTTAAATTCTGGAGGTAAAAATGATTTATACAGTTACTTTTAATCCTGCTATTGATTATGTAGTCGGTTTAAACGAGTTAAATCTCGGTGAGGTCAACCGCACTGATTCGGAAAGAATGTTTTTCGGCGGTAAAGGCATAAATGTATCTATAGTTCTTGCTGAACTCGGTATTCATTCTACCGCTCTCGGATTTACTGCCGGATTTACTGGCAAGGCTATTGAAGACGGTCTGTCTGAAATGGGTATCGATACTGACTTCGTCAGACTTTCAAACGGCAATTCAAGAATAAATGTGAAAATCAACTCAGGTGTGGAGACTGAGATTAACGGTCAGGGTCCAAATATAGACAATATTGCTCTCGATAAACTATTTCAGAAACTCGATAAAATACAGGACGGCGATACTCTCGTATTAGCCGGCAGTATCCCAAAAACTCTGCCGTCAGATATATATGAGATAATTATGTCAAAGCTTTCAGATAAGAAAATTAAGGTGATAGTCGATGCTTCCGGTGACCTTTTGCTGAATGTCCTTAAATATCATCCTTACCTTATCAAACCAAACTCGCACGAACTCAGCGAACTTTTTAATGTGGAACTTACCTCGGATAACGACATTATTAAATACGCAAAAAAACTCAAAGAAATGGGTGCTGAAAATGTCCTTGTATCAATGGCGGAAAACGGTGCACTGCTTCTGGACAGTGAAGGTAACATCCATAAATTCGGTGTCTGCAAAGGAACTGTCATCAATTCAGTAGGTGCCGGAGACTCTATGTTAGCCGGATTTATAGCCGGTTCAGCTAACGGCGATTTAGAATACGCTCTAAAGCTCGGAACTGCCTGCGGAGGTGCTACTGCTTTCTCATACGGACTTGCAAAAAAAGATTTTATAGATTCTTTACTCGCTGATTTTGCGTAATTTTTAACATAATTAATATGATTACCATTGACATTTATATACAATTTGTGTTATAATGTGTATATTATTAAATATAACTTTAGTTATATGAATAATTAAATTCAAAGGAGATGTGTATATGGATAGTAAATTTTTAAAAAAAGCATCGGCTGCTGCATTATCAGCAATGCTCGTAAGCGGTTCGATACCTTCAAGTATCATCAGTAACCCTAAGTACGACAGTGCTATTACCGTTAAAGCTGCTGAACAAGTTGAGAGCACTGATGTTGATTTCGACTTGGGTGAATATAATGCAAAACCAGGTGATACGGTCGAACTGCTCGGCAAAATCGATTCACATAATAATCCAATTTGTTATATGAAGTTATTCTTTAATATTGATTCACCAATCGAACTTGCGGATATCAGCCCAATATCGCTGGTATTCAGAAAAGAACTGACAGACTACAGTGTGGAAAATAAAAGTCTTTCTTATCTTCAGCTCCCTGTTACAGTGCCTAAAAAGGACGGTGTTGCATTCACACTCTATTTGAAAGTTCCTGAGGACTGTCCTGATGGCGATTATACTGTTTCGTTTGATGATTCAAAATTTGAAAACGGTGTATCCAAGATAGAAGTCGGTGACGGTCTTAGCGAAGACACTTATAAAGTTGGCTCAACGGGCGGAATCATCCATGTTAAAGCCCCTGAGAAATGTACTTCCTTCGACGAAGAAACAGGTGTACTCACCCTTAAAGGCGACATTAATAAGGATGAAGTTCAGGAATATGCTAACAATACTGCCGTTAAAAAGGTAGTCTGCGAAAATACCGCTGTTTTCCCTGCTGACTGTACTGAAATGTTCTATAATTTCCGTGCAGAGTCCATTGACCTGTCTGCCGCAAATACTTCTTCTGTTAATAGCATGAATGGCTTGTTCCTGAATTGCAGCAAGGCGACATCAATAACATTAGGTTCAATTGATACATCTAAAGTAACAAATATGAAGCAGATGTTCACTTCATGCAGTAAACTTGAAACACTTGATGTAAGTAAATTAGATACAACAAATGTACAAACAATGTACAATATGTTCAATGGCTGTAGTAAACTGAAATCGATTGACATCAGTGACTGGAACACATCTAAAGTAACTGATATGTATGGTATGTTTGCATATTGCCGTGCTCTCGAAAATTTTAGTTCTTATAACATCGATACATCCAATGTTCAGGATATGTCAAGTATGTTCATGTATTGTGATTCCTTGGTGACTCTTAATCTTAGCAGTTTCAATACTTCAAGTTTAACAAATATGTCAGATATGTTTTCTTCATGCAGTAAATTAAAAACACTTGATCTGCGTAATTTCAATACATCAAAAGTAAAGAAAATGACTTATACTTTTGGACGATGTTCAGCTCTTGAATTCATCAACCTCAGCAGTTTCGATACATCTAATGTTACTGACATGAGCCATATGTTCCGTGAGTGTACATCACTTAAAATGCTCGATCTTAGCAGTTTTAATACCGAAAACGTTACTATGATGTACTCAATGTTCTCTGGATCTACTGGTTTGACTAATATAATCGTATCCGATAAATGGACTACAGGCAGAGTTACAAATTCTAATTTTATGTTTGAAGATTGTACAGCCCTTAAAGGTGAGGCAGGTACCACTTACAACGAGACTAATATGGATCATCATTATGCTCGCATAGACGGAGGCTCAGCTATTCCGGGATATTTCAGCTCCGGCTTAAACATTATCAATGGTGCAAGCATGACTCTTGACGGCAATATCGGTGTAAACTTCTATGTCGACCTCTCAGATAGTGTTGCAAAGGCTGTTCTCAGCGGTCCAAACGGTGATGTTGAGATAACTGACTTCTCAAACCTCAAACAGTCAAACGGTTCATACAAGCTCACATATGAAGTTCACTCAACACAGGCTGACGAGAATATTTCCCTTAAACTCTACAATGAATATTATAAACAGCTTATAATATTCAATTCCAGCATGGAGCTTGATGAAGATAGTACTATCGACTACTCCGTAAACGAATATATAAATAATTATGTCGAGGGCAATAATCCGCACCTTAACGCTCTTGTTTCAGCTCTGGACAATTATTGTAAATCCGCTGACAATTATTTCAATGCAGGTCAAAATACTATAAACGGTATATCTGATATAGATGATTCTGTATTTACTGCACCTGTTCTCTGCGGAAATAAGCTCGCTCTCGTTCTGAATTCTCAGACCGCAATAAGAGTATACTATGACGGCGATGTAGATACTGCAAGTCTCGACGGCTTTATCGGACTGGACAAGGTCACAAGAAATGGTTCAAGCTATTTCGAGATAACTAATGTTCCGGCAGATAAGCTCGCTGATGAGCATACTCTCGCTATCGGCAATGATGTTCTGAAGTTCAGTGCACTGTCCTATGGATATCTTGCTCTTAATAAGACTACTGACGAAAAGCTCTGGAATGTTGTCAAGTCACTTTACGTTTACGCTAAAGCTGCTGATGCATACAGAAGTACACTGTAATTTTTACTAAGGAGAATTTTATATAATGAAGATTGAATACACATCTCCTGATATGGAGATAATTAAATTTGAAACAGAAGACGTTGTTACTCTTAGTCCGAATGACGAGAATTTACTTCCTCCGATCGGTTGATGTATGATTTGATGAAAAAAACTCCGGTATTTTCGTACCGGAGTTTTTTTATAAATTATTGCTGTATGTTGCTTATGGACTGTATCTGTCCGTCAACAAGTCTTACGAGCTTTGTACCGTACTTTGCAGACTCAGCTGAATGAGTTACCTGAATTATAGTCTTTCCGTACTTCTGATTGATCTCACGGAAAAGCTCCATAATTCTGAGACCTGTCTTTGAATCGAGGTTACCGATTGGCTCGTCGAGGAATATTATCTTCGGATCGAATACAAGTGCTCTTGCGATAGCCACTCTCTGCTGCTGACCGCCGGAAAGCTCTCTTGGAGTGAGCTTTCTCTTGTCTTCCATGCCGATTATCCTGAGGCACTCGTCAAGCTTATCTTTATATTCAGACTTGCTCTTTCCTGCTATCATAAGCGGAAGTGAGATGTTGTCCTCAACATTGAGATTCGGTACAAGATTGTAGAACTGAAATACAAATCCTACTTCTTCGTTTCTGAGTTTACAGAGTTCCTTATCTTTCAGTGTGCTGAGGTCTATATTGTTGATCTTGACTGTTCCTGATGACGGCATATCAAGTCCGCCGAGGAGATAAAGCAGTGTTGACTTTCCGCCGCCGGAAGGTCCCATGATAGAGACAAACTCTCCCTGCTCAACACTAAGGTTTATATCTTTAAGTACGTGTGCAACTTCTTTTCCGTTCTGGAAAGATCTGTTTACATTTTTTACTTCAATAACGCTCATTATATTTTCCTCCATATATCAATTATTCGTATTTAAGTTCCTGAACTACGCTAATGTTCTTGCTCTTCTTCATTGTTGAGAGAGATGCGATGAATATTACTACTGCGAGTGCAACAGAGTATGCCGGCAATGTACCCCAGTCAAAAATGATCTCGAAAGGAGCATCAAGGAGTACCAGTATCTTAGAGAATATCTTACACAGCAGTGTTGAGTATGGTATAGAAAGTACGATACTCATAATAACACAGAACATATTCTCTGTGAGTACAAGTCTCTTTCTCTTCTTTGCATTCATTCCTACAGATGACATTACTGCAAATTCTTTTCTTCTCTGCTGGAATGAAATAGAGATGTTATTGAAAATACCGATAGATGCAACGATCATTGCTATATATCCGAATATTGAAAGAAGCATCATAAACTGTTTATTACCTTCAAGATTTTCGTCTCTCATATCTTCCCATGAGATATATGTAGCACCGAAATCTGCAATATAGCTCTTGAATTCTTCTTCTGCTTTTTCCTTGTCACCGTTAACCTTGAAAGTCAGCATATCTGCTTCGTAATAATGGAATGTATCTTTGATAAGTTCGGGTCTACAGAAAACTGCCAAAGGACTGTTATAAAGCTTTGTGTCGATAGAGCCAAGTACATTAAAAGTATATTCCTTTTCATCAACTTTAAGTGTTATCTTGTCACCAGCCTTTTTGCCGGATTTCTCAGACAACTTCTTGGATATAATAACGCTGTTTACGTCCTTTGAATTCTTGTATTTTTCAAATACTTTTGCATTCTCACCCGATTTAAGCTTTAAATATTCGTTGAATTCAGCATATTTCTCAGGCTCGGCAGATTCAAACTGTACCATTTCTTTATCGTAATAACCGAGATAGTAATATATAGGTGTTATAGTATCATTTCTGATGCTTTCTATTGATTCAAGTTTTTCTATAATGTGATCTGTTGTAGATACATCAGCATTAGCACTTATGATATTTCCTATTGCATAGTCAAAAGAGAGTTCCTCATAAGCTCCGGCAACGATCTTCATAAGACTTGAACCGGCAGATGCGATAGTAAGAATTGCTGAGAAAGAAATTACCATAAGTGTGATATTGCCTCTGAGAAGTTTTGAACTCTTGATATTATTCAGTGCAAGGAACACAGATGTCTGCTTTTTGAATACATTGCTAAGAGCTCCGGCTAATATCTTCAGGAATCTTCTGAGGAGCATTCCTACACCTACGATAGCAGCTGCAAGGAATACTATACTGATCTTTGTCATTATCTCAGCTTCAACATAAGCTCCGACAACAGCTATTCCAAGAAGTATCCAACCGATAACAAAACGTAATACACTATTCTTGTGCTTCATATCAAGTCTGTTAAGAATAACATCCTTTACCGGAAGCTTCTTTACACCTGCTATAGGAAGCCATGCTGATATTACACACATTGCAACTGCAAAAAGTATTCCTATAACTATGAGCATTGGTCTGATATGGAATGGCATATATATTCCGTATTCCTTCATAGGTGATGTGTATCTTGTTATAACGTAAAGAATGAGTTCACCTATTCCTACACCAAATATAGAACCTACGATACCGTATAGGAAACTTTCCATAAGAAGAATATGTGATATCTTCTTTCTTGTAGCTCCCTGACTCATAAATGTTCCGATAACTGTCATACGCTCAGTGATGATAAGTTTGAATGCTCCGTGTATGATGATGCAGCATACTACGCATACAATGGCAAACATAAGGTAAACAGTAGATTCGGTTGAAGAAAGCATTGTCTTGTAATCAGATAAATCTGTAAGACTTGATGCGGATATATTTTCATTAGCGTCATTGAACTTTTCAGCAGCTTTTACTGAATCACCGTCGGCTTCGGCACGTACCTGTGAATACTTACCGTTTGCTTCAAGAAGTTTATTCATGAACTCATAAGGGACTATAATATCAAATGAATTTTTTGTATCAGCATAGAAAGTACCCTCAGGAGCACTTATCGCCTTTACTGTAAAAGGTGTAGTTTCACCGTTTATCTTCAGGTCGATCGTGCTTCCAATTTTATAATCACGTTCTTCAGCGATTCTGTCAGAAACAACACATATCGCCTCGTCTGAACCGTTTGGTATACTTCCTTCAGTATTATGTTTGTTGCATTCCTTTAATCCGATGATGCTTACATAGGATATTTCGTCGTCCTCATTGATGACACCTGTGCAAGAAAGTCGTCCCTCAAAGTTTTTGAGTCCGGCTGGAACAAAATCGTCTTCACCAAAGAAGTGTTCATCGGTAGTTGAGTAAAGCACAACATCCTTGCCGTCAGCAGATTCTTTCAGTGAATCAGTATAACCGTCAAGTATTACGTCAACTGTTCCCAGACTGAATACAAGCAATGCTGTACTTATCATAATTGAAAAGATAAGCAGAAAAAATCGTCCTTTTTTTTCAAACATATTCTTGGTTATGTAGCGTAAAAAAACTCTCAAAATAATGCCTCCTGTGTATAGTATAAAATTTAATTGTGCTGATTTAAGTAATAATAATATAGCATCATAATTATTAAAAAATCCTTAAATCCCCACCTCATGTTAATATTATAACATACAATTATTAAAAAATCCATAACTTAAACCTTAAAAAAGTCTTAAAAGTGTGTTTTTTTACTGCCAGTAAATATTTATATTCGTTTGAAACTTGTTTTTTGCTCTTTTTTATTGTATAATTATTTCATATTAAAAGTAAGAAAGGATATTTTATAATGCGTTCTATTCTTATAACTAATGATGACGGTATACTCGCTGACGGTATTATCAGACTTGCTAAAGCTGCAAAAGAATTCGGTGAAGTATGGGTAGTAGCTCCGGACGGACAAAGAAGTGCCGCAGCTCACAGTATATCACTCCACTCCCCTGTTGACGTTTATCCGCATGATTTTCCGGTCGACGGTGTTCACGCTTATTCATGCAGCGGCTCTCCCGGAGATTGTGTTCGTGTCGGAGCTCTGAGCATTATGCCTCATAAGCCTGATATTGTTCTTTCAGGCATAAATTTCGGATTCAATGTGGCTACAGATATTCAGTATTCCGGTACTGCCGGTGCAGCATTTGAAGCTGCGTTTCAAGGTATACACGCTGTTTCGTTCTCAGAAGCTGCAAATAACTGCCACGAAGTATCTGATAAATACCTGCAAAAAATCATCTCTGAATCCATAAATATCAAACTTGGTTATGGTCAGATAGTAAATGTCAATTTCCCGGGATGTCCGCTGTCTGAATTTAAAGGCACACTGCGTAACAGAAAGGTTTCTCACGGAATGTTCTATCGTGACAGATATAAGAAGCTTGAAGACCTACCTGACGGCGGTGTAAGACTTATGGTCGACGGTTTATATAATGAGGACGCTGAACCGGATACGGATTTTCGTGCTATACTTGATAATTATATCTCTATCAGTATAGTTAACAATATAAACTAATATAATACATAAAAAAGCAGCCACACATAATGTATGGCTGTTTTTTGATTTGTCCCTTACAATTTATTAATAATCGGTTAGTCACTCCGACTATAGGCTTATTTTGCTTTGAATACGTATCTGAGGAAGTTGTACATATGTGGAGTAACTGTAGCACCACCGTGGTCACCCTGTGGGATTATCTGCCAGAGATGCTCAACACCGTTCTGAGAAAGAGCATTGTGATAAGTACTTGGATACTCCTTAACAACGCCGTCGTTCTGAGCAGCAGAAATAAGTATCATAGCCTGTGAAGATGAAGGCTTGAACTGACTTGGCTGCATATTTCCGTCATGGTGCATATAAGCATCGGTTGTCTCAAAAATACCAGGTGCAGGACAAGCTGCTCCAACGTATCCATATGTCTCTGACCTTGTTATACCTGTGTAGAGAGCTTCACGTCCTCCCATTGAGAAACCTGTGATAGCTGTATTCTCTTTGCCGGTCTTTACAGAGTAATTTTGCTCCATATAAGGCATAATGCTATTTTCAATATCCTCACGGATAAGGTCATATTTTCTTGCTGAATCTGAATTGAATCCAGGTGAACCGCTTCCTGTAAACATAGCTGGGAATACGATTATCATTTTTTCAGCTTTACCGTCAGCAACAAGGTTACCATACATAGTCTGGATGCCCATTCCCGGCATTGAAGTTTCGTCACCGAAAATACCGTGGAGCACATACAATACAGGATATTTCTCATTTGAGTTGTATCCCGGAGGAAGAAGAACGTTCATATTCTTGTTCATTTTTCCGTCCTTGGAATAGTATGTCTTTTTCTCCATTTTACCGTAATCAACACCGCCTCTGTTCTGAGTGAAATTAGATGGTGCATTGATCACCATATCATTTGCGATCTGTTTCATGTAACCGTCACCTGATATTGGCTTGGCAGTTGTAGTTGTTATTACCGGCTTGGTTGTTGTAGTTGTTGTAACTTTTCTCTCCGGGAACTTATTTACTTTACCTTTAAGGTAGTTTCCGAGAGTAACTATATCTGCTATAGTGGATGAACCGTCACCGTTTACATCTGCAATTGTAAGATTTATAGCCTTGCTGCTGCCGGCAAAAGACTTTGTAAGTGCTTTTCTTGCGAGCAGAAGATCGAAACTATCAATTATACCGTCGCCGTCGAAATCACCACGAGTTCCTTTTTCAGGCTGAGTAGTAGGCTCGGTAACAACGCTCTTTCCTTCAACTGTACCGCCGCCTGTCTTAACTGAAGACTCCTTGCCCTTAACTGCTGCTAAAACATCATCGATGTAGAAATCTGTGTAGCTATCCGGAGCTTCCACATAAAGGATGAGGTCGCTGCTGCCTGACGGGATAGTGAATGAAGTATTCTCAACCTTTGTCCACTCGCCGCTCTTAGCATTTACTGTGGCGATCTCATGGTACTCAGCTGAATTGCCGCTGCCCTGCTGCATTGTGAACTTTATATCTACAGGAGAGCCGCTCTTCTGGAGTACTGCTGTACTTAAGCTGTATGTCTGACCCGGCTTGAACTTTGAAGAATCAAGAGTTATAGCTGCACCATTCCAGTAATCTTTTCTTCCGCTTACAAAAAGTGACTTGCTTCCGGAATAGTAGTTTTTGCTGTCTGTTGTAACTGAAGCTTCGCCTCTGCCCTCGAACTTACCGGCACCGGATTCAAAAGTTTCATTGAAATAAACACCGTCAGAAGGTTCTGTTACAGGCTCTGTAGGTCCGTCTGTAGGATCAGGAATTGTACCAGTAGTGATTATATTCTTCTTAACGTTTGCCTGACCGTCGCTCTCCCAACCTTCAACGTTGAAAGCAACTTCGTAGAAGTCACCCATCTTCATGCCCATTGACTCCCAAGTCTCAAAGTGCTTGTAGATGCTGATAGTACCAGATGTTCTCTTATTCTTACGCACACTTATATACTGTGTGAAAGGTCCGTTTGTGCCGGTTATGTTATAGGAGTTCATTGCGTTTGTGAAAATATCATAGGTACTGCCGTCAATTGTAGCCTGCTTAGCATTGCCTGATGAAGGAACCCAGTTTTTCCAGTCCTCGATGATGTAGTACTCAACAAGCGGATTCTCTGTCCAGCCGTATATACAAATACGGGAGTTACCAGAGCTTCCTGCGGACCATTCACAATCAAATTGGCAAGTGAAATTACCGTGATCCTGCCAATGTTTGCCTGTATTTCTTCCATAGAACAAACCACGACGTGCAAGGAAATTTCCTCTTGAACCGTTTGGACCGCACTTCCAGCTTGTTGTGAATCCGCCGCCGCTCTCTGCAAGAGTCATTGTCGAGCTGTTAGGTGTATCTGCCTGCCATATTTCATGGTGGTATCCGTTAACCGTTCCTGTTTTCTGTGTATCACTCGGACTTGTCTGAAGAGTGATCGCAGCTTTTGCAGTCATCACCTCTCCCGCAACCGGCGGAATGGACGTGATAACCAAGAAACCAGCAGCAATTGTACTTATCGTACGTTTGATGATGCTATTCTTCATAAGTAGCTTTCCTCACTTTCTGAATTGTTATTTTATTGCTCTATATTTATATATCATCATTCACCTACTGCAAATTATATCACAGCTTTTATATACATTTTATTGTATTTCGACAAACATTTCAAGCTATTTTTTGTCGATTAATTTTCAAAATGTTCATATTTTGCTTTATTTCAGCAAATATTAGCATTATTGTGATATTTTAGCATAGAAGCCTTTATATATACAGATATTTATTTGTACACCCTTGAACAAATAGCACAATTGTTATATTAATGATATATCTCAGCATTATTATTTACATCCAATCGTAACTATGGTATAATTAGAAAAAAGGCTCAAAGAGGTAATTTTATGTCGATAAATAAATATTTTATTGTCTTTTCTCTCGCATTTTCTTTAGTACTTAACGGCTGCAGCGAAGTTTCTGACAGTGAATCAACTGAAAACATCTCAGAAACTATATGCACTACAGAGTGCATAATTGCTCAGGATGAAAGTCCTGAGAATACCGAAGCAGTATCCTCAGACTCCGATCTGACTTCTCCCGATGATATCTCTCTTTTCTCTTCCGATGGCGAACATTACGAGTTCACATATAATAATTGTACATTTCACGCTGAATATACCGAGGATAACTGGAAGATAATCAACTCATATATGATAACCAATAAGTCGGATATGATCATCATTTGTCAGGCTCTTGCAGATGCTCATCCGATCCATAATTCCGACTACTCAGGATATCGGACTCCCGAAGATATGGCTTACGAATGGGAACAGCATAATATTGCTTATGACCTCCTCCCTGACGGTACTGAGTGGAAAGAGAGTGCAAGAGATGCTGATATTGACCCGAAAGATCAGGGGAAAAGTGTATATGATTTTATAAATGATCGTCTTTGATACTTGATATACTCACTTTCTCATGCTATAATAATATTAAAATTGTAATAGGAGTTTTTTATATGAGCATACTTAATGTTGAACACGTTACGCACGGTTTCGGTGCGAGACAAATACTCAATGACGCTTCTTTCCGTCTGCTTAAAGGTGAACACGTAGGTCTTGTAGGTGCTAACGGAGAGGGTAAATCCACATTTCTTAATATCATTATGGGCAAATTACAGCCTGATGAGGGTAAGATAGAATGGTGCAAGCACATAACCACAGGTTATCTCGACCAGTATAGTACTCTTTCTAAAGGTAAATCTATTCGTGATGTGCTTCGTGAAGCTTTCGATCACCTCTCTGAACTTGAAGCTGAAATGCTCGCCCTTTACGATAAAATGTCAGACTGCTCAGAGGACGAAATGAACTCACTTATGGAGGAAGTCGGTGAGATACAGAGCATCCTCGATTACAGCGGTTACTATACTATCGATGCAAAAATCTCAGAATACGCAAACGGTCTTGGTTTAAATGAAATAGGTCTGGACAGAGATGTTGCCAAACTTTCCGGCGGTCAGCGAGCTAAAGTTCTGCTGGCAAAGGTTCTTCTTGAGAATCCTATGATCCTCATTCTCGACGAGCCTACTAACTTCCTTGACGAAAACCATATCAGATGGCTGACTAATTTCCTTCAAAATTATGAGAACGCATTCATCCTCGTTTCCCATGATGTACCGTTCATGAACAGCGTTATCAATGTTGTCTATCATGTAGAAAATGCCGTAATGACCCGATATACCGGTGATTATGATAATTTCGTAAGAATGTACGAGCTTAAAAAGAAACAGATAGAACAAGCTTACGAAAAACAGCAGAAAGAGATCGCTGACCTCGAAGATTTTATTGCTCGAAATAAAGCAAGAGTCGCTACCACTAATATGGCTAAATCACGTCAGAAAAAACTCGACAAAATGGATAAGATAACTCTTATGCGTGAAAAGCCAAAGCCTACTTTCTCTTTCAGAAAAGCTCGTACTCCGGGCAGAGTTGTTATTGACTGCAAAAATGTAGTCCTCGGATATGACGAACCTCTTACAAAACCTATTTCAATTAAGGTCGAAAACGGTCAGAAAATTGCCATACGTGGTGTTAACGGCATAGGTAAGTCAACATTACTGAAAACTCTGCTCAAAATAATCCCTCCTATTTCCGGCTATGTCGAGCACGATCAATTCGTCGAATACGGTTATTTTGAACAGGAAGAAGAAAGCACCTCAAAAACCGCTCTCGATGTTATTTGGGAAGAATACCCTTCAATGACAAATGCAGAAGTTCGTGCGGCACTCGCTCAGTGCGGTCTTACTACAGAGCATATAACTTCACAGATGAGAGTTCTCTCCGGCGGTGAAAACGCTAAGGTGAGAATATGCAGGATAATGCTGAGAGAGATAAATCTGCTCGTACTTGATGAGCCTACCAATCATCTTGACGTTGATGCTAAGGAATCCTTGAAAAAAGCTATCAAGGACTACAATGGTACTGTCCTCATTGTCAGCCACGAACCTGAGTTCTACATGGACATTGCTGACAATATCTGGAATATTGAGGAATGGTCCACTAAAATAATATAAAAAACGACTGTATAAACCCAAAAGGATAACCACAATAATGGGATTCCAAAGGGTTTTTCAACCCTTTGGTCAGGTCAAGGGCTGAAAGCCATTGTGGGGCGTGGGGCAAAGCCCCACATATAGCTGCAAAACGCTCTGCAAGGGGTGAATTCAAAAACAGTCCGGTGGACTGTTTTTGAAAAGGGGACGCTCTGCACGAGAGAGCGTCCCCTCAAAAAAATAATACTTTTTCAATAAGTAAAAGAGACCGCATCGATGCGGTCTCTTATTTGTTTTAGAATGTAAGCTGGTTTGTGTCTCCAAGGTCTTTTGCAGGCTTTCCGGATGCAGGAACAGACTTTGCACGATATTTTTCAAGGTCGGCACTTTCTTCCGGTTTAATTATTTCAGCCGATGCAAGCAGTGCTTTTTTCCTGAGCGTCATTACCTGTACTCCCTGAGAATCTCTTGTTGTCTTAGGAAGTATCATTCCCGTATTGAACACTAATGCGTGACCGCTTGTGCTTCTGAGCAAGATGTCGCTGTCCTCACCAACAAATATTGCTGCGATAAGCGGTGACTTCTCAGAGTAAGCCTTAGCAAGCTTTTTACGGTTAGTCTTAGTCTCATAAGCCTTCATAGGTACTTTAGCGGCTTTTCCGTTTTCAAAGAAGAAAACGATATATCCGCTGTAATCAGTAGTAGGTACAAGAGTTTTCAGTGACTCACCCTCGTCGAAACTAAGCTTAGCAGGAACATAGTCGCCCATAACACTTGCCTTTGTATCGTCAAACGCACTTGCTTTTGACTTATATGCCTGAGCTTTATCAGTAAAGAATACAAGTTCAGTCTTATTTGTCGCCTCAAAGCTCTGACTAATATAGTCTCCCTCTTTAAGCTTATGTTCACTGCTCATTCTAAGGGACTGCGGAGTTATCTTCTTGAAGTATCCGCTGTCAGATACAAAGATATTTACAGGATAATCCGGTGTGTCGTCGACTTCGACTTCTTCCTCAACATCAGAAGGATAGTAGAACATGGTCTTTCTCGGCTGAGCGTAATTCTTGATGACCTGTTTAAGCTCGTCAATTATTATCTTGCGGACCTTCTTCTTGTCTTTGAGTATCTCTTCCATTTCCTCAATATCTTTTTTCAGCTGGTCAACTTCTTCTACCCTGCGTAAAATGTACTGCTTGTTGATATTTCTGAGCTTTATTTCAGCTACATATTCAGCCTGTATTTCGTCGATACCGAATCCGATCATGAGGTTTGGAACAACATCTGCCTCATTTTCAGTCTCACGGATTATCTTTATTGCCTTGTCTATATCAAGGAGTATCTTTGAGAGTGCTTCAAGCAAATGGAGCTTCTCTTTTTTCTTGTTGAGGTCAAAATAAACTCTCCTCTGAACACATTCCTCACGGAAAGCTGTCCACTCTGTAAGGATCTCACGGACACCCATTACTCTCGGAGTACCTGCAATCAGAATATTAAAGTTGCACGGATAGCTGTCCTGAAGCGGAGTAAGCTTATAGAGCTTCTGCATGAGCTTATCCGGGTCAGTACCTCTTTTAAGGTCGATAGCAATTTTCAGACCGTCAATATCAGTCTCATCACGAATATAGGATATCTCACGTATCTTTCCGGCTTTTACAAGCTCGATTATCTTATCGATAATAGCTTCAACTGTGGTTGTATAAGGTATCTGAGTTATCTCGATGCAATTTGATGATTTATCATAGCTATAGCGTGACCTTACTTTTATACTTCCTCTGCCGGTCTCGAATACCTTTTTCAGCTCGTTCTCATCATAAAGCATCATGCCTCCGCCGGGGAAGTCGGGACCTTTTAATGTGCTGAGCATATCGTGATCCGGGTCTTTCATCAGAGCTATAGTAGTTTCGCATATTTCTTCAAGGTTGAACGGACAAACATTGCTCGCCATAGATACAGCAATACCGGTATTTGAGTTAACCAATACAGTCGGGAATGTTGCCGGCAGAAGAGTAGGCTCCTGCATTGTGTTATCATAGTTCGGCACGAAATCTACTGTATCACGGTCAATATCACGGAACAGCTCGTTACATATTTTTTCAAGTTTAACCTCGGTATAACGTGGTGCAGCGAAGTGCATCTTACTTGAATACTGCTTACCGAAGTTACCTTTTGAGTCGATATATGGATGAAGGAGTGCTTCATTACCTCTTGTCATACGGACGAGAGTCTCGTATATAGCCTGATCTCCGTGAGGATTGAGCTTCATTGTTTCTCCGACAACATTCGCTGACTTTGAACGCTCCTTATCAGGATTAAGAAGTCCTCTCTTATACATCATATAAAGAAGCTTTCTGTGAGAAGGTTTAAAGCCGTCGATCTCAGGCAGAGCTCTTGAAACTATTACGCTCATGGCATAAGGCATATAGTTCTTTTTCAGAGTATCAGAGATCTTTTCGTCAACAACACTTCCTGAGCCTTCTATATAAGCTTCGTGTTTGAAAGCTGGCTTTTTGCTTTGTGGTTCTTTTTTTCTCGGCATTTATCCGATCCTCCCTTTGTAATCCGAATACTGCACAGCGATGCGGTTTTCGGGGTCTTTGTCAAAAAGATACAATGTTGTTATGAATAAAAGTTCGAGCGGCTTCATTAATATGTACACAATATCCGCTCTGGACTTTGTTGTTATGTGTTTCGATACAGGATAACCGTGCTTGTCGTAGAAATTTCTCACTGCTCTGTGGAATTTCGGACAACGCTCCTGTATCAGGTCCTCAAAGGCATTTGCAACAAGAAGCTGACGATTGACGATTATTTTCTGTCCCCTTCTTATGCCGTATCTCTGAGGTTTTACGACTTTTTCATGTCCGCCGGCAGCGACTGTACAAAGGTAATGTCCTTCATACTCTTTCGGCGGAGGCGGAGTCTGCTTAGAAAAAGTCCAGTCAGCAGTATCAGTAAAGGCTTTTATGAAGCCATCCGGACCCTGACCGTTTATTATGTATAAAATTTCGCAGACTACTATTATTGGTATCATAAGTCCGAAGCTGAGAGCGGTCATGCCTGAGACTTTTGACATGAGCTTGTGAAGTCTCGCACCAAATTTAGTACGAAATTGCGTTTGATTTTCCTCAGCTTTTTGTACTTGTCCGATTATGTTCAGCCTTATGCGTCTTATGGCTATGAGATAAAGGTTGAGTACGTACACGAACATCATTATTTTTGCATAAAAATCAGCATTTTTCATCAGCTGGATATTGAGTACCGTAAAGAGTATCAGTCCGATAACAGTAAACGATGTGAGAAAAGCAGACGATAGAGGCGGGAGTTTTGTAGTCGAAACAAATGAAAGTATCATCAGCGATACAAAACCTATGAACATAAGCAAAACGACTTCTTCGTCATACTCAGAACTGATCTCCTCATGGTAATAATTAGCATATATAGGCTCATCCCAGTAAGCAGCTGATAAATTCATATTTACTGTTAATAAAAGTCCCCATAATCCAAAACCTATAATTATCAACGCAATATCATTAAATACAGTTTTTTCGTCTCTCAGGGTTATCAGATTTTTTATATTAAAACCAATTATAACAAATGGATATAGTAAATAAAGAGGGAATACAAGTAACGCATTGCCGGGAAGGTCTAAAATGAATAAGCAAAATAATAAGCTCGCAGCAACTCCAAGGCACAGAATCATTATATCGGAAAATTCTGCTTTTTCCTCTTTATTTCCTTTTATCTGTATTACAAAAACCAAAATAACAAGTACGACACCCAAAAACATATAGTTCTCCTTAGCTTATATCAGCCAGTTCGAGATAATCTGCTCCATATTCTGAAATATAGTCTTTTCTGCCCTGTAGATCGTCACCAAGAAGCATCTCAAAAACTTCTGCCGACTCAGTAATATCGTCAGCAGTGACCTTTATAAGACGACGTGTATCAGGGTTCATAGTAGTAAGGCTCATCATGTCCGGTTCGTTCTCACCAAGACCTTTTGAACGCTGGATAGTGTGCTTTTTATCACCGATCTGGTCGAGTATCCTCTGTTTTTCCTGCTCGGTATAAGCAAAATAGGTCTTTTCTTTAGTGTTTATCTCAAACAGCGGAGACTCTGCGATATAGACATATCCTTTCTCAATAAGAGTAGGAGTAAGTCTGTAGAGCATGGTGAGTATCAGAGTTCTTATCTGAAATCCGTCAACATCGGCATCAGTACATATAACTATCTTGCTCCAACGGAAATTGTCGATATTGAACGAAGAAAGCTCTTTGTTAGCCTTAGTTGTGACCTCAACTCCGCAGCCGAGCACCTTTATAAGATCGGTAATTATCTCGCTTTTGAATATCTTGGCGTACTCAGCTTTAAGGCAGTTGAGTATCTTTCCTCTTACTGGAATAACTGCCTGAAATTCGGCGTTTCTTGCAAGTTTTACAGAACCGAGAGCTGAATCACCCTCCACGATGTATATTTCACGTCTGGTCACGTCTTTGGTACGGCAGTCAACAAACTTTTCGACCATATTTGCAAGATCGATAGTGCCGGTAAGCTTTTTCTTTACGTTAAGACGAACTCTCTCAGCGTTCTCTCTGCTTCGCTTGTTTATGAGTATCTGCTCAGAGATCTTCTGAGCTTCGTCCGGATTTTCGATAAAATATACTTCCAGCTGATGACGGAGGAATTCGATCATAGCTTCACGGATAAATTTATTAGTGATAGCTTTTTTGGTCTGGTTCTCGTATGAGGTCTGAGTAGAGAAAGATGAGGATACCAGTACAAGACACTCCTCAACATCGTTATAAGTTATCTTTCCCTCATTTTTCTGATAGCCGTTCACGGACTTGATATATGCGTCGATCTGAGCAACAAAGGCTCTTTTTACGGCATCCTCCGGTGAACCGCCATGCTCTAAGAAACTGGAGTTGTGGTAATATTCTGTCATTTTTACTTTATTTGAAAAAGTAAGAGCAACATCCAGTTTTACCTTATATTCTGGTTTGTCATCACGGTCACGGCCTTTTTTCTCCGCTGACCAGTGCTGAACCGAGGTCATAGCATTATCACCGACTATCTCCGTAACGTAGTCAGTAATACCGTTTTCGTATAAGAATTCCTGCTCGTTGAAACCGCCTGCTTCATTTTCAGAACGGAACACAAAAAGAATATTTGGATTTACCACTGCCTGTCGCTTTAAAATATCGCAGAAGAAATCATCGCTAACATCTATATCAGTGAATACTTCAAGGTCAGGTCTCCAACGAGTCTTTGTACCTGTCTGCTTTTTCTTACAAGGCTCTTTCTTTAATCCGCCGACATTATTTCCCTTTTCAAAGTGGAGATTATATCTGAAGCCGTCTCTTACGACCTCAACATCCATAAATTCTGAAGAAAACTGAGTTGCACAAAGACCAAGTCCGTTCAGTCCCAGTGAATACTCATATGAATCGGCTGTATCATCGTATTTTCCGCCGGCATAGAGTTCGCAGTAGACCAGTTCCCAGTTAAATCTCTGTTCATTGTTATTGAAGTCAACGGGACAGCCTCTGCCGAAGTCCTCGACCTCAATGTCATTATTCCTGTAATGAGTTATGATGATTTTATTTCCGTATCCCTCTCTTGCCTCGTCTATAGAGTTGGATATAACTTCAAATATAGAATGTTCGCAGCCGTCAAGACCGTCTGAACCGAATATGACCGCAGGACGTTTTCTGACTTTATCCGGACCTTTGAGCATTGTAATACTGTCGTTTCCGTAATCCTGTTTCTTTGCCATTTTCACACTGCCTTTCTTCCTGTTTTAATATTGCTCCCCCAACTAAACCTTGCCAACCAATGCTCGTCATAAAGAAAATTTCTGCCTTTGCCTTTTTGGCAAAGTTTAATTTGGGGAGCAATACATACAAATTTTATTTTAGCACATTTCATTTTCTTTTTCAAGTCCAAAATATATTTTTATTAGTTGTATTTTTTACGTTTATACACAAAACAGTCCGGAACACAATCAGATTGCGTCCGGACCATTTATTATCATTCTTTAAAACCTGTAACCTTGTATCCAGCTTTTTTTATAGTCTCTTTTATGACCTTTCGGTCTACAGCTCCGGCTGCATGAACAAGAGCACTCCCCTTCTCATGGCTTACGTCTGCACTGTCTACAAACGGCAGTTCTTCAAGAGCTTTCTTTACTCTCGCTTCACAGTGACCGCACATCATTCCTTTTACCATTACCGTAACAGCTAAATTCTCACCGGAGCTATTCTCGGTCAGGTCAACGACATTTTTCAGCTTTTTATCCTTGCCTGCGTCATGTACTTTAAGCCAATTCAGCCTGAGTGCATTTGATACAACGCAAAAGCTCGAAAGGCTCATAGCAGCCGCTCCGAACATAGGATTCAATTCCCAGCCAAAGAGTTTTATATAAGCTCCTGCGGCTAACGGAATTCCGATAACATTATATATGAATGCCCAGAACAGATTTTCATGAATGTTTCTCAATGTTGCCCGACTAAGCCGTATCGCTGCGGACACATCAGTAAGTTGGCTCTTCATGAGTACTACATCTGCCGCATCTATGGCAACATCAGTACCTGCTCCGACTGCGATTCCCATGTCGGCTGAGGTGAGTGCCGGAGCATCATTTATTCCGTCACCTACCATAGCTACTTTTCCCTTTTTCTTTAGCTTTTGAATTATACTTTCTTTACCGTCAGGCAGTACTTCCGCAATCACCTCATCCACACCAGCCTGAGCTCCAATTGCATCAGCAGTATAACGGTTATCTCCGGTCAGCATGACAACTTTGATGCCCATGTTCTTCAGTTCTTTTATAGCCTGCGGGGCTTCTTCCTTTATTACATCCGCAACAGCTATAATTCCGGCAAGCTCATTATTATCCGCAAAGTAAAGCGGAGTTTTTCCCTCTGATGCAAGCTGGTCAGCTATATCATGAAGCTCCGGAGAAATTTCTGCGTACTGACTTATAAAATTATAATTTCCGCCATAAATATTTCTGCCGTCAAGAACTCCGGACAAACCGTTTCCGGCTATCGCTTTGAAGTCCGTAACATCAGCGGACTTCATACCTGTTTCATTGCAGTAAGAAACAACAGCCTTTGCAAGCGGATGCTCGCTTTTGGATTCAAGTGCAAAAGCAAGCCTTGAAAGTCTTTCTTCGCTGCAATTTCCATATGGAATTATATCCGTAACTTTTGGTTCTCCGTTTGTTATAGTGCCGGTCTTATCCAGTGCCACTATCTGCACTTTTCCTGTTTCTTCAAGTGAAACTGCTGTCTTAAATAAAATACCGTTTTTAGCTCCGACTCCGTTTCCGACCATTATCGCTACAGGTGTCGCAAGTCCAAGAGCACACGGACAGCTTATAACGAGTACCGAGATAGCTCTTGCAAGCGAAAATCCTACAGTTTGTCCGACTATAAGCCATATAATAAAGGTCAGCAATGCTATAGTTATTACTGCCGGAACAAATACTCCGGAAACTTTGTCTGCGACTTTTGCTATAGGAGCTTTTGTTGCAGATGCGTCACTTACCATTTTTATTATCTGAGACAGCGTAGTGTCCTCACCGACACGAGTCGCCTCGCACTTTATAAATCCGGACTGATTGAGCGTTGCCGACGTTACATTGTCGCCTGTAGTTTTATCTACCGGTACGCTCTCGCCGGTTATTGCAGCTTCATTGACCGCACTGCTTCCCTCTATTATCACTCCGTCAACAGGGATATTCTCCCCCGGACGCACTACGAAAATGTCCGCTTTTTTAACGTCATGTATTGGTATGACAAGCTCTTTTCCCTCACGTACTACTGTCGCATTTTTCGGAGCAAGCTTCATGAGACTTTTTAGTGCATCTGTGGTTTTTCCCTTAGACCTCGCTTCAAGCAGCTTACCGACCGTTATGAGCGTCAGTATCATTGCTGCTGATTCAAAGTAAAATTCGTGCATATAGTCCATAACTGCATCATGGTCACCTTTGTACTGAGCATCGGTCATTGCAAAAAGTGCCCATGTGCTGTAGACAAATGAAGCCATTGAACCAAGTGCTACCAGAGTATCCATATTCGGAGCTCTATGAATAAGTCCCTTGAATCCGTTTATAAAGAACTTCTGATTTATTACCATGACTATCGCTGCAAGAATAAGCTGTGACAGTCCCATCATTACGTGATTACCGTCCATGAATGACGGCAGAGGAAAATCAAGCATCATATGCCCCATAGAAAGATACATGAGTACTGCAAGGAAGAAAAGTGAAGAAAAAAGTCTTCTTTTCATTACCGGAGTTTCAGTATCCCGAAGCGGCTTGGTTTCACTTTCAGCTGTCTTTGAGCCTCCTTGCAAAGAAGCTCCGTAGCCTGCATCTTTTACAGCCTGAATTATCGCACTATCGGATGCTGTTCCCTCAACTCCCATAGAGTTAGTCAAGAGGCTTACCGAGCATGATGTAACTCCCTCAACTGATGAAACAGCTTTCTCTACTCTCGCACTGCAAGCTGCACACGACATTCCTGTTACGCTATATTGCTTCATTATATCACTCCATTTCTGACATAAATAATTATATCATAAGTACTTGAAGCGTGTCAATTAGCCTTAGTTAACAAGCCAAAATGCAATAAGCGGAAATATGTATTTTACCGTCCTACGTTATTTTATAGCCTCTTCCCACTCCTTTTCCTTGAATCCCACCGCAACACTATCTCCGTTTATGAGTATCGGACGCTTTACAAGCATACCATCAGTTGCTAATAGTTTAAGCTGCTCATCCTCACTCATTTCCGGAAGCTTATCTTTAAGTTCCATTGACTTATAAAGAAGTCCGCTTGTATTAAAAAATCTCTTTAATGGAAGTCCGCTTTTCTGATACCAGTCCTTCAGCTCGTCATATGATGGATTCTGAGTCTTGATGTCACGTATTTCATAATCGCAGCCCTTTTCATTGAGCCAGCTCTGTGCTTTTTTGCAAGTTGTACACTTAGGATAACATATAAATTTCATTACTTTTCCTCCGTTTTAATTTTTGTATTATTACACCATATATGCTATGCATTATAACATAATTAATGCTCTGGATCCATTATATCACAAATCAGCTGCTCAAAGCTATAGTTTTCAGAAAAAACTTTATTGAAATATTCCGGTTTTTTCATATTTTTTTCATTTTTGCCCTTGAAAATACATCTATATAGTGATATAATTATATGGTACATTTTTATATATACAGGAGAAGAATATGAATAATAACTACTCAGCACAGTTCAGTGCGATACTCAACGAAGTGAAAAAGGCTGTAATTGGCAAAGATCCGATCATTATCAAGGTACTGCTTGCTATTCTTTGTAAAGGTCACGTACTTATTGAGGATATTCCGGGCGTTGGTAAAACAACTCTCGCTCTCGCTTTCTCAAAGGCTCTTTCACTCGAACATAACCGTATGCAGTTCACACCTGATGTACTCCCTTCGGACGTAACAGGTTTCAATGTATATAATAAAGCTACCGGCAAATTTGAGTTCAGGACCGGCGTTGCTTTCTGTAATCTCTTCCTCGCAGACGAAATAAACCGTACTTCAAGTAAAACTCAGTCTGCTCTCCTTGAGCTCATGGAGGAAAAAAGCATTACTGTTGACGGAAATACATACAAGCTCCCTGAGCCTTACACAGTGATCGCTACTCAGAACCCTATCGGTTCTGCCGGTACTCACAATCTTCCGGACTCTCAGCTTGACCGATTCATGATAAAACTCAGTATGGGTTATCCTGATTTCAGCGGTGAGGTAAATATCCTGAGATCAAAATATAATTCAAATCCTCTTGAAACTGTAAAGCCTGTCGCAGATGCTGACTCTATCATGGCATTACAGGAGTATATCTCCAACATCTATGTTGACGACAGGATATACGAGTACATCGTTTCACTTTCAGCTGCTACCAGAAATCATCCTATGATCAAACTCGGTGTCAGTCCACGTGGTACTCTCGCACTTATGCAGATCGCTAAGGGAGTTGCTGTTGCAAGCGGCAGAGATTATGTCATCCCGGACGACATCACTTACATCTGCAACGATGTTTTTGAACATCGTATAATGCTCAACTCAAAGGCTAAACTCTCTGATGTGACTGCCGGAAGTGTTATTAAAGAGGTCATAAATTCGGTTCCGGTACCGGGCATCTCAACACAGGTGAGGTAATCATGATCCTTACAAAGCTCCTTTTTCTCATACTTATACTCATCTGTGCAGCTTTTTACATTCTTTACATCTGGGACTTCGCCCTTGTTTTGCTTGTTGTTATGATAACCCTTCCGATAATAATGTTCTTTGTCGCTTTTATAACAAAAAAGAAAACAAGCATAGAGTTCGCTTTAAAAGATGATATAGTCCCGAAAAATCAGTCTTTTCCAGTTCAGCTCTGTGTCACTAACAGAAGCATTTTTCCTGTTGGCAAGGCTGAAGCAAGGATCGAGTACTACAATCTATTCAGCAACCAGACAAGCTCTTTCGACCTTTTTATCCCTATCCAGCCAAGAAACTCGCAGAAAGTTACTTTCCAGCTGAGCTCAAAATACAGCGGTATAGTCAAGATAAAAAATATTTACCTGAGCATCTATGACCCACTAAGGATATTCAGATTCAAGGTTGGCAAGAATGTCAGTACAGAAGTTGCTGTAATGCCTGAAACTCAGGAAATAAACGGTACTGTGAATTATACAGACAGAGTCAACGAAGACAGTACTATGTATTCCGAAAACCAGCCCGGTGACGACCCTTCCGAGGTCTTCGACCTGAGAGACTATATCCCCGGTGATAAGCTCAACAGAATCCATTGGAAGCTCAGCTCCAAAAAGGACGATTTCATCGTTAAGGACTATAGTCTTCCAATTGACGTTCCTTCGACAATGTTCCTTAATCTGAAATCCTATGAAGATTCAGAATATACGCTCCCACAATTCGACACATTGATCGAAACTTTTCTTTCACTTTCACAGTTCATGCTCGAAAACGAAAGAATGCATACCATAGTTTATTTCAGCGGCAAATACCAGAGGTTTATGGAAAAAGTTATATCAAATTCCGATGAACTTGCTGAAATAACAAAAGAGATCATTCTTTCTTTCAATGATAATCTTTACTGCAAAAGTCCGGAAGAGTACTTTGCTGATAACTCCATTTCCGCCGCTTCTTTCATCTTCGTCACTACTGTACCGGATTCACCTGTACTTACTTACATCGATGAAGAAATAGATGCAGACATTAAAAATGCGGTTGTCATAGTCAAGTCTCCGGACGAATCTTTAATGCTCAACGAAGGTTTTGCAAACCTGAATCTCGTTCCTGTCGTTATCGGCAGAATATCAGCATCTATAAAGGATATTGAAGTTTAATGAAAAAAAAGAACTTAATTACTAACAACGGAATAACTATATGCGACAGTATAGTTATGTCGGTAAAAAATAAAAGACCGAATTTCAGAAAGGCAGAAGCTATTTTTATCGCTGTCCTCGGCTTTGTATCAGTTCTTATGTCATTCTTCGGAATGTTCGACTTTAATTATGACAGATTCAAAGTCGCCGCAGCAGCAGTGCTTTTTTCAATAGGCTATATAACTTTGATCCTTATGAATAAAAAATCTGCATTCTGGGTAATGGCTTCTTCACTCATCGTTTTCGGTTTAGCCGCCTTTAAGTTTATGAACAAAATTACTGACGGCTTTAAATTTGTCTATAATATCATATACCGTGATTCGTTCCACACCGATATAAACTACTATAAATACCTAAAACCTGCTATGGAAGAGGAATCGGTCACGATATTGTTCATTTTCGCAATATGGCTTATATCGTTCATCATCTATTTCTTCACGATATACCGTCCGAATCCGATACTTCCGCTTCTTGTAACTTTCCCTATTCTCGAAGTCGGTCTATATAACGGTATCGAGATACCGATATTCTGGGGAATTATGACCATTGCTTACTGGCTCGCACTCCTTGCGATGTCAAGTATCGATATTGGTGAGTACTCAGGCGGAACAAGCGGTTTTGTCAGAAAGGACAATTTGTTCTTCCCTAAACGGCAAATGAAACTCAAAGTTACCGAGAAATGCGGAATGTTCATAATGTCCACTATACTTATTATAACTGTTCTCACTGTCTCTGTAGTAAGCATAACAAATTATAAGCGAAGTGATGAACTGAATAAAAAACGTAAGGACATAAGCGAAGCTTTCAATGAGTTCACTCTCGAAGACCTCGCTGCAAGTATTTCAAGGATCACAAGTGCTTTCGGTTTCACTATTAAATACGAAAATAATAAACTCGGCAACAACGATCACGTAAAGTACAAAGATGTTACCGACCTCGAAGTAACTGTCGACCACAAGCACAATGCTGCTATCTACCTCAAGGACAATACAGGCTGCCGTTACGATGATAATGAATGGCTCGACCTTAAAGATTCTGCTTACGATGAGGATATATTTGATGATTTCAGCTCAACAGGAATGTTCCCTCAGGACTTCCCCTGTATGTTCGGTAAACTTCTCAAACCGGACGCTCAGGAATTACAGATAACCATTGATTCAAAAGTCAAGAAAGACAGAACTTTCTCTACATACGGTATCGATAACATCGGAGGTCTCTCCTATAACCGTGATAAACAGGCAACTTCTATTAATCAGGAAGAAAAGAAGTTCTCGTATAAGTTCATGCCGATCGATATCGACTTTACTGCTTCTTCTCTCGGCGATGAAACAAGAAACGTCTACTCAGTTTCTGGTATTTCAGATGAGCATTGGCGTGATATGATCGCCGATTTCTGCGAGAAAAACAACGCCTACAACTATGACGATTACTTCACGGTCGACCACGAAATAATCGTTGACTCCGATCTGATGTACTCAAATCCTTATATGATAATGGCTCAGCTTCTTGAAAGCAAATACAAGGATTTCGTCTATGATAATTACCTCCAGATACCTGACAATAAGGATATGGACGAAGTATACGCTGCATATTCAGATATACTTTCAAAAGCAAAGGGAGCTCATAGTGCTGTTGATAAAGTTGCTGTTCTCGACGAACTCAGACTCCGTATGCAGGAGGATACAAAGTACACTCTGTCACCGGGAAAAACTCCCTCAAACCGTGATTTTATAAACTATTTCTTAATCGAAAACAAAAAAGGCTACTGTATACACTATGCAACTTCAGGCGTAATCCTCGCAAGAATGGCTGGCATACCTGCAAGATACGCTACAGGCTATGTTATTACCGCTGACGACTTTAACGACGGTAATCTACAGGAAGACGGCTCTTACGCTATTGATGTACAGGATAACCGCAGCCACGCTTGGGTAGAAATCTACCTCGATGGTTATGGCTGGGTCCCATTTGAGTTTACAGCAGGATACTCTTGCAGAGCTGTAAAAGCAGCTCCGACTCCTGTTACTCCGGCTGATCCTAACGGCTCAACTGAACCGGTGGAAACACCTACCACTATTCAGACTCAGACTTCTTTAGTTCCAATTCCGCTCACTACAACAAAGAATAATACAACTGTAACTGTAAACACTACCAAGAGCCACGGCGGAGCAGTTGGTAAGATGGGTTCAGATGACAACAAAAAAGGCGGAGGCTTTACTATTCCAAAATGGGTGAAGGTCATCATATTTATTTCAGTGCTCCTGATAATAACTGCCGCTGTTATTATACTCAGAAGAATGCTTATCATTAATAACAGAAAGAAAGAGATCGAGACCGGCAGCAGCTCCGACCGTATCGGCAATATGTATGACTATACCGAAAAGCTCCTTGAAAATCTGAGGCTTTCCAATGAGGAACATAATTATATGGACTTCGCAAAGAGAGTCGAACAGCATATAGGCGGTACGTTCATCGAACAGGGCAGCTTTGAATCGTTCATGAAACTCGCCCTTCACTGCCGATTCGGAAAGAAATCACCTGATACTGAAGAACTAAAGGAATGTGAGAAAATGGTATCTGAACTTTCTCAGAAAATTTACGATAATTCCGGCTTCTTTAAAAAGTTATGGATAAAATTCGTCGACGCATTAGTATAGGAGGTTCAAAATGAAAATAGATAATTCAGGCTACATCGCTAAAGCTGTATTGCTGATAATCGGAGGAGCTTTATTCGCTTTTTTCCCTAATATTATTAAATACACATTTTTAGGTATAGGAGCTATAATAGTTATAGGTTCTGTGCTGACTATGCTCACTTCAATGGGTTCGGGTGACGGCGGACTAATGGGGTCTGCAGGCATCGGAGGTATACTTGTCGGAGTATTCGTGGCTTTTCTCCCGAAAATAATTACTTTTGGTATCGGACTCATAGGAGGTATCGTATTACTTATATTAGGTATAATCCGATTTGTAAAAGCTTTCAGCAGTGATAAAGCAAAAGATTTAAAAACCTTGAATATCATTTTCGGTATCGGAATGCTGATCGTTGCTTTGGTACTGCTTTCACATCCGTTTTCAGCAGGTTCATTTGCAAGATTCGCTGTAGGTATCGTTCTTATAGTTTACGGAATTTACAATATTTATATCGCTTACGCTATTTCGGAAAGAAACAAGAACTCAACTCCGGACGTTATTGATATAAATAATTTCACGATCAATGATGATGACAAATAATAAAAAAGCTCCTGTTCATTCAAGAGCTTTCGGCTTGTCGAAAAAGTATTGATTCTTTAGGGGACGCCCTCTCGTACAGGGCGTCCACCTCTTCAAAAACAGTCCACCGGACTGTTTTTGAATTCACCCCTTGCGGAGCGTTTTGCAGCTATATGCGGGGCTTTGCCCCACACCCCACAAGGGCTGTCAGCCCTTGACCTGACAAAAGGGATAATAATCCCTTTGGAATCCCATTATTATGGTGGTTCTTTTATTTTATAGTTTTTCAGCACTCTGAAAGCTCCTGTTCATTCAGGAGCTTTTATGCATCAAAAGAAAACTCTGAAGCACGAAAACTGCTTCAGAGTTTTTTTAATTAGTCTTCACAAAATACTTTGAATGCCTTATATGCCATATAAGTATCTACTTTTGATACGATCTCATATGGAGCGTGCATTGAAAGCACCGGTACACCAAGGTCAATAGTGTCGACATTGAGGTTAGCAATGTAAGCTGCAACTGTTCCGCCGCCGCCTTCATCAACTTTACCAAGCTCACCGGTCTGCCATATTACATTATTCTTATCCATTAAACGTCTGATTCTGCCTGTAAATTCAGCAGAAGCATCAGATGTGCCAGCCTTTCCTCTTGCACCGGTATACTTTGTTACGCAAACACCCTTATTGATATATGCACAGTTGTTGCGTTCGTTTACTTCCGGGAATGTAGGATCAAATGCTGCATTAACATCAGCAGAAAGGCACTCAGAAGCAGATAGAACAGTTCTTCCGTCTGAACCGAGATCCTCAGCAATATCAGCTATGAAATACTCCAGATATGCTGAGCAAAGTCCAGTATTACCATCGCTTCCTGTCTCCTCTTTATCAGTAAGTACTGTAACTACTGTATGTGTAGGAGCATTGCAGTCAACGGTTGCCACTAATGCAGGATATGCACACACCTTATCGTCGTGACCATATGCACCGATCATACTGCGGTCAAAACCTACATCCTTTGCCTTGAATGCAGGTACTGCTTCAAGTTCTGAAGAAATGAAATCAGCTTCGGTAATGCCGTATTTCTCGAAAAGAATGTTCATTATATTGAGCTTGACTGAACCGCTCTCCTCATCGTCCTTAAAAGGTCTTGAACCAATAAGTATGTTGAGCTGTTCGCCTGTGATGCCCTTTGCAAGAGGTTTTGTCATCTGAGCAGTTGCAAGATGCGGAAGAAGATCAGTAACGCAGAAAACAGGGTCGTTATCATCTTCACCGATAGTTACTGTGATCCTTGTACCGTCAGCCTTGACTACAACACCGTGAAGAGCAAGCGGGATAGTAGTCCACTGATACTTCTTGATGCCGCCGTAGTAATGAGTCTTAAAGAGGGCAAGCTCGTTGTCCTCATAAAGAGGATTCTGCTTGAGATCGAGTCTTGGAGAGTCGATATGTGCAGCACAAAGTCTAACGCCCTCTGCTATCGGAGCTGTACCAACTACAGCCATAAGTATAGCCTTATCTCTGTTATTGCGGTAGATCTTGTCACCGGCTTTGAGCTTCATACCCTTCTGATACTCAACGAATCCGTTTTTCTTTAAAAGATCGATAGAATACGCAACTACCTCACGCTCTATCTTTGCTTTATTCATGAAGTCGATATAACCTTCACAAAAGCGGTCGCACTCTGCTACTTCTTCATCAGTCAAATTATGAAGTGCGTTTTTTCTTTTTAGTAAGAGCTTCTCTTTAAGCTCTTTTACTGCTTCATTTTTTTCTTCCATAATTATTCTCCCTTCGGAATTATTAATCAGCAGAAGCTGGTTTTAAACAATTTTTATCAGAATTTTTATAGCAATCTCTTATTTTATCTGAAACTTCTCTCGAGATCTTATATACAGTTTCGAGATCGTCATTATTATGTATAATGTAGTCTGAGTGCTGCTCAAAGAAATCATCGCTGTACTGCGAGTCCATACGATGTCTTGCCTGCTCGTGAGTTATACCGTCACGGACTATTATACGCTTTTCCCTGATGTCGGCATCAGCAAGGACTGATATGATTATCTCGCAAAAATCGTCTGCATGACTTTCAAATAATGTCGGTGCATCGAGTAATATAAGGTCAACTCCGTTATTTGAGAGTTCTTTTATCAATCTGAGGATCTCCTTAGTGATATAAGGGTGCATGATAGTATTAAGGGTTTCAAGCTTAGTCTTATCTGTAAATACGATAGCTCCAAGAGCTTTACGGTTGAGAGTACCGTCATCATTCAGAACTTCTCTGCCGAATAATTCTTCTATCTCGTAAAGGCAATTGCTTCCCTTTTCTACGACTTTTCTTGACACCTGATCTGCGTCGATGACCTCAAAGCCGTTTTCAGAAAAGATCTTAGATATAGTACTCTTTCCGGCACCTGTCTGACCTGTAAGTCCTACAACTGTAACTCCGCTAAGGGTGTTCATGCCCTTATCACCTCGAATCCTGCCGCTCTTATAAGGCGGTTATATACAGCAAGTCCGACTCCGTCAGCAGAAGGTGCTCTTACATAGACCTTCTCTGCACCAATGTCGTCAAGCTCTCTTAATTTCTGAAACAGCCAGTGTGCCTGTTCAGAACTATTTTTGCCATAAGTAAGATATTTGCAAGGAATGGTAAATTCGTCACCGTCATAGATAAGGCAATATACTTTTTCATCGACCTTATCTTCAACGTATTTGCAGAAGGACTTTATATCTCCCTCTACCATAATTATGTCAGCCTTAGGTGAGTAATGCTTATATTTCATTCCGGGAGAAGCTGCCTTCTGACCGGCTTCAAGCTCGTGAAGTATCGCATGGTCAATAATTACCTCTCCGCAAACTTCAAGGAGCATCTCTCTTGTAATACATCCGGGACGCAGTATCCTTACTCTGTCATTGCTCTCAATAGAAATAACTGTTGACTCTACTCCGAACTCTGACTGTCCTCCGTCAACTACAGCCGCAATTTTGCCTTTCATATCCCGCATTACGTGCATTGCAGAAGTCGGACTCGGATAACCGGAGGTATTTGCAGAAGGTGCTGCGATAGGACATCCGGACATCTCTATTATTTTATGCATAACAGGATGTGAAGGGACTCTTATACCAACAGTATCAAGTCCACCGGAAGTTATCATAGGTATTTTTTCATTTTTAGGAAGGACCATTGTTAATGGTCCGGGACAGAATTTTTCAGCAAGTTTATAAGCAAGCTCCGGTATATTTTGGGTATAATGAACGGCATCTGAAAAATCTGCAAGATGAACTATCAGCGGATTGTCCGCCGGTCTTCCCTTAGCGGCGAAAACCTTTGCAACCGCATCCGGATTTGAAGCATCCGCACCAAGTCCGTATACTGTTTCAGTTGGTATGCCGACGATCTCGCCGTCTTTTATAAACTGAGCAGCTTTCAATAGCTCAGCGTCATTATCACTTAATAATATAGTCTCCATAACACTATGCTTCTTGTGCAGCAAGCTTAGCTGCCTGATCGGCAGTTGCCAGTGCATCAAATACCTCATCAAGATTTCCATTCAGCACATCTTCAAGTCTGTACAAAGTAAGTCCGATCCTGTGATCGGTAAGACGTCCCTGCGGATAATTATAAGTTCTTATACGTTCAGAGCGATCGCCGGTACCTACCTGACTCTTTCGCTCTGATGCAATCTTAGCGTTTTGTTCTTCCTGCATAGCTTCATAGATCCTCGAACGCAGGATCTTCATAGCTTTATCCTTATTTTTATGCTGACTTCTTTCGTCCTGACATTCAACAACAACATTAGTCGGCAGATATGTTATTCTTACTGCTGATTCAGTCTTATTGATATGCTGTCCGCCCGCACCGCTTGCACGGAAATAGTCTATTTTAAGGTCTGTAGGATTAATTTCAAGCTCAACATCGTCAGCCTCTACCAGAACAGCAACTGTAACTGTAGAAGTGTGGATACGTCCCTGTGATTCAGTTTCCGGAACTCGCTGAACTCTGTGTACGCCGCTCTCATATTTCAGACGTGAGTAAGCACCGTCACCTTCAATGGAGAAGCTTATCTCCTTGAAGCCGCCAAGCTCAGTAGGATTAGCGTTGAGCACTTCCTGCTTCCAGCCTCTTGCCTCGGCGTACATTGTGTACATTCTATAGAGCGAGTTTGCAAACAGAGAAGCTTCTTCTCCGCCTGCACCGCCTCTTATTTCTATAATAACGTTCTTATCGTCGTTAGGGTCTTTAGGAAGAAGAAGGACTTTAAGCTCCTGAGTAAGCTCTTCCATAGCCTCTTTGGAACTCTCATATTCTTCCTGAGCCATTTCTTTAAGCTCTTTATCAGTGCTGTCATCAAGTATCTCTTTAGCTTCGTTGAAAGCTTTCTCAGCTTTTACGTACTCCCTGTATTTTTCGATAATAGGGGTCATATTTTTATAGTCCTTCATAAGCTGAGCGTAGAGCTTATTATCACTGACAACGTCCGGTTCGGAAAGTCTCCGACTTATCTCCTCGAACTTTTCTTCCATTACTGCAAGTTTTTCAAACATTTACATACTCCTTATCGTAATATTTTTTAAATCTTGCAGTAAGCTATCCTTCATCGGCACGTTTGACCGCACGGATGCTTTTTTCTATCTTATTTCTTGGTACCATGAACTCTCTTGAACACTTAACGCATCTTAGTCTGAAATCCATACCTGAACGTATGACAAACATTTCGTTTGAACCGCATGGATGATTCTTTTTCATTGTAAGAATATCGCCCGGTCTTATATCCAAAAACGTTCACTCCTTTTAAAAATTTCGAAAATCGTACATTTCACATTATACCCCAAAATCGTTCTTAAATCAATATTATCAGCGTATATTTTTTTTATTTTGTGGAAAAATAATAAAAATCAATATATAAACATATTGAAGTCCACTAAAATATGAAAGGATTCATTTATGATGTCGAGAATTTCAGCAGAATTTGAGTCACCGGAATTGGCGGAAATGGCTTTAAAGCGTGTAAAAGAGAGTGTTAGCCATGTCTTCCGGACCGGTATGATCTACAATAAAAAAACAGACTCTACTTCAAAACTAAGTCACGGGACTTTGTACACTGTGATACCTACCGCAGTTACTTCTTTCAATTACATCACAGCAGTTGTAGAGTCCCCTACTTCCGAGGACGTTGTCATAGAACCACAGCGTAACAGAACCGCTAAAGCATTCGTGATATGTGATGCTGCAAATACAGCAAATGTCAGTGCGATATTCAACTCAATGGGCGGACTTAAAATACGTTGTAATATATAGGTCCTGATAAGCATACAATTGATTATCCCGATAAATATTACAACGGAGGTATAAAATATGAGTTACAGACCCGAAGGATATTATATAAATTCTGAGGAGAATATCACTTTGACTTCTTCCGCAGAAGGACTCCAAAAAGCTTTGGACAACAATATCGTCCTTGAAGGAAGAGCAATCGTTTGCACCGGTAATCACGACCTTATTGTTGAATTGCCTTGCGGCCGTGGAATAATCCCACGCAATGAAGGTGCGATCGGTATAAAAGAAGGAAAAACTCGTGATATTGCTCTGATATCACGAGTAAATAAACCAGTCTGCTTTATAGTCACAAAAATCAGGCTCGGCAATGACGGTAGAGTAACTGCTGAATTGTCGAGAAGGCTCGCACAGGAAAAATGTACTAATGAATATATATCGAAGCTTCAAAGCGGCGATGTTATCGATGCAAGAGTTACTCACCTTGAAAAATTCGGCTGTTTTGTCGACATAGGCTGCGGAATATCGTCACTTATCCCGATAGATGCTATATCTATTTCAAGGATCTCGCACTCCGCCGACCGCTTTACAGTCGGACAATACATACGTGCTATAGTCAAGTCTAAGGACAACGACCGTATTTACCTTACTCACAAGGAACTTCTCGGAAGCTGGGATGAAAATATTTCTGACTTCAATGTTGGTGAAACTGTTGCCGGAGTTGTGAGGTCGATAGAAAATTACGGCATTTTTGTGGAGTTAGCTCCGAACCTCGCCGGACTTGCCGAACTAAAAGATGATGTACAAATCGGACAAAATGTAAGTGTTTACATCAAGGCAATAGTACCGGAGAAAATGAAAGTCAAACTGATAATAATTGATACCTGCGAGAAAATAAAGTCTGTTGATCCTATAAAGTATTACTACTCATGCGATCATATGGACAAGTGGAATTATTCTTCCAAAGCTTCCGAAAGGATCCAGCAATCTGTATTTTCATAACAAAAAGGCACACGTCCTGCGTGTGCCTTAAAATATACTTTTTTAGAATGCGATCTGCTCAGCGATGTGATGAAGATGCTCATCATATGGCTTCTGCATTGCAAGTGCTTCCTGAATGTCGTAATCAACTATTTCGCTGTCCTTGATACCAACAACTCTGTTGCCTACACCCTTTTCAAGGAGCTCAACAGCATAGTAGCCCATTCTTGTAGCTTCAACTCTGTCTCTGAGTGTCGGGTTGCCGCCACGCTGTACGTGACCAAGAATAGTAGCTCTTGCCTCGATATGAGTCTTTTCCTGAAGAGCTGTAGCTATCTCCTGAGAATGACCAATACCCTCAGCAACGATAACAACGAAGTTCTGCTTGCCCTTTGCCTTCTTTTCGAGCATTGTGTTTGCAATAGCGTCGAGGTCGTAAGGAACTTCCTTAGTGATTATATCTGTAGCACCACAAGCGATACCTGTATTTACTGCTATATGACCAGCACCTCTTCCCATTACCTCAACAACAGAGCATCTGTCGTGTGACTGGGATGTATCACGAAGCTTATCAACAAGCTCCATAGCTGTATTCATAGCTGTATCAAAACCGATAGTATAATCAGTACAAGCAATATCATTGTCGATAGTACCAGGGATACCAATGCAAAGCATTCCCTGTGCAGAAAGATCAGCAGCACCTCTGAATGAACCATCACCGCCAATAACTACAAGACCTTCAATACCAAGTTCATCGCACTTAGCCTTAGCTTTAGCAACACCCTCAGCTGTTCTGAATTCTGGGCATCTTGCTGTATAAAGGATAGTACCGCCTCTATGGATTATATCTGATACACTTCTTTCGTCCATTGGGAAAATATCACCGGTGATAAGACCCATATAACCTCTGCGGATACCGTAGACCTCCATACCCTTACTGATAGCAGTTCTTACAACTGCTCTTACAGCAGCGTTCATGCCCGGTGCGTCTCCGCCGCTTGTTAAAACACCGATTTTTTTAATCATACATATTCTCCATTCTGCACTTAGCATATATTCTTTAACTTACGGCTCATCACCGTAACATAATTCCATACAATATATATTTTACTACTTTGCAGAAATATTGTCAAGTATATTTCAATGTTTTTTATAATAAAAACATAAAATTTATTTATTATTGTATCAATCCAACGTCCTTACTGTTAAATATTTCTGTTATTTTCCTGTAGGAATCACTTGAAATTTCTATACTCAGTCTCATTTTAGGCATGAGCATTTTACGAACATCTGTAAAATAAAAGCATATTGCTGTATCCCCACGAAAGTCGCTGCATACTCTTTTCAGCTCGTCTATCTTAGTGTCAGCTGAAGTAGTTTTGATGCAGAGTTTCATGTTGCTGAAATTTCTGTTAAAATCATTTTCAGCTAATACCGAACCGCAGACAATCGTCACACTTTCGTCCTTTACAGAGATCTTCCCCTTTACCATAAGAATTGCTCCCTCTTTGAGTCTTGACGCCGAGACTGCATAGAGGTCAGGAAAGACCACACCTTCAAGTTCACCTGTACTATCCTCGATAGTAATAAATGCCATCTTCTCATTTTTCTTGGTAATATGGATTTTATTGCTCTGCATAGTACACAGCACTCTTACTTCGTCGCCGTCTTTTACTCCGTTCAGGGAATTTATGTCCTTGATAAATTTCGTGTGCATAAGCTCGGTAAGGTAACTGAATTCGGACAACGGGTCACCGGTAAGGTACATACCTGCTGCTTCCTTCTCCATTGCAAGCAGCCTGCGTGTATCATATTCCGGTGCGTATGGTATCTTTATATTCATATCATCCTGAGCTCCGAACGCATCGAGCAGATTCAGCTGTCCCTCGATGACTCCCCTTGTGCCTGATGCAGCCGATTCAAGTATCATTTCATAATTATCAAGCATCTGTCGTCTGTTAAGTCCGAGACCGTCAAAAGCTCCGGAGCATATCAGATTTTCAAGTGCTTTTTTATTAAGCTCACGGACATTCATACGCTCGCAGAAATCCTGCAAGCCATTAAATTTTCCGTGGATATTACGTTCCTTTATTATCTTTTCAGCAAGTCCGCTGCCGATATTTTTTATTGCAAGCAGACCAAAATACATTTTTCCGCCTGTATACGCAAAATTGCTCATACTTTTATTAATATCCGGACGCACTATCTCTATTCCGGCACTTTTGCATATATTTATATACTCCGTGAGCTTTGAAGTAACCGACATTACGCTCGACATAAGACAAGCCATGTATATCCCTCTGTAATGGTACTTCAGGTATGCTGTCTGATAAGAAAGATAAGAATATGCTGCTGCGTGAGACTTGTTGAATGCATAGGACGCAAAGCTTATCATATCGTCAAATATCAGATTTGCAGTATCCTCCGGAACTCCGTTTGCAACTGCTCCGCTTACAAAACTTTCACGCTCTTTCAGCATCACATCGTGCTTTTTTTTAGCCATTGCCCTGCGGACTATATCTGCGTGTCCATATGAATATCCCGCAAGTTTCCGGCAAATTTCCATTACCTGCTCCTGATATACCATGATTCCATAAGTATCTTTCAGTATATTTTCAAGCAGCGGATGCTTATACTTTATCCTGTCGGGATGCTTCTTGTTTTCGATATACTCCGGAATAGACTTCATTGGTCCCGGACGGTAAAGCGACATCACAACAATAAGGTCTTCGAGCCGTTCAGGTTTCAGGTCTATCAATCTCTGAGTTATTCCCTCACTCTCAAATTGGAACACACCTGCTGTATCTCCATGAGCGAGCATATTATACACATCTGCATCGTCTGTCGGTATAGCTGATATGTCGAACTCCGGGTCTGTCTTGCGTATCTCATTGACAGTATCTCTGATTATGGTCAGGTTTCTGAGTCCGAGAAAGTCCATTTTAAGGAGTCCGAGGGATTCAAGAATAGTCATAGTGTACTGCGTTACAACTGTATCATCATTTTTTTGAAGCGGAACAAGTTCGCTCAGCGGTACAGCCGATATGACTACTCCCGCTGCGTGAGTTGACGCATGACGAGGCATTCCTTCAAGCTTCTTTGAAAGGTCGATAAGTTCACGGACTGTCCTATCACTGCGGTACAGCTGTTCAAGCTCCTCTGAATGCTTTATCGACTCATTCAGGTCGAGTTTTGGGTCAATAAGCTTCGCAACTTTATCGCATAGCTGATACGGGATACTCAGTACACGTCCGACATCTCTTACAGCTGCTCTCGCTTTCAGAGTATCGAATGCGATTATCTCAGAAACGTAGTCCTTTCCATATTTTTCGACTACATAATCTTTTATGCTTTGTCTGCCTTCGATACAAAAGTCAATATCGAAATCCGGCATACTTACACGCTCAGGATTCAGGAATCTTTCAAAGAGCAGACCATACTTCAGAGGGTCGATTCCTGTTATCCCGATACAATAAGCACAGAGACTTCCGGCTCCGGAGCCTCTTCCCGGACCTACAGGTACATTGTGGTCACGGGCATATTTTATGAAGTCCCAGACTATGAGATAATAGTCTGTATAACCCATTTTAATTATTACTGAAAGCTCGTAATCAAGCCTTTTTACGACTTCTTCATCCGGAGACTCACCGTATCTCTGATACATTCCCTTATAGCAAAGCTCCCTGAAATATGCATTATTGTCCGAAACACCATCAATGCGGAATTTAGGCAGCTTTATATCGCCGAACTCAAACTCAACATTGCATCTCTCGGCAATCATCAATGTGTTGCTTACTGCTTCTTCGTGTCCCTTAAAAAGAGCACACATCTCATCTGCATTTTTAAGGTAAAACTCGTCCGTTTCAAATGTAAGAGCATTAGGAGCTCCGAGGATTTTTCCGGTCTGTATGCAGATGAGTATCTTCTGCATCTCGGCATCATTTTTACTGATATAATGACAGTCGTTAGTCGCTGCAAGAGGTATATCGAGCTCAGCTGACAATCTGTACAGCAGCGGAAGTATCTTCAATTCATCAGCTATTCCGTGATTCTGTATCTCTATGAAATAATTATCTTTGCCGAAAATCTCACGGTATATCAGTGCAGTCTCCTTTGCACCGTTGTAGTCGCCGTTATTCAGTTTTCGGGGTATCTCGCCTACAAGACAGGCTGACAAACATATAAGTCCCTCATGATATTTCCGCAGAAGTTCCACATCAACTCTTGGTCTGTTGTAGAACCCTTCTATGCTTGCGAGCGACACGAGTTTTACAAGATTACTGTAGCCCTTGTTGTTCTCACACAAAAGTATCAGATGATAAGGATGTGCGTCTATCTTAGGTTCTTTGTCGAATCTTGTTCTCGGAGCAACATAGACCTCACAGCCTATTATAGGCTTTATTCCCTGCTTTTTAGCTTCATTCCAGAAATCTACCGCACCATACATATTGCCGTGGTCTGTAATAGCCACGGCAGTCTGTCCCATATCTTTAACTTTTGAAATAAGCTCCTTTATCCTGCAAGCACCGTCAAGGAGACTGTATTCGGTATGAACGTGGAGATTAACAAATTCATTACTTTTCAATGTTAACTCCTCCGTTTCTGATTTCCTCTGCCATTTTTGACAGCTTCTTGAATCGATGATTAACTCCCGAACGACTTATAGGTACGGTAAGGCTCTCACCTATCTCCTGTAGACTCATGTCGTTGTTTTCAAGACGCAGTTCAGCTACTTCCCTGAGCTCCTCTGTAAGTGCATCAAGACCTATTGTGTTCGCTATAAGCTTAATGTCACTTATCTGCTTGCTCGCCGCATTGAGCACCTTATCAATGTTAGCCGCATCACAGTTTGCTATCCTGTTTGCTTTATTGCGAACATCCTTGTATATCTTTACATTCATGAGTTCAAGAGTACACTGCTGAGCTCCTATAAAAGTAAGCGTATCTTCTATGGACTCGCTTCCTTTTATATATACAACGTACTGTCCACGCCTTATCACCGATCTTGCCGAAACTCCTATATCACCAAGCAGTAATATAAGCTCGTCAGCAAGACTTTCCGCAGGCACAGTAAATTCAAGATGATATTCTTTTGACGGATCATTTACACTTCCGCAGGCAAGAAAAACTCCTGCTGTAAAAACTCCGAGACTATTGGTAGCAATAATCTCGGAATCTATAGTTCTTTTATCGTTAAAATGGTACTTTCTGTGTACCTTAGCAATAAGTTCCTGATCCGTTATATCAAATGAATAGAGCACCGCACCGCTTCGGCGTGTATTTTCATTACAGCAAAGCTCAACGTGGAATATATTATTGAACAAATTCCTGAACATCTCTGCTGTAGTATGACTTTCACTCTGAAAACAGATATGCTCCGCAGAAAGCTTTCTTCCAAAGAGAAGCATTCCATAAAGGCAGGCAAACCTCTTATCCTTGTCAGTAACTGACAGGCATATCTCTTTTCTTACTTCATTTGAGAAGGAAATAATGATCCCTCCTATCAGAATTTTTTATCTTTTGTTATATCACGATGATACTTCTGTACTCTGTATTCTTTTTCGTTCAGATGCTTAGCCATGAGCTCCGCAAATGTTATCGATCTGTGTTTACCGCCTGTACAGCCAAAAGCTACTACAAGCTGACTCTTTCCCTCGTGAACATAAAGAGGTATCAGATAGTCGATAAGATCAAGAAATTTATTAAAGAGTTCTCTGGACTGCTCAAAGCTCATTACATAGTCCCTTACACATTCGTCACATCCCGTATGACTTCTGAGTTCGTCTATGTAGAATGGATTCGGAAGACATCTGACATCGAATACAAGGTCACTGTCTGTAGGAACTCCGTATTTGAATCCGAATGACATCACTTTTATTATAAGCGAGTCAGATGATTTTTCCAGAAATATGTCCTTTACCTGCTCCTTCAGCTGTGAAGAAGTAAGGGAAGTAGTTTCGATAAAATAATCTGCGATCTCTCTCAGCTGTGAGAGCTGAACTGCTTCAAACTCGATAGCATCGAGAATATTGCCATTGAATTTATCCTGCAAAGGGTGTTTGCGTCGTGTTTCTTTGTACCTTTTGACAAGTACTTCGTGGGCTGCATCTATGAATAATACTTTTACATCAACGTCTGCTTCATTTTTCAATGTCTGCCATGAATGGAATATTTCAGCAAACATATCTCCTGTTCTGATATCTACTGCAACGGCTACTTTGGATATTTCAGACTCTGATTGTCTGCAAAGATCTACAAATTTTGATATTAGTTTCGGTGGGATATTGTCGATACAATAGTATCCTATATCCTCCATTACATCCATAACACTGGATTTTCCTGCACCGGACATTCCGGTAACTATCAAAAGCTGCATAAGTGCCTCCGTTTCAAAAAGATCTGTGAACCGTTTTTTAAATCGGTTCTTATTTCAAAATTACAGGTTCAAGCTCAAGCCTATAACCGGTCTTTTCCTTGACTATCCTCTGTATTTCAGAACAAAGTTCAAGAACGTCCGCACAGGTCGCATAACCCTTGTTTATAACAAATCCGCTGTGTTTCTCGCTGACCATTGCTCCTCCGCAGGTAAGTCCTTTAAGCCCGCACTGGTCTATAAGCAGGGATGCGTAGCTTCCCTCCGGACGCTTAAATGTACTTCCTGCACTTGGATAGTCAAGCGGCTGTTTTGAACTTCTCTTTGCCATACATTCATTCATGGCTTCCTTTATCTCATCAGAATTTCCGCTGCTGAGCTGCATAGTGACCGATGTTATAACGCAGTCTGTTTCGCTGAAAATACTGTGACGATAAGAGAGATTCATTTCGTCTTTTGTAATCGTCTTTATGTTGCAGTCGCTGTCGATGTACTCTGCTGATACGACCACATCCTTCATCTCGCTCCCGTAAGCTCCGGCGTTCATAAACAGTGCACCGCCGACTGTTCCCGGTATACCGAAAAGATTCTCCATACCGCTGAGAGAAGCCTGCTGAGCATGAACACACGCAGAAGCAAGAAGTGCTCCGGCATCGCATTTAATAGTATTGCCGTCTATTGATATTCCGGCAAAATCACTTCCGAAAAGAAGAATAACTCCGTCGAATCCCTCATCCGAGGCAATTACGTTGCTTCCTCTTCCGAGTATGCCGTACTTTACATCGTTATCTTTCATATATTTTATCAATTCAGCAGCCGATGCAGCAGAATTGATACTTATTAAAGCCTTGCACGGTCCGCCAAAACGGAATGTGACATACTCTTTAAGTGAGCAGTCGAGAGTTATTTTACACTCCAGTTTTTCGCATAGCTTTTTGATCTCATCTAAATTTGTCATTTGTTGCCTCCTGAGACAAAACAATTTTTGTATGATACTAATATATACAAAATATCAGAATGCTTCGTAATCACGTACAACTTCCTTTGCGTCGGACTCCATGCCAAGACGATTAAGAAGCTCCTGAGCTGCATTGTAACCCATTTTCTTCTGTCTGTTATTCATAGCCGCAACTTCAAGGATAACAGCAAGGTTACGTCCGGGCTTTACAGGTATAGTCAGCGACGGCACTTTGACTCCGAGCAGACTTACATACTCAGTATCAACGCCCATTCTGTCGTATATTTTTTCCGGATTCCACTGTTCAAGCTCAACTACAAGGTCGAGTTTTTCAGTCATCTTAACTGCACCGATACCGAAAAGACGTCTTGCATTTATGATACCGATACCTCTCAATTCAAGGAAGTGTCTGATATTATCCGGCGAGCTTCCGACAAGACTGATATTTGATACCTTGCGGATCTCAACAGCATCATCCGCAACAAGACGGTGTCCACGCTTTACGAGCTCGATCGCAGTCTCGCTCTTTCCGACACCTGATTCGCCTGTGATGAATACACCTTCACCGTAGATCTCTATAAGTACGCCGTGACGTGTTATTCTCGGAGCAAGTGTAAGGTTGAGGAACGCAATAAGTCCTGACATAAAGTTTGATGTGCTCTCTTTACTTCTGAGAAGCGGCACTTCATACTCCTTTGCAAGTTCGAGCATCTCTGCAAAGTAAGGGAGCTCTCTTGCTATTATAAGAGCAGGAATCCTCTGAGCAAAGAGAAGCTGAAGTCTTTCACGTCTTGTTTTTTCATCGATAGTAGAAAGGTAAGCGAACTCCATTTTACCGATGATCTGTATACGCTCCGGATTGAAATACTCATAGAATCCCATGAGCTGAAGTCCCGGACGGTTTACATCATTTTCATCGATCATTAATTCATTAGCATCCTTATGGATGTATATAGCCTCAAGTTTGAATTCATCTATCACTTTCTGAAGTGAAACTTTGAAATTTTCTGCCATTTTTTTCTCCATTCCTCCGGTAATCCCGGAAATATAGATTTTTAACCAATAACAAAGGAGCTGTAGCCCTTATCTACTGCTTTATCACGAGCCGAGATCACTTCCGACATACTTTCTGAACTTCCTGATATCCTTACTGCAACATTGAAATCCGCAAGGTCCTCCTCGACCAGTTTCAGCATTTTCTCGACCTTGTCAGAAGCTTTGCCGCCGAAATCGTATACAGTCGTTCCAGCGTATATGCCGTTGCTTATCTCATCAAGGTCAATGTCCAGAACAATGGTGTTTACGTTCAGAAGCATTGGCTGAAGAACGTCTGTATAGCCTTTCAGAAGCTCTGATGCTGATACCTCAATGAACATTTTAGCTCCATTTTCAAGGATAGTCTCATTTAGAAGATTAGCCGCAGCAGTCATAGCCATCTGACGTTCCGGACCTGCAAGCTCCGGATCAAGCATTTCGAGGTCGGACTCTCTGAAATGAGGGTATTCAAAATCTGAACATATTATCCTGTCGAAGCCTGATATAGCTATTTCAGTCACGATAGATTTAAGGTAGTTCAGCGTAGTCTGAGAATACGGCGAAGCCCACGGTTTGCCGCCTGCTTCATAGTCATTATCTATCCACTGCTCTCCTGTATCAGTGGTTATGTATCCGCTCTGTCCGTCGACAACAGGCAAAATATTATCATTGAAAGTACTTACTATAGCAACAGGCTTATAACCGGCTTTCTTTATGATACTTACTATCTCATCAAGCGACATCATAGTCTCATAAGCCTGAGCCTGATATGCATACGGAACACTGCTTGAATAGTATATTCTTCCGCCTGTGGCCTTTAACGGGACTTCAACATATTCTATCTTCTGACCTGTCGGAAGACGGTCTATAGCCATTTTTAGTGTATCAGCGGACATTAGGTCATTCTCTTTGACTGCCGCTGCACGGTATGTCTCGAAATTGACGCTCTGATGCGGATTTGCGATCCTCTCACCATTGCTGTCAGTAGGGAACATCTCGCTTGTGATCTCTGCATCAGCTGTAGTCTCAACTGATACTGACGATTTATCGTCGCCGGTTTTTTTGCTGTAATTCACAAGAGGCTCAGCCACACTGTATCCAATGAAACCGATTCCTCCTATGAGGAGCACTGAAAGTCCTATAGAAAAAGCTTTTCCGATCGGACTTTTTCCGTAATAATTCTTTTCTTTAGTTTTGTAGATTTTCCTTCCCTTGTTCCTGAATTTCATTTTTTACTCCTACTTTACAGTCCGCAATTCTTTTTATTTTAATGCGTATACTGCCATTGATATTATACCAAGATATACAAGCATAGCCGGAAAACCTCTGAATGATGACGGAACTTTCGATGAATTCAAAGTTCTGTAGGCAGCTGTAAGTATGAGTGCTGCTATGATAAATCCAACACCTGCTTCGATACCTGAGAGCACATAGCTGCCGATATTCAAAAGCGAGCTGTCTTCAGAGGCTTTGTTGTGAATGGTGAATAAAGTTCCCATCACAGCACAGTTAAAGGCTGAAACGTGTATATATTTTCTCGTTTTTACAAATTTATCTCTGCTGATAAAATATAGTGCAGAAAGAAGAATCACATATATTATACCCACGGTAAGGGCATAAATAAAAAGCGTATAATCTGAATATTTTTCCGGAAGATTCTTATCCGTAAAATATGCTGCAAACGAGCCAAGAGTAGTAAATATCGTTATGACGCAAGCCGTACCGATAAGATTTTTCCGGCTGTTTGCTGCAATAAAAAGTGTACTTGTACCAAGTGCCTGAGTAAGTATCAGGTTAACAGCGAGGAGTGCAATAAGTTCATTTACCAGAAACATCTGCTTCACTCCTTACTTCTGAAACTTCTTTTGAAAACATTGAACGGATCTTTCTGTAAAGTCCGCACATAAGTCCGAGGAAAATAAATCCTCCGAAGGGCTGTGACAGACCGCTTATAAGCATATCGACATCCGTAACTTTACCGTTTATTGTTCCGTAAGCCAAAAATTCACGTATTATCCCCGTGAGCAGCATTACTATGTCGAATCCTATGACATAAAACAAAACAGTAAAGAACATAGGTATCTTTTTCAATTTGAAGAATTTCGCTTCTGTCTGGAATACTATCAGTGAATTGACCGCAAGCAGCGGAAAATAAATTCCTACTCGCAGTACAATTCCCGGATAAAACTCCTGAGCAGCGACCTTTACAGGTATAAATACCAGCGATGAAATGAGTGCGTATATTATTACCTTTAAAGCATATGGAAGCTTTTTAGGCACGAATGATGCTATGCAGACCGATAGCATAGTTATCGAGCTGAAAGCATACACGAGTGCTTCCGCATTTCTGAGAGTATCTCCGCAGACAATTACCGGAGATATCACCATAAGTGAAGACAGGACCATATTATCCCATGTTATGCCGGCAAATACTGAGGAGCGTTCTTTATTCATTGTCTATCCCCTCCTCAACTGTCTCTGATAATTCCTTTATGAGCTCAGAGACTTCCGCTTCACCTTCGATAACAGGGAGCTCTCCGTCCTCTGCAAGAATGATCGGCATATCAGGTCCGGAATTATCATCTGTGACCAAATCGTTTTCGCTTGAAATATTTGCATCAGCTATCTTCTTTTCAAGATTCTTGAATGCAAGTGCTATAGGTGTAAACAGTACCGACACGATAACTATTACATTTTCCTGTGCAGTCGTAATAAGCAGTATATATGAGAATATTCCTATAAAAAGTCCATAGAAAAAAGCAAAATACTGCTTTTTTGGTGCTATTCTCTTATCGGCAACTACATAAATTGCTGCAAACAAGATCATATTGAAAGCAAAAACATATTTTATCGTCTCTGACCTTGAATCAGAAACTGGCGATATCATGGCAAGTACAGCTGTACCGGTTATTGTTCCAAGAAAAGCTCCGGCAGAAATATCACGTCGGAATATGAGTATCACAGCTGCGAGCATAAGAAGCAATATACTTACTGCTCCGGCTGGACCGCTGAAATTTCCGAGCAACAATTCAAAATCAGAGTGTTCGACCTTGCCTGTTGTGTTATAGAGGTATGATGCTGAACTTATAAGGTCTTCCGCATTCTCAAAAATTCCTGTTTTATCGTGCGGTGCAGGATAAAGCAGCATTTTTCGTCCCCATGAGGTCAGCACAAACACATACGCCGCCGCCGCTGGTGAGAATATCATATTGCGTCTGCCGCCAAAAATATTTTTTGCACATACTACCGCAAAAACTACAGCAGCAGCTCCGATCTTATAATCCATAACAGCAGGAAGCATCAGGGCTATTATCAATGCATCAGAAGTACAAGTCATATCATCGGCTGTAAATCTCTTTTTCATGACCCTGAGTGACAGTATCTCAGAAATAAGTGCTGCTGAAACACAGACACCTGCAAGAGCAAGCGAGCGTGTTCCATAGTAAAAATATGACATGAGTTCAAGTGAAAGAAGAGTCAGCATAAGATCTATCCAGACAAGACGCTCTGTCCTTGTTTTCTTTTGCATACTCAGGCTTTCCTCAGCTTTCCGGCAGCCTCTTCCATACTTTCTGCCTTGAACAGATAGCTGCCTGAAACGAGCACATCTGCTCCGGCTGAAGCAGCAGTCTTAGCAGTTTCAGCGTTGATGCCGCCGTCGACCTGTACTCTTATATCAAGATCCTTCTCACTTATCATCCTGCGTACAGCTTCAACTTTGCTCATTGTCTCCGGAATGAAGCTCTGACCGCCGAATCCGGGCTCAACAGTCATTACAAGGATCATATAAACGTCCTCAAGATACGGATACACTGTTTCTATCGGAGTCAACGGTTTGACTGCGATCGCAGGTTTAGCTCCGGCAGAGCGTATCATATCGATAGTTCCCTTGATATCCTTTTCGCTTTCGATGTGGAACGAGATTATATCCGCACCGGCTTCTGCAAAACGCTTTACATAGCGGCTTGGGTCAGTTATCATGAGGTGTACGTCAAGAACCATATCAGTACATTTTCTGACCTGTTCAAGGATAGGTATGCCATAAGTTATATTGTTAACGAAGATACCGTCCATAACATCAAAATGGAGCATATCGATACTGATCGACTCCATTTTTCTTATCTCACTTTCAAGATTCAACATATCTGCACTAAGCACAGATGCTGATACCAGATTACTCAATTTATCACTTCTTCCGATCAAAGCAGCTTTTTCGCTGACTTAATATCATAAATTTCCATACACTTTTATTATATAATATTTCTCTCTTTTCGTCAATATGTTAAAATTGTTTTTTTCTTTTACCTATTTGCTATATTCACTATAACTCTCCACTTTTCACCTTTGAATAATAGCCAAGCTCTCTTTCATATTTTATATTATCCTATTTCGGAGGTGTTTTTATGTGGTTAGAATTTATAAAGCATTTTTTCTTTTTTGCACTTCATGTGGACAATTCAAATTTATTTCCCAAACCACTGTCCAAAAAGAAAGAAGAAGAGTACTTCAAAGCAATGTCAGAGGGCGATAAAAACGCCCGAAGCAAACTCATAGAACATAATCTCAGACTCGTAGCTCATATCGTGAAAAAATACTCATCTAATATCGACGAGCAGGATGAGCTTATCTCTATCGGTACTATAGGTCTTATCAAAGCCGTTTCTTCATTTGACTACACTAAAGGTGCACGTTTCTCCACTTATGCAAGCAGATGCATAGAAAATGAGATCCTTATGAATTTCAGAGCTGCCAAAAAGTCCGCCGGAGATGTGTATATCAACGAACCGGTTGAAACTGATAAGGACGGCAACTCTGTTAGTCTGCTCGACCTTCTTGATGACGGTGTCGATATACACGAGCAAGTTGATCTGCTTATGCGGTCAAAACAGCTTTACAAATTCCTTGAAAAAGCACTTACAGACCGTGAGTTTAAAATTATTGTTTACAGATACGGACTTTACGGCAACACTTCCCATACTCAGATCGAAACTGCTGATAAAATGAACATTTCACGGTCTTATGTGTCCCGTATCGAGAAAAAAGCAGTCGAAAAATTACGAAAAATGTATGATTCAGTCCCCTTCTGACCTGACAGCTTTATGTTGCAATGCTAAAAATAATGTGTTATAATGTAAATGTCGTAAAAACGAACATTTCTCGGAGGTGTAATATGAATATTCTCGTTACCGGAGGAACTGTCTTTGCAAGCAGATATACTGCTGAATACTTTGTAAAAAAAGGGCACAATGTCTATGTGCTCAACCGTGGATCACGTCCGCAGTCAAAAGGTGTGATACATCTTTGCGGTGACCGTCATAATGCTGAATCACTACTAAAAGGCAGGCACTTTGATGCTGTTATCGATGTCACTGCTTACAACGAAACCGACGTTAACGATCTCATCAGAGCTTTAGATTCATTCGGCACTTATGTCCTTATAAGTTCAAGTGCGGTATATCCGGAAACACTTCCCCAGCCGTTCAAGGAGTCATATGAAATTGGTGAAAATTCCATATGGGGAGCTTACGGAACAAATAAAATAGCTGCCGAAAAAGCTGCCGTTTCAAAAGTTCCGGACGCTTACATTATACGTCCGCCCTACCTTTACGGTCCTATGAATAATCTTTTCCGTGAGGCTTTTGTTTTTGAATGTGCTGAAAAGGAACGTCCTTTCTATGTCCCAAAGGACGGCAGTCTGCCTCTGCAATTTTTCCATATCAATGATCTTTGCAGACTTATCGAAACTATAATTGCTCAAAAGCCAAAACAACACATAATCAACACCGGCTCAAAGCCAATAAGCGTATTGGAGTGGGTGAAGCTTTGTTATAAAGCGGTAGGCAAAGTGCCGGAATTAAGGTACGTTACCGACGATACTCCGCAAAGAAGCTACTTCCCGTTTTATGATTATGCATACGAGCTCGACCTGACTGCTATGTCAAGTATTCTGAACGACCTTACTCCGCTTGATAAAGGTCTTGCTGAGTCCTATGAGTGGTTCAGAAATAATCGTGAGCTGATTATAAGAAAACCTCTGCACGAGTTCATTGAAGCTAATTTCTGAGGTGCATTATGATATATACAAAACTGACCTGTAAAGCAATGAAGATAGCTTATGAAGCTCATCACGGTCAATTCGACTGCAACGGTGTCCCATACATTTTTCACCCTATCCACGTCGCAGAGCAGATGACAGATGAACTTACTGCCTGTGCCGCTCTTCTTCATGATGTTGTGGAAGATACTTCTGTCACTTTTGATGACCTTGCAAATGTTTTTCCGGAGGAAGTCATATCTGTTCTGAAACTTCTTACTCATGATAAAGATACTGACTATTTTGAATATATCAGAAAAATAAAAGAAAATCCTCAGGCAAAGGCTGTAAAATTAGCCGATCTTGCTCATAATTCTGACCAGAGCCGCATTGTCTGTCCTGAAAATGTTCCGGAAGAAAAAAGAAGCTCATGGAAAAGAAAGTACGCTAAGGCTATTGAGATATTAACGAGCGAGGATCAACTTTACAAATTATAGACAGTTTTATTTAATGTTCATTGTGAAATTTTAGTAGTGGACATATTAAAAAAAATGTGGTATAATGTTCCTTACAGTAATTTATGGGAGGAAATAATTCGTGGAATTCAAGGCTAACTGCGGTGTCTGGGGCACAATGTTCGGTGTTCCATGTGTAGTCGCTGACAATTTTCTTAAACTTGCGACCGGAGAACAGCTTAAAGTTCTTTTGTATATATTAAGATGCTCAGGCAGAAATTGCTCTGACGAGGAAATAGCCCTCAATACGGGCATATCAATACAGCAGGCTGCGGACGCTGTTATGTTCTGGGAACAGGTGAACGTATTGACTCCTATTTCTCATACTCAGTCAGCTCCGATAATGACCATGCCAACTGAGCCGAAAATCAGCAGTCCTGAAGTAAACAGTCCGCCCGCAAGTGAAACGGTACAGCAGGATGTCTCTGCACCTAAGCAGCGACAGAATCTGAATCCATCTGAAATTGCTCAAATGGTCAAGGAATCCTCTGATATTTCCGAACTTTTTAAGGTTACAGAATCCGCTCTTGGTACTCTGAATCATACTCAGCAGAATTCGCTTATATGGATGTACAATTATCTCGGACTAAAAGCCGAAGTCATTGTTACACTCATTTATTACTGCATTTCTATTGAAAAAACAAATTCCGGTTATATCGAAAAAATAGCGGCTGACTGGGCTGATAATGACATAAATTCACTTACTGCGGCTCAGGACGAAGTTCAGCGTCTTACTCAGTACAACGACTACACCGGCAAGATAATGAAAAAATTCGAGATGATACGCCGTCCAACTCCAAAACAGAACGAGTTCATCGTGCAGTGGAAAGCAGCTGGTTTTTCATTGGAGCTTATCGGCTATGCCTACGAAAAAACTATAGAACAGATAAATAAGCTCTCGTTCGATTACATAAACAAGATCCTCCTCACATGGAAGAATAACGGTTATGCTACTGTTAAGGAAGTACGAAATGCCGAGGAGCAATATAAGTCCAATAAAAAAACTAAACCTAAAAACGATCAGTCATCGTCTGATATTGATAAGTACAAAGTCGTTATCAATAAATTCTGATAACTATGGAGATTAAAAATGAACAGCGATATTTTTGACAGAGCTCAGGCTATAATGACTACCCGCAGACGTAATGCCATTAGCGAAAACGACAGCCGTATAGCCGAGATAAATAAAAAGCTCCCACAAATAAAAGAGATAAACGATGTGCTCTATTCCACCGGAAAAGAGCTTATCAATATAATTTCAAGCGGCAAAAAAGATGATATTCAGCAAAGAATAGCTAAACTAAGGTCGGATAATGTTCAGGCTCAGGCAATGGCTCGAAGCATTCTCGCTGCAAATGGCTATCCTGAAGATTACCTTGATGTGCATTATTCATGTCCTGTATGCCATGATACCGGTTACTGCGGCAGCTCTTTCTGCAATTGCTTCAAAAAGCTCTGCGGAAAACTCTCTGCTGACGAGCTTAACAAAAGTGCTCACCTTAAACTTTCAAGCTTCGATTCTTTCAGTCTGAGCTACTACAGCGGTGACGATTACTTCACTATGCAGCGAATCCTCGAATTCACTAAACAGTACGCTGAGACTTTTACTCCGCAAACTGACAGCATCTTTATGTTCGGTGATACCGGTCTTGGTAAAACTCACCTATCTCTTGCAATTGCAAATAAAGTGCTCGAAAAAGGATACAGCGTCATTTACGATTCTGCGATAAACATTCTCAGGAATATTGAAAAGGAGCACTTCAGCAGAGATCACTCCTCCGAAATGATAGACCTTGTAATGAACACAGACCTGCTTATTCTGGATGACCTCGGAACGGAGTACGAGACTGCTTTCTACAGTGCTACAATTTATAATATCATAAATACAAGACTGAACAGCGGTCGTCCTACTATAATAAGCACTAACCTCGACTTTGAAGGCATTGAAAGAAAGTACGAAAAGCGTGTTGTATCACGTATAGTTTCTGTATTTAAGTGCCTTGAATTTAAAGGCGAAGATGTAAGACTACAAATATGGGAACGTACAAAACAAAAATAAATAAAAGCCATAGTATTTTGAATCTGCTCAAATTGCTATGGCTCTTTTCATATTCTATTATTTAGTATTAAGACAGCTGAAAGCGTTATCGACTGCCTTCTTGTCCGGAGCTTTAGTAAACTGGCTCACTATTGGTACAATGATAAGTGAAACGATCATTGCAAATGCTCCTGCATTTATTGGTGAAAGAAGATTCAACGGACAATCAAGTGACTTTACTGAATCCTTTACTCCGTCAAATGCACTGATATTCATGCTGAACATTACCATGTGTGCAACACTTATACCAATTCCTGTAAAGAAGCTTGTCCATACAGCTGCCTTTGAAACTTTCTTCATGAATAATCCATAGAGGAAAGGTCCGAGGAATGCTCCGGAGAGTGCTCCCCATGAATATGACATAAGTGTTGAGATAGATGCGTTCTTGTTGCAAGCTATGATTACCGATATTACAAGGAATACTGCAATGAATATTCTCATGAATGTCATCTGCTTCTTGTCGTCAAAATTCTTAACTCTTGGCTTGATGAGGTCGTTTGTGAGAGTTGAGCTTGATGTAAGAACGAGTGATGAAAGTGTGGACAGTGATGCTGAAAGAACCAATACAACTATAAGTCCTATGAGCATATTCGGAAGTGCAGACTTGATGAGTGAAGGTACCATTGTATCATATACAGGCTTGCCGTTTACTACATCTATTACTTTTCTGCCGCTGCCGTCATTTCCGTCAAGAGTACAGTAAAGTCTTACGAATCCGCCCATAAAATATGAACCGCCTGCTACTACGAGAGCAAATAATGTTGAGATGAAAGCTCCCTTTTTGATAGCGTCCTCGTCCTTTATTGCGTAGAATTTCTGTACCATCTGCGGGAGTCCCCATGTACCGAGTGAAGTAAGTATCACAACTCCAAGAAGGTTTATAGGGTCAGGTCCGAAAAGTGAACCAAGAGTATTTGTATTACCGTCAGCATCCTTTATAGCATTGAGCGAATCAATTGCTGATGATAAACCGTCCTTCTTCTGGACTGTAAGCACAACAACTGTTCCGATTCCGATAAGCATGATGATTCCTTGGAAGAAATCGTTAAGAGCTGTTGCCTTGTAACCGCCGAGTGTAACATAAGCAGCCGAAAGAACTGCCATAGCGATTATTATGTATGTACCGCCGTTTTCTCCGAGGTCAAATACCATGCCGAACAGTCTTGAAAGTCCGTTGTAGACTGATGCAGTGTATGGTATAAGAAAGATGAAAACTATAGCTGCTGAGATTGTTTTCAGCATTTTGGAGTCGAATCTGTGCTCGAAAAATTCAGGCATAGTTCTTGCTCCGAGGTGATTGGACATAAGTCTCGTTCTTCGACCGATCAGGAAGAATGGTATAAGACTTCCTATTATTGCGTTTCCGATTCCGACCCATGATGCTGATGCACCATACATCCAACCGAACTGTCCGGCATATCCTATAAATACAACTGCTGAAAAATAAGTTGTACCATAGGAAAATGCAGTAAGCCATGAACCAACGCTTCGTCCGCCGAGCATGAAGTCGTCAGCTGATTTGGTCTTACGTGATGTGTAGATGCCAATTCCCACCATTATTGACACATAAATGGCAAGAATTATAAATGTTGCTGCTTTTGCACCCATTTTTTAACTCTCCTTCTGTCTGCTTACAGCGTTGAATCTGTAAAGCTTTAAATTAATAAAGTGATAAGCTGTTTAATATTATACAACATTCTACAAAAATTGTCAATAGTTTATTAACATTTATCGTCAAAAAAACTGCCGAGTTGTTCGGCAGTTCAAACTCCATATTTGATTTTTATCCTGTCAAGCTTTTCACCGACCGGCTTTTTTAATATGTATAAAAACAAAACATTTGACACCACATATGACAACGTATACGGTATCGCCGTTATTAGAGCTGAGATATAGAGCTTTAGTTCAAATCCTTCGGCGTACCATAGAACCGTCCATATATCCATGATAAACGAGTATAAAGCTCCTGTCAGCCCTCCGTATGCTATGAGCAGTATCCGGTTATCTTTCAGGTGATTTGAGAAAACTCCAGCCAAGTAGCCAATAAGTCCCCATGCAAGCATCTGGAAAGCGGTCCAAGGTCCCTGACCAAAATAAAAATTGGATAATATTGCAGTCATAGCTCCGACAAGAAATCCGGCTTCTCCGCCAAGATAGATCCCTGAGATTATAGTCAGAGCTGAAATTGGTTTCAGAAAAGGTATGAATCTACCGGCAAAGCACAGAGCTATCATTACAGCTGAAATGACCATTCTTCTCGTACCTGTACGCTTCTTTTCAAATCCGGCACTGAAAAGAAGGAGTGCAAATATTGCTATGCTCATCGAAATTATAATGTGTTTTTTTCGGTCAAAAGCAAGTGAACCGCCTATTGCAAGCATTGGTACGATTATAAACGGCACTAAAAACCTTATGGTATTTCGGAGCGAACGATTTTTAATTACTATCATAGTCCGCTCACCTCTTTCCGTTTTTACGGCACAATTCTATTACGCTCTCAACTGTGACAGCGTTTTCATAGTAACCTCTTGTCATTCTGCTTGCAGCTGTTGTGTAAAAATTATTCTCTGAAAAAAACTTTTCCGGACTTCCTGATGAAACTATCTTGCCGTTAAAAAACATCGCACATCTGTCGGAACAAAGTGCTGCAAATTCAACATCATGAGTCACTATAACTATTGTCATACCACCTTCAGAAAGCGACTTTATTACCTCGATTATCTTCTTTTTTGCGGAAGCGTCCAGACCTTTTGTCGGCTCATCGAGAAGAAGCAGTTTTGGTTCAGCTGCAAGAATTTTTGCAAGTGCAACAAGCTGCTGTTCTCCGCCTGAAAGGTCATACGGATGTTTATCAAGCAAATGAGCTGCCTCAAATGGGAGTTTATTTATGTCAGTTCCCGAATCTTCAAACTCTTCCCTGACTGTATTTCTCAAAAAAACCGTCTGCACATCCTGTGGAAGCATCGCAAGACACTTATTATAAAGTGAACGATTCTTGTAGTCCTTGATTTTTTTGCCGAATATTCTGACATTACCGCTATAGGCTTTAGCAAGTCCGGACGATACGTTCAAAGTAGTTGTCTTGCCTGAACCGTTTTCCCCGAGAATACAGTATATCTCTCCTCTTTTGACGGTCATGTCAAGTCCGTTAAGTATGTCACGTCCATTTTTTTCATATCTAAAGTAAACATCCTTGAATTCGAGTGCAATTTCAGTTGACGTATTTTTTTCAGCCGTGTCAATATGGCTAATATCATTAAGGAAATTCGCTCTTATAAAATAACCTCCGTCACGCACGGTAAGCGGACAATCATCATCATCGCTAAGCTCTGCATATATCCTTGCTGCCGACGGCATACATATTAAAAAGTCGCTCCTATTCTTCAATTGCCTGATGACTTTTTTCGGGGAGTCATTCGCTATAAGCTTTCCATTATCCATTACTAAAAGTCTGTCACATATCGGAACAAGCTCTTCAAGCCGATGTTCAGCAATTATAATAGTCAGTCCAAAATCCTGATTCAGTCTTTTCAGAGTAGCAATAAAGTCCGCAGCAGCTATTGGGTCAAGCTGAGCTGTAGGCTCGTCAAGAATAAGCAGCTCCGGCTGCATAACGAGTACAGCCGCAAGGTTAAGCAGCTGCTTCTGACCTCCAGACAACACTGAGACACTTTTATCATACCACGGTCCTATGCCGAAATAGCTCGCCATTTCAGCTACTCTTCTTGAAATATCGCTTTCAGGCACATTAAGATTTTCAAGTCCGAAAGCAAGCTCGTGCCACACCTTATCAGTGACTATCTGCTGTTCTGGCTTTTGCATGACAAATCCTATTTTTGAAACAGCACTTCGCTCATCTAACGAATCAAGAGGTACTCCATTAAAGAGAAGCTTCCCTTTTTTTTCTCCGAGCGGTTCAAGTTCACGTTTAAGCATCCTGAGAAGTGTGGATTTTCCGCTTCCTGTCGCTCCGCAGAGCACATTTATCTCACCCTTATTTATACTGAATGATATTTCATTTAAGGTGTTTTTATCGCATTTCGGGTACTTGAAACTCAGATCTTTGACTTCAAGTATTTCCATCTAATATTCACCGCCATTTCAATAATAAAAGGTAAAAATATCAGGACGCTGTAGGCTATTGCTCCGACAGTCCCAACTGCTCCCATATCAGCACTATTTATCTTAGGATAAAATCCATAATTAAATCGACCTGAGATCATGCCGATAACTGTTGCTGTCAGCAGTGAAAGGTCTGTCAGGATAAAGAGCACATCAGAAGTACGGAAGCTGAAATTTGAATAGCAGCTCCTTTTGCCTACTCCAAATCCTCTTGCCTCCATGCTGTCAGCTGTAGTGATACCGTTTTCAAGTGCCCATGTTATGAGTATGGAATAGATCCGCATATTTGACCTTATATCGTCTATTATGTTGTCGTCCTTGAACAGTCCCATACCCTTTTGAGCGTTCCTCACTTTTTCTGTCTGCTCCCTGAACATAGGTACGTACCTCAGTGCCATTGACAGTACCAGCGATAATTTTGGCGACAATGCTCCGGTAATATATAAAAGCTTATCGCTGGTCATAATATGAGTAAAAGTCCTGAACCAGTAGAGTACTCCGATTATAATAGCCGCTGAATTTATCCCATATAGCAAAGCTTCAAGTGTTACAGGATTATTGTTCAGCACAAAAAGAACTGTAACTCCATTATGTGAAACAAGAGGATTTGCTGCTGCAAGTATCAGGAACAATATAAAAAAGCCTATATGCTCTTTATAACGTCTTTTTTTGTCGTAAGTAAGCAGACATATGATGCCGCCAACAAGCGATAATGCGGTCAGAACAGGATGTGTGTTGAACATCGCAACTCCGGTCACGCTGAAAAAATAAATAAAAATAGCAACCGGATTATACTCTGAAAAACTTCTCATTCCTCGTATACCTCATTAAGATCGTACCCCAATTCACAGGTATAAAGCCACTCTATTTCATCTCCCGGACTTAACTTATACTCACCACAGTTCCTTGACGGCGACTTGCCATTAACATGGTATACCCAACCCGAAAGATCACCGTATTCCATTTCGTAGATATAGTTTATTCCGGAAATATATACCATTCCATGAGCTCCACCGCTGCTGCCTGTATTCTCAAAAGGTATTTTGTAAGTCCTTGAAGCTTCTGTAAGAATATCATAGACCGTCTCACCGTCTTCAAGGTCGAACTCAGTAACGTCAAGTATCACGCCGTCTTTCGGTACGAACTCATTTTTTGCCTTGTCAACAATAGTGTCGCAGCGAATTGTCATTGTGACCGTTCCTATCGCATTTTCTTTGACGACCTTTTCGCCGTTGTAAAACTCGTCTTTCGTTTTTATATCAGTCAGCAGTACGATAGTTACTCCGACTCCGGCTGCTACAGCTACAGCAATAAAGTTCTTATAATTGCGTTTACCTGTAATAAAAATTACAACACAAAGCACTCCTGCGGCTGCTATAATAATTATTATAGCTTTTGGCTTATAGTCACCTTTAGCCTTTTCGGAGCTTTTCTTATCTGTCTCACTCTTAGCCGCTGTCATACTTGCAGTCTCGGTTGTTTCTGAAACTTTATTTTCCGCAAGTACTTTTTCTGAGGTCGATGATTGTTTTGCTTTAGTAGATGTATTCTTAGCTGATACGCTCGTAGCAGTCGTATTTCCGGACTTTTTTCCGCTTCGAGCTGTTGTGGCAGCACTTGAATTGACAGTTGTTCCATGCGGTACAGTTCCGTTGTTTTCGGACTGCTGCACCTGAGTACCGTTATCAGCAACAGTATTTTCGGTTCCGGTATTATTTGAAGTACTATTATTGTTATTGCCTGTATGAGTATTTACATTTTCTTTTCTTTCAGTCGGTCGAGGCACTTCACTTCTTGCGACCGGCTGTCGTCTGTCAAATACAAGCAGCGGCGAACTACCTTCCGCCATACGGCAATATGATACTAAAGAATAATAAACCTGCATTGTAGCAGTCTCGTTCTGCACACACGGAGTTGTATGACTGAAACTGCCGTCGTCAAGTCTGTACTGCATCATACCGTCGATGAGCGTATTGCCGTCTTTTATGAACCTGCTTTCGCTGTTCGCATCGTATCCAAGTGACGAAAGTGCGACCAGTACCTGAGCTGTACTCTCCGCATTAGGAGTTCCAAAACTTACGTAGCCTCCGTTATTCTGCTGATTAGCAGATAAAAAGTCAAGTCCACGCTCGACCGCATTCCTTACGTCACCTCGCTGAGAATACGCAGGAGCAAGTGCAGTTATTGTCATAGCAGTAACGTCAATATCGCCTTTTCCGCCAAATATAGCCCAGCCTCCGTCACCATACTGAAGTGAAAGAAGCGTATCTATTACCCCGTCACGAGTATATTTCGAGCAGGAATAACCATTGTTAAGAACATGAAGTCCGTATATAAAACTCATTATTCCCTGTGCACCAATAGAGTTATCGAGAATATCCTCGATATAAGCGTCGTTACTTCCGGCAGCACAAAGTGCAAGAGCATATTTCTCCCTTGATGTTGCTGACGGTACATTGTTATTATCAAGATATCTTTTTAATGCAACATTATAACTGTCAAAGTCATAGTCATCACTTTGACTCAGCGTCATAATGTACCATTCAGCTGTAGAGCCTGCCCCTGATGTAAGTTCTCCATTTATCCAGTCCTGAATATCGCCCGACCCTGATCTTTCAAGCTTATATGTAATTATACCGTCGATGATCTCACTGACTTCATCGACGGTATATTCCTGACCCTGAGCTTTGAATGGTGCAAAACTCAGAGTCAAAACGATCATTGAAATTATACTCAGAACTCTTGAAAGCCCCTTAGTCATTTTCCTTGCGTCTGAATGCAAATGCTGCCGCTACTGACGCACCAAAAATAACTGCAACACTACCAAGACCTGAATCTCCGGTCTTTGGAGAGTTAGCTGTTGTAGTTGCTTTCTTAGTTTTTGTTGAAGTTGTAGTAGTAGTTGTTGTTGTTGTCGAGGTAGTTGTAGTAGTGGTTGTTGTAGTAGTAACATCTTCGTCAGCTTCAACATTCATCAGTAATGCTGGAGGAACAAGTGTCTCAGTATCTGAAGTTGCACTGATAAGAATATCTTCACCAGCTTCATCAAGCTTTATAGTTACTTTTCCTTCGGCATCTGTAACATATTCAGTTTTTTCGCCGTTAACAGTTATAGTTGCTCCTTCAACCGGACCTTCACCTACTCCGTCGTTGCCATATACAGGCTTTTTAAGAGTAAGCTCAAGCTCATCACCCTGCTTTGCTTCGCCGTTTCTGATGTTGAACCAGCAATACAGGTCAGACCACTTTAAAAGGTCAGTATATACAAATCCGTCTACATAGTCACCATCAGCAACAGGATCGCCAAGTCCGTTTGACATAATATTATTTACTGCGAAACCGTAGCCGCCGCCATTTTCAGCTCCCCACAATTTATCGATCATAGGTCCGTAACTTCCAATAGATGACTTATATCCAGCTTCTGCTCCGCCTTCATAAAGTGCCTCATGTGCACAGTAAAATGCATCATCCAAAGTAAGCTCACCGTCATTATTGATGTCAGTTACCTCCACTTTCTCCTGAATAGCCACGAGTTTACCGTCTTTATCAGCTATTGTAAAATAAACAGATGCACTGTCATTGCTCTCGCTTTCAGCAGATACAGCGGAGATGCACATTGCTGAACAGCTAAGAATAAATGCGGATGTGATTGCAATTACTTTTTTCATATAAATCGACTCCTTAAAGAATTGTGACAACAAAAAAGCCTTTCTGAAAGCAGAAAAGCACAACAATAAAACTGTCTGAAAACAGTTTCTGCGGCACACGCTTTTCATTGTCCAAAAACGTTTATTACCAACAGTTCCGACGAGCGACCCGGCTTGTGGATCTTTCCAGATACGGTAGTGACTGCTGCTGCGGATTCCGACCGCATTCCCTCAGTTTCGGACTGCATATAATAGTATAACATATTGAATATTCAAAGTCAATCATATTATATTAAATTTTCTCCCACATTTTGTTATCACCATAATAAAAAAACTGACCGCATATAAAACGGTCAGTATTATCATCTTCTCAGTTTCCTACTATAGCATTCACAACGCCCTGATAGAGCGGAGCAGAGTGGCTTGCAAAAGAATATCCGTGCTCAGCTGGATTTCTCACCTGCATAACAATTATATATGAACCGTCATAATTGCTGTAGTCGCCATAGTCTTTATTTCCTGAATCGTTCTGAGCCTTAACACAGCCTGTGATATAAAGGAAATCATTTTCCCATGTCTCAGCAGTACCGGTCTTAGTGTAGAGCTCGTAGCCCTGAGGTACATACACACCAAGTCCGGAGGCAACTCCGCTCATGCCGTTCAAAAGATTTTGACGGTAGTCCTGCGGTATAGAAGCTATAACTTCATTAGGCTTGCTTCCCTCGGCAACCTGTGAATTTACATCTGTAGGAGAAGTTATGCTCTTTATTACAAAAGGCTTGACCATGTCACCTAAAACAGCTTCTCTGCCAAGAGCCGCAAGAAATATCGGACAAGTAAGTACGTAAGACTGACCAAATGCTGTTCTTCTGAGGTCATCCTCACAGTATATCTCTACATTATTATGTATTTCTCCGAAATCGCAGTCGATCGGAGTAACAAAGTGGAAAATGTCATCCAGATCAGCGAGTACCGCATCTTTTCCTATCTGGTCAAAAGCCTTTGCAAAGAAGATATTGCTCGAATTTACAAATGCCGAGCTCAGACTACGCTCCATAGGATATGAGCCATTTGTATCGTGATCCCAGTTTACTATCGATATACCGTCAAATTTCCACTCGCCCTCGTCATAAAGCGAGTACACTCCATGCTTATCGGCAATTACTTCCGACATGATCTTGAAGCATGAACCCGGTTCAAAATTCTGAAACGCTTTGTTTCCACATTTTCCCCATGCAAGCTCCTCATCGTAATCCTGTTTTTCAACAGTTCTCGGGTCGTACGAAGGGTAGGAAACCTGTGCGAGGAGTGAGCCGTCCGATCTCATTGCAACTACAGAACCAACTAAATTCATGCTCTGCATATACTGATATACAGCATTCTGAACATCTGCATCTATCGTCAGCTGTACCGACTGTCCGTTATCTCCGCCTGCCAGTATATCTTCAAAGGTCTTATCATAGCCATCTGACATAGATGTAACAAGATTTGCTGTTGAAACAGCATAGTCATCGGAGTAAACTCGCCTTGTTCCGTCCTCAGAATTGGTCACGAGCAATTTTCCTTTAACATCGTAAATGTTTCCCTTTTTCCCGTTTGACGATTTAGTTGTATTTTCAGTTACATTTTCAGTGGTCGAAGCAGTTGTCGACTCTTCTGAAGGAGCTTCAGCTGCTTCTGTTACAGCAGTCTGAATTGTTGTATCAGGCTCTGTCTGGCTGTTTTCCGGTTCATCCCTGCTAACGGTCGATGCACACGAAAACGTTGATATAAACATAACAGCTGATATAAAAGCTGCTGCTGATCTGCTAAAATCTGATCTCATTCTTTTCATCCTTATTATGTATTCCGAACTACGGTATGATATAATTATACATTTTTTTACAGGTTTAGTCAATATATGAAATATAAGCAATTTTCCTCAATTCTATTGACTTTTTTTATATTACATTATATAATAAAAATAAATATATTTATAGGGATGATAAAGATGAAAAAAACTAAAAAAACTTTGATAACCGCAGGTATCTTTGCAGCAGCTTTAGGTCTGACTGCTTGTAATGGTAATAATTCCAGTACGTCGTCAGATGTAAAATCTTCTGATACAACAGTTACCGAAAATACTGACGCATCAGAAGAGGATGTAACTGAAATTGTTACCAATAGCTTATTTGATCCGGGAGAAAATAACGTTCCTTGCATCTATGGTCCGCCAGAGACCTTTGAATAAATACAATGAAAGGAAAAGAAAAAAATGAAAAAAACTAAAAAAACAGCCCTTACAGCTGCTGCATTTGCTGCCGCTGTCGGACTTAGCACCTACGGCACTATCGTAAGCGGAACTTATGTCGACAAAGAGCTTAAAGCTAACGCAGATCAGTTCGACAATACAACTACTTACGGCAATACAACTACTATCCAGACCGTTTATGGTCCGCCATCATATTTCAATACTGATCCAACTGAAGAAACAGAGCCTATTTCCGAAACCGATCCAACAGATCCTTTAGATGCTCCAGATCCTGTTGAAACTGCGATCCCCGGAGATATAGACAATGACGGACAGATCGATTCTTTTGATCTTGCAAAGCTCCGCAAACTTATAAATACTGAAGGTGAGCTTGCACCTCCACTCACTGAAAACGGAAGACTTGATTATGACCTACTTGAAAAAGCTGATCTTACCCATGACGGAGCAATTGATAATAGTGATATTCATGCACTTCAGGCATATCTTAAAGGTGAAATAAAAAAACCAACAGATTTTGCAATTCCGGTACCGCTTTACGGTCCAGGTCCTGACTTTGGCATAGATAAATAGGAGTAAATATAATGCTTGATGTAACAATAAAGAACAACCACCTTGAAAGTCTTGCTAAATATCGTCAGAAACTTATGACCGAGCCTCAGCTAAAACACCTCTTCCTTGAACTCACTCTACGCTGTAACGAAAACTGCATCCACTGCGGAAGCAGATGCGGTGAAATTCGCTCTGAAGAACTTTCCGTTCAGCAATATGAGACATTCCTCAAGGAAATCAAAGAAGATATGGGTACAGCTAATAAAATGCTGTGCATAACAGGCGGCGAGCCTCTGCTCCGCAAAGACTTCTTTGACATAATGTCTATGGCTAACGGACTTGGCTTTCACTGGGGCATGACATCTAATGCTACTCTCATTGATGACAGCGTCGCTCGTGACCTTAAAAAATGCGGAATGGGTACTATTTCTGTCAGCATAGACGGTCTGCCGGAGACTCACGACAAATTCCGCCGTTCACCTAAAGGCTACGAACGTGCAATGGCTGGTATTGAAAGCCTGTTAAGAGTCGGCGGATTCAAGTCCGTACAGGTAACAACTGTTGTCACCCACCAAAATATTAACGAACTTGATGAGCTGTATAAAATATTCAATGAAATGGACATCGATTCATGGCGTGTAATTAATATCGAGCCAATGGGCAGAGCTAAAGATTATCCGGATGTCATTCTTACCAAAGATGACTACATACAGCTTTTTGAATTCATCAGAAATATGCGTATAGCCGGAGAACCAGTTTCTTACGGATGCAGTCACTATCTCGGTATGGAGTACGAACGTGAAGTCAGGGACTGGTATTACCTCTGTACAGCTGGTCTTTATACAGCAAGCATAACCGCTAATGGCGATATAATTGCCTGTCTTGATATTGAAAGACGACCTGAACTCGTACAAGGCAATATTCTCAAAGACAGATTCAGCACAGTCTGGAAAGAAAAATTCAAGGACTTCCGCATCGACCTTTCTGACCAGTGCGAAAAATGTAAAGGCTGCTCAGAAGAAAAATTCTGCCACGGTGACTCGTTCCATAGCTGGGATTTTGAAAAGAAAGAACCAATGCTTTGCTTCAAGGACATTCTTTTCTGATAAAGACAGCAATTTTTGAACAAGCAACAAAAAAATCAACAATAAATTTATTGAATGCAGTCATTTAGAATGATATAATATAGTCAGTACCTCGGAAGTGTTTACATTTTACCCATTTATATGTGAGCATTACAATTTTGAGGTACATCCATCCAAAATATCTTTCATATAAAATCCCCAAAAAACCGGTATCCTCCTCAGATACCGGTTTTTAATTTACTGTTCAAATTTTGGCATTAACTGTAGTTTATGAAGATTAGCAGCATGGAGTCTGTCAATCTTAGCTTTTATGTCAGGATAAGCACTCAGGTCATCTCTGCCCCTTATATAGTCATCGAGCATAGCATAGGTGAACCCAAGATTTTCCTCATCTGTCTTACCGCAAAGACCGTCTGTAGGTACTTTATGTACCAATTCGGAAGGGAGTCCAAGCTCGTCACCAATCGCCTTTACCTCGCCAACTGTGAGATTAGACAATGGAGAAAAATCACCAGCAGCATCACCGAATTTAGTTGAATAACCTACCCAGTCCTCGGAAAGATTGCAGGTGTTAACAACTCTGCCGCCTACTGAAGCTGCAACTGCATAAAGAGTGGTCATTCTGATTCTTGCGGGAGTGTTGACTATCGCCTGATTTGTTGGCTCTACGTGCTTTTTAAGTTCGCCCATAAATGTGCTGACTGTCTCGCCAACATTTATAGTGTAGCTTTTTATGTCTAAAGTTTTAACAAGAAGCTGACTGTAATTAATGTCTGACTGCTCCCCCTGTGGCATAAGAACTCCTATAACTCTGTCCTTACCAAGAGCTTTCACGCATACAGCAGCTGCAACCGAGCTGTCCTTGCCGCCAGAAATTCCGATAACAGCTTTAGTCTCCGGTGAAGCGGTCTTTTCAAAATAGTCCTTGACCCACTTTACGACCGCATCAGCTGTTTTTTTAGCATCAAAAGTAATATCGCTCATACTAACCTCCGTAAAATTATTCAACTATTATCTGACATGATCTCATTGCTGATAGTGCATTATCATGACTTTCAGGAGTAACTCCTGCACAACAGTTAGATACGACCTTTATCGGTATTTCGGGATAAAACGCTTTAAGTATCATTGCATTTGAAATTACGCATATGTCTGTGCAGACACCTATTATCTGTATCTCATCAACTTCATCAGGGTTGATGATATACTCTGGGAGTTGTTTTGAACCAAATGTCAGTTTTTCGATTATTGCAGCATCGGAAGGAAATGCTTTTTTCACTTCATCCTCAAGCTGCCAACCGTCTGTACCTCTTATACAATGTGGAACCGGCAGATACTTACCCTCCTGAGAATCAAGGTAATTTTCAAAATGAGTATCAAGTGTAGCGATTATTTTACCGTCAGGCTCGTTATTCTTGAATTCATTTATCTTGTCAACAACATTCCGGATTACTCCAGCGGTCTGAGGATTGCCAAGAACTCCGGTTGTGAAGTCCTTTTGCATATCAATAACAACTAAATATTTCATATAGCACCTCCTGAGTAGTATATAATTATATTATATCGCTATTGATAAGACTTGTCAAGACAAAAAAACAGCACACCGAAGTGTGCTGTAATTTTTATTATTCCTTTACACCACCAAGTGCAACACCAGCGATGATGAATCTTGAAAGGAAGATATAAGCAATAATGATAGGAATAATACTGAGAGCGATACAAGTATAAACAATACCGTAATCAGTAAACTTATCAGATGCCTGTACAGCCTGTACCATCATAGGAAGTGTCTGCTTTGTCTTGTCTCCATCGAGGAGGATCATAGAAGGTGTATAGAAGTTGTTCCACTGTGCAACGAATGCAAAGATTGCCTGAACTGCGATAGCAGGCTTCATCATTGGGATAGCTATTGTAAGGAAGGTTCTGAATTCCCCGGAACCGTCGATACGAGCAGCTTCAACGATGTCAAGTGGGAACGAGGACTTCATGTAAGATCTCATGAAGAATACAACAGCAGGAGCTGCAACAGCCGGAAGAATAAGTGGCCAGTATGTATTCTGGAGATGAAGCTTGATCATGAAGTTAACGAAACCAGCAGATGTTACCTGAACAGGTACCATCATGATAAGAAGAATGAATGTATATGCTCCCTCTTTGATCTTGAAGTCATAAACATGGATTCCGTATGCTGTTAACGCTGAGAAGAAAACGGTAAGGAAAGTAGCACTACAAGTGATTATAGCACTGTTTCTGTAACCGATAAGTGGTCTGAACGCACTCTTAGCGTACTCAAGAGTTCTCATATTCTTAAAGTTCTTTAAGAAATAATCTCCAGGGATAAGAGTGAAACCACCGGAAATATCGTTATTACTTCTTGTTGCATTTATAAGAAGTACGTAAATTGGCAAAAGACAGATTATTGTAAGGAAAACGAACCAAATCACAAGTATAGTTGACTTGAGTCTGATCTTAAACATATAATTATCTTTACCCTGTCCGTAAACAGATTTCATATTGCTCATATGCCAAGACCTCCAAACTGCTTATTCTGTACCTTAGCCTGCTGTTCAAGCTTTTTACGCTGCTTCTTCTTAGCAATAGCATCTGTATCTCTGTTCATATAGAATGTTATAGAACCGAGAGCAACAGTAACTATAAACAATACAACTGAAGCAGCACCTGAATAACCATAGCTGTAGCTCTTTGTACCAGAAACATGGAATCTCTCGTAAATATATACAGCAACAGTACGCAGATTCTGGTTGATATCGTATGTACCCTTATGATAGAGATAAGGGATATCGAACATCTGGAGACCACCGATCATGGATGTAACGAGTGTGTAAACCATGATTGGACTGAGAAGTGGAAGAGTGATCTTTCTGAATACCTGACCACTGCTTGCACCGTCGATGCTTGCAGCCTCGAAAAGTGATGGGTTGATACCCATGATACCTGACATGAGCATGATCATTGTATTACCGAACCACATCCATGTCTGGATGAACATTACAACAAATCTTGGTTCCCACTTACCAGAAACGAACTTTACGAAGTCAGATGAGCTTGTGGACTCAATGTCCTTAACAACGCCCATGCTGTGTAAGATCTGGTTTAAAGCACCATACTTTGATTCTGAACAAAGTGAAAGGAACAATACCGCAACTGACGCCGCAGTAATAATGTTCGGCATATACATTACGACTTTAAAGAAGCCCTTTCCAGGAATCTTCAGTTTAGCATCTGTAAACCAAACAGCAAGTGAAAGTGAAAGTAAGATCTGAGGAATGAAGTTACCTATCCAAAGGATAAGTGTGTTCTTGAAAGACTTGGTAAACAGATCATGCTGAGCCTTAAGACCAACCTTGTTCTGCTCCTCAAGACGTGCTTCCTTCTTCTCCTCAGGAGTCATATTTTCGAGTTTTGGTGATCTACCCTTAACGACATCCATATCAACATCAGTCTCGAAAAGGATAGCCTTATAGTTATCAAAACCAACGTACTTCTCAACAGTAGTATCATTACCGTGGAAGGAAAGTACAAAGGTATTGATCAACGGATATAATTGAAAAAAGAAATAAATAAGAAAAAACGGCAGAATAAATATATAGCCATATTTAGCATAGCTGATAGATTTAATTCTTCTCTGGGCAGCTGATGCCATTGCACACACCCTCTCGTGAAATGTTTTAAGATTACAAATAGCTGCCTATAGAATTCTCACTCTATAGGCAACTATCGTGAATCAATTAGTTAATCTGGAATTAAATCAATCAGATTATGAAAGCTCTGGAACAGCAGCCTTTACATCAGCGTAAACTCTGTCCTCTACCTCTTCCCAAGACTTACCGCCCTGTAAGTAGTCTTCAGTTACAGCTGTGATGAATGCGTTCTTGATTGTAGCATCATAAGGTGTGATAAGATCCTTGAGGTTGATGTTCTTTGCGTTCTCGTGGAGCTCTGCGAAGTAGTTCTGACCACCGAGGTTATCAGTTACATACTTGTTAGGGCACTCGTTCTTGTCAACGATTTCCTGCATTACAGATACGTTGTTAACGTACTCTGGCTTGCTAAGAGCGTAGCTCTTCATTGTCTCTGGATTTACAACAGCATTGAAGATGAACTGCTGTGCATCGTCAGCGTTATCTGTCTTTGGATTTACAACGATCCATGTGCCGCCCCAGAAGTACTTGTCAGGACCCTGAACAACAGCCCACTTACCATAAGAATCAGATGAAGCCTGGCCGAAGAATGCCTTCTCACCGAAGCCCCATGTAGATACGAAGTAACCCATGCAAGAGCCGTCCTTACCAGCTGGGATCCAAGCGTCTGTCCACTGAGCGTTGTGTGTTACGCCGCCGTTGTCCCAAAGTGTCTTAGCGTAATCAGCAAATGTCTTGCAGGAATCATCGATCTCGAGGAGTCCGTCAACAACCCATGGCTGAGTTCTGTTTGCAGCAAATACCTGCCACATACCACCGAGTGAGTCAGCGAGAGCAACCTTACCGCTGGACTTCTCAGCAACTGTTGTAGCAGCAGCTACGAAGTTCTCCCAACCGTCTATCTTGCTCTGCATCTCTTCTGGAGTGTTAACATCGAGGTATTCCTTAGCAAGGTCAGTTCTGTAAGCAAAACCGCCTGCTGCAGCCTGCCATGAAGCACCAACGAGCTTACCAGCGTTAGCACCAGCAGTAGCTCTACCGATTTCGTTTGTGTATGCATATGTATCAGTGAAGTTATCCTCAGAGAATCCGAGAGCCTCGAGAGGAGCTGTTCTTGTATCATCGTTGATGTACTTGAGAGCCCAGTCAGCCTCAGCGAAGTAAACGTCGAGGTCATCGCCGGAAGCGAAGAGAGCGTCATACTTTTCGGAAGCTTTACCGCCGCCGCAGTCGAAGTTGATGAAGTTTACCTTGCTCTTGTCGCCGCCGTTTGCAGCCCAAAGATCGATAAGAGCTGGAGCGTCATCTGGGTTCCAAGCTGCAACTGTGAACTGGTCGCCGCCTGTCTTGAGTGTAACTTCGCCAAGCTCAGTTGAATTGCCTGTGCCTGAAGGAGCTGGAGCCTCTGTTGTATCAGCAGGAGCCTCTGTTGTGTCATTGCCAGCCTCAGCTGTTGTAGCCTCGTCAGCTGCCTTTGTAGCCTCGTCAGCCTTAGAAGATGAAGAAGATGAATCGTCGCTTCCGCATGAAGCAAATGCTGTGGAAGCCATAGCAAGTGTAGCTACTAAAGCTAATGTTCTCTTAAGTGTGTTCATTAGATTTTTCCTCCTTAAATATGTATATTACACTTTCTTTGAAGTATAATATGTTTAAATAATAGAATTTGATATACGGACTGCTTTTCCCTTTTAGTTGTAAATGCTGAATGTCCTCAGTCATATTAACGGTCAAAGCTTTTCCGCTGCCGGACACAAATCCGGTCATTACTGTGACGATAGTGTCAGTGTAATCATCAAGCAATCTGCAATGATTTTCAATCATTTTCGGAGGGCGGTTAAAACCTCCGGACATAACTATATCAAATCAATTGCTGTTGCTTTTGTACTTAAAATATACAGTATTTTTTGTACAAAGTCAATGCTTTGAATCGTTCTTTAATATTTTTTTAGCACATTGTACACTTTCAACACTATTTTTTCGGTAATAATCACATAATTAAATAGATTAAAATGAAAAAGTTACAAAACGGTAAAAGACATATTGACGCTTATTTCACAATTTCATGCTGATTCTTTTATATCTATTGCCCAACCGCTACAATTATCCGACAAAATCCGGCTTGTTTTTTGTTCAAGTTACTCAATACATATATTCATAATATTTTATTAATCTTTTATTAATATTTTTTGTGTTACCCGATACCCCTCATAGCATAGAGAGCGAGTATTTCTGAAGCGTCAGAGCCGTCTATATCGCCGCTTTCGTTCATGTCTCCCAGATAGTAGTTCTCCTTAGGGATACAGCCTTCTTCTCCGCCGCCGACGAGTGCATAATGTCTGAGTGCTATTCCGGCATCAGTACCGTCTACAGAACCGTCTTTATTGAGGTCGCCCTTTTCATAAATAACAGTCTCAATGCATTTTGATGCAAATGAAGTATCTGTTGCCGCCTTTCTTACGGTGAATTTCTCGCCATAAACCGGACAATCAGGATTAAATGCCAATGTATCCCATGTTCCCGAACAGTAATTCAGTATCAATTTATAAGAATCAGTACCGCATCTTTCTGACATTTTCTTATAAAACTCATCAGCCGAGTCATATCCCATGTTTTCCTGATAATAATTCATCAAACGTTCAATTTCACTTTCAGCTATCTCGCCATCTTTCACAAACTCGTATTCAAACGAATCAAACACAAGCTTTCCGTCCTCAGAATGATATTTCGGAATTTCTGTCGGTGCTTCAGGTGCATCAGGTATCTCATAACGCTCTGTTTTACTTGCAAATTTACCGTTTCCGGCTTTTGCTTTAAGAGATAATATTTCTCCCGGAATCACCTTAAACGCTTTATTCATAGCCATTCCGGAGTTTATCCATGAGCCTTCAATAAGTCTCGCAGTCGCCGGATCATATTTTGTTTCATTCTCAGAATCAGATGTACTGTATTCAAGAAGTTCAGCAGTTTCATTTGGTATGTAGCCAAGAGTTTCTGACATAAAGTCAATATTCAGTCCGCTGACATCATGGCGTTCCGGAACTTGACATTCTACCTCTTTTCCGTCAACTTCCGCAATAAGAGTTTCACCGGCAAGGTCTCCGACATATTCGCCGTCCTCTATCTCTCTGCCGTCCTTAGTGTGAACGCTCATTGCACCGGTATATTCCAGTGTCTCGTACTCCAGAGATATCTCTACAGGACTTTTCCTTACAATGACCTTAACTTCATTATCAAGATAATTCTCTTTTTTGAGCGTGAAATTATATACCGTTTCGCCGTATTCAGGAGTAATATAATCGGTCAGCTCATAGGCATTTATGCTCACTCCGTCAAGTGTTACATCAGCATTAGTTACAGGGAAGAATTTAAGGCTCTTTGTGTACATATCTGTTTCTATAAGATACTCACTCTCGCTTATTCGCTTAGCCTTTCCAAAATCACCAAATGCCCCGCCCTTATAATAAAGATCGTTGAACTCCGCCTTTGCCGGACGGTAATTTCTCTCGTTGAACTCTACTCCGCCTGCATTAGCAGAAATTTTCTTCTCCTTATCGATAACGATAGGCTCACTATACTTTACGTAGTCAGAGTCATTTTCAGAGAAAATTATCTTATCGTTATCCTCAGCAGAAAGAGTGACCTTCTCATCAAGCGGTACCTGACCGGAAATATGTGAAAAATCTACATAACCCTCAGGATCACCAAAAGCCTTTATAGAGATGTTTCCAAGCTTAGTATTCAAAGTGCCCTTTGTAAAGAGGTCCTCATAGTATGCATAAAGCTCATCAGCATTCTTTATCATATCTACATCAAGTTCTGCGTCAAGGTCTTCGTAAAGCTGTTTCCTTATGGATTCGAGGTAATCTGCTTTTTCCTCATCTGTATATTCATATACCTCGTCCTTAACGTCATACCAGTTACTGCTGTCAGCACTGTAGAAGCTTTCGCCCTCATTTGTATATTTATCTATAATGTAGCTCTTGCTGTAGGAGCCGATATCGATTATCTTATAATTATCGATGTCCTTTATGTAGACAGCCGACTCAGTCGGAATAAGGCAAGGTGTTTGCTCATTTTCCATTTTTATAACCACACTGAACTTTTTACCTTTTTTTACGTGGGCATAATTATCAAGTTTTATAGTAACATATCCCGGAATCGTGCTTGCTCCACTTGCGGAGGCTGCTGCTGTACCGGATGAAGGGTCTTTTGGGTCTTTGAGGTCGGTGTACACTGTTGCCTCGTACTTAGTTCCGATTTCATTGAAGTAAGTTGAAACAGCTTTTATCTGCTCATCATTTTCAGCAGTAAAAATGTTCGCCATGTAGACTGCTCCGTTTTCGTCCTCGTTATCAAATGGAGATATCGAAATAGCAGGTACATATGTATCGTGCTGATGATTATACTTATAATTATTCTTGTCACCAAGCTGATATACCGCAAAGTCCGTCAAAGAATTATCGTAGTAAGATATCCAGAAATATCCGTGGTCATCAAAATTATCGCCCCAGCTGTTCTTGCAGAGCCATGCACCGTTGCCGGCAGGTGAATTCTTGAACTTTGATGCCGGGAATGTATCGTCCCACCCTGCTATTGTAACAGCATGGTTGCAGAATCTTGAAGGTCTGTTTGTATTTGATGTTTTATACGAGCTATGATAATTCAGTGTTATATCTGAATAAAATGAAACATCAACAGCCTGTCCGTTGTATATGAACTGCTTGACCGCATCATTCAGCTCGGCAAAATTGCTTTTGTCCTTTTCGTAGTTCATAACATAGGCATTTTCAAGGTGATAATCACTGTCGTACTTCAACTTATTCAGCTTACTTTTATCATTGAAAACATCTGTATCTCCATAAGGCATCTTCTCCTCATAAATAGGTCCAGCCCACTGTGACCACAAATTTATGACTATTTGCGGAGTTCCGCCATAATCAATAATTTCCTCCGGATCAGTCAGACCGGTATCTATCCTGTCTTCACCGTAATACGAAAAATATGCAGTATGAAATTCCGAGAGGTCTACAGAAGGTTCTGAGCCTATAACACTGCTCTCTGCACTCGCAGCAGAAGAGTGCGTCCAACAGCTTCCGTATTCTCCCTGATTTCTTACAGCACTTATAGTACCCTCTTTTCTCATGTCAAATTTTGCCGGCAGTTCGCCTTCATCTCCGAAAATATCAACGAACTTGTCAAGCGGAGCATATTGTATCGCAGGTATTACTTCGTCCACTTCATGTCCAAGAATATTATCAAATCCCGGCTCACCTATAGTACCGAAAAGTGTTTTGCTATGCAAAATTTTTCCTGTACGCTCCCTTTCAGCGGCTGTTGATGCGAATGGTATGCTGAATTCAGCTGCAAGTGCAGCGGCGGAAAATACAGCAAATATTTTTTTCATTCTCCTGTTCATAATTACCTCCCTGATTTTAATAATTGAGATGTTCCTTGAAATACTCCGGCAGTTTTTCAGCTATCTTAGTCAATGTATCCTTATCCAATCCGCCGTAATCCTCAGACAGATAGTCAAGTCTTGCCTGAACTAACTCAGCTATATCCTTTTCATCAGCTTTTCCAAATTCCATATTACACCACTTACCTTAAAATTATATTAAAACAGAAAGCCATAGTACTTCTCAGATCATCAGAAATACTATGGCTTGAATTGATTATTAATAAGTTGTTACTTATTATATTATGCTGTCTCTATGCTGCTTGCCTTATGGAGATCAAGCTTTTCAACAGCCATTTCTCTCATCTTATATTTGAGTATCTTTCCGGCAGCGTTCATCGGGAAGCCGTCAACGAAATCAACATATCTCGGACACTTATGCTTTGCCATTCTTGCAAGACAGAAGTCCTTTATCTCCTGCTCTGTAGCAGTTTCACCGTCCTGAAGAACGATACAAGCCATTATCTCCTCGCCGTAATCAGCATCAGGAACACCGATGACCTGAACATCCTTAACCTTCGGATATGTATAGAGGAAATCCTCTATCTCCTTAGGATAGATATTCTCACCGCCACGGATTATCATATCCTTTATACGTCCGGTGATCTTGAAATATCCGTCAGAAGAACGTCTTCTTGCGAGGTCACCTGTATGGAGCCATCCCTCAGAATCGATAGCAGCGGCAGTAGCCTCAGGCATCTTGTAGTAGCCCTTCATTATATTGTATCCTCTTGCAACGAACTCACCGTCAACATCGTCAGGTACTTCCTGATTAGTCTCAGGGTCAACTATCCTGCATTCAACACCGAAGATAGGACCTCCGACAGTATTAACTCTCTGTTCGATAGAGTCAGTAGTCTTACTCATTGTTGTAGCAGGAGAAGCCTCAGTCTGTCCGTAAGTGATACAGATCTCGGACATATGCATCTTCTCGATAACTTCTTCCATTGTCTTTATAGGACAAGGTGAACCAGCCATGATACCTGTTCTCATATAAGAGAAATCGGTCTTATCAAAGTCCTCATGACCAAGCATAGCGATGAACATTGTAGGAACACCGTGGAAGCAGGTTATCTTTTCTTTATTTATACAAGCAAGACCCTTTCTTGGAGAGAATCTTGTTATAGGTGACATTGTAACACCGTGAGTCATTGAAGCTGTCATAGCAAGCACCATGCCGAAGCAGTGGAACATAGGTACCTGTATCATCATACGGTCAGCAGTTGAGAGGTCCATACAGTCGCCGATAGCCTTACCGTTGTTTACTACATTATAATGTGTAAGCATAACTCCCTTAGGGAATCCGGTAGTTCCTGAAGTGTACTGCATATTAGCAACATCGTGGATATCTATAGTCTTTCTCACAGCTTCAACCTGACTGTAAGGAACTTTCTTGGACTCAGCCACAGCTTCTTCCCAAGTGAAGCATCCGTTATTCTTAGAATCGATAGTAATAACGTTCTTGAGGTATGGAAGCTTAGCGGATTCAAGCTTGCCCGGTTCACAGGTTTCAAGCTCCGGACAAAGCTCCTTGATGATATCAACATAATTGATATTCTTGATTCCGTCTATCATTACGAGAGTCATGGTATCGGACTGTTTAAGGAGATACTCAGCCTCATGTATACGGTACTCAGTGTTCATAGTTACGAGAACTGCACCGATCTTTGTGGTAGCCCAGAAAGTGATATACCACTGAGGTACATTAGTTGCCCAGATAGCAACATGGTCGCCCTTCTTTACTCCCATTGCGAGAAGTGCACGGGCAAAAGTATCAACATCGTCTCTGAATTCAGGGTATGTGCGGTTATAATCGAGTTCAGTATAACGGAAAGCATACTGATTAGGGAACTGTTCGCAGATACGGTCAAGAATATCAGGGAATGTGTAGTTGAGTATCTTTTCCTTTGGCCACGGATACTGACCGTCGCCACGCATATTAGTCTGCAAAGAGTGCTTGTGCTTCTTCTTATACGGAGCCATGTACTCAGCAAACTGAGGGATAACGATTCCTGCATCGCTGAGGTCTCTTGCCCAGCGTTTTACCCATTCAAGTGAGATATATCCGTTATAGTTTATAGCTTCAAGAGCTGCGATCATTTCCCTTACAGGAATATCGCCGCTGCCCATTATACGGTATTCCACATTACCGTCAGCACCTACGACGCTGTCCTTTACCTGAATGAACTTTATGTACTCACCGAGGTTAGCAACTGTCTGCTCCGGAGACTCACCGCCGAAACGGTAAGGATGATGCATATCCCAGAGAGCAGCTACCTTGCGGCTTCCGACTTTTTCAAGTACAGCAGCAAGTCTTGCAGTATTGCTGTAAACGCCGTTTGTCTCAACAAGGAGAGTTACATTGTACTCTTCAGCTACAGGAACGAGCTTTTTGAGAGTTTCAACGATATAATCATCGTCAACCTCGTCAACAGGCTTAGGACCTAAGTCGGCAAGAATTCTGATATAAGAAGCACCTATTTTATTTGCAAGCTGAGCATATGCAGTTATCTCTGCTTCTGCCTCATCGTATTTATCCTTAAATTTTAGACAAGCACCAGAATCAAGGCATGGGATCTCAAGGCTTAGACTCTTTAGCTTTGCAATAGTTGCAGGGAGCTGAGAATCAGTAAAGGGCTGAGCTTTAACAGAAAAGATCTCATTTCCAAGACCTCTTAGCTCGATTCCGTCAAATTTAAAATCCTTAGCCATTGAATATATGTCCGACCAAGACCAGTCCGGACACGCAAGTGTGGAAAAGCTTATCTTCATTTATATCATTCCTTTTCAATAAATATATACCAATTTACATTATAACACATATTTTTTCAAATTGCAATACTTAATTTTTATATTTAACGCAGATTTTTTCTAATTGGTAAATATTATTTCTATATATTTTACCCATCACTTCTTTACTGCATAATACGCAATGCCAAACCATTCACGCACCCAGTATGTCGGCAGAAGCCATGTTGAAGTTTTCGCAGAAATATTCCATGCTTCTATGCCGAGACTGTCCGCTATCATCTCTGCACGAAGCTGATGATAGCCGTCCGTGACTAAAGTGATCTTTTCCGGAAGCTTCTCACGCTTGATAATGTCCATTGAGAATTTAAGGTTTTCCTCAGTATTTACGGACTTGTCCTCTTTATATATCCTGTCCGGAGCTATGCCACGCTCAGTCAGATATTCAAACATTGCCTGAGCTTCACTTTTAGACTCGTCCTTGCCCTGACCGCCGGAAACTACCACTTTTACGTCAGGTTCTTTTATAAGATAGTCATAAGCCGCATCAAGACGCTTTCTGAGCATACGTCCGGGATAACCGTTTTTCACACGGCATCCGAGGACCACAACTGTTGTATTATTGTTATCAGGACGGTCATTCATAGTCCGCACCATAAACACGCTCATGACACAGGCTGCAATGACACAAAGTACTGCAATTCCGCAAAAAGTACATATAAATGCTTTACCGGCAGTACGCTCCCACAGTTTGCTTACGAGTGACGAGAAAGGTTTGAAAAAGACTGATACAGCCATTCCGACCGCTGATAATGCCATACCTACAATATTGCCCAGATTGATTATACTGCTGGAACACGGTGCAGCAAACACCATAAAAATCATAAAAGAAATGAGAGCCGGCAAAACTCTCATTCCTGTAACATCCATAAAATTTTTCATTATTCTCCTTTTTTCATTTTAGAAGCAAGTTTTAAGATCCTGTCGAGATTTTCTTTGGTGGTAGTCTCACTTCCAAGATGAGTAGGAACGCTGTTATAAAGTCCGTGGAAGTCAGAGCCGCCGGTTTGAATAAGGTCATACTTCTCAGCTATCTCGGTAAGAGACTTTCTATACTCAGCGTCAGCCGAATGGTGACCTATCTCAACTCCGTCTATTTTTCCTTTTGAAGCGAGTTCTTCAAGCAGAGCCATATTATTATACTGTGCAGGGTGAGCCATAACAGCCACTCCCTTAGCAATATGTATGAGGTCGATAACAAAATTCACATCCGGATACTCACGCTCAACGTAGCAGCTGCCAACTTCCGGATTGAACAATTCTCTGTCGAGTTCGCCGTAAAATTCCAGAGCATAGCCGTAGTCAATAAGTGCCCTCATGATATGCTGTTTGAATATACTCTTTGATGATGTTGTGTGTTTAAGGATACTTTCGAGTGTGATCGGGTATTTCTCCATCACCTTTTCGATCATTTCCTTTGAACAAGCTTTTCTTATTTCACAGGACTTTAAGCAAAGTCCCTCAAGGCGATCGGGTTTTGAAGGTGCATAACACAAAATATGCACTTTACTGTTTCTGTCTTTATCCCATGCTGAAAGCTCAACTCCGTGAAGTATTTTTATTCCTGCACGATCAGCAAGAACATCCGCACGGGAAAACGAAGCCATAGTATCGTGATCGGTGATAGAAAGCCAGTCTATACCTGTACGCTGTGCCTGAGCTATTATATCTTCAATACCCAAAGAGCCATCTGAAAGCTTAGTGTGACAATGCAGATCGCAGATCATATTTTTCTCCTCTCCACTCCATTTTGTTAAGAAGCGGATAACTAATTAAAATATTGGTTATGAAATAATATACAAAACCGACAATAATTATAACACAGTATCCAATACATTACAAGTATATTGCACAAATTTTCATCTTCTTATCACATTTTCACTAAAAAGCACCATACTAAAATAAAGGAACTATTAGTATGGTGCTATATTAATAACTATTGCTCTCCCAATTAAACTTTGCCAGAAAGGCAAAGGCAGAAAGAAAATTTATCAAGGAAGAAAAATGCAGGAATGCTTACGCATTTCAAGTTTTTCTGACGCTGAGAAATTTTCTTTCTGTCGAGCATTGGCTGGCAAGGTTTAGTTGGGGGAGCAATATTATTTATCCTCGCAAAAAGCTGAGTACAACTCGCCTTTTCTGAAACCTGTTTCCTTGGCTATAGCCTTGCAGGCATCTGTTGGCTTCTCTCCGTGCTCTACGAGCATTCTTACCTGTTCAAGAGCCTGTTCAAGAGTAACTTCATCTCCGGAGTCCTGAGACTTGCCTTCAACAACAAGTACAAACTCCCCTTTCGGTTCGTTTTCATTATAGTAGTCGACTGCTTCACCGAGCGTGAATCGCAGAACTTCTTCGTGTATCTTGGTCAGTTCACGGCATATGGATATCTTACGTTCACTTCCGAAATGCTCAGCCATGTCAGAAAGAGTGCTTTTAAGTTTGTGCGGAGCTTCATAGAATATCATGACTCCTGTCTCATTGCGAAGGAGCTCAAAACGCTCATTCCGCTCCTTTTTAGGAACAGGAAGGAATCCCTCAAAAGTGAAACGCCTGATGCTTAGTCCGGACAAGGCTGCTGCTGAAACTACTGCACTTGGTCCCGGCACTACCTTGACATCTATACCATTCTCAGCACAAAGCTTAACGAGAACTTCTCCCGGGTCTGATATACACGGCATACCGGCATCAGTCACAATACCGCAGTTCTCGCCGGCAGCTATCCTGTCAATTATTCTCCTTGCATCTGCCTGCGAACTATGCTCATGGAAGCTTACGAGCTGTTTCTTCAGTTCATATCGATTCAGCAGCTTCATTGTAACACGAGTATCTTCAGCACATATAAAGTCCACTTCTTCCAGCATTTTCAGCTGACGCAGTGTAATATCTTCAAGATTTCCTATAGGAGTTCCTATAAGGTAGAGTGTACCGCTCATTTCTGCTCCTTTCCTGTGTCGTAAATTTTCTGTAGTTCATCGGAAAAACCGTTTTCACTGCGGATATATAACTGAGGCTCAACTTTCATAAACGGCTTCGAGCCTTTTTTTCCTTCTATCAGAAAAAGCCACGGAGCATCCTCCGGCGACTTTGAAACGAATCTAAGTCTTTTCGGCTCTATATTGTGACTTTTCATTGCGAATATGACATCGCTGAGTCTTTCAGGTCGGTTGCACACGCAAAGTCTGCCGCCGAATTTGAGCAGTCTTTCTGCCGCACGGCATACGTCGTCTATATTGCACATTATCTCATGGCGAGCTATCTTCTGTGCGGTTATCACACTCTGGAATCCGGCATTTGCAGCCTTATACGGCGGATTGCAGGTAACGAGGTCAAGCTGTCCTAACGGAGCATCCTCCCAGAGTTCTTTTAAGTCAGCACATATCGGTACTATCCCCTCTGTCTCACTTTTTTCAATTCCGAGCCGGAGCTGTTCAATAGCTCCCTCCTGAATATCGACAGCGTAAGTTACCTGAGGCGGCATTTTCTTCTGCATTATAAGTGGGATTATTCCACACCCTGTTCCAAGGTCGCAGGCTTTATCCTTGCGGCGGTACTGAGAAAAGTCAGCAAGCAGAAAAGCATCTGTACCGAATCTGTGGTCTGAGCTCGCACAGACATATATTTTATCCGTAAGTTTTTCAAATTTGTATTCCATTTAACTCTCCTGTATCATCCTTACAGCTTCATCCATGCTTACGCATGAAGCATATCTGTTCTTCCAGATAAACTCGTTATAATATTTGTATGACTGCTCCCCTGTTATAAAGTCGTTATCAAAAGTTGAGTTACAGTGTTCCGGTACTATCACTTCAAATCCACGCTCAAAACCGCACTTCACAGTTGCATCAATACAATATTCCGTCTGTAGACCGGCAATAATTATCTTTTCGACCTTTTGTGAAGCCAGATATTCAAGCAGTCCGGAATCACGGAACGGACTGTTCACAGTTTTATCGAATATTTTTTCATCCGAAAGAGGAGCAAATTCTTCGCATATATCAAAACCGTAGTTTCCTCTTGAAAGCTCAGCTCCCTCGCCGTCATCGTGACGAACATATATGACTTCGACTCTGTTTTTACGTGCTTCTCCCAATAAGGTCTGCACATTCTCAGTAAATTTTTCATAAGCATACAGACCGTTTTTGTAAACTGCATTCTGAATATCTACAACGAGAAGAACAGTTCTGCTCATATTATAGTACCTCCGCCGACGACTACATCTCCGTCATAGATAACAACAGCCTGTCCGCTTGTAACAGCTCGCTGAGGCTCATCGAATTCAACGAGGTACTTTCCGTCACCAAGATATGATACCACAGCCGGCTGTTCGGTCTGACTGTATCTTGTTTTTGCCGTAACTCTCATCGGAGCGGTAAGCTCCGGAACAGAGATGAGGTTAAAATCGTCCGCAACGAGTGATTTTGTGTAAAGGTCGGCTTCATCTCCAACAGTCACGGTATTTGAAGCAACGTCCTTTTTTACAACATAGGCAGGTCTGCCCAGAGATATTCCGAGATGCTTCCGCTGACCGATAGTATAGTTGATTATTCCCTTATGCTCACCGAGGACATTTCCCTCCGTATCAACAAAATTTCCATGCGGAACATCAGCACCCGTGAATCTCTTTATAAATCCGGCATAATCGCCGTCAGGCACAAAGCAAATATCCTGACTGTCCGGCTTGTTCGAGTTTACAAGTCCGGCTTTTTCAGCAAGCTCACGCACCTGAGTTTTTTCAAGAGTTCCCAGTGGGAACAGTGTATGCGAAAGCTGTTCCTGAGTAAGAGAATAGAGCACATATGTCTGATCCTTGCTTCTGTCCTTCGGACGCTTCAAAAGGTATCTTCCGGACTTTTCATCATACTCATTCACAGCATAGTGACCTGTAGCGATATAGTCGTAATCAAGCTCCATAGCTCTGCGGAGCATTTTGTCAAACTTAACGTGACGGTTACATTCGATGCATGGATTCGGAGTTCTTCCGCAGAGGTAACTGTCTGCGAACTGCTTCATAACGTGTTCACGGAAATTATCCTTGAAATTAAAAACGAGGTGCTCAAATCCAAGGCGGTATGCGACACTTCTTGCGTCCTCAACATCAGAAAGGGCACAGCAGGTCTTGCCTTCTTTCTGTGCCTCTGAAATATCCTCATCGGAAAAAAGCTTCAGCGTAACTCCCATAACATCGTATCCCTGTTCTCTCAGGAGCATAGCCGCTACTGAACTGTCAACACCGCCGCTCATTCCAACCATTACTTTTTTCATTATTTTCACCCTTTATACAAGCATGGGCGAACATCGTTCGCCCTACATAATATTCTTCAGATCATAAAGTGAGTCAACATAAATATCCGCAATACTTTCTATCTCACCTTTATCAGCAGAAGACACTTCGTCATAAACTCCTGCTGTAATAAATCCTGCTCCGGAAGCAGTTTTTATACAGTGGAGCGAATCCTCGATAACAAGTGTTTCATGCGGAGATGTTCCGAGTTTTTCAGCTCCGCCCAAAAAAATATCCGGAAAATTCTTTCCTTTCGGGTACTCATTATCTGTAAAAAGGAAACGGAATCTGTCATATATCCCGCATCTTTTCAGCACTCCCTCTGCAAGAGGCTTATATGTAGCCGTTGCAACTCCGCAAGGTATATTTTTCTCAGATACGTATTCAAGCAGTTCATACGCATATGGCTTGAGCTGTATCTTTTCCATATACTCTATCCGGACCAGTTCTTCGATACGGTCTATCACCTGTTCTTTAGTAAGATCAAGTCCGAATTCGTCGATAAAGTACTGTGATGACTGATCCACCGTCATTTTCTTTATCCGGTCTGATATATCTGCCGGAGGGTCATCAACTCCGTTTTCTCTTAGGAACTCTCTGTCTATTCTGCACCAGATCGTCATAGAATCTATCAGAGTTCCGTCCAGATCAAAAATTATCCCATTAACCGGCTTCTGTAACAGCTTCATTTGTATCAACAGCCTCTTCGGGGATCGGTTCTTCCTCTGCTGCTTGTGCCGCTTCTTCGGCTTCTTTTTTCTCCTGCTCTGAACGTGTGAGGACAGTCACGCTCTTTTCAGCCTCAGTAGTTACGTGATGTCCCTCAGTTTTAGCATCTCCGCAGATAACTACAGCCTGATTTCCCATAAGGTCATAAATTCTTTCAAACTTATCGAGCGGATAAGTTATATTTCCTTCAAGCGGATCAGCGACATATACAACGCCTTTCTCCTTATCATAGCCATAAACCGTCAGGCAGTGCTGATACCAGTTAAACACGAGGTCCTTGCCGTTCGCAGCTGTCCAGACGAATTCAGGAGTTGTTTCACGCAGGTCGATAGTCACCCATGTGATGACCGGTCTGCCCTGAGTTACCTGCCAGAAAAGCTGGTCGAGGGAAGAACCTGTTATCTCCTCGCCGTAGCAAGGAGAATCTATAGAAGCAAAATACTTATCAGCGGTCTGAACTATGATATTTGCATTACATCCAAAGCCGTCCAGTTTAGGGTCACCGACATACGCCTCGTCCATTACGACTAATGCGTGGAAATCCATAGGCATAAAATTATCCGCCAATGTGAGCTTATCGATATTGAATCCAAGATAATTGAGAGTCTGTGTAAGCGATGTTACCTCACATCCTGTCGGAAGCTCAGGATTCTGAAGAACAGTCTGGAAACCGTCTATCATGAATGATGCAGGTATCTGAAAGTTATCCGGTACCGAAACATCGAGGTGAAAAGGCTCTGTAACAGGCTCTTCTGCCGGAGCCTGTGTTATCACCTTTTCAACTGCTTCGACCTGATTAGCAGCTCTGTTTTCCTCAGCAGTAGCTGTTACAGCTGCTGATGTAGGAGCTTCACTTGTGTTTCCGAGCTGAACTGTTGAACCGCATGATGTCAAAGCCGCTGACATGATTACTGCCGCAGCCGTATATGATGCTATTTTTTTTAACATTAATTGTTACTCCATATCTATCATTATTTTAGCACGGTAGTCCTTCTGTGCAGAAGTTACCGTTTTCAGAGCAAGACCGTACACATCGGAAGCACGTATTTCCAATTCCGCAAAACGCTCAGCCGTTTCGTTTATCTGAGAGAGCTTTGCTATAGATGAGGCAAAAGGTATCTTCGCAGTATCTTTAGCCTGTGCAAGTATCTCTCTGCCACGCTCGTTGAAGGCGAGTATCCTTCCATAAGGCGGTATCTGTTTCATATCCTCTTTTGTTATTCCTATGAGGAGCGAGAGCATGATACGTCTTATCCGTGCCATTGTGTATCTTTTTGTCTTTACGGTAAACAGCAGTTCATCGAGTGAGCCTGCCATTCTTGCTCCGTATATTCTGTTTTCGAGTCCTTGTCCTACGTCGTTTATGGAAGCTATCTCTTCTACAGAGGTGCTTCTGAGTTTATAAAGCATAACTCGTTCAAGCCTGCTGAGCGAAGCGGTCTCCCCTTTTCTGAAAGCTTCCGCTATAGCGTCAGTCCAGACAGAGGTCGTATACTTGCTTATTGCTGAAACATTCCGCTCCGATTCAAGCACTTCACGTATATATGATGCACTTGCATAGCCATTCTTAGGGTCTGCACCGTCATGCGGAGCATTCACACGCTTAACTGTAAACGGCTTCATCTTCGACGAAAGTCTTTTCAGCGACCTCATATACTCTATCGCAAGAAGATTGTTCGGGGAGGATATTATCTCAGCTACATCCGCATCTGTTCCCTTTAAAACCGAACTAAGTGCCCTCGGATATGTATATCCCTTCTCCATTATGCTTTTTATATCATCTGCATGAGCTTTAGCGATAATATCAACTTTTTCAAGTGCATTTTTCAGGACTTCGGCATCTCCGCATTCACTTCCGAAAGAAAGCTCCTGAACTGCACCTAATGATTCAAGCAGATATACAGCTCCCGCAGCAAAATTTTCTGCCGATGAAAGACAGTACTGCACCGGAAGTTCGATAACAAGGTCAGCTCCGGAACGAACTGCAAGACGTGCTCTTTCAAGCTTGTCCATAACAGCAGTGTCGCCTCGCTGAACAAAATTTCCGCTCATCACAGCGACTATATGGGTCGCTCCGTTTTCTCTTGTTTTGCGGATGTGATAAAGGTGTCCATTATGAAATGGGTTATACTCGCATATTATTCCGGTGATTTTCATTTTACTACTCCTTTGCTGAAATTTCAATGGTTTTAAAAAAAGTTTCATTTTTTTGACATATTATTTGTTATTTTCGGAGATGTTTTGTCGTTTTTCCGCCGTTTTTATATGCGGTTTGAGACAAATTTCCGAAAAACACTTGCAATTTACAGAAAATAGTATATAATAATATATGCAAAAATATATTTTTGAAAGGAATTGCATATATGATAATTTTAGTTGTTAATGCAGGAAGCTCCTCACTGAAGTATCAGCTCATCAACATGGACGATGAGAGCGTTATCGCTAAGGGTAACTGCGACAGAATCGGTATCGACGGTCACATCTCTCACAAGGCTGCTAACGGCAAAACTCTTGACGAGGATTGTGCTTTCCCAACACATACAGAAGCTTTCATGAAGCTCGTTGAGGCTCTTACTACAGGCGAAGCTAAGGTAATCGACAGCATGGATGAGATCTCTGCTGTAGGTCACCGTATCGTGCAGGGTGCTGACGTTTTCGATAAGTCAGTTCTCGTTACTGACGAAGTTATCGACAAGATCGATGAACTCCGTGAGCTTGCTCCTGTACATAACCACGCTCATGCCCTCGCTCTCAGAGCTTGTAAGAGCGTTATACCTGCAAACGTTCCACAGGTAGTCGTTTTTGACACTGCTTTCCACCAGACAATGCCTCCAAAGGCTTATATGTTCGGTCTTCCTTATGAGGACTATGAGAAGCTCCATGTCAGAAAGTACGGCTTCCACGGTACTTCTCACAGATTCGTTTCTAAGGCTCTCGCTGAGGCTATGGGCAAGAACGTTGAGGACCTCAAAATAATTTCATGTCACCTTGGAAACGGTTCTTCTATCACAGCTGTTGACGGCGGTAAGTCAGTCGACACTTCAATGGGATTCACTCCTCTTGACGGTGTTGTTATGGGTACAAGAACAGGTGCTGTTGACCCTTCTGCTGTTACTTTCGTTGCTGATAAGCACCACTTCACTCCATCACAGATGAGCGAATATATGAACAAAAAATCTGGATTCCTCGGTGTTTCCGGTGTTGGTTCTGATAACCGTGACGTTCAGGCTGCTTCTCTCGAAGGAAATAAGAGAGCTCAGCTCGTTTCTGATATGCTCACTTACGAGATACAGAAGTATATCGGTTCTTACGCTGCTGCAATGAACGGCGTTGATGCTATACTCTTCACCGGCGGTATCGGCGAGAACTCATGGGAAGTTAGAGAAGCTGTTTGCGAGAATATGGACTTCTTCGGCATCAAGATCGATAAGGAGCTCAACAAGTCTATCAGAGGCAAGCTCCAGAAGATCTCAACTCCTGATTCTAAGATCGAGGTTTGGATCGTTCCTACAAACGAAGAGCTCCTCATCGCAAGAGATACTCTCGCTCTTATTTCTAAGTAATTTCATTATAGCATACTTTTATTTCAAAATCAACTGCTATGAGGCTCTGTTCTCTATGAGCTGATAAAATTTACGCTCCCCAAAGAGTTTGCTTTCGGGTACTCTTTGGGGAGCGGTTTTGTTTTATTATGGAATTGTATTTGAAAGCTGTGCTTTGGGAGTATGTCTTTCAAATTATTCCTCTATAATTTTGCAGTTTTTCAGACAGGGATAGATTGAAGACAATCCAACACACTCCCCTTCTATATACACACTGTTTTCACTTCTTAAATTAGCAACAGCATCAGAATCTGAGAAGTAACATTTTACTACATTGTATTTATCACTGCTATATACTTCTACGCAGTATAATCCAAGCTCTTTATCCCAAGAGTATGAGGACTTTTCAACGGCTTTCACTTTGCCTGATACGATAATCTGTTTATTTGAATACAAATTATCCGCATTAACTTCATTATTTTTATATGTAGAATATAACGCATTGGCTTCGATAGATTTTGCTTCGATTTTAGTTTTAAACGACCCATTACTAACAAATTTTTCGAAATAATCATCAAAAGATGTATTTTGTTCCTTTGTGCCATTAATAGTCATTTCAATAATGCCGCCACGTCCTGAAGGTACTACAATTTGCCCAAAGAAAGACGATATATAGCCTGAATCACTTTTCCTTTCTTCAAGTTCCTTAAGCATTGAATCAGTATATTGCGGTGTAAAATCGTATATGAACCATTTTCCGCAATCTTCTCCGATATTTTCTTTTATAAGCTTATTAACCTGTGATTCAGTATCAGCATATGGCTCAATATTTGTCGCAACTATTTCATATTTTCCATAGTCTAATAATTCACCTTTTGAGGGATCATTACCCTGTGAGCTTAGTAAATTTAATATTTTTTCAGCAAGCTTATACTGTTCGCTTTCTTCTAAAACATATACTGTTGTTGTTTCTTATGAATCATCATTGTTATCTTTGTTTTTATTGCCACAAGCAGTAAAACAACTAATTGAAAGAATAAGAGCCGTTGTAATTGCTATAAACTTTTTCATTTCAATCCCTCCTTTATTTACTTAATTCAGCGAATATTTTTTCCCATTCCTTAAACTCTCTAACACGTTTCCATTCATCCAAAAATGCTTTATGAACATCTGCATCCTCTCTTTCAGGATGCATATTATTACGAAGCACGAAAAAGCCAAGTCCCGGATGACCTTCTTTATGATTTATGACAATTACACTTATCATAGGTACATCTTTCTGTATTTGGAAGCACCTCTTGTTTATATGATCTAAAACATTGCATAATGCATCGGGTTCATATTTCAAACCTTTTTCCTTAGATTTATCTGATAACCACTTGTATGTTATCAGTGACTCACCTTTTGTTTCCATAAAAAAATCAAAAAGAATTTTGGCAACTATAACTTCATTCTCTGTTAATTCAATTTTATCCGTCATATGGTATCCCTCCTATTTTTGTGATGCAACATCACTAATTTTCTATATTATATCATACGTAATACTAAAAGTCAACATTTTGACTTACAGAATATTTAAAAGTTTTTGTGTATAATATATAATAATAAATTAAGGTGGTGTTGCTATGCTTAGTGTAGATTACGTACTGGTCGGACAGAAAATAAAGGAAAAACGATTACAAAAAAGCCTGACTCGTGAACAACTTGCTGAACTTTGTGACATATCACCAAGCTACATCGCCCACATTGAACGTGGAACAAAAAGCCTGTCACTTGAAACTGCTGTAAAAATATGCAGCGTTTTGAACGTTAGCCTCGACTATCTCTTGCTTGACGAGATACAAAACAATGACAGGATTTTTAATGCTATCCAAACGGAGATAAATTCACTCTCGCAGAGCCAAAAAGAGAAGTTTATTAAATTTGCACGTCTTATATTAAAAAATATCGACGAGCTTTAAAAAAGAGGAACGCCATTTTCATGACGCTCCTCATTTTTTATTATTAACTTTTACCTTGTTTCATATCAAATAGTACTTTGCAAAATCGTAAAAATTTGATATAAAAATCCGTTCACACTATTCCTTTAGCCTTCCACTCCTTGTATTCAAGGCAGACATAACGATTGACATTTTCAGTGCGTTTACCGATATTTATAGCCTTTCGAGGACATCTGTTTATGCAGGCATAGCAGTTTACGCATCTTTTGCGGAAAATCGGGTCACCGTTGATGATTATGATATTGTTTACCGGACAGGCTTCAACACATTTCCCACATACGTAACAGTCGTCGCTGACTACAAATCTCTCGCTTGTTACCGTGAATTTATTGAACATCACATTCACTGAACCGGAAACCGCTGAAACTACAGGATTAGCATTATCCTCAGGCATAATGTCGTCATTTTTTATCACATAGGCAACCTCTAAAAGCCTCGGAACAACAACATACTTTACTTGGTACTCAGCCTCGTGGTGATCCGGTACATTTCCTCCGAGGACGTAATTGTTCGGCATGGTCACGAAAAAAAGTCCGCCGAATTCCAGATGCTTATTTTTGGCGAGTTCTTTTAAAGAGGCTGCCACTGAACACGTTTTTGAAGAAAGAGTCGCAACAAAATAAACCTTCCTCGGACCTGAAAAAGTCGCTTTGCTGAGCAGCTTCATAACAACAGCAGGAAAGCGTCCCGCATGGATGGGGGCACATATCACGAAAGGCTTCCTTGAGGCAAATTCAGGAGGCTCATTATGTTTCAGAACATAATTGAGTGAAACGCATTGGTCGTTTATTTCGTCAGCTATGAACTCGGCTGCGAATTTAGAATTGCCTGTGCCGGAAAAGTAAAGGACCATTTCAACTCCCCCTTTCGGTTGTACAAAAATTCTACTGATTGCATAATATCACATTAATTATACCATATGTGCGTATAAATTTCAATTAGAGAATTTGCACATTTATATCATCAAATATTTGTGCAACCGAACAAATGCCTGTAAAATTACTACTCTACATTTTGGCTTGAACTATTTACTTTCTTCCGCATTTCTTGTCAAACACCGGATTGCAAGCATAGAAGTTCTTTGAATCTAATTTGTCCTGCGTTATGCGAAGTGCTTCTCCGAAACAAACAAAACCAATACAGATTTACACATTCCAAATGATTTCAATATGGTCAGTAAATACCTTTATTTTGTTGATTAACAACATTGCTACTGACCGCCTATCATCAAAACTTAAATAGTTCCATTTCTTCATTACGTCTGTGAGCTGTTCGTGTACATTCAGTTTCTTTTGCTGTTCGTTCTTGATTGTTTCTATCTGCAAATCAATTTCACGTTTTTTACTGTCAAGCTGATTTATTTTTCTGTCTATGTATAAAATGGTTGTTTGGTTTTGTGTAGTTGTAAGAGATGATACAAGATTATCAATTTCATTTTGAATAGATTCTTTTTG
>JAFYGE010000014.1 GCA_017543335.1 Ruminococcus sp.
CTTGCAAATAAGGTGGATAAGGTCATCAAGGACTTCGAGGCTCTTGATAATCCCGACGATATCATCCATATATTCAGATAAGGAGGACTGCCTATGTGTTCATTATTCGGCTGGCTTGACTACCAGGGCGTTATACCTCATCGGATGCTTAAGAAGCTTACTCAGGCTCTGGCTAACGCTGCTGAGGAGAGAGGAACTGACGCAGCAGGTATAAGCTACATTCATAACGGCGAGGTCGTTATCTACAAGAGACCGAAGCCAGCTCACAAGCTTCACTTTGATCCGCCGGAAGGAATAAGAGCGGTCATGGGACATACTCGCATGACTACTCAGGGAGACGGCAAGAACAACTACAACAACCATCCTTTCCCCGGTCTTGCCGGGGATACTTCATTTGCCTTTGCTCACAACGGAGTGTTGTGGAATGATAAGGAACTGAGGAAGGAAAAGCTTATCCCTGATACCCACATCGAGACAGACTCCTACGCAGCTTGTCAGCTTATCGAAGCACAACAGAAGCTGGATTTCGATTCATTGAAGTATATGGCTGAGACTGTTGAGGGCAACTTCACTTTCACTGTACTCGATCAAGAGAACAGCTTATACATCATAAAGGGCAGCAATCCAATGTGCCTGCTTCATTTTCCTGTACTGGGACTGTATGTATACGCCAGCACAGAGAGCATTATGAAAAAGGCTCTGCAAAAGGTCGGACTTCACAAGTTCGCTATGGAGCGTGTAGAGACTGACGATGGTGACATTCTCTGTATCGACAGGAATGGTGAGATCGCACGGTCTGAGTTTCAGCCTAAAATCTATCGCTCCAAGTATGGATCATGGTACGATCTTGACGACTCGCCCTATTACAATATGCACGAGGAAATCTTGCTTGCATACTGTGGCTGCTACGGCGTTGACAGCGAGGATGTCGAGCTCCTACTTGAGTATGGGTACACTTGCGATGAGATTGAGGAAATGCTCATGGATACCAACCTGCTCCACGAAGCTCTCAGAGATGTGAAGTATATGTGTGGGGAAAGCCTATATGAGAACTGTTGTGGAGGTGTCTGGTAATGGGCAAGATCGGGTATATCCGTGTATCGACAGAACATCAGGAGACAGCTCGTCAGGAAGCTCTGATGCAGCAGTATCAGGTAGAGCGCATATTTGCAGAAAAGATGTCCGGTAAGAATGCTGATCGCCCTGAGCTGAAAGCCATGCTTGAGTATGTCCGGGATGGTGATACCCTGTACATAGAGAGCATAAGCCGGCTCGGAAGATCAACACGCGATCTGCTCAATATTATAGACGTTCTCCAGAAGAAAGGCGTTACCCTTGTCAGCAGTAAAGAGAATATCGATACAAATACACCGCAGGGGCGCTTCGTCTTGTCAATATTCGCTGCGCTCTCCGAGCTTGAACGTGAGCAGACCTTACAGCGTCAGCGTGAAGGGATCGCTATTGCCAAGTCTCAGGGTAAGTACAAAGGCAGACAGCCTATCGCTATCGACTGGGATAAGTTTAGTCAGCTATACGAACTATGGAAAGCTGAGGAGATTACAGCTGTCGAGTTCCGGCAGCGTATGGGGATACGTTCCAATACATTTTACCGTCGACTTAGGGAATATGAGAGTAAACTATAGCGAGGGAGTCGGTGCAGTTTTGACTGCACCGGCTACTTCTTTTTTCAATAGGGTGCCCGCTATTTCTGAAACATTTCAAAAGCCGAAATCCGACTTATGTGAAACGGTTTCTGAGCATTGCACTAGACTAAGGGCTATTGAAACAATGAGATGAGCCTCCACACGGAGGCTCACTTTATCACACATAATACTTTCTCACATCGTTAGAAGATATCCAACCTTCCTGTTCACCGGATTTTCTGCCCTCGTCAAGCTTGCACATTAATTTGAGAGCTGCTTTGGTACGCTCATATTCCTCTTGTTCTGCTATATCGACAATAGCATAGCAGCCTCTGCCATTTTTAGTCAGGTACACAGGAGAGCCGACCGCAACGTCCTGTAACACAGAGGAATAATTTCTGAGATCTGAAATCGGAACTATATTCGGCATAAGAACATCTCCATTCAATTCTATTACTTATATTATACAGCGAACAAAAGCGGTTGTCAAGTTTTATGATAAATCTATCGTAACATTCGTCAACAAAAAAGTGGGAGGAGCAGAAGAATTAATCAAGTATTATCAGATGTGCGTATACCAGTTTATTTTAAAACTCCAAAAGTTATGTTTATAACCCTTGCTGCAATTGAGCGATAAGATCGGATAGCCTGTGAATATTGTAATTCTTTACTGATTCTATCATAAATTCATACGTTGTCAGAATGAAATTACTTTCTTCAAGGCGTGTAGCTGAATCAAGTATTTCTTCAATTATTTGAGAATTCTCAGCTTTTTGAGAATCTGCCAACAATTCTGAAAGAGAAATCAACTGTTCAAAGTCGTCGTGGAGCTTTGTTCTTAATCGTCTATATTTTATGTCATCACCTGTTCCGGTCTTCTTAAACTCAGCTATTTTGCGCCCTGTAATAATAAGCTCTTTCAATAGCGAATTTATCTGTGCTTCCACAGAATTATTGTTAGAATTGTGAGAAGCAAGCTTTTCTGTTGAGACAGGCTCTTTCAATCTATTATCAGGCTCTGCCGCAGCTTTTTCAAGTATTGATACGAACGCATCTGTTATGTCTTCAAAAAGAGTTGAATAAGAAGTAGAAGGAATATATCGTTTGAAATCCTTTAGAAGCTTTTCTTTGGGATAGTTATTACAATACTCTTCGAGGAAAAACATGAACTTGCTTTTATCAAGGCTTTTTCTGTTTAAGATACTTTCAGCAATCGGATGCAATGAACGGCGGTCATTATTACGATAGAAAGCTTGAAAAGCTGACTCGCTACGTTTGTGCTTTTTGTCTTGTATCCCGTCAATATATATAACATTATTAATATCTGTAGTAATACTACAAAGCAGATATCTACAGAATAATGGCTTGCTCAATGCTTTATTAGTATCAGGATCAATTAATTTTCTGTATCCAGCACCAAAAGCAGCAATGAATCTTCCAAAATCCATAAAAGTATCCTCCATTTTATACATTTACAATGTATCGAAGTGTATATTCTTGTTGAATCGACATTTGGCTGAGTATGCGATATAATAACTATAAGGACGGACAAGTCCGATAAAAATCCTCAGGCGCTGCTTAAAGCAGGTGAAATAATTACCGAACATCACATAAGCCCCAAATCGGCCCCAAATCAGCCGATTTTTGTGACCAGGGAAATTATTCACCTACTTCTGCGGTTACTGAAATAAAAAAAGGAAGGTGATTAAATTGCCTGATCAAGAAATGCTGCCTCAGCAGCAAGCACATCCACCAGATTTACAGCAAGCGGATGCACCTCACAACGCTCAGGTCTTCGGTATCACAAGGCTCGGCTTCACAAGCTTCGACGAGCTGATCAAAAAGTCAGCTCAAGAACTTGGAGTAGAATACGAATTGTTCTTCTCCAATTCGCTCGGGACCCAGCACGGATACATGAAAGTCGTAGGCGGAAAGATTATTAAAACACTTCCGCTTATTGAATTCAGTGTGATAAGCTCAGTAGTGGTCATTCGTGATGGAACAAAGTTAGGTTATGTTGTTAAACATTTTAAAAATGTAATGACAGCAAACCAAGAAGATTTTATTCCAATTGACGTTCTTGAAAAAAGGATGGTCTGCAAATATCTCAAGCTTCCTCCTCAATCTAACAAGCGTAAGGACGACCTTTGTGAGCGACTGGTTCAGACACTTATTGTTGAGAAATCGGATACCGAAAAAACGATATTTGCAAGTTCGAAGCAAGGCTGGGAATTTCTTTCGGCTCATCTCGGGCATTGGCAATCGAGAGGCAGATATCCTCCTATTTTACATGAGAGAATGTCGGAGAGCATAAATTGCCGCGAGCTTCCAAGGATTCGTACAAGGATCTATACTGACGAAAAAAGTCAGAGTTGGAAGTTTAACGATATTTTCAACTCCTATCCTAACTTGAAAATCCCGTTCCTTATTCGCACAGCGAGCTATATGCAGACCTTTGCGAGTAAATTCGGTGTATACTGCGACGAGATAATAGTCACCAAGCCAACCGACAGAGCTGATATTTCTCTGTTGACGGCGTTATATGATAACGTAACCTATGGACGAGGCAGGATGTTGACGCTAAGCAATGGTAAAGCTATCGAACAAGCAGGAGATATCGTAAATGACGCTGTTCTTCTTATCACCGATGATACCAAGGCGGATGAAGAGGGTAAGCGTGAAAAGGGCATTGATGCTCTCCACAAACGTGTTCTTAATGCCGGCGGAGAGTTTCTTCAGATTCCTGTGGTATTATCAGGCTATGCTTCATCGCAACTAAAACAGGAACTCTACTGTGAGGTTTCTGAGTTGAATGGCGCTTATGATATCAGTCCCACTGTACTAACCGAGCTGTTGGAACACCACGATGCCGTGATGCTCTCGGGGATAGAAAAACGCTTCAGCGATTTTCTTGAGGTTTTCAACCGCCACATGAGAGATATATCGTGTCAGACCCCTTACTATATTCCTCCTCAAAGACGCAACCTCTATTATTTACTTCTCTCAACACTTAGAACCTATGATGAATATTTTGGAGTTTTCTTCGACGAAGAAACAGAATTAAGTCTGATAGATATCCTTAGTTCATATAACGAGGTCGGTTCGAGTAACGACGAGCTGCTGCTCACTCTCTTCGGCAACTGTCTGAACAAGGAGATAGGCAGTGGGTGCTTTAATTACATAAAACGGACGAAGTTCATAGTCATCGACCAAGGAAACAACTCGGTCATTGTTGATGAAGATTATGTCTACTTCGAGACTGACATCATTGGAGAACTTTCTCGAAGTAAGATGAAGCTCCACAGTGTTAACTCGCTGACAGATGCGTTAAAGGCTAACGAATGCCTGAATATCAACGATCACAATAGCAAGTGTTACCGGTTTCATGTTCAGAATTCCAATGGTGAGCCTTATATGCTGTATACCTACGGCATCAGCAAGCAGCTCATAAATGCTGAGAACCGCAAAAGGCTCGAACTTGCTGATTATCATAAGTATCTTCTTGAATACAGCGAGCTGTCACGAAACGAGCTTCTTCCGTTGGGTATAACCGCAGACGGCAGGTATGTCGGTAAGGATATCGCCTTCGGCAACAAGTCGAATGACTATATCTTGATAACAGGTCAGAGCGGCAAAGGCAAGTCATTCTGTGCAACAAATTTGCTACCATTGTTAGCAATGCTGGGGAGCAGGATGCTTGTCTGCGATGTTAGTGATTCCTTCACTCGTGACGAAGTCCTCAGGGCGCTACCCGCTGATGTCGTCGATGCCATGTTTGAGTTTATCGAAGTTGCTGCCGGTAAAAGAAAGCTTCCTATAAATCCATTGTTTATCGGAGACTGTCCTGGACTTCCGGCTAAGAAACGCCGCATAGTTGGATTTATTAAAGCTATCGCGGGTAAACTCGACAAAGACGAGACTCGAACGCTTACAGGGATTATTTCGGAAATGCTGAAGCGGCAGTCAACTGTTACTTCAGTTACTACCGAGATGCTCCGCACCGCCCTAAAAAGAGGCGGTAAGGTCGGTAATCATGTGTTTAGTCTCGTTAGTTCTACGCTTGACGACATCGACACTATCGGTTTCGAGGAGAGTGGATGGGCAGAATTCTTTGAGAAATCGAAGAAAATCCCTGTTATATCTTTCGGGAACGAGTCTGGTGATAAAGTTCACTCTGTGCTTGACGCAATGATATCGTCGGCTTTCGAATGGCAACGTGACCATGACTCAGCTCCGCTGAGCATCGTAATCGACGAGATCAAAGACCAGAACTTCGCTGAGGGAAGCCCTCTGCACACGATACACACTCAAGGTAGAAAATTCAATA
>JAFYGE010000015.1 GCA_017543335.1 Ruminococcus sp.
AACAAGATTCCATACACCGTCCAGATTGGCGTTTGTGTACTGCTGAAGCGTATGGGGAATAAAGTGGTCAACGTCACAAGAATTAGTAGAGTCATTCGTAACATTGATATCATCAAAGCAATAGAAGCACTTACCTTTCTGATATCCGTTAAGAGCCGCACGAACTGACGTTATATTTCTGCGTCTTATCTTATTATCCTCAACAAAGAGAATGTCGCTATTTTCATCATACTTTATTGAAAGCGTATTTACTGATACTCCAAGATTCCACGCTGTTTCAACCAAGTTCCAGCGAGCTTCTGCTTCGTGTGTAAGGTTCTTTTCAAATTTTATCTCACCGAGCCTGTACACGTAATCCGTCAGCACAATGCCGGCAGTTCCGTTGATATTAGTTTTCTCAAAGAACTTCACAGGAAGGTCAGCTCCGTTAACGTGATGAAAAGCATCAAGAACGTTATTGAAGCCTTTGGACTTAGTAACCTGTATCAGATTATCGGCTGATATAGTGCCTTCATTATATTGTCTGCAAGCATCGAGAAATGAGCTGGTACGGCTCGTTGCCTGTTTTGAGGACACAGCGATGTGCTCGCACAGGTGCTTAGAATACGGCTTTGCAAGTTCTTCGAGAGTAATATGAGTCTTGTCCTGTTCTATCAGTTCAAGAAGAGTTTTCGCCAATGCAAACTTATATGAAGCTACATTGTTGCCGAACAGGACTACTGAGCGCCAGTAATTCTCTAATGACGGATTCTCCTCCTGAAATACTGCTACACTATCCATTATATCACCCTTACAAACGAAAAATCAATACTTTTCAGGTCGTTTATTATGCTTATAAGATCGGAGTTGTTACTGTTCACTTCAAGAACCATATATCTGACAACATCATCATCGAAAAGTTCAGATATAAGTGCCAGAAACTCATTTTTTATATCAGGCTCACAAAACCAGGTATCGAAGTTGCCGTGATGAGCTACATTACTTCTGCCGTTGTATGAGCCTTTCCCCCACAGATGAACACTGCCAAAATACTCGCGTATCATTTTCATTCCGCGGAGACAGTTGTACATCCTGTTCGACTGTTCGCCGCTTATTGCCTCTGCGGTGAAAAGCTGAGGAATATCAAAAGCTATTTTAAGCCTGAGATGTTCACGCTGAATCTCCTCGCAGAGCTCAAAAAAGCTGGTGTACTTTGAAAACAGAAACGGAGACGTCTTATATCTGGAACCGCATCTGTTTTCAATACAAATCTTAACATCGGGATATTTCTCCAGGATACTGTACTCGAACTCCTTATATACCTCGATAAAGTTATGTATATTTTCTACATAATCAATAAATGGCGGATGTACCTCTATTACCTCAGGAGCAGGATGACCATAGCATATCGCAGTGATAAACTGTGCGAACTCCTGCGCCCATTCTCTGTTTTTCCATAGCTGAGGGATACCGTAAAGATTGCTGCTTCTTATTACATCAAGTCCATTAAGACAGCGGCTGTTGAACTCCCTTGAACCAAAGCTGTACTCTGTATGGAGCGAATACGCCTGTTTCGGATAGATGTCGCTCTTATCAAAGTGACCGGCGATCTCTGATATCCTTATAGGAACATCTGCAGGATACTCCCAACGTCCGTATTTAACCATTTCAAACTTTTTCATTACTCATCACTCATTACAAAAAGGACTTCCGGCTTTATATTTAGCGCATCAGCTATTTCGAATATGACCTCAAGAGATACCGGTGTAAGCATATTCGGAGCTTCGATGTTGCTCATATGTGTGCGGCTGATACCGATCTTCTCAGCAAGCTGTATCTGTGTAAGACCTTTCATTTTTCTCTGAAGGGCTATATTAAGGCCTATTCGCTTATAGCGCTCTGCAAATTTGTTGACTGATTCCTGGCTCATGTTCATCACCTCGTATTATAAGTATATAACATTTACAGCTTGGCATAAACAAACTGTAATATTGCAAATATGTGCATTCGAACCTTTTTTATAACTGTATAAAAAAATGACCGCCATTTGGCTAATGTCATTAAGCTAACCGAATACGATAAAGGAACAGGAGTATGTTTGTGATATAAGCGAACATACTCCTGCTATTACTTTTGCAAAATGGCACGACAAAAAGACAGATCAAGGATCTGCCTGAAAAAATCATTGAC
>JAFYGE010000016.1 GCA_017543335.1 Ruminococcus sp.
AACAGTACCCTTGTTGCCGGAGAATGTCTCCTGCATATCCTTGCTCATTGCCCAGTAATCGTTAGCAGCATCGCTTGTGGAAGTACCGAAAGCACCCTGCCACTTACCGAGAGAACCGTTGTTGGAAGAGATGCTTACCTCTACCTTAGTTACCTTCTCTGTTGCAGGAATACCGAATTCAGCCCATTCCCAGCCTACCATCTTATCGTCTGAGTTCTGGTTGTACTTGATACGCTGATTTGGTGAATATGTGTACACACCGTCGCCCTGAGGATTAGGTGTCTTTGAAGTTGTAGTTGTTGTTGGCTGAGGACCAGGAGTATACTTTGTAGTAGTTGTTGGCTGAGGACCAGGAGTTGAAGATGGCTTATAGATCTTTGTTACGCCGTTGATGCTGTTATCGATAGAACCTGTCTTATAGAAGTAGTAAAGACCAGCAGCAGCACCTACGAGACCTGCGTTATAGTCGATAGCGACCTCATTACAGATATAGTCAGCCATGTTATCGTGGTAAGAACCGCTTGCGTCGCAAGGACCGCCAACGAGAGCACCGATGAGTGGCTTAGCATTGCTGCCGTAAGCACAGAATGGAGACATATGGTCGCCGTCTGGATTCCAGCCGTTCATGTTGAACTGTGAATAGCTTGTGTAGCCGGAAGCAGCTCTGTGGTGAGCGTTCTTAGCACTGTTGCTTGCGAAACCTGTTACGAAGCAAGTATTTGCAGGGTTAGAACCGAGGATGTAATTCATCTGTCCCTTAGCCCAATCCTTGTAGTTAGCAGCACCGTTCTTTGTAGCGATAAGAGCTGTCATCTGCATTGAGCAGTTAAGTCTTGCACTGCCCCACTTATCGAGGAACATATAGTTGCTTCCGTTTGCTTTGCTTGACATGAAGCCGTTAGCAGCATTCCAGTCGCCAGTGATCTCGCCGTAGAGGCAAGCAGCACCGAGGTGAGCGTCGTTCCAGCCGTGAGTCCAGCCTACCTTAGGAAGGTTAGATTTGAGGTCGTTGAGGTAGCTGTTATTCTTAGTAGCGAGGTAAAGCCAGCCTGCAGCCCAAGCCTGTTCATCAGCACATCCGTTTGAGTTATAGAAGCCCTTAGGACCGTCTACAGCTACCTGATTGTACTGCTTTGAGAACTTGTAGAGAGCCTCAGCATAGGTAAGGTCTTCAGCATTACCGAAGTTGCAGTAGTTTGCAGCGAGAGCAGCTGAATACTCAGCAGCGATATCACTTGCACCGTTGCTTGTCCAGTACATTTTTCTGCTTCCCTGCTGCTCCGGAGGACCCCAGTAGCCGTGGTCTTCATTACCGTCGCCCTTCTGATAGAGGAAATTGGAAACGTTACCGCCGCTGAGTTTTGTGGAAGCCTTGAAGAAATCGCAGAATTTATCAGTGATAACTTTAAGGTGAGCATCCTGACCGGTGGAAACGAATGAGTCTTTGAATTCGTAGTAGCTCCAGCCGAGTGTAGCAGCTGTGAAGCCCTGTGGGAGACCGAACATAGCGTGGTCACCAGCATCGTGGAAACCGCCCTTTACTTCGTCTGTCATGTGGCAGTTACTTCTCCAGTTCAAAGCACAGCTTGAATTGTCGCCACACATATTTGCGTCATAAAAATAGAGGGAGTACTGAAGGAGCCTAGCGTAGTTATCGTTATCCGCTGCAGTTGCTGTGAGAGAGGGAGCCTCTGATGCTATTGGAGCAGCAAGAGGTGAAACAACTGCGGAAAAAGCGATAACACCACTAAGAACCATGTTTTTGATCCTTGAAAATGTCTTCATGAATATCACGCTTCTTTCTCAATATTTGCCTATAATATGTATAAATTCATTATACAGTTTTTTGCAGTGATTTTAGTTACATTTAAGTTACTAAAATATTACAATATGGTAAAAATCACAGAATTTTCACAATTTCAGAACATTGCACAAAAGTGATATAAATATTATGTGCATAATAACATTTGCACTGTGGAAATATGTCGGCTAAAGCAGTTGGCTGTATACATATTGGGAAGAAAATAGGAGACACCGAAGTGTCTCCTATGATTTGTTAATTTGATGTAGCGTCAAGGATAGGGTTAAGGGTCGGGACAGCATGAATGAGATATTTTTGTATCCATACAGCATCCATATTTGTGACACCGCTTGTGCCGTGTTCATAAACATCGGCATTGCGGTAACCCTTTTCGGTGATATGGTTTTCGTCAGTACCGGTGAGACCGAAAGCATCGTCATTAGCTAACATCTGCATAATGAGTACTGCGTCATTCATTTTTACCTCGCCGCTGTCGTTGGAATCGCCCCAGATTATATTTTCCGGAGGTGTAGTGGTTGTAGTGGTCTGTATCGGTGTATCTACAGTCTTGTAGTAAACTCTGTAGACCTCAGAGATAGTGCTTGAACCCTTGTTTGACCACCAGAGGTGGAGAGTAACAGTGTCATTCTGAGCTTCAATTCCGGAAACAGGAGTATTTATAACAGTTTTTCCGCTGCCGTCGTCAGTGAAGTTGAACTGACCGGTCTGGCTGTATTGACCGCTGTTGGAAGTATAGGATATTGCACCGTTTCCGTTGTCGCCTGCATCGGATTTGATTATAAATTCAAGTTCGTCAGCACCTTTAAGCTCTATGTTGATTTCTTTGCCTGCTGCGACGTTGACTTTTTCTGTGACCTTAGTAGTAACTACAGTAGTTGTAGAAGCTCTTGTAGTTGTTATTCTTGTGGTAGTAGTCTTTGATATAGTCGGGTCATCCGGCTCGCTGTTACCGAAGACGAAGTTATTGTTTATCTCAGAAGCACTTGACTCTATCGACTTGATAGCAGAAGCGTCGCCGCCGTAGAGGTCTGCAAGACCTGCACAAGCAAGGGCGAAGCAGCCGTTGTAATCGAGAGCACCTTCTGTATACTGGTATTTATCGGTTTGATCCTGATAGCCGCTGTTATCGTCGCCGCCTACGAGCATACCGTAGTTAGTATACTTAGCGGACGGGTTAGTTGAAGCTGTATCGTTGCCGTTTCCGGGGTTAGCGGCACGGTGGTGGATGTGGACTGGCCACTTGTTGCCGTAACCGATAAGGAAGCTGTATCCGAGAGAGTTGTTTCCGAGGATATGGTCCATCTGGAATTTAGCAGCCTTTGCGTAGCTTGAATTAGCGTCGCCCTCAGCGAGGATGAGACCTCTCAGCTGTTTAGCACAGTTATAACGTGAAGCTCCCCAGCCGCTTGCACAGTAAGTAGTCTCGCTTATACCGCCTTGGTTAGGATATTCGTAAATAAGCTCCTGCTTAAAGACATTTTCGCCTGTAGCTTTGTACATCATAGAACAATAGCCCTGCCATACCTTATCCCATGTATAAACGTATCCGTCGTACTGATTCCCGCCGTAGTCGCCGCTCTTAGGAGTACGAGACGGTTTATCGCCTTCGTTGAGTATCCAGAGCCAAGCCTGAGCAAGAGCTTCTTCGTCCTGATACTGAGCATCAGTGTCGTAGAATCCGCCGATACCGCCGGAGTTGTTTCCGACGTGCTTCTGACCGAATGAAAGAAGTGCTTTTGCGTATCTTATACATTCGTCCGCATAAGCCGGGTCTGCGTCACGCCATACATAGGCTGTTCCTGCAAGACCGGCAGCCATTTCGCAGCATACAGCGGAGTTGTTTGAAGATGATGTCAGCCAGTAAACGGGTCTTGCATATGTCTGAGTTTCAGGAGCAGACCAGTAGCTGTGGTCAGTACCGCCCTCAGCAACAACGTGAGCAACAGCAACAACGTTATCAGAGCCGTCGAGGAAAGTTGTCTTCATGAGGTAGTCAGCACCCCATTTGAGCTCATACATGAGGTGGTCTTTACAGCCAGCCTTCTCGTAAACTCCAGGGAAGAGGTAGTCTGACATAGCAAGGCTTGATATTCCGAAGCCTATAGTGAGATTGAATTTGATATGGTCGCCGGCATCGTGGAAACCGCCGGAAACGTCCACTTTTCCGTCACCGTCCGGATCGACGATAGCCTTAGCTGAACCGCTTAGCGTACCAACGGAAGCGGTTGCATCATAGGTGTGGCAGTCGCCTCTCCATGTGAGCGGACCGTCGGTTATACCTGTTCCGCAGGCATTACTGTCGTAGAAATACAGTGACATAGCAAGAGCTTCGTAGTAGTTGTTATCTGTTGCGGCATTTACAGACGGTGAGTAGCTCATTGTGGTCACAGAGCTTGCCACCATAGCTGTACTTATGATGCCGGTAACAGCCTTTTTGAATTTTGATCTTATTGACATGATAAATGCACTCCTTTCATTTTGTAAGGGCAATTTGGGATATTTTGGTCAGATGAAGTCCTCCCGTATCATCTGCACAAAAACATCCACTATACACCTTCATTATACCATAAATAAAGGGCATTTTGTTACTAAACTATGTACAAATACTGATTTATGCATAAATTCAGCACTTAGTTTAAATATATCGGACTGATATTGTGCAAATTGAATACAAAAAATACCGGTGAACTTTAATGTTAGTTCACCGGTCGTATTATCTTCTTGCAGAATCTTTTTTTCTGCGTTTTTCTGAGTACATAAGCTCGTCTGAGTGCTTTATAAGGCTTTCAATCCGCATTTCTTCCGGTTTATCGGTGGAGTATACTCCGATACTTGAAGATACATTATAATCGAATCCGAAGCTGTTTTTTTCGAGGAAGAAGCTTATGCTGTTCTTGATGCTCTCTTCCTGCGGAGCTCCGCCCATTACAGCCATCATCTCATCGCCGCCGAGTCTTACGAAAAGCGAATCTTCCGGACAGGCATACTGCAAAGCGTCTGCGACCATACGTATAGCCTTATCACCAGCCATATGTCCGAATTTATCGTTTATATATTTCAGATTATCGAGGTCTGCAAGTACTACCGTTATTGATGAAGTGTTCGGGTTGCCGAATCTTCTCTCGAATTCATTTGAGAAACCGATACGGTTGAAAAGTCCGGTAAGAGGGTCAGTGCGGTACATCTCCTCAACACGGAACAACAGGTAACGCTGACTCTGATTGTTGATGTATCCTCCGAGGGCATTGTTCAGAGCTGTTATTATAATAGGTATACGGCAATACAGATTCAGGTCGTCCGTAGGGTAGTGGAAAATGACGTATCCCAGCGGAGTGTTGAGGTAATCTATCATTGAAAATACAAGAGGACATTTTTTTTCAAGCAGTCTGTCTATCTCCGGTATTATATTGTTCTTATGGAAGTTAAAAGGTTTATAGTCCTGAAGTGAGCCGAAATTATGCAGTACACACATCTCGTCCTCGAAAATATCCTCTTCAGTATGAACGAAAGGCTTTGCGGTCGGGACAGTGAACCTCTTATTCAGAAGGCAAGTCGTGTCAGAGAAAACATAGTTGTCGAAGAGAGCTGAAACTTCTTCGATACTGCGGCAGTTCTGCATTTTTTCCGAACATTTTGAAAGTGCGTGGTTGTCATCCTGAATGCGGTTGAATCTTGAACTGAGAAGTGACATTATGGAAGGCACATTTATTGTCTTATCATCACAGCATCCGCATGAATTTGAGGGCATAAGCTCCGGTATTACTTGGGTAGAACCGGTGAATTTTCCGGTGCGGAAGATCTCGTCAGCAGTTTCAGCGACCTTTTTGCCCATAAGCGTGAGACTACAGCTTGCGGAGGTTATCCTCGGCAAAGAGAATAGAATATCCTCTATACCGTCAAACCCCGTCACGAGAACATCGTCCGGAACGTTTATCCCGTTTTCTGTGAGTACTGTGCAGACATTTATTGCCATTATGTCGTTTGCACATATTATAGCTTTTGGCAGTCTTCCGCTTTCTATTAGTCTGATAGCAGCCTGTTTTGCGGGAACTCCCCAGAAGTCTCCGTAGCTGACATTTTCCTCGGTAAACTTTATACCCTTTTCAGCAAGTACATCTTCGATAACCTTGCGTCTTTCTTCTGAGAACGAGTTGCCTTTGAATCCTGCTATATAGTGGATGTCGGTAATACCGTGGAAATCGGTTATATGCCTTACGATCTTTTCAAATCCCTCTTTAAATCCGAAACCAAGATTGATACAGCCCTCAAAATAGCCGTCGATAGTTATAACGGGGACTCCGTGCTCCTGAGCGTTGAGTACAAGGGCAGCAACAGTTGGTTTGTGCTTTATTCCCTCTACAGATATTACCAGTACATCAACGATGCTGAAGTCGATAAGGTCGAATATACGTGCTTCGGTCTGACTTCTTGTATCTGCATAAAAAAGATCTTCGCATAAATTGTATACAAAAACACTGTGTCCAAGTTTCTGAGCTTCTGCGTTCAGTGATGTGGTCAGCTGAAAGCTCGGAACTTCACCTAATTTTGAAAGGCATAGTGCAATGATCCTTCGTCCGTTTATCATAAATTACTCCTATTTGGCAAAACACATAAAAAATCACTTATATGATAACATGGATATATCGATTTGTCAAGTTTATATAAAATGACTGATATTATAAAATATAATGCAATAAAGTGAAATTTTTTTGAAAAAATTTACGCTATTGACATTGTTGCAAAGTTGTGTTATATTATTTATGTTGCAACAATTATATATCAATCATTATAGCTATATAAAAAATATATCAAGGAGATTTTTACTAATGAGTTTAAGCATCAATTCAAAAAAAATCATAGCATCTGTTATGGCACTTTCTATAGTTGCATCAGGTGTGATCTCATCAGAAGCAAGCATTTTCAGCAAGATAGTTCCAACAAATACTATTTCTGCATCCGCTGCTATCAGCTACGGTGACTGGGAGTATGAGGAAACAGGAACATATACTGCAAAACTTACAAAGTATAAGGGAAACGGCGGATATGTTATTATCCCTGAATCTATTAACGGTCATTCTGTAACTGCTCTTGGATATGGCTTATTCCAGCAGAATAATAATGTTACAAAAGTTGCTATTCCAAGAGGAGTAACTGAGATACCAAATAGCTGTTTCTATAATGCCAAGAACTTAGAGACCGTATTTGTTCCGCACGGAGTAAAAAAAATAGGTGCGGCTGCGTTTTGTGCAACACCAAAATTAAAGTCTATATCACTGCCTACAACAGTTAATACTATAGATTATAATGCATTTTGTTCTTCTGGAATTACTTCAATATCAGTACCTTCAGTAACTGAATTTGGAAATTATGTATTCAGAGGTTGTAATGATCTCAAATCAGTAACTTTATCAAGCAACTTAAAAAAATTGACTTATGGTATGTTCATGGAGTGCCCAAGTCTTGAATCTTTCGTTGTTCCTGCATCTGTTGACTCCATTGATATGAAGGTATTTGAGGATTGTACAGGACTTAAATCAGTAACAATTTCACGCTATCCGGAAAAGATGTTTAAAAATGATGTTTTTATGGGATGCACTTCACTTGAAAATCTTAACATCTCTGATCCTGCTATTTTGAACCAGTTATTTGTCAGACAGTCATTAAATGACTGCAAGAAGTTCAATAAGATCAATAATCAAACTATCGTAAGCTATAGAAGCAAGAGATACAGCCCTAATGCTGAGCCTGTTTTCCAGACGGCTTTTGATGAAGTGATAAGAAAGAATTTCAGATATTGTGATGTTCAGAAGTTTGCGTTTTATAACGAGTATTTAAATGCAATAGTAAAATATACCGTTGGTACTAATACACATTCTGGTATGACGAAAGGTCAGAAGATAAAGGCTTTGCATGACTGGGTTTGTGATAAAGTTGACTATGCATTTGTTAACGGAGCACCTGATCCTTCAACAGAGTGCCATGTTGATTCCTCTGTTTTCATGAGAGATACAACTGTTTGTGACGGCTATGCAAGAGCACTTACACTTCTTCTCCGTGAAGCTGGTATAGAGTCATATTGTTTAAGCAGTAGCAGCCATGCATGGTGTATGGTAAAATTAGGAAATCGTTATTTCCATGTAGATTCTTGTCATGATGGTCAGTCATCAACCACAAATTATTCTCACTTCCTTAAATCAGACAATGATATTAAGAAGTGTTCTGCTGGACATAGCAGCTGGAGGATTTCATCTCCAAGTGATTCCAGAATCAATTATACTATCTCACCAATGCCTGCTTGTCAGTATTCAATAGGCGATGTTAATATGGATCATGTTATCGATAAGAAAGATGTACAGCTTATTCAGGACTATAAATTAAATCTTGCACAGATCTCTGATTTAACACTCGCAGATACAAATTTAGATGGCGAAATTAACCTCGCTGATGCGATAAATCTTATACAGCTTTACCCATCTTGCAGAGGTTGATACGATATATTTAAATACACCAAAGCACTCCCGTAAAAAGGAGTGCTTTTTTTATAAAAAAGATGCAACACTTTACATTTTGGCGTCGTATGTGTATAATGAAAGCTGAAATGTATGCATAAAGCTTTATGAAGGGAGGAATGTCAGGTGAACGACAAAGAGATAAAAGAAAAGATAGAGCGTTCACGTGATGAGGGTTTCCGAGCGTTATTTGATGAATACTGGCAATATGCTTATACTATCATATACAGCATACTCAACAAGTACGGATGTGTAAGAGATGCAGAAGACTGCACAGCAGACGTGCTTAGTGACGTTATGATAAAATATGATACAGGATTTGATGGTTCACTAAAAGCATATATAGGAACTACAGCAAGAAACAGAGCGATAGATATTGCCCGTTCAGCATCAAAGAAAAATGCAAGAAGTATTGAAATGGAGAGTGAAGAATACGAAGCACTTCCGTCAAAAGAAAATATTGCAGAGAAAATTGAAAATTCTGAACTTACAAAAATACTTCTTGACAATATCGAAGCACTGGGCGAACCGGACTCGGTTATCATAATCCAGAAATATTTCTTTGAACGCAGTTCAACAGAGATAGGAAAGATAACTGGCATAAATCCTATAACTGTCAGGAGCAGGCTGAAAAGAGCACTAAATAAGCTCAAAGTACAGCTTGAACGCTTTGACATCACTCTATAAAGGAGGAGTTATATGAAAAAAAGCATAAAGTTTCTACTGCAAAGCAAGTCAGCTGTTGAACGTATTGCCGGAAGTTATCCCGCTGCCGACCGGCGTACAGAAGAAAGAATATATAAAAAAACTATGGAAAAAGTGCGGACGAAATTGGACGGAGAATCTGAACATTCAGATATATATACCGTTACGCCTGTACGCTCTGTAAGAAGATTCAGAACTGCTGCAATGGCAGCAGCTGTAGTTCTGGTCGTTGGAGCGACAATAGGCGGAGCAGTGTTCAGATTCCGTCCTGATCCGAAAAAGAAAGATGATCCCCGACCGGTCATAGTTGAGGAACATACAAGGTCGAGTCAGGAAAATGAGAAAGATAAAGTAACAACAGATACAGCTGAAACTCAGGTAGTGACCACATCTGCAACTGAAACTACAAGAGTTACAGAAACAATGGTAGTTACTCAGAATGGAGATAATAGAGTAATATATACCAAAGTGAACGTTGTAGACAGAGGCAGATACAGTACAGAAACAACAGTGAAGAATAACGGCAGTAATCATCCTACAGTAACTGTAAAGAGTCAGGAGCGGAAAAATACCGTAACTACGGCAGTCACGGGCAGACGTGATACTAAGTCTGCTGTAACGACGTATCTCTATGGACCTTATAATGCTCCGTCTACTACAACTGCACCGCCGACGACAACTGCACCGCTGCCTACCACTACATATCCTTATGGAGTAAGTGTGACAACGGTTGATCCTCGATATAACGAGATCGTTACCTATCTTGAAACGATCAATCCAAAAAGCGGTCCACCTTATGTTGATGTTCAGGAGGCATTCAATAAGAGGCTGTCAAATGAAAAAATAGCTAAACTTGCAGAAGTCCGCAAAGATGAGAGAGAAGATGGTGTTGAGTATCCGTTCAGGGAGTATCTGGTAGTTGAGGACTATCCTGTTAAAAACCGCCTTGAATTGGACATAGCAATAAGAGAGATATTTGTAACATACTGTAATAATTATGAATTTAGTGATGCGATGAATGTCTTTGCTTCTTATCAAAAGTATCCTGATACAACATATTATGAAAATAATAAAAAGATAGATATTTATAATGTATCGTCCAATGCGGACTTATACATTGATCATGGTAATAAAACGATAAAATACTGCGGCAATGACAAAAACGGCATATACATCGAGCGTTATCTATATGGCAATAACTATTCGTATCCTAATCCGTTCGTATCAGTATCTGCGGCGAAGCTTCAAAAGATAAGGGAGTATATTAATTCCGGAAGTTCGGTTTATCAAAGAAAAGTCAAGCAAATGGCTGGAGAGCTTTCTGAGAATGCTCCGAGAATTACTCCAGAGCAGGTAAAAAAAATAGTAAATTCGACACTCGGTATGTATGCTGATAAAGCCAAGGCTGTATATATGGCAAGCGGCGGTAATCCGGACCGTATCTTGTATTACGGTAATAATGCTCAATATTATCTTGATGATGATAAAAATGCCTTTATATTATGTTCAAGAGTCATTCCGGGAAGTCCTTATTATGGTTCACGTAATCAGATATTATATTTTGATGGGGAAAAGACAGAAGTTTTTTATGATGAATATTCATATGGTATAAGTGTATACTGATGAAAACGAAGAGCGTTCCGAAAGGGACGCTCCTTTCATATATTCACAAGAAGCCCTTCATAAGAATATAATATAGCGAGGGAGGGAAGAACTCCCTCCCGAAATCGGACGGCAGCCCCGTCTTATGGAGGAATCATAATGGCAGTATTTTATAATCAGGCAACACTTTCCTATAACGGAACAGTGACCACTTCTAATATAACTACCGGAGAGATACTTGAAGTTCTCTCCGCATCTAAGAACGCAACTCCGGAGACTTATACTACCGGTGATAATGTAGTATTCGTAGTAAGCATGGTGAACAGCGGTTCAACAGCTCTTAACGGGATAACGCTCACCGATGACCTTGGTGCGTATGAAGTAGGTGAGCCGGCTGTAACAGTAGTGCCTCTGACTTACGAGGAGGGGAGTATCAGCTACTATGTGAACGGTGTTCTCCAGCCTGCACCGACCGTGACATCGTTTTCTCCGCTTACAGTTACCGGAATAAATATACCTGCGGACGGCAATGCAGCTATTATTTATTCTGCAACAGCTAATCAGTATGCACCTCTTGGCGAGGGGACTTCTGTTACAAATACAGCAGTACTGAGCGGAGCAGGTATAACAGATGTATCAGCATCAGAGCAGATAAATCCGGAGAATACTCCTTCGCTTGAGATAAGCAAGTCACTCAGTCCTGTTGCCGTAGAGGAAAACGGAGCACTTACCTATACCTTTGTTATCCGCAATTACGGCAGTGAGCCTGCTGCAAGAACAGATGATGTGATATTCACAGATACTTTCGATCCGATATTAAAGAATCTTACTGCAACATTCAACGGAGCTACTTGGACAGAAGGCACAAATTACACCTATAACGAAAATACAGGAGAATTTACAACACTTGCAGGGCAGATAACAGTACCTGCTGCTGTATTCACACAGGATACAACTACAGGAGTATGGAGCACTCAGCCGGGTGAGAGCATCATAACTATTTCCGGCAATATCTGATAAGTTATACTCTTTCGGCTTTAATTATGGGAAAAATAGGGGGGAGCAAATATGCTCCCTCTCTTTCTTTTTTTGTGCTTTTATGTTTTTACAATGAATAACTATAAAGTTTTACTTTATTTTTTAAGTATTTGTTAAATTCGACACCAAGTATTTTTTGCACTATTTAGATTTTTTAAAAAAGTTGGACATATTCTACATAATGTGTAATTTTAGCTATAAAATGCATATAGTAATCCATAAACTTAATGTATAAAAAATTCTATTTGCTGAAAGTTATACAAAATATTAGTTGATTTGTTGTAGGAATATACGATAATTAAGAACAAATTATTAACATTGTAATTATTGTATTGAATGTTGTAGTAAATGCTGATATAATTGGTATATAAAATCAATATGGTTATATATAAATAGCTATTTTTAATGTCCGGAGGATCAAAAATGACGGATAAAGAGTTGAAAAAGCTAAAAAGAATAGAACTTATAGAAATACTATACTATTTAAAAAAGGAAAACGAAGAGCTTAAAGCAGAAAATGATCTGCTGAAAGATAAATTGTTTTCTTTAGCTGATGAGGCTATCGAGTTAAAAAAGAAGCAGACTGCCGTGAACGAGGATACAGCTCCTGAACCGGCTGAAAGTGCTTCTGAGGATAAAAAATAAATGACTGATAAAAAATTAATTGATATTCCCTCTTCTGAACAATTCGGAAGAGAACTGAAAAGGCTTAGGTATAAAAAAAGCTTTTTCCGAAACTTGAAAAGTACTGTCGGAGCACTTATAGTAGTTGCTGCGATAGCAGTTATAGTCTCAACGAGACTTATTCCGGTATTCAGAGTTACCGGTTCAAGTATGTCTCCTACATTGACAAATGGAGAGGTCGTGATGTGCATGAGGTCATCGCATTATAAGACCGGAGACATAGTTGCTTTCTATTATAATAATAAGGTATTGCTTAAAAGAGTCATCGGAGTTCCCGGAGATAATATACTTATTAAAGACGACGGCACAGTCGTTCTTAATGACGAGGAACTTGATGAATCTTATGTAAGCGGCAAAGCTAAAGGCGAATGCGACATAACAATGCCATATCAGGTGCCGGAAAACAGATTGTTTGTAATGGGCGACCACAGAGCTGTATCTGTAGACAGCCGTTCAACTTCCGTTGGATGCATAGCGGAGGAAAATGTGCTCGGCAAGGTGGTTCTGAGAGTTTACCCGTTCGATAAATTCGGAAAGCCCTGATAAGGACAAATAAAATGATGAAAGGAGAGAGCGGTGTGAAAGATCTGCATAGGAAGATCAATGAACTGATACGAAACAGAAAGCAAAACAGAAGATTTATAGCGTGTTTGCTGACTCTCTCTGTTTTAGTTACATTTGTAGTTCCGGTGTCGATGATAGCTCCGGGAGTCAGTATGACAAGACAGAATGCGGGAAAGGTGGATATCTCAAAGATCATTCAGCTTAACCGGAGAGGTGATTCAACACCTTTCGTCAGCTCTGCACCTTCGTCCCCGATGACTGGCAGTAGTGACTTTGAAGACAAGATAAAAAGTATATCAGTAATCAGCGGCGGTAAAAAATATGACGGTACTCCGTGTATCGTTGATGCAGGAGACGCTGATTCAGCCTTACTCAGCATTACTCTTAATTATGAGTACAATGGTACTCAACTCGCCGAGTCGGGAATACTTGATAACCACTATGTACACTACAATATCCCGAAAGATTTGATTATCAGTCAGGACTACTACGGTTCTAATATGACTGTTATCGATACTTCATGGGAACTGGGTTCAACTACACCAGCCGGATATTATGCGATATCCAAAGGTGCAGACGGCGGCGGTCTTATATCGATATACTTCACTAATGAATATATCTCATATTTGAATACCTGTACAAACGGATTCAAAGGTGCGATAAACTTCTCTGGTAATGTAACAAGAGTAGATGATGCTGACGGCGACAGAACAGTTGTGATAAGTCAGGCAAATAATGTCGAGCTTAATGTGGACTTTGCTGATGACAAACTCACAATCGCCAAAGAAGGACAGATCAAACATGAAGGTCCGAATAAATATATTCTCTGGACTGTAACTCTTACAGACCCAAGAGGTTATATCGACCTCAGCCAGTATTCACTTACCGATGTTCTGAAAGACAACGGTACAGCTTTAGACTGGTCAACTATAAGAGACATAACGGTTTCACCTGAAGGAAGTGCAACTCATACCGGAAACGGTAACTTCACACTTGCCGGAAGCAATCAGCAGGTAACTATAACTTATAAGCAGAGAAACCTGACAAACGGACATACATATGATAATGATGTAAGTGCTCAGAAGGGTGATGAAACACCTATAACTGCTTCAAAGACAATTACGATCGAGAACAAACTCAATATAAGCAAGACCGGTACACCTGATTATTACATTGACGGTGCAGGCTCGAACGATAAGATACAGTGGACTATCCACGTTGATAACTATTCAGGCGACGGTCTTGGAAATGCTACTGTTGAAGATTCAGCACCTATACCAGCAGACGCAAAGGTATATTACTTCAATGAAGCATGGCAGAGACAAGAGCTTGCTCCAAGTAAATATACCATAAGCGGAAATACGATCACATTTAACCCGGATCCGAACATACCGGCTTCACTCGATATAGTTTATATGAAGGATGTTGCCTTCGATAATACAGACGGTATAGCAAGTACCGAGCAAACTAACAGTGCGAGCGTAAGACAGAATGTACATAATCCTCCTGATCCGGCATCTACGGGTAATGTAACAGTAAAATATGAACATCAGTTCCAGGTAGGAAAATGGTTCGATGACTTCAATTCCGATACGGAAGAAGTAAAGTGGAAGATCACTGCTACAGCTAATGCTTATACCGATCAGAATGGCGAACCGAGAGTCGATGCGAACAGTAAGCGAACTCTTGACGGATACACCATTTCCGATCCGGCATTTGTGGGTCTTACAGCAGATCAGATAACTTTCAATGCTTTCCGTACATTCAACCGTTGGAGTGATGCAAGTAAGGAATCAGGATATACGGATCAGGAAGAAGACCTTACTTCTTACGTAACTTTATCTAAAGATCAGAATTCCGATACAGTTACTATCCACATTACTGACAATACAAAGATAGTAAACAAAATAGAGCTGTTCTATACAAAGCCTCTCGAAAATACAGCTTTTGAGACCGGAAATTATGCCGGTTATCAGGCTGGTCAGGAGGTACAGGTAAGTAATACAGCAGAGGGTGCTTCACCTGACGACAAAATGAAAGACGGTGCAGAAGGTGTCGGAACTCTCAAGATGAGAATAGAAGGCAGTAAATCCTATAGAGGTATTTCGGAAAATAAGACTTCATCTGTTGTCGGTATGAACGATACAGAGGACAGAGAGCTTAACTGGAAAATAAAACTCACTAAGGACAACTATATAGTCAGCGGGGATAAGTTTGAAGACCATATCCTCAATGATGAAAACGGCGGAGTTCATTACATAACTCCGGAACAGGCTGCGGCAATTGAAATATACGGCAACACTGTCGATAACGAAAGTACAATGACTAAGCTTACAAGCGAAATGTACACTATCAAATTTTTCGATGCCTCCGGTGATGAGATAACCGATCTTTCATCTTCAACAAAAAAGGCTGTAAAGTTTGAAGTCACTTTCACTTCTGCGATCGATTCTTCAAAATATAAGTATATAGTGGCTAATTATAAGACGGAAGCTGACATAAGCGGAGTTGAAAACGGAAAAACTTCTCAGTTCTCAAATAGACTCACATTCAATGAAACTCCTAAGGACGTTCCGGGAATGAATTTTGAGAGAAAAGATCCAAATCCTGTTGAAACAGTTAAACTAAAACTTACAAAGAGCTGGGAAGATAAGAATAATGCTTATGGAACACGTCCGGCTAATATAAAGATCAGAATATGGCAGGCCATTGCAGAAGATGGAGCTGCTCCGGCTGAAACTGATACCGAAAAGTGGACTATGTTTAAAGAGTATACCCTTTCAGCAGGTGCAAAGACCGGCGAAGATCAGTTTGAATTGCCAGACAATGTTCCAAAATGGGCGGTCGACGAAAACGGATGCGTTAACGACTACTATTATAGAGTAGAAGAAGTTCTTGATGAAGAATCCGGTTATACCGCTACTTACAATAATAAACTGATAAATGCAATGACCTATAATCAGTATGACAGCAATCAGAATTTGAAGGTCACTAATAAAACTGATGTTAAAGGTTATGGTAAGTCAAGTATACGTTTCGATTATGAGGGAGTGCTCGACAGCGTCAACAGTACCGCTGATCTTAATAAAAAGACTCTTGATCTGGACGGCAGTGGAACAGCAAAAGAATATTACATATTCCGCTGGCTGCTGAACTTTGATATGGGTTCAGATAAAACAAAACAGATAACGTATATCGATACGCTGCCGGAAGGTGCGATTTATCTTGACACAGCTAAAGCTCAGTCATTAGGCAGTGATTATGCTCCGGCAATATCGTATGATGATAACCCTACATGGCGAAGGGACTTCCCGATAGGGTATGAATATTACGGTATGAATGATACGTATGAAGTGGACGGAGATACGCTTACTCTTACACTTCGTGAGAATACAGTAGCTTTCAGATATTGTATCGCTATACCAGTTGATAAGCTTGATGAGGCACTCGTAAACGGAGTTCTCACTAATAAGATAAGAAAAGAAGATGACACCAAGGATAAGACAGCAACTCTTACTATTATAAACAGCTCGATACCGGATGATCCGATAAATGATGAAAATAATCATCTTAATAAGAAGTTCAATGCCGGCGTTGCAGGCGGATATCTCAATTATAGTCTGGAAGTAAATCCAGAGGGAGAGAAGCTTACTAACGATGATTACATCAGCATCACCGATAAGCTTACACTCGGTGAGGGAAGCAGCAAGACGATGGATAACCTGAGACTTGCTCTCGATCATATCGCAGTTTATCCTTATAATGAGGACGGAACTGTTGATAAGACTCATCCGATAACCGATTACAGCTATACGATCGATTATAATTACGCTCCTCGTTCGGGTCTTACAGTATCCGAAAGAAAGCCAGCTTCCAAGGACGGTTCTAATGTCGGATTCTTCTTGGTAGACGGCTGGAAGGCTGGAGACTATGTAACGATAACCGCTAATAAGAATCCTGTTGTGAACGGTGATTCGCCTGGAGAAGTTTACTTCTATACCGACTTTGATGAAGAAGCACCGAATTGGTATGCTAATATGGTGCAAAGTCAGACCGCTTTACCGGCATATAATAGTTCTGGTACAAGTGTACTTAATTTTAAAGTACCGGAAAACGCTAAATATATCGTGATCGTTGATAAATCAAACTATGGTTATAATGATGATCATGGAGTTTATCATAGTAATGTAAATCGAATGCTCGATAATATAGAAGCTTTTTCAACTCCTGAAGCGATACCGGCAGTACTTAATGTAGAAGTTCCGGATCAGCAGCATCTGTATGTTGAGTATAGATACAGCGTAACAGGTTACACACCAAATACAGCAGGTCCGGGTGCACCAAGCAACGGCGATAAGATCTATTTCGACAACGTTGCTTCGTTTGAAGAAGATAATGCGAGCGGCTGGTCTAAACAGTCACACAGCGAAATGAATGTCAGCGATTCAAGTGCGAGTGCAGAGGCTATCAAATATCCAAGTATATATAAGGTAGACGTAAACAACTACACTCTTAATACTCTTAGTGCTGTATTCAAGGTCGCAAAATACGATACTGATTCAGGACAATGGGTATATGCAAGCAGCATAGAACCTGTACTCCGTGAAAGCAAGTATGTAAGAAAATTCACTTTCCCTGATGAAGCGGTCGGATATACCGAGGTTCAGAAGGGCACCAATGATAAAACATATCCAGAGGCAGCCGCTTCTTTGGTATTTGCAGACAGCGATGATGCTGCAACAGATGACAAAGAAAATGTTCACGATTTTATCCTTGAACAGAAAACACTCTACAAATTCGTAGAGGTGCAGGCTCCTACCGATTACCTACAGCCTGATTGGTCAAACGGCGGATTCAAAGCTAACAGCGAGTATGTGTTCTATTACTCATACGATGGTTTTAATGGAACACCTCCTGAAGATGCTTTTGATGAAAACGGAATCAGCCGCATCAGACCACTCACTACATACGGCACAGCTAATATCCCGAACAGCTGCCGTATACAGTTACAGGCTAAAAAGACTTTCTCCGGTAAGGATATAGATATTCCGGACACAGCTTCTGTAGAGCTTAAACTCTACTACTCATTCGACAAGAACGGAACTGATCTTAAACCGGTTACTAAGGAATTCCTCGGACTTCCTGCATCGGATACAACATTTAGTAATCCGATAAACGCAACTTATAAAAAGAATCCGGTTGATCCTGACGCAGTTATCGACACAGTCGAGTGGACAGGACTCCTGACCGGTAAAAACGGCTCTCCAGTCTACTACTTCGTACAGGAAGAAAGCTATACCGCTAATGGAAAGAAATATACTTTTGATCCGGCAAGCGGAAGATTCAAGCATAATGATGAGATAAGCCCGTTTATTCCGGTATATACCAGAAATGGTACAAATAAGGACGGTACTCAGATAGGCGTAAACAACTCGGAGGGCATTCAGGTCAAAAAGAGATGGATAAACCTCGACGGAAAAGAGATACCACCGCCTAAGGAAGTTGGTTCTTCAACAGAATCAATGGCTGTAGACTTCGAGGTCTACGGAATAAAGGGTCCTTACAAAGTTAAGCTTGATCTTGAAGATCATGTGCTTAACGCTGCTAATGAGTATAAACTACAGCTTCCTGTAGAGGTTGGACTTGTAGATGTTCCTGCGGGTTCGGCTGCTACATATCTGGAATATACAGAAGGTAAAAAATACCCGCTTGCATATTTCGATAATTTTGAGGTTGCAGAAAAACTCACGGATGCACAGAAAGCGGCTCTTGAGGGCAAGTTCCTTGAACCGCAGACTTCAAGAATGATAAGCAATGGTACCGGTGTTCTTGAAATTATCAATACCGATAAGAGACAGACGGCGGTAAATGCTACAGTCGAAAAGATATGGAACGATATGGGTGCCGATCACAGCGGCGACCAGATAAGAGTTAAATTCGTACAGTCACTGTATCAGCTTACGGAAGAGCAGCTCGAAGCAATAGCAGAAGGCAATATTCCGGAGGGTACATATACAGGTGAAGATATCCAGTCAAACAAAGATGTTAAGGTCATTGTAAAAGGCAAGACTAAGGCATTCATTCTGGATAGCAATATATCCTCGATATCGTCAGCAAGCTCGATAGCTACTATAAATCATAACAGCGATCAGCTTATAATTACCGGAGATACAGCCGGTACTGAAACGATAACAGTCACCTTCTCGGACGGAACTGAACAGGAACTTACGATAACTGTAATCGAACCGGAAGTGCTGCTCGATGAAACAGGCAGCTGGACGGCTTCATGGAACGGACTTCCTTCAGCAGATGACAGCGGCAGTGATTATTACTACTATGCTGTAGAAGAAGAAGTTCCGGAAGGCTACATAGCTTCATATGTAAACAGAACATCATCCGGAACATTCAGAACAACTATTACCAATACTCAGCCAACAGAGCTGAAAATTGTAAAGAAATGGTATGATGTTCTCGGAGATGAAATAGTGACAGATCCTGATGATGCTGATTATAATGCCGCTAAGCTAAATAAACTGCCGGATAGTATAACAGTTGAGATCTATCAGCTGCTTGCTTCACAGGCAGGAGGCACAAAGCTCGCAATGCCAGCGGATGCCGATATCAATTCTATTTTGATAGGCACTCCTTATAGGATATGCACGCTTGAAAAAGCGGACGGCTTCAGTAAGATACTGAAGGATCTGCCAAAAACAAACGATCAGAATGAGGAATATGTATACTACTTCAAAGAGGTCGGCACTCATGTGCTCAACTCCGCAGAAGGATACTATAACTTGTCTGAACCGGAATACAGATATATTTCGGAAGTAAAATATCAGAACAATGGTCTTGTGGCTACTGAAAACGGAATTGTTACTATAAGCAATAAGTTGAAGCCGGCAAAGATCAAGTTCATCAAGACATGGGCTGACGGAAACGAAAACCATGACGGCGAACAGGTAACGATAAGAGTTTATCGTTCAACAACAGCAGATACCGAAGAAGCTCAGCAGAATCCGCTCATACTTTCACTGGATAAGAATCCGGTAACTATGACAAAGAGCGATACAAGCGGAGTTACGGTAACTGCAAATCAGAAGGTAAAGATAATCTCTGCCGAAGGCGAAGATTATGACGATACTCTGATAAATGTGGCAACGGACGGAGTTGCCGGACGTATCCTGAATATTACTCCTACAGGTACGAAAACCGGAACTACTACCATTAAGCTTCAATCAGAGGACGGACAGATAGTTGAACTTATTGTCAATGTTACAGACGATCCGGCATTGATGCTTACAGCTGATAAGTCAACATTCAAATATGATGAGACTCCGGCTGTGCTGACTGCAACTTATACAGCTCCGGGAGAAACTCCTGAGGATGTAACAAATAAGAGCAGCATAGGCTATACAAGCAGCAATACTGATGTGATCGAAGTAGCAGCTGACGGAACATTAACGGTCAATGGCGTAGGCGATGCGACAATAACTGCAACCTATAAGGGCTTGCAGGACAGCGTAACACTTACAGTTGAACTTCCGGATACATTTAATGTAATCGGTGAGGATACCGTTAATATGGGAGATACGCTCGATTTAGACGTTGATCCTCCATTCGGTACATTTGAATGGTCATCAAGTGACGAGACTGTCGCTACAGTCGACGACAATGGTGTTGTAACTCCGGTAGGTGAGGGTACTGCTAATATCACAGCTACTCGAAATGACGAAGAGACAGCGTCGAAGGAGATCACTGTAAATGCTTCCAAGAAGATGCCGTTTATATTTGAAACATCAGGAGATCAGGAGATAAGCAGAGGTGAACTGAGCTATACTTACGATCAGGAAACTGGAATAATAACTCTTAATATTCCTGCTGTAGAAGACGGCGGTACAGAATACAGGAAGTATCTTATAAATGCTCTCCAGACAAATGATGAGCTTAAAGACCTGAAGCCTCTTAAATATGAGGTTTATCCGGAGACCGGACAAAATAATGCAATCGGTATTTCAGCTCCTGGTATAGACTGGAAAGAAAATAATGGCACAATTAATGCAGCTAATCCGACTGTGTTCGATGCTTCCGGTTCTGCTGCACTAAGCAGTAAACCAGTATTGATACAGGTGAATAACGTTCAGGGTCCATATGTAATAAAGATCCATACGAAAGCTAAAACCGAATATCTAGAGCTTGATGAAATTGCTGGTCAGGAGGTTTCATTTACTCCGGGAACTAAATATATTATTAGTTCTTCATCACCTATAACTTCGATTTACAGAACATATGGAAATGATAATAATGTATCAGTAAACGGAAATACTCCAGGTTGGTGGGTAGATGTAAATTATACGGCTGGAAGCACATCATTTGATCTTACAGTTAAACAAGCTAATCTGAATTGGGGCGAATCGATCACTGTAGAGACTGCTGATGGCAATAAAACGATCATCGCAAAATCTCCACCAGCACCAAACGGAGCTCCAAGAAGACGCTCGGCAGCACCGGGTACTGAAAGCGGAATGCCGCTTACAAGATTCAGTGCATCAACATTACGACTTGGAAAGGCTAAAGCATATGCAGCATCAGCTCCGTCAGAAATACCGGAGACTGGCTCAGCAGATAGCGGTCAGAAGTCGATGATGAGCACTCCAAAAAGATCAGCGGGTACGCCGACATTTGAAGATGACGGCTACATCGAAAAGACAATAAGCAGCAGCGATGACTGGCAGCTTATTGCAAATGATCTTCCAATGTACAACGTTAAGGCAGACGGAACTGTTGAACCTTACTACTATTGGATAGAAGAAGTCGGCGGAGCAGACGGCTACAAAGCAAGCTATCTGTTCATCGACGGCGACGAACATACCGAATATTCAGTAAATGCTTCAACAGGAACAACGCCTGAAATAACGATACAAAATACTCCGGATGATACTGGAGTAGAACTTCCCGAAACCGGCGGCAAGGGAATGAAAACAATTTATATGGCAGGAGGTGTTATGATACTTCTTGCTATCGCCGGAGGTTTAAAGGTAAGAAAACGTATTAAAAACGTATGATCTGTGTTCTGTCTGCTGTGAACAAACAGCAGACAGGGCAAATAATAATGATAAGGAGAATTAATTATGAAAAATACAAGAAGATTTTTAGCAATGGCAGCTGCCCTTGCACTTACAGCTTGCACAATGGCTCCAGTAGCTTCATTCGCAGCAGATCCTGTTTCTGTAAACGTTAAGATGAATACTTCTGCTGATAATGCAGAGCACACCTACACAGCATATCAGATCTTTACCGGTGCGTATGACAATACCGATCCAGATAATCCAGAGTTCAATATAACCGGTTGGGGTGCAGATGCAGCAGCTCTGAAAGAAAATGCTGCTTTCCTCGCATTCAAGAAGAGCGAAGCAGGTTCAAAGACTGTAGGTGAGTATATCGATGCTCTTCCTGCTACTGCAACAGACGCTCAAAAAGCAGCAGCTGCTGCTAAGGCACTTGACGGAATCGATGATGACTCAACAGATGCTCAGGCACTCGCAGACATTGTTGCTAAGGCTATAACAACAGGCGGAACAGCTATTGCAGCAGATGGTACAGATCTTGTTGAGGGCTATTACCTCATCAAGGATTCATACACAGCAGCTGGTGATACCAACGATGCAGTTTCAAGATTCATACTTCAGGTATCTTCATCTGATAAGGCTGCAACTGGTCTTTCAGTAGCTACTAAGAAGTCCTATCCTTCAGTAATCAAGAAGGTACAGGAAAATGTAAAGACTACTACAGGCTATACAGGAACTCCTTCAGCTCTTGAGGCAGAGGTTGATAACTCTGCAAAGTGGAATGACGTTGCTGACTATAGCATTGGTTCAGATGTTCCATTCCAGCTCTATGGTTCAATGCCTGCTACTCTTGAAGATTACGATCACTACTACTACAAGTTTACTGATACTCTCGGAACACAGTTTGATCAGCCTAAGACAGTAGAAATCAAGGTTGGCGACAACACAACACTTACAGCAAGTAATCCTGTTGACGGTGTTTACACAGTAGAAGGTGATACCGGAACAAACTGCCGTGTTAAGTGGGATTCTGAAAAGAATCAGCTTATAGTAACATTTGAGGATATAAAGGCTTATGACGGCGTTAACGCAAATACTATCGTAACCGTAAAGTACTCAGCTAAGCTTAATAGTACAGCTAATATTGGTATCCCAGGACAGGAGAACAAGGTTGACCTTACATACTCAAACAATCCGAATTGGGAATATACTCCTAACACAAACGATGAAAAAGAGGACGTTCCAAAGGATGACAAGGGTACACCAGATGAGGAAGACGATGAGGAGAAGACAGACAAGACTCCTGAGGATAAGGTAATCGTATTCACATACGAGATCGATGTTACCAAGATCGACGGCACAACTAAGGACGTTCTTGCAGATGCTGAATTCGAGCTCAAGAGCGGCACAAATACTATCAAGTTCATCGATAATGGCAACGGTACATATACAGTTGCTGACCAGGATCTTAGAGATGGTGTTACAACAACTGTTAAGTCTGGTGAAAACGGTATATTCAAGCTTATCGGTCTTGATGACGGTACATATACCCTCACTGAGACTAAGGCTCCTGAGGGATATAAGCTCCCTGCTGATCCTGACGTAACACTGACATTAACTGCAACAACAGTTAACAATCAGACTTGGGACGGAGATGCAAAGAAAGCTCTTACAAATCTTGCACTGAATAATGTATCTGTAGAAGATACAACTGATTTCGATGTTGCAAAGATCGACGTTGAGAACAACAAGGGAACATCACTCCCAACAACCGGTGGCATGGGTACTACACTGTTCGTACTCGGCGGCGGCTGTGCAGCTGGTCTCGCAGGTATCTACCTCGTTTCCAGAAAGAGATCTAAGGACGAAAACGCTGACTGATCTTAATAAATAACGGACATAAGTCCGAAAGCTGACCTGAAATGCCTCCGCATCTGCGGAGGCCATCAGGGAGAGACTAACAAGGAGAAGATGATGAAGAAAAAGCGTGAAACACTTATTACAGTAATTCTGATTTTCATTTTCCTTGCAGGCCTCTCCGTGATGCTTTATCCGACAGTTAGTAACTGGTGGAATCAGCGTATGCAAATGAAAGCAATAGTTGAATATAAGGAGACTGTGGCTCAGCTCGACGAAAAAGAGATTGATGCCAGAATTGCAGAAGCAAGGGAATATAACCGTAAACTCGCAATGCTTAGTGCTCCGTTCAGAAATTATGACCAGATAGAGGGCTATGATGATATACTTGATATATCAGGCACCGGCATCATGGGATATATAACTATTCCATGCATACGTGTAGAGCTTCCGATATATCACGGTACAGACGAAGGTGTATTGCAGATAGCTGCCGGACATATAAAGGGTTCTTCATTCCCTGTTGGCGGAGCATCAACACATTCGGTAATATCCGGTCACCGTGGACTTCCCTCTGCAAAGCTCTTTTCAGACCTTGATGATATGGTCGAGGGCGATATTTTCACGGTTAATGTACTCAACGAGGTGCTGACCTATGAGGTCGAGAAGATAATCAAGATACTTCCCGATCAGACTGAGGAGCTTGCGATCATACCTCAGGAAGATTACATGACTCTTATGACCTGTACCCCATATGGAGTAAATACTCACAGACTTCTCATAAGAGCTCACAGGATCGACAATTTCGATCAGGGCCGCAGAGTTAAAGTGCCTGCTGACGCATTACAGGTCGACAGAATGACAATAATGCCATTAATATTAGTACCGCTTATAGCTGTACTTGTTATCTATTGGATCATAACAGGAAAACGAAAAAAAGATATGTATATAGACAAATATATAATAGAAAAAATAAAATTGCCAAAGGACGGTGAGTGATATGAAGGCTGCTAAAAAGCGAATATTTTCAGTGATAGCTGCAATAGGCTCGATAATGCTTATGCTTACGGCTGTTTTATCATGGAACTGTGCTTTTGCTGAAGAAGCTCCGAGCCTGAATCTGATATGCCGTAGGGATGATACAATTCTTGTAGGTATGGAATGGCGTATATACAGAGTGGGAAAGATGCAGGGCAAGGAACTTGTGCTTGAGGGAGACTTTGCAAAGTATTCCGTGAGCCTCGGTGAATTGACTGCTGACGAGAATATGAAGGCTGCAAAAACTCTTGAAAGCTATGCGGTCGCTGATAATATCCCGATACTGAAAAACGGAAAGACTGACAGCAAAGGTGAGTTAAAGTTCAATGACCTCGAAACGGGCGTTTACCTTGCTGCCGGAACAGATCTTATCAGCGGTGAAGTAATTTACGTTCCTTCAACATTCCTTATTAACATTGCTGAGGAAAATGCCGAGCTTAGTTACGACGCTTATCCTAAGTTCATAATGCGTTCAACTAATGATTTTTACAATAAATATGCAGTCAAGAAGGTATGGAAGGGCGATGAGTCCGCTCTCGCTGACAGACCTGTTGAGATAGATGTTGAAATTTATTGCGACGGCAGTCTGTATGATACCATAAAGCTTAACAGCGAGAATAACTGGCAGTACTCATGGCTCTCAGAAAAAGACAAGAAAAACTGGAGCGTCGTTGAACGCAATATCCCGTCTGAATATACTGTAGCTATCGACCATAATGAAACACAGTTCATTATTGAGAATACTTATAAGAAATCAACAACTCCACCTGTCACAACAACTGTTTCCAAAGAGAAGATTCCTCAGACCGGACAGCTGTGGTGGCCTGTGATACCAATGGTCGGCGGCGGAGTGGTCATGATAGGTATAGGTGCCTTCCTCAGACCTAAAAAGGATGAAGAATGAAAAATAAAATATGGAAATTATTTGTAATTGCTGGAACAATGCTGATATTATCGGCATTGTTCCTTTGCTTGTATAACGTGTGGGATTCCCGCAGAGCCGGAAAACGTGCGGAGGATATTCTCGTCCAGCTTAAAGACGAGATACCGGAGACTCATGAGTACACTCAGGAGTCAGACTTAACTCCGCCAGACAGCGAGGAAGATCTCTTTGAGCAATATAGCAATGAAACTGATGAAGTCAAGACTATAAGTATTGACGACAGATATTACTGCGGATATATCATGATTCCTAAACTGGGTACCGAACTTCCTGTTATGGACGGCTGGAGCTATGAGGGACTTAAATACTCACCCTGTCGTTACAGCGGCTCGGTGCAGGATGATGATATAGTCATAGCAGCACATAACTACAGCAGCCATTTCGGTAATATCCGTGACCTCGTTCAGGGCGACGAAGTTGATTTTATCGACTGCTCCGGAACTGTTCACCGCTATGAAGTCATATACTCAGAGGAAATAGACGGCTATAACGTTGAACAGATGCTCCGCCGTCAGGACGGTGAATGGGATATGACGCTGTTTACCTGTACACTCAGCGGACAGAGCAGAGTGACGGTCAGACTCGAAAGGATAAAGGAAAAGGAGGATTGAGATGAAAAAACTGATATGTTTATGTACAGCAGCAGTGCTTGCAGTCAGTGCAGGCTGTGCTAAGAAGTCAGAAAAAGCATCTTCGCCTCTTATGGGACTTGGCTGGTATGATAAGTCGGATGAAGTCCGTGAAAAGCTCAGCGACAAAAAGCTCGTAAAGGAACGAAGTGTCAACATCTACGATGCCGATCAGCTTATGCTGGACTATTCCGGTGTCGAACTTCTCGATATAAACTGCGATCTTTCACTTTGCTTTGTTAGTGACGGACTTATAGGTCTGAATTACCACGATCTCGATCACGGCAGAAACTATATGGAGTGGAGAAATAAGCTGGAGGATATTTACAGCTCCCCGACAGAGGAGGGCGGCGGTATAGCAGTATGGTATGATGATCCTCTCGGCAGAGATACGGTCGTTTACCTTTTCAATCTTGAAGAGGGCATACAGGTGTCGTTTTACACTACAGCCGCAACTCCGGATAATTCCTATGAGCGTCAGAGGGACTATGTTCCTTCGCCGGAAGTAAGGTCGCCTGTAGTTCCGGTCATATCCGACGGCGAGACTTTTATCGAGCCTACAAAAAAAGAAGCTCCGACAGAAGCTCCTGAAAATACGGTGCAGACCGAAGCTGATATTCCTCAGTATGAAACCCAATATGTACCTGCTGAGCAAGATGTTCCGCCGGATGATGATGAAGAAACTCCGGAGACAGATGAAAATAATAAACTGATTGATAATGCCGCAGCCGTTACGAGGGTCGTAACAAAACCCGGAAAGAGTAACGACCGTAAAATTACTGCCACTACTTCTAAACCACGTACTCCAGTCTCTACAACAGCGGCTTTAAATACCGTTACCGCAGCCAATACCTCGGTAACCTCAACAGCTGTTACTACAACTGTACCATATGTTGACAGGACTAAGGACTTTAAACTCAACGGTCTTGAATTCTACAGTAATCCGTCAGTAGAGAGAAAGAAAATGTCAGGCTATATAAAGCGTTACGAGTACCGCACAGAGGAAAAGGGTCAGCCGTGGCAGATAATAATGGAGTACGGCAGCGTGAAATATTGCGGAAAATTCTGCGATATAGTGCTTTGCTTCACGAGCCGTGGACTTGTCGGCATAAATTACTTTGACGATAAGAGCAGCAATTATCATTTCTGGGTGAATAAGCTTACCGAGATATATGGTACTCCTTCCGATAGCGAGGGCAGCTATGCTGTATGGGATAATGCTCCGGTCGGTAAGGGAACTGAAATTTATGTTTTCGCTATGGAGGACGGTGTCCAAATATCGTTCTTCGCAGACGATACAGGCTCGGAAATGTCATAAAAACGCACCAGAGCGAATGTGGTGCCGATATAAAAGTTTTACGTGTATCTATTGAGGGAAACCCTTTTGAAAAAGGGTTCTCCCCGATAAATACGCATAAGCTTCTATATAGGCACCGTATTCAGTCCGGTGCGTTTTTTATTTTGCAGAATCTTTAGGGTCAAGAGAAGCAATGGAGTGGATGAGATACTTCTGGATCTGGAGGGCGTCTTGGTTAGTTAGACCGCTGCCGTTGTCGTAAACATCAGCGTTGAGAGCACCTTCAGAAGTGATATGATTTTTATCATCGCCGTTCTCGCCGTAAGCATCAGAGTTTGCGATAGCCTGCATAACGAGAACAGAGTCATTCATTTTTATTTCGCCGCTGCAATTAGCGTCGCCCCATAATCTTTTCTTATCAGGTTCTGTAGTGCCGGTAGGTTTTGTAGAAGGCTCTGTTCCTTCTGCGGAGAGGTATCCAACAACGATACCGCATCCTACAGTTGACATATAGACCTTGCCGAACTCGTCCATATCGCCTACGAGGAAGTTACCGTTTCCGGTACCGCCATAGAGGTGGTCGGTGTTGATGCATACCCAGCTCTTACCGCCGTCTGTAGAGCGATAGATGCCCTCAGGGTCAGTATCAGCAGGTTTGCCGTAGAAATAGATAGTATTGATTCCGCCCTTCTTCTCAGGAGCACCGTAACCTACAGTCTTACAGTAGCTTACGTTGTCGAGCTTCTTGGAGGTTACCTTACCGTCCTTGATAACGACATCGTACATACCGTACCAGCCGCCGCCGAGTATAAGGTGACCTTTTTCGAGGTAGCCTATACGACCTGCACTGTCGCACTGGTCATACATACATATATCAGTAGAAGTGAAAGTCTTACCGCCGTCAGTGCTGACGCAGAGCTTATACTGAGCATCAGAAGCGTCCGGTTCGTCCTTAGAATAGAACCATGAGGAGTTATAATATGTAGCATAAGCATATACTGTGTTCGGGTCATCAGGCTCTATGAGGAGCATAGTTGGCTTAGAGCCGTACTGTGAAGGGATTCCCTGACAAGCAGTCCAAGTCTTGCCCCAGTCGTCGCTGTATGACACAACTCCGTCGTTCTTACCAGTGTTGAAGAGACGGTAAGTTGACTTGTTTATCTGAGAGATAGCGAGTTTTCCGCCTTTAGTTGAAGGAGAAAATGCAGTCCATGACTTACCTCTGTCAGTAGTGTAGTATCCGCCGCCGTTGTCACCCTCTGCAAGTCTTGCCCAAACGTCGGTATTCTGAGGGCAAACAGCAATTGCAGAAGTTGAGCCCATATTAGGCTGATACTGAAGACCGATCTTATCCATTTTTTCATGTACAAAACCGTCATAATCGCCTATAGCGGAGAGATCGAGACCGTCAGCTGTACTTGCAAAATCAAGAGCAACAACTTCCTCAATTCCGTCCGGATGGAAGGTATATGTAGGAACTTTATCGATGTCTGTATCTGTGCTCCAGAGGTTTGTACAGATGAAGACGCCGTTACCGGATGTAATGAACATTCTATTATTATCACGAGGGTCGGTAACAACAGTACCGGACCAGTGGATAGCCTTATCTCTTATCCAGTCATATCCGCCGTCTTGCAGATAGTTAGCAACGAGGTGTCTATTTCCCCAATCTCCAGCCTGTTTTCCGGGAGTGATATTCTCCCATGTTTTACCGCCGTCGAAAGAACGATAATACTGGTCGCCCCAAGTAGCACCGTGTTCGTCAGTCCATTCCTGCCAGAGCTGATCTTCCCATTTACCGCAGCTTCCTGTGATAAGGTGATCCGGATTTGTAGGGTCAGCCCAGATTGAGCCGAGACCGGTGCTGCTTGCAAAGATCTGAGTAACAGTATTTGTCTTAGGAGAATAGCGGTATCCGCCGCCGGAAGCTCCGCCGAAAGCAAGACCTGCTATATAAGAGATCAGAAGATCGCCGTTGGCATCTTTATTTATACGTGAAGGGTAAACATCTGTAGGAAGGTCTTTGCTGAGGAGTGTGAACTCGTCGTCCTTAGTGCTTGCAACGTGAACGTTTCCAACGCCTTTTGCAGAAGTAGCAACATAAACTTTTCCATCGAGTATCTGAATTGCAGCAACGCCGTTCTGGTGGTTATACTCATCGGCAGTTATAGAACGAGCGTAAGTATCTGTCCAAGTAGGCCACTTAGTAGTTTTGCCGAAGAGTCCGAGGGAGTCATAACCGAGAACCGGTTCCCAAGTTTCGCCGCCGTCAGTAGATTTGATAAGAGCAGATTTTGACTTATCGTCGCTCATAACGTCGCCGCCGGCATAAATCACCTTCGGGTTATCAGGGTCAACAGCGATAGACTCACCGCACTGACGGCCGTCACCGTTACCCATTACCTTAATAAGATTTGTAACGTTTATCTCTTTGAATGTCTTACCGCCGTCAGTTGTCTTGAAAATAACAGTTTTCTCTGCTGAGAAGTAAGCACATCCGCAGAGGAAGTAAACAGTATTATCGTCAGTAGGGTCGATAGCCATAGCATCGACGCTGAGGAGACCTCTGTCAGCTTCGTTGATAAATCCCAGAAGCTGTTCCCAGCTTTCTGTTTCGTAGTTATACTTGTAAGCACCGCCAACGTCGGTACGTGCATACATTTCTTTTTTACCTGTAACGATACCGGAAACGAAACCGCCGCCGCCTATTCTGAGGGTACCCCAAGTCATGTCAGATGAGATGTCTTTAACTGCTGCTGAAGCGGTATAATTTTTGCCTATAAAAGAATTTGAGTATGGTGCAATGAAGCCTGCACTCATAGCGACAGCAAAAAGACCCGCCATAGCCTTTTTGTATAATTTCATGTTTTCGTCCTCCCATTTTATATTTTCGTTAAGTCCGCCAGATCGCCCAATTCTGTGGACTTACTATGCTTTTGCACGTTAATTCTAACATAATTTCAGTACAATGTCAATAGAATTTTCTTTAATTTACAGCCGATATCCGTAAAAAAGCATTATAGTTCATAAAAAACAGCTTACTGCATATAAACAAAAATATCCTGTGCAAAAGATTATTGTGCACAGGATATTTTATACTATATGAAATTTTGATATAAAATTATACAGAGTTGAAACTCAATCTATAGTGGAGAAACGACTCTCAAATTCTTCGTCGGACTCTGTTTTTTCAGTTCCGTACAGTCGGGTTATGACTACTATGTAATCGTCGATGCAGGCTGTGTAATAAATCCCGGATGCCAAAAAGCTCTGGTCGTCTATGTAATCTTTTAGTCCTTTCAGCGTTCCTTCATCTTTTACTCCAGTCGCTTTTGTAGTGACTTTGAGAAATTCTGTGTCTCCGAGAGTTATCTTTTCGCCTTCGCTTAGCTCGAACGAAAAATAATCGTCCGAAGCTGTTTTATCCTTCACCCAGTCCATAGGCTCGCCGGAATATTTTTCTACATCCACCGTGAAAAGTCCGCCTGCTTCAGCGTGAGCGTTCAAGTCCCTGTTTTCAATGTCATTGTCTATGCCGAGTTCCTCAAGTTTTTTCCAGCTATCGCTGTTGAGGTCGGCATATATCCATGTGTCACCGCCGTCAAACTTGAAGCCTGCAAGCTCGTTATAGTAGATGCTTCCCTCGATTTTTCGCTGTATCGGATCAATGTCTTTTTTCTCGGACGATGATGAGCTTTTCTTCGAGCAGCTAAAAGTGCTGCACAGCAATACTGTGGTCATGATAAATAAAATGATACGTTTCATACTTCCTCCTGAAAACAAAAAGGACAGACTCCGGAAAGCCTGTCCTTTATTATCAAATAGCTTAGCCCATTACAACTTCAACTTCGTGAACTCCGCCGTTGTTTACTGGGATAACATTTCCGTCAACAGCCTTGCCGTCAACAGTCATGGACTTAACACCCTTGCAAACGTGGTCTGGGTTCTTAACAGTGATATTGTATGTAGCACCACGGAACTTACGTGTAGCAGTGAAGCCGTCCCACTCGTGAGGAATGGAAGGATCAACTTTAAGTCCGTCGAATACCGGCTGTACACCGAGGATGTACTGGGAAATAGCAACCATATTCCAAGCAGCAGTACCTGTGAGCCATGAGTTCTTACCCTGACCGAAGTTCTTTGCGTCCTTACCGCCGATCATCTGACCGTATACATAAGGCTCTGTCTTGTGGATATCGGAAGTTTCCTCAGTGAAAGCAGGAGCTATCTTGCTGTAGTACTCGAATGCCTTGTCGCCTCTGCCTGCATAAGCCTCAGCACAGATGATCCAAGCATTGTTGTGTGTGAAGATACCAGCGTTCTCCTTGTATCCGCCCGGATATGTGGAGATCTCACCGTACTGTATATAGTACTTTGTGAATGCAGGGTTATTGAGTACGAGACCGAACTCACAGTTGAGGTATTTATCGATAGAATTGAGAGTCTTGATATCAGCACCCTGATCCTTACCGATCTCTGACATAACTGCGAAGCCCTGTGGCTCGATGAAGATCTTACCTTCCTCGCACTCCTTAGAGCCCATCTTCTCGCCGTTAGCGTCATAAGCTCTTATGAACCAGTCGCCGTCGAATGCGGACTTCATAACATTGTCCTTCATCTTGTCGATCTCAGCCTGAGCCTTAGCAGCTTCATCAGCTTTTCCGAGATGCTCTAAGATACCTACGAAAGCAGGACCTGTGTATGTAAAGAGTGTAGCAACGAAAGCAGACTCAGCTATCTTGGAGTAACCGCCCTCTGCTGCGAACTTAGGATTGGTGTATGTCTGGAAGGACTCGCCAGGTGTATCAGAGAAGCAGGAAAGGTTAATACAATCGTTCCAGTCAGCTCTCATTGCGAGTGGAAGACCGTGAGGTCCGAGATTATTTACGATATGATAGAATGAAACATTGAGATGTTCGAGCATTGTGTGCTTGCCGTTCGGATCGTCATCGAAAGGAACGTCAGCATCAAGGATGCCCCAGTCGCCTGTCTCCTTGATGTAAGAAGCGACAGAAAGGATCATCCAGAGCGGATCATCAGAGAAGTCGCCGCCGATATCAGCGTTACCCTTCTTTGTAAGAGGCTGATACTGGTGGTAGCATCCGCCGTCTGAAAGCTGAGTAGAAGCGATGTCGATAAGTCTTTCTCTTGCACGCTCAGGGATCTGGTGAACGAATCCGAGAATATCCTGGTTAGAGTCACGGAAGCCCATACCTCTGCCGATACCGCTCTCGAAGTAAGAAGCAGAACGTGAGAGGTTGAAAGTAACCATACACTGATACTGGTTCCAGATGTTTACCATTCTGTTTACCTTGTCATCAGGTGTGTTTACCTTGAAGATAGAAAGGAGATCATTCCATGTGTTGCGGAGTTCTTCAAGACCTGCTGCAACCTTCTCAGGAGTGTTGTACTTCTCGATCATTGCATAAGCCTTTTCCTTGTTGAGTACCCATGCCTCTCTTGTGAGGAGGTTAGCTGGCTTTTCAGCAGCAAACTTCTTGTCCTGAGGATTCTCAGCATAGCCGAGGATGTAGATGAGTGTCTTTGACTCGCCAGGAGCAAGAGTTATCTTCTTGTAGTGAGAAGCTACCGGTGACCAACCGTCTGCAAAAGAGTTTGAAGGCTTGTCAGCCTTGACTGTCTCAGGGTTGTCCCAGCCGTTGTAGA